>JAGXAG010000012.1 GCA_018971685.1 Patescibacteria group bacterium
GAAACGCAACGACGGATTGCTTCGCGGCAGAGTCGCGAAAGTCGCGGAACTCACTCCGTCGAGAACGCTTGAAACTTCAGTGTTTGCGGGTTTTACGAATTTCAAAATAGTATCCAACAAAGGAGTCAGGTCTTTCGAGTTGTCGTCCAGCTTCATCTTCGCCACGCCTTGCCTGCCGATCGCGTAGACCGTCGGGAAATCGATCTGCGAATCGTGCGCGCCGAGCTCGATGAACAATTCCAATATCTGGTCATGCACTCGCGCGGGGTCGGCCGCCGGCTTGTCGATCTTGTTGATGACCACGATCGGCTGCAGGCCCAATTCCAGGGACTTCTTCAGGACAAAACGCGTCTGCGGCATCGGGCCCTCTTGGGCGTCGACCAGGAGCAGAACAGCGTCGATCGAACGGAGCACCCGTTCGACCTCGGAGCCGAAATCGGCATGCCCGGGCGTGTCGACAATGTTTATTTTGGTGCCTTTGTAGACAATGGATGTGTTTTTCGCGTATATGGTAATGCCGCGCTCCCGTTCGAGCGCGTTGGAATCCATTGACCCTTCGTCGCCGTGGCCGCACTGCAACATTATGGCGTCAACAAGAGTCGTCTTCCCGTGGTCTACATGGGCTATGATCGCGATGTTTCGTATATCCATAAGGAGATTAATTTAACCAAAAAAACGCCTAAAAGTCAAAGTTTGGACATTCCGGTCGATTTGGCCCGATAAAAATACCAAGATTAATCCTCGATATCGAGGATTAATCTTGATGTTTTTCGAATCAGCCCGCAAGCGCCAGCTCGAAGTCCTCCGGCAACGGCGCTTCGACTTTGACCCGCTTTCCTTGGCAATCATCGAATTCTACCGACTTGGCATGGAGCGCCACTCGGTCGAAACCGAGTGTCGTCGGCCTGTTTGGCGCGTAAAGCGCGTCCCCAACCACCGGATGCTGTATCGCCGCAAAATGCACCCTGATCTGGTGCGTCCTGCCTGTTTTCGGCTCTACCTCTACCAAGGTAAACTTTTCTTCTTTATTGTTTTGGTCATAGGCCTGCCGGCGGCCTTGGCCGCAAACTGCGGTCCCGTCTTGAGTCGAAACCGCAAATTGCAAATCCTTGATTTTCTCCCAATAAGTCACCGCCTCCCTCATCTCTCCCCTCGCGCCCCTTTGCGCCGACCATTTGCGAAAATCCGAAGAACTTCTGCCGATCGGCCGATCGATGGTGCCGAACGAATCTTTCAATTCGCCCCAAACGAACGCGATATACTTTTTCTTGATCGTCCTCGCTTGGAATTGTTTTTTCAAACACGCGTGGCCTGCCGATGTTTTGGCGATCAAAATCACGCCGGAAGTGTCTCTATCCAGTCGATGCACTATTCCGGGCCTTTCGATCACGGATCCGTCCGGTCCATGGATTGACTCGCCGACCTCCTTGATTCCCGGGAATTTGTCGGCAATCCAATCCGTCAAAAACGGCTCTTTCGCCCTGCCATCCGGGTGCACCATCAATCCGGCCGGCTTATTCACGGCTGCAATGTCCGGATCTTCATATAATATTTCAATTTTTCCCAAAATATCATTGCTCATGCCATGAATATACGCTAGTCTTTATGAAAGTGGAAGCGGACAATTCGCCGGCCAACCGGTTTCATCATGTCCTTAAATTTAACGCGCGCTTAGCTCAGTCGGTAGAGCGCCCCGTTTACACCGGGAAGGTCCAAGGTTCGAGTCCTTGAGCGCGCACTATTCTGTCGCCATAACGCCATCAAAAATCCGCCGGTGAACGCCGGCGGATTTTTGATTTGCAAAATGATTCCCGTCATGCGCTACATCGCCGGCGCGGAAGACTTCTCGCAGAACTTGCAGGAGCCCTTGTGGGTAAAGGCGAGCCAGAACGCCGAGAGGCCTACCAGAATGTAGACGATCGTCGCCAGGGTCGAACCTAGGTAAGCGACCACATCTCCGACGCCGATGCCGACGAGGAACCAATTCAAGCCGCCGATAACGAGGAGCACGAACGCGATCCCGTGAATTGCTTTCATGATTTTAAAATTAGACTTTTAATTGATAATAAAGACCTGTAATAATTCTACCATGTTCACACTTTTAGCAATACACAAGTAATCCACAAGCTATTGCCATATTTCGCGCCACAAATCCTGGCCCAGATTCCTAAAAACTACATTATATGTCATGGAACCTTGTCCTCCCGGAGGGAATCGAACCCCCATCAAGAGCTTAGAAGTCTCCGGTTCTATCCATTGAACTACGGGAGGATGGAAATACCATACCACAATCGGCGGATTAGAGCGACGGATCACCCGGCCCTGAATAACCTCTGAGCAGACTCTGCCTTTCCGCCGCGCGAGCATCAATCGCGCGCAATGTTTGCGTGAGCGCGGTCGTATCAAAAACATCTTCAATCTTTTTCGGTGCAACCACCGTACCCAGAATATCCCCTCTCGCCGCTCTTCCGTAATCGGTAAGGCCGAAAAAGATCATCACCACCGCAATGACAAAGGCGACAGCCACCGTTAATGCCCAGTCGGTATAAGGATCGCTGCTTAAATTCTTCGCGAATGAACGCGCCGCGGCGACGCTGCTGGCGCCGAAGTTTGAAAAATTTTTGAGTTTTAATTTATCCATGATCATGGCTTTTGGTTTGTTGCGGGTGTCGTCGTGGCCTGGACGATTACTGAACCGGCAATATCATAAGACAATTTCCATGTCGCTTTGGTATTCTTGTCCGTAGGATTCCCTGACCAATCGAGGCGGATGCCCGAAAGTGTCGCCGTATAAGGCAAAGTCTCCGATAGTTCAAGTGTCCGCATGACCGCCGTCCATGACCCCGTCGCTTCCAAGTGCGCGTGTATAGTCGCGAACGATCCCGCCGGCAATCCGCTGGTATCATCGGCATTGACATTCGACAAAACCACCGGCGCGCCGGAAATATTTCCCAACTTTTCCAACGACTCGATCAGCGCAACCGCGTCGCCGTCTGACAAGAAAAACCCCCTGACGCTCGACCGGCCGCCGGCCGTCGCGGCATAAATATCGCTTATCGACTGTTCGCGCATTTTGTTCGCTTGTTCTGCAACCACTATGCCTCTGGCTGTTTTTGCTCTCGCAAGCGACGCATTCACGGCATAACGCATGTATCCATAAACCCCGACTGACGCCGAAAGGATCAGCAGGAACAAAATCAGCATGCTTGAATGTGAACGGATGGAATTCATGGCTGGTTATACGCTACCGATATCGCAAACGGTATATCGGCGCTTTTGGTCAATTCTGACAGGGGCAAATCCACTTTTGCGCCGTTCAAGCTGTTTTCGATATCGTTCTTGAATGAAACCAAGTCATCACGCGTCGGCGCTATCCCCTGCACGATGAGCGAGACCGCTTTACCAGAGGCTGCAAATGAAAAAGAAGTCAGTCTTATATTGCCGCGCAGACTTATTATATCGCTTATCGCCCGAGACGCGCTCGCATTAGAAAACGAACTTTCCACGCGCGAGATTGTCGCCATATCGGCTTTGAGCTCTGTTTCCATAGAAACGCCTGCTTTATCTCCGCTATTATCCAATTTTGCCACTGCGGAGAGTTGCTCGCTTTCAAGATTCCTGGCCTGTATATATGCCGGCAGAAGCGCCACTGCGCCTACGATCGCCGCCGAAGCAAGCGCTATACAAACCACCACGGCCAGGCGCAGATAATAATCCCTACTCATTGCAGCTCTTTCTTTTGATGGTAAAAGGGTATGTCTCATGTATGTGGTTTTTTGTTAAAGAGGCAGTGCCAGACCGGCCGCCACGGTATATTGCAACGAATCTTCGCTGGATATCGGCGGTATGTAATCGTCGACACTGAACGCGTTGGTCCAGGCATCACCCAGGGAAACCTTCGATCCGCCGCCGAACATTTTCGGCTTGACAGCTCGTTCTACCGCATCGGCTTTATAACCGACAAATTCGATATGCCCGATATCCGAGTGCGCATCCGGCCTAGTGATCCAGTAATCGCGCACGCGGTTTACTTCACGGACAAGATCGTCAATATTCGCTTTCTCCATCACTCCGACAGTCCCTGAACTAAGCGCAATCGTCGAAGAGAAACAGACCACGCCGCCGGATACGATATAAACTCCCATCTTATGCCTCATAATGTGAACAATCAGTATCGTTTCGTCCGACGAAGACGGAACGATCGCTTTGGCGATCGACTTTGGAGCGACTTCAAACGCCACCGGCATGACATCCATCGATCGCAACCGGGCAACCAGTTTTTCGACGAATGATTTCGGCGCCACCGAAACGCTGGCGCGCAAGGCGCCGCCGGTGACGGCGCGCGGCAATATGTCAAAGTAGAAAACCGCGTCCGCGGCCGATAGCGGCACATTCTCTTCAAGCTTAAATTCTATATTACCTGTCGCTTCTCTGGTATTTTTGCTTGGTATGTCAGTCTGGAAAAGATACACTTTCTCTTCCGGCAGAGAGACTTTGGCGTAACGGATGCGGTTGCGGCGCGTGAAACCGGATAATATTTCATCGAATTTTTTGTCGTCGCGAATATCGCCGCCGTCGACCAATCCTTCGGGAAAATCTTCACTGTCGTATTTTGATATCGCGAAGCCGTTCTGGCTGCGGGCATATTCGATCATGCGAATGCCGTCATCGGAAATATCGAGCCCGGCGTGCGGCATGACGAGGAATTTCGGCGGAGGGAAAAATCTGAAAAAGAGCGATTGGTGGCGCATCATGCTCTTATTTTATAATTTTTTCGGATTTCCCTCAATGCCGGCAAAACCGATATCACTATGATTGCCGCCACAACCGGCAATACGAATCTGTCAGGATCGGGTATGAGCGCTCCCAGACCGTAACCAAACCACAACATCGCCCAAGTCCACAGGAAACCGCCGATCAGATTGAAAACAATGAAAGTCTTATACGGCATATTGCCCACACCGGCGACGATCGGCGCGAATGTTCGCACTACCGGTATGAACCTGGCCAGAATTATGGTTTTACGTCCATGTTTTTCATAGAAATGTTGCGCTCTGGCGATATGTTTTCTGTTGAAAAATAACGAGTCGTTCTTGGTGAAAATGGCCGGACCGACCTTCTTGCCGAAAGCATACCCCACGCTATCGCCCGCAACCGCCGCGGCGAACGCGCCGACCAGAAGCCAGGGAAAGGAAATATAACCTTGCGTCGCCAAGAATCCGGCAGTAAACAAAAGCGAGTCTCCAGGGAAGAAGAAACCGAAAAAGAGGCCCGTCTCCATGAATACGATACCGATCACGCCGAGTGTGCCGGCGGCGATGATGATAGATTGGGGGTTGAGAAGCGTAGATAGCATGATAACTACGATGTTAGTCCTCGAGGACTAACATCGTTAATGCGGTCCAAATACGACTGTAGGATAATCGCCGCAGCGCTGGCGTCGAGCATCTTATTTTTGCCTTGGATTCTTTCGGCCTGAATGCTGGTCATAAATTCCAGTTCAAGGTAAACCGTGAATCCCCTCTTCTCGAGCGTGAGCTTAAATTTGTCCGCGTCTTCAAAAATGGCATTTGGTTCGCCTTTATAATTCCTGGACTCGCCTATGACGATTTCCGCCGCCTCGTTGTCTTTGGCGATTTTGTCTACCTCCGCCACTAATTCCGATGTGTTTTCCAACACAGAAAGCGGCAGTGCAAACTTCCTACTCTCGTCCGAAACCGCCACGCCCACGCGTTTGGCGCCATAGTCTATTCCCAAAATTCTTTTTGCCATCAATATAATGATAGCATACCGATTGCCAAACGGTCTTTTTATTATTACTATAACCGCAACGGATGGGTGGCTGAGCGGTTTAAGGCTCCGGTCTTGAAAACCGGCGTCTCCTAACGGGGACCGTGAGTTCGAATCTCACCCCATCCGCCAAAATTGAAAATCAGAATCGGAAGCCGAAATGGGGTCGGCACGAAGTGCCGACACAAATGTATTCCCCCCAAAAAATCCTGATTCTGCAAGGATTCGCCACGCTCCGCGTGGCTCAAAAAGTACGGTTCGAGCTTCAATAATAAAGTTCGAACCGACTTTTTTGAATAAATGAAGTTTCTCTTCATTTATTCCCTCGTTTGCCAATTCTATATTGTATTTCAAAAACTTTTCCGTAAGTTCGAACCGATTATTCGCTTTTTGCTCAAAAGCCGATAATTTCTCTTTGAGAAGCTGTTTTTCGTTAACGAGTTTGTTTTTCATATCTCGGTATTCGTCTAACGAAAGTGCGTTCTCTAAATATACGTTTATCAGCTTCTCAATCTTGGAATCCAAAAGAGAAATATCTGCCTTTGTGTTGTCTGCAAAAAGCGTAGACGATTGGGCTTCCACAAATTTATCTTTTTCATTTTCCGCCAACATCCATTTAGCCCAATCGTTTGGCAAAGAAACTTTTTTGATTTCTTTTTGAATTTCGGAAGTGATGATTTCCTCACGAGTATATTTTTGTGAGCAAGGATTTTTCCGTTTTGTACACCGCAAATAGTTATGACCTTTTTGCGTTTCGGTGGTAATAAAACATCCACATTCTCCACAACGGAAAAATCCTCTGTACAAAAATGGTTTGAGTCCTTTCGAGTGAGGTTTGCTTTTTCTCATCATCACTTCCTGAACGGAATCAAAAAGTTTCTTTGTGATAATCGGTTCGTGTTTGCCCTCGTGGATTTCGCCATTATAAAGCATTAAGCCAGTGTAAATAGGATTTTTCAAAAGTTTTTGATAATTCGACACCGCAAGTTCCTTTCCGCTTTTTCGCTTCAATCCAAGTTCATTAAATTTGTCGCGAAGTTGGCGCAAAGTGAAAGACCCAGACGAATATGCCTCAAATGTTTTCTTGATTAAGGGTGCGATATTTTCATCGGGAACAATTTTTCTATTTTTGTTCACATATCCGAGCGGAGCCATTTGAGGCCATATTCCGTCTTTCACTTTGTTGCGATGACCTCGTTTTATATTTTCCGACAAATTATCTACATAATACTTGGATTGCGAAAAAGCGATTGAAAGCATGAATTTGCCTTGCGGTGTCGGATCAAACCAAAAAGTTGGAAATTTCATTTCTGAAATTACACCAGTATCAACGAGGTAGATAATTTTTCCTCCGTCTACCGAGTTTCTCGCAAGTCTATCGGGATGCCACGCCAAAATACCAGACGCTTCGCCCGCTTCCATTCTCAGCATCATTTCGTTAAAAACAGGGCGACCTGGTATTTTGGCGGTCTGCTTTTCGACAAAGATATCAACAACATCAATTTGTTCTTTCAACGCTAAACTTTTCAATTCCGCTAATTGGTCAGAAATACTGCGGACTTGTCTGTCTTTGTCGTCTGTAGACTTGCGAGTATAAATGAAAAACTTTATGGTTTGATTATTCATAATTTTGTATTGGCAAACGAGGAGCCACGCGGAGCGTGGCGAATCCTTGCAGAATCAGGATTTTTTGGGGGGAATACATTTGTGTCGGCACTTCGTGCCGACCCCATTTCGGCTTCCGATTCTGATTTTCAATTTTGGCGGTGTTTGTTGGACAAAGTTCGAAACTATTTCGAGCAAAATCCAAATGATTAAAACTAATAAAATGGACTCGGCAGGGCGAAACAATTTGTCTGGGGGAATGGATTCGCCCTGCCTCGGCTGATTTCCCGCCCGCAGGAGGGGTCTG
>JAGXAG010000013.1 GCA_018971685.1 Patescibacteria group bacterium
TTGTGAGACGGTGACGCCGTCGTTCTTGATGCGGTTAATGATCTGCTCCTTCAGGTCAGGAGCCACACGATGTTGTTTTGCCATGCTTGTATATTATTAGTGCTGCTAATTATACAAGACCGGTGTATGAAATTCGGGGGGAGGGCCAGGAGAAGCGGATACATGTGCATTTGGATTGAGGAATAAAAACCGTCTTCGGGAACGCATGTTTGACATATAACCAATCAATATGGTAGAATTTCGCTGAATCACCGTACCTTGATAAGGGTTCAGGCTAACTTCCAGCAAGCAAGTATTTTGCTTTTTGGCAGTTAGCTTGAACTACAACAATCAACACAGAAAGAGAGAAAAGCATATGAAAGACACGGAACAAGCTCTCGCTTTCAGTCAGCGCCCGGAATTCTATTCCGACGTCAGCCGAGCTGAATGGCAGGACTGGCGGTGGCAACAGAGGAATGCGGTCAAGGACATCAAAAGCCTTGAAAGAGTCTTTCCAAGGATTCAGCATTCTCTCGTGGACGCGGCGGATGGCTGGCAAAAGCGCGGATTCAGATACGCCCTGACTCCCTATATGATGTCGCTTGTGAAGATCGACCAGATCGGCAACCCGATTCTTTCGGACCCGGTGTGGCGCCAATTCTTTCCATTCACGACAATCGGGACAGGTAAGCTTAACGGGCGGGCGGATGAATATTCCGCCAGCAGAGACAACTGGGAAAGCCCGGACGAAATGATTACCCCGATCTGCCAGTGGAAATACGACAATCGGGCGATCATTTACACGGCCGACTATTGTCTGGCTTACTGCATATTCTGCCTCAGGTCATTGCAATCGACCGATCCGCACGAAAAACACGGCGGGCGGCCGCATTGGCAAGCGACTATGGAGGCGATTCGGAACCGACCGGAAATCAATGAGGTCATCATCTCCGGTGGCGACCCGATGGTTTACGACAATGCCGTGCTTGACGAGATGTTACACGACATCAGGGATATTCCGTCGGTGGAAATGATTCGGATTCACACCCGGGCATGGACACACAACCCGTATCGTATTGATGAAGGATTCTGCGAACTGCTACGGCGTCATGAAGTCACTGAAATGGCCGTGCATGTCAATCATCCGGACGAGATCAGCGACGATCTTCATGAGGCGATTGGACGGGTCCGTGAAAGCGGTGCCCGGACGATTCTCTTGAGCCAGTCGGCGCTTCTCAAAGGCGTGAATGACGATGCGGATGTATTGCGGAAACATTTCCTGACGCTTTATGCATCTGGAGTGAAGCCGTATTACTTCCTGCATTGCATGCCAAATGTTCCGGCTGCCCATGAACAACGGACAAGCGTCCGCAGGGGAGCTGAATTGATGGCGACCTTGAAACGGCACATTTCGAATCCAGCTATGCCGGAGTATTGCATCGTTCACGAGACCGGTAAGAAGACAGTTCCCGAGCCTCTAGAAGGGACTTCGGAGTTCGTCTATACTCGCTGGGACGACGGACATCCCATCATCCGGTTCAAGAATTGGAAAGGAGTATGGTGCGAATACCTGGACGGTATCGATTGATCACTTTCGAGATTGAAAGGAATCTCGGCCCCGGAGCAATCTGGGGCTTTTGTTTGTCTGTAAAATAAACACCCCGCCATGCGCTTCCAAGCACAAGGCGGGTTTGGACCATTGGTCCCGAGCAAGTCAGTTCATCGGTGGCACTTTGGTGGTCAGGGTGTCAATCAGCATGATTAACGCTCCAGTCCATGCCACAAGAAACCAACCGACGAGATTGCGCACCTTCAAGCTCCTTGTGCCGGAGGCTTCGCAAGCGAGTTCATACGAACTGCCTAAGAGGCCGGCCAGGAAAAGGACCGCGAAGACCGCAAGGATGATGATTGCATGATTCATAATTCTCTCCGTTTTTGGTTGATTGTTTACTGCAGTTGCGATTCCCAAGTTAAATTGTCTTTCGAAATGAGGAACCGATTTCTACAGTAAACAATTGCTAGTGCCTTTCAAAGAACTGAACTCTCAGGATCCGCGACGTCAGTGTCGTGGATCCAATTGAGTCCCTGTGATCTTGCGACCACAGGGGGAAATCAAGTGAAAGTTTCGAGCTTGCGCTCCGGTTCTTTCGACCGAGCTGTTTTACAGCCATGAGGTTGTTCAAGCCTGGACCGCGACCCCTTCAGCAATGAATTTCTTCGCTGCTTCTTTGGTCAACGGTTTGAATGCAACGCCATGATGGAGAACGATATCTTTGTCTTTGCAAAAACCGCATTCGTCCACCAGATAGCATTGATGCCGCGTGATGATGTATCTGGCATTCTCTGCCACATAATCAACACCGGGAGCATTCACGTCAGGTTTGACCGCCGACATGCCGCCGACAATGCCGGGGCGCGTCACGAAATTCCAGAAGGATGCCTGTTCGGGAAGGACGATAAAGAGATCACCGTCGTCCATCTCATTCGACACTCTCAAGAAATCCCGTGGCCCGAGGTCGCCCCAGCCCAGCTTCTCACCGGCTTTGTTATACCATCCGCCGTTGTGAACGATCTGTTCACCGCGCATTTGGCCACAACTAAGTCCGAATTGCTCGCTGGTAGGGTGGAACTCGTGCCCATACATTCCTTTGGTCAATGGTGCGTTCATTTTGTAATCCTTTCATTGGTTGAGGTTTAAAGTAGCTTTGAAAAGCCGTCCTCCAGCTCCTCAAAGCTACCCTAAACCTTTCTCAAGGATCTCTGAATCAAGTATAGCATATCACAACATAAAAGTCAATATCTGTCCAATTCTGGCGTGGCTCAGCCTAGCCACGGAACCAGGCCGGATTTCGGCCATATTTCCAGCGTTGGTGGCCACCGAAATAAGCTTGTGGCTCAAACCAACCGAATGAGCCACAGCGATATTGGTGATAGAATGAATCCATGGACGATGAGAACGCTCAAAATGCTCCTGCGGCTGAACCAACCGCACCAGTAACGCCAGAGCCAGAACCTGTGACGCCGCCACCAACGCTAACGCCAGAACCGGAGCAAACGGCTCCTACGATTTCTGAAACGCCAGTTGAGACAGTTTCCAATGAACCCACGGATACGGAGATTGGATCTGAACCAGCCCCAGAACCATCACAGCCAGAAAATCCGACTGATAGCATCCCAGTAATATCGGAATCCTCATCGCCCGCGCCGGCGGCACCGACTCCGCCAGCGCCACAGCCGCAATCGCCGGCGCAATCTCCACAAACTCCGATGCAAGCGGCTTCAGAACAGCCGAAGTTCAGCGAATCAGAGCAATTTCGCGATATCCAGGCGCATGGTCGCGCAAAAATCCAGACGAACAGATCAGAGAAGCTAGACAAACTGATCCAGTACGCGCAAAAGAAACAAGTCATCGACAACGAAGAAATCCAGATGCTCTTGCATGTCTCCAGCGCCACTGCGACCAGATATCTTGTGACGCTAGTCCAGCAAGGACGATTGATCCGCGAAGGCTCGCCGCGACACGCTAAATACCGATTCGTACGCTGAAAACCATTGTGGCTCATTCCAACCGATTGAGCCGCAGGCTCTATCGAGAAGCGGCCGACTTCCGATGAGGAAGTGGGCCGCTTCGAATCGCGCCTGGAGTCCTTAAATTTGATATGATGTTTCTGATCCGAACCGCCCCCGCCCCGACCGGCCCTGCCCAGGACGCGACGACAAAGAGGGAGGGCGGACGGCGACCTTCCCCCACATCCCCGGCCGCCGTCCGCCCGACTCCGAGCGCCGAGCGAATGCGAGGCACAACCATTCAGGTGCGAGGATTCTCGGCGAAGAAAGTTCGAACATCATTCAAAAATTCCAGCACGAGTCAGCGTAGTATCGAGGGTAGACCGAGGAGCATTAACCTTCGGAATTTTGTGGTGGTTACTTTATTAATTAATTTTTTAGGAGTCTTTGAATTTTGGCATATAATTTGAATAATAATGAGTAAGAAAAACAAGAAAAATTCAGGACCAAAAAATCAACACTTTGTACCAAAATGTTATCTTTCTGAGTTCACAGATCCGCCTTCGAGAATCGCAGTTCTGACTTGGTCCAAAGCGTCCAGCCAACGCATGCACCCTGACCGAGACGGCTCAACAGAGCCCTATATCAACGATTTTTGGTTCGAGTTCAAGACAGGCCACCAGATTGGACGGAATGGCGTTTTGCGACCTCCCGAAACGGATTTGACAGCGTCATTGTTGGGTTTCTCCCGCCCACCGCCCGGTTCGAGGTGACGATCTTCACCAAATCGCGTTTTTCGTCCGCCAAACCCGTTTTGTATAGGAAAGACGCGCTTCCGGCCAGTTCGAGGAATTCGGCGATCCGGCTCGGCCCGGACTGTCCGGTTTGGCGTAGATTCGTCAGATGTTCCTCCAGCGCCTTGCGCTCCATGAGCAACGCCGCCTTCCGTTCTTCAAAGAGCGGTTTCTCGATCGTGCCGTCCAGAAACGCGTCGGTCAAAGGCTCACCTCAGCGTGCCGACTCCTAGTGTTTCAGATCGGGCGTTTTTTTTGCACGCCATGCGAAAATAGCTGGCAATGAGAGCATAAGCAACACGAGAATGTAACTCCATCCCGGCGCCTTCTGCGGGCCGGTTGCCACCAAGCGTTTGCCGTTCCACGTACCAAGGATCCGCGAAGCCTCTCGATCCAGCACAGTTGTTCCAGGTTTAAGCATCATCCCCGCGGGTCCCCATCGGGCCTTCGGAAATTTGACGTTTGCTTCAGCGCTCAGGATCTCAACGTCGACTTCGTCTTTTGGAGCATCGGGCGCTACTCGGTAGTAAGAAACGACACGACTCGGAAGCCACGGGTAACGCTCGTTAGCATAAGAGGACAAAGTCGTTGCGCCGTTGCATTCCTGCCTATAGACCCGGAATGCCTCGTCCACCCAGTACTCTTCAGGAAGAGTATGCTGATACGGAGGCGGATAGTGATAGCGAACGTGCCATGTAGGTCGGCCGTCTAATTCCTCGGCACCAACGAGCTCGAGTCTTCCTGGAGAAGATCTATCAGGCAACACGGATTCGAGGGTTTGAGCCGCCGCATATGCATAAGTAAGACCAAGAAGCCGAGGATCGAAAAGCATCAATCCAACATCTGCGTGATTTAAGTTGCAATATTCAGCGAAGCCCGGAGAATATCCATAGACGATTGCATCTTTCCCATCGAAAAGCGTACACCAAGGAAGGTTGGTTCCTCTCGGTGAAACGTTGGTAGCGCAGTTGAAAGCCCTTAGTGACCCATCGAAGTCAACGACTGCGATCGCTACATTGGTGCTCATGGGATCTTTGGCGGAATATCTAATCAGCAACCTCGAGGGTGGAACCTGAAGTCGAACTGACCTAACTCCCGCAAGAAGCGTTGCAGGGTCAGGTGGCGCGACCGCCGAACTCATAGCCGCGTTCATCATTAGCGTGGCACCCATCAAGCACCCAACCACTTGGCGGAAATTATAGGCAGTTTTCCGAACCATGTACAGTGCTTCCATTACATATCGTGATCTTCCAACTCGCCCGCGCAAGCATTACGCTGCAGATATAAAGGGCGGCGTAATGCCTGCTCCCCGTTCACTGGTTTATGGGCATGCGGCTGTCGGAACTCGGAGTGGAATTCGACGGGAACTCCAAGGGAACCATACGGAGGGATCACCGCACCCCGTAACTCTTCTTTGACCACGGTACAGCCACAGCTTGGTCGTAAACCTAGGAGACGGACTTGATTGGTGCTCGAGTTGACTAGACGAAACACACGGCGCAGCGTTTGCGCTTGAAGGATTACGCCAAGATCGGCAGACGGAGGATCAAAGCTTATCCTTGGCTCGTCTGGCCTCGCTGGCGAGATGTCCTGCCTTTGAGGGTGAGACCGAGCCGCGACGAGGAAGGCGCACAAAAGTCCTGCAGCCAGAGAAAAGGCGAGCAGGTTTTCCTTGGACAGAAAGAAATGGAAGATGGATCGTAAGATTCTACTCATTATTCATGCAATTTTGGCCATCAAAGCCTGTGGCCCGAAGGCTGTGCCGTGTCTCGCAATGTTCACCAAAGAGTCTCGCACACTGCACATGACTATCATCGCAGATGCCGGGCTGACACGCACGCGCAAAATTACCCTACAACTGCGCGCCGCCGAGGGATTGAGGCTGGAGCTTAGTCACAGAAATGCAATAGCTTGCGCAAATCGGTTGTATAATAGCGAAATTGTATCGGAGCGAAAGGAGTTCATTCAGCGCAGCCGGGCCAACGCCCCAGGCAGTTCTTCGCGTCGGTGGATGCCGAGCTTTTTGAAGGCCCTTTGGGCAAGGGTATCGACAGTTTTGGTCTCGAGGTGCAACTTCACCGCGACCTCCTTCTTGGTGTGATTCAGAAGCAGGACACAGACCTCGCGCTCGACGGACGGCACGCTGGCCTTAGCGGAAGAGTTGGCGCAAGAGCACCAGGAAGTGCGGGTGATGCATCTGGCGGAAAAGGGCCGTGGGCGAGCGCTCAAGGCGGCGTGGAGCCAAAGCGAGGCGGACAGCGGGTATAGAGTTGGCGGGCTTCGGAGACGACTTCCTCGGCAGACACATTCGCAACTTTGCGGTGATCGATTTCCGCTTCAAGTTTCGGCAGTTCGGCAAGGAGCTGGTTCAGGCGTTCCTCGGCGGGTTTGTAGAACTCGCCGAA
>JAGXAG010000004.1 GCA_018971685.1 Patescibacteria group bacterium
AGATTGGGGTGATGGAGGAAGATGAGACGGAAGAGACGGTTGGCGGAGAGGCTGGAGCGGGAGAAGGAACGACGGAAGGTGGCGGCAAAGAGCCGCCGGTTGAATATTGATACGCGCCGATGTCCCAGGGGCCGGAGGAGGGGCGGGTGATGTTGTTCCGGTCAATACATAAAGCCGGCAAAACGGAACAGAGCTGAGTAAGATTGGCGCCGGCGCCTATTGCCGGCGAATTTGATTTCAAACGAAAGTCTCCGGCGGATATATTTTCAAACAAAGGATCGACATTTATAAGATTGCCGGACGCGGTGATGTTGTTCGCCGAATACGAACCGCTCGCGACATTATAAACCGGCACGGAATATGACGCGTTGAATCCGTACATTATATTGTTCTTGATGGTGTCTGAAACCGGCGTGCCGCTGTCGGACAAGGTTCTTATGGCAATGCCCGCGGGATAATTCAAGGCAACCAAGGTATTGTTGAACGCATTCACTCCGCCGGTCCATATGTATATATGGCCGTTGCTCGCTCCGCCGGCGGTAGAAACTATCAGATTATTGAATACATCGGTTGACGATATCGCCCCGCTTGTTCCGGCGCCCGGGTCTTCCATAAACAGATACGCCGTTGACCAATGCCCGATATCGCCGTGGATATAATTGCCATATATCCGCAGATCGGAAAGCGTGGAATCATGCCCGCTCACATAAATATGCATGCCGTTATGGTGAAAAACGTCATTCGGCTCGTCCCACATGGCGCCGGATGTGGTAATGTCATTTCCATAGATATCAACTCCTTTAACATTGGAGTAAGTCCAGACACCGAATCCGATGCTCCAGTTGTTTCCGGATATCGTATTGTCAAAAATTTTTATTCCGCCGGAAGAGTATGCGCCTGAAGAATCGCCGATCGACGGCGTGAACATGATCCCGCAACCCGCGTTGGAGATGGTGTTGTGATCTATGGATATATCACTGCCTCCGGCGGATGATCTGGCGTTTCCGTAATAGACTATGCCGCCGCCGGCGCCGCAACCGCCGGCGCCATTGGTATCATTCGGGTCGGTGCGGACATACATATCTTTTATTGTCAGATTCTTCACCTCCACATCCGAACCGTTCTCTATATATACTCCGGTTGAATCAGTCTGGGAAGTGCTGTTGTTGTTTGTGGCGGCGATTACCCCGCCGGTGCCGCCGTCTATGATTACATAATTCTGTTCCTTTACGGAAATTACGGGCGCGTTCCAATTAGGAGCGGTCATATTCGCCCCCGGTTCAAAATGAACGATTATAGGATTTCCGGCCGCGCCGCTTCCCAAGACGGAAATGGGTGAAGTTATTGTTCCGCAAAGGTGGACGGTTGTTCCCGGACCGATTTGCCCGGGACCGGAACCCCAGTTAGCCGCGGAACCGAGCCAAGATACCGGACGGGCATCGGCGCAATCGGCGCCGTTGCCGGCGCCTGCGCCGTTTTGCGATATGTATATGTCGCCTGATACCGGCGCCGGCGCGCTTACGACATCCGGGGAAACGACCGGTTGGGAAACCGGTGCTGAGGCGGGCGAAGCGGCCGGAGTCGTTACGGGTGCGGCAGCCGGCGCGGGACTCGCCGTTACCGAAGGATTGGCGGCCGCGGCTTGATCTGCCGACAAACAGGCGAAAACGATGTATCCGCCGGTGCCGTTGGAACCGGTGCTTGAATGATTGCCGCCGGGATCCTGGATGCCGGCTGCCGGAACATTTTCAAACAAATAGTAATTTTGGAATCTGGACTGGTATCCAGCGCCGGAAATATGGTCGGCCGTTGCCCAACCGCTTCCGGAATAAGAATCGGAATTATAAGCCAGGACTGTTCCGATGCAGGAATAATTGCCGGTCGGAACATTCACGGTAGCTATACCCGAAAGACCGGTCTGATAGAAATAGAAATCTCCGGAACCGGAAAAAACCGACGGCGAAGACGCTATGCCGTTAAGCGCAAAAAGATCTCCCCAGCGGTAATTGTAAGCCGAAGCGGAATAATTCACCGTTACCGAATCCCCGCTCGACAGCTGATTGGCGACATAGCCGGTGACTATGTAATCCGCGCCGTAATACTGAAGGCTGTGGCTTGTCCGGATTGAATATGAATTGCCCTTGGAATCGGTAACCGAGCTGACCGCTATTCCGTCGGTATGGATTATGGCAACAAGCGTGTCTCCGGCGGAAATAGTAGAGGAAATTTGAAATACATTTGATGTGTTAGACGACACATCGCTGAATGTTGATACACTCTTGTGCGTAACGCCGGCGACTTGCGCCAACTGCGAACTAGAACTGATTTTTGGCACAACTGACAGAGACGAGCCGGGGCTGTTTAACGACAAATTGATGAGTAAAACGGCAAGCAGGAAACAGGATCCGAGTATAGCTAGTCCGTAGGAAATTTTGATTTTGGGAGACATAACGGCTTTGGGTTAAATTTTCCGTACTATGAACAATGGTAACAGATTTTGATGAATGTTTCTGGGGGCGCGAGTGGATAAATATATGACTGCTTTGCCGGCTGGTCCGGCGCGTCGTCATACCCCTTGCCGTGAAAGTATTGCTTGGGCGGTTTGTAGAGCAATGCGGATATCCAGAGTGAGTGAACGGTTTTTGATATAATACATATCATAGAACAATTTATTGCGCGCTTCGCTTGCATTGACTTCGTGATGGGGATGTTTTTTGTGGTATATTTGCGCCCAGCCGGATAGGCCCGGTTTTATCAGATGTCTGATGTCGTAATAAGGGATTTCTTTTTTGTAAATGGCGACAAGCGACGGAAATTCCGGCCTGGGGCCTATCAACGATTGGTCGCCTTTGAGAACGCTCCAAAGCTGGGGCAGTTCGTCTATGCGAGTGAAGCGCAATATTTTGCCCACGCGCGTAACCGTCAAAGAAGTTTTACCGCCGTTAGAACCGTACGCACCGCCGTCGTTGCCCGTCATACTCCTAAATTTAGTAATCTCGATCGGCTTACCATTACGGCCTATGCGCTCTTGGCGGATGAAAATCCGACCGCGATCTTCGATCTTTATCGCCAGGTAGATGAACGGGTAAACGGCAAGCGAAACCAGCCCGACAACAGACGCTATGGCTATGTCCATAACCCTTTTGAGCGAATCGTAGACCTTATGGCCGCCGAGCGCGCCGGCGTTTTCCAACAGCCATCTTTCGCCGACCATGGAAAGCGGGATGCGGTCGAATACAGCTTCATAAAGCCTGCCGGCATCGATCACTTGTTTGCCAGAGAAAATCTGGGAATACAGAAACGGCATAGCCGATTCCACAGTCTTGTCGTGTAAATCAGCCACTATTATCGACGCGGCGTTTTTCGACAAGGATTCGGAAATTCTTTCCGGCAAACCGGCGGTGTTCGGGCCGAGAGCGATCCGATCGGTAAAAAGCACGCCGTAATTGCCGCCGGCATTGATTTCGTCGAAAAGATCATCGATATCGTCGCCGACACCTACAAGAATCGCCGCCTGCGGCTTGGACACGATCAAAACCGGAAACATTATCGTCCGCCAGAGGAATAGAAGCGCGGTCGATATTACGAAAAATATCGCGAGATTGGCTTTCGGCGTGATCAATACCGGCGCCAGATAGAAAAAAGTGGTGCCGACGAATATATTTGCGATTTGTGCTTTTATGAGCAGTCCTTGGATCTTTCCGCGGCCGAAAGCGGATTGTTTGTCGTAAAGCCCGGCGCTGAAGTTAACTATCACGAACAACACAAAAAGTACGGAAAATGACGGTATGTGGTCGGAAAGCAAGTTGCGGTCCGGCAATTGGCCGTAGCGAACAGTCAAGGTGAGTATGAGCGAGAACAGATAGGCGACCAGATCGCCCGCAATCAGTATTAAAGCCCTTTTTGAATTGGTCACGCGCGTCATGGCGCGTACAATACCATGATTTGCCCGATAATTCAATGCATGGTACTTTTAGGATGTGAAGATTCTATACATAATCACCAAATCCAATTGGGGCGGCGCGCAAAGGCATGTTTACGACCTTGCGACGGCCGTAAAAAGCAAAGGCCATACGCCGATTGTGGCCCTTGGCGGCGATGGCGTGTTGATGAAACGACTCGAGGACGCCGGCGTCAAGACGCATACCATAAGCCAGCTTGGCAAGAATATTTCCTTGGATAAAGACGCGGCTTCATTCAAGGATATATTTAGGATAATAAAAAGGGAGAAACCCGATATTTTGCACCTGCACAGTCCGAAGGCTGCCGGACTGGGCGCGCTGGCCGGCAGAACATCTGGGGTGAAAAAGATATTAGTGACCGTGCACGGCTTTTCATTCAATGAAGATCGGCCGACTGCGCAAAAATTGTTGATAACTTTTTTCTCTTGGCTGACGATGCTCCTCGCGCACAAAACTGTCCTACTTTCGGAAAAGGAGTATTCTCAGGCGCTTCGTTTCCCCGGCGTGAAAAACAAACTGTCTTTGATTCCGCTAGGCATAAAACAACCCGTATTCATCTCCATTGACGGCGCTAAACGAGAAATCAGCCGCCTGATCTGTATGGACCCAAATGAGTTCAGCAAACGGATCTTGATAGGCACGCTTGCCGAGCTTCATCCGAACAAAGGACTGCCTTATCTAGTCAATGCCTTGGAACAGACAGTAAAAAGTCACCCGAATGTTGCGTGTGTGATCGTCGGAGACGGCCAAGACGCAGCCGCACTCCACCTAATGGTAAAAGACAAGAAACTCGAGAACAATGTTTTTTTGACCGGTTATTTGGAAAACGCCTCGGAATATTTGAAAGCGTTCAACATATTCGTCCTGCCGTCGATCAAAGAGGGCTTGCCTTATGCCATATTGGAAGCGGCCTACGCTTCTTTGCCGGTTGTCGCCACTACCGTCGGCGGCATACCGGAAATCGTCGAAGACATGAAATCCGGCGTCCTGGTCCAACCAAAAAATTCCAAAGAGTTGGCTCACGCGCTTTCCTTCATGATCGAGCATCCTCACATGCGCCGCGAATACGGCGCTGCCCTGCGCGAGTCCGTGGCGCAGAAGTTCTCATTGGAAAAGATGATTGACGCGATATCAGCATTGTATAACCAAACGAGGTGGAACCTCGTTAACGATGTTCCACATTAAGTCATTGCGGCCCAACAAACTCATTCTTCACCTCCGACTTGTGCGCCGGGCGTTCGTATTTCCGCATTGCCATCAATAGGCCGAGCGCAACAAATTCCGTAAACAGGTGCGTACCGCCATAACTCATGAGCGGCAAAGGTGTGCCGGTCACCGGCAGGATGTGAATGTTCATTCCCACATTCACGGCAATATGAACAACGAAAAAGATCGCCACCCCGGCGCCGTATAGAATCTCGAAATTGGTCGCGCCGCGTGTGGCGTTTTTGATGATGCGCCAAATGATCACTCCGTAAAGCGAAAAGAGGATGACTATGCCGGCAAAGCCCCATTCTTCAGCAAAAGCCGCAAAAATAAAATCTGTTTGGTATTCCGGCAGAAACTTCAGGCGAGACTGCGTGCCGTAACCGACTCCTTTGCCCCAAAGCTCGCCAGAACCGACCGCGATCATCGATTGATAGGCGTTATATCCTGCGCCTTGGATATCAGCCAGAGGGTGGATGAAATTGCGTATGCGGTCTTTCTGATATCCCTTGAAACCGAAATTCCAAAGCAAAATAAATGCCAATATTGCAACCGCCATCATGCCGAAAAGGTGCTTCTTGGAAATTCCCGAGACCATGACAATACCGAGCCAAATCAAGAAAATTATCATCGCCGAACCAAGATCGGGGTGTAACAATACCAAGATGAAAAAAACAAAAGCATAAAAGCCTGACACCAGAATGTGGCGGATATTGGCGATCTCGATATGCCGCCGCGAAAAATATTTCGCCAGAATGACGATGAGCGCCAATTTTGCGAAATCAGACGGCTGGAAAGAAAATCCGCCGAACGAAAACCAGCTCTGCGCGCCGTGTGAAATCTTGCCGAGTCCGAACAGAGCCGCCAGCAAAATCACCGATACGGCAAAGAGCGCAGCCGAAGCCCAGGTTGACCGCAAGAAGCGCAGATCTGCGGTACTCAGGGCGAAAAAAACCGCAATAGATACGATTATCCAGATGAATTGATGCGCCGCAAACGAAGTATCGCCAGTGAACGAATGCATCGTCACCAGGCTGGCGGCCAATATGGGAAGTGTCGCCAGGAATAGCACCCAATCGATGTTGTCGAAAGCTTTCCTGATCATTTCTCTATTCTGCCACAGGAAGAACTTCAATGGAAACAACCGCGCCATGGCGGTCAACCGGCCAGGTGAAAGGCGCAGTAACGGTCGCGCCGGCGGCAATGCTGTCGATTATTGTCTTGGAAAATCCGATTGCATTGTTGTTTTTGTCATAAAGCACGACATAGACCGAAATACGGCCTACCGGCAATACACCGTTATTTTTCAAAGTCGCCGTAAGCGCCGAACCGGTTTCGTCTTCACGGTATTGCTTGTCTGTTACCGATAAATACACCAGGCGATCAGCTTGTTTGTGCCAATTAGGTATGCCGGTAAATTCAAAAAGCGCTTTGGACGGTACTCTTTGACCGGTATTGACCGCACCTTGAAAAGCCAAGACATTTCGGTGGGGCGGCAAAGTCACCGTGCCGTCGTATTCGACAATGAGTACGCCGCGATTGTCGTATAACTGCACATGATACGGCACGCCGAACGCTTCGCCATCTATGTTCGGATTCTCTATGTATGTCGCAATGTTGTACAAACCCGGCGCAACCTCTTCAAACCTGGTCCAATCCGTAACCGGCGTCAGAAAGGCGCTCGGACAGAGTTTGACGCACGAGCCGCCGCAATCGACCCCCGTTTCGTTGCCATCTTTGATACCGTCAAAACAGCTCGGCGCTTTGTAGAATACCTTCCACGCCGGCACGGCGATAGCTACGAGCAATATTATTATCACCCCGCCGCCATATAATAATTTTCTTTGCTTAGCCCAGGAAACCATTTGGATTTTACAATTGTCGAGATGTTGGTGGCGTATATGTTCTCAATTCTTGAGTAGAATATTGGCCGGTAATGACAACAAAACCAATGATAATCAAAACTAATACGGCCACTGCGCCAAAAACTAAGAAAACTTTAAGCCAGATCCTGAATGTCTCGGTAAGAACTTGGCCGGAACGGGTAGCCTTTAGCGACTCGTACATTTTGTAGAGGTAGGCGGTAGCGAACGGACCTACCGTAACAGCCATTACTATATTTGCAAGCGATGTCAATACAACGGACGAAAACGACCCTATGCCAAACAATACGCTTATAAGCGACACGACAATGCCTTCAATGACCACATAGCAAGCCAACACCAACAAGGCCAATATTATCAACCGGCCGAATACTTTCCACCACCTGCCTTTTATTAGACTGAAGCTCTCCGAAAAGGCGTTGAAACCTCTTTTGTTGTCAACGAACAAGGTCATCGCGTACACGGCCGCATATACGCTGATTATTATTCCCGGAAAGACAAATAGAATAAACGATCCTCCGAATACTAGAGCTTGTATTACAATGATCAATACGAAAGGCCAAAAGTATCTGAAACCGAAAGAATACTGATCTCCGACAGAAAGTTTCGCCGAGGCATTGTTGGAATATTGCTTAACAGCGTCTATTAGCGCACCCTGCATAACAAACGACAGTATGACGGCCAAAATTGACAGTATTAGAGCAACGATAACCATAACGCCTGCCCCAGTGGCCATGAGCATCTGGCTTACGAATGTCAATATCGACGGTATGACGGCTATGGCCGCCAACATTCGCCAATGTGCCTTGAATAAATTCCAGGCGCTCTTTATAAGCTCGCTCGGACCCGCCAAGCGAAAATTCACCGAGGTGTTTTCGGGCGTGATATTGGAAATGACATTTGGTTCCATGTTAGTAATGATTGCTTAATGATAATTGTAACATTACCATTATCCCAAAAAGAACGGAAAAAACCAAATGCCGATAATTTGTCATTCGGCCTTTAGTATTTGAAATTTTCTTCATTGAATCCTCCGTTCTGGCGGCTAGCTACTTTCGCCAAAAAGACTATCATCGCCGCAACTGCGTTTCACTGCCGTGTTCGGAATGAGAACGGGTGGTGCCACAGCGCCAAACCACCAGAACGCAGGATTCAATTTTGACTGTTGCGCATTCGGTGACGAATGTTAGTTGTGCGTTTCGGCAAATGCTACTCGTAAATGTTGGCATTTTCACAAAGCACAATAGCTCTCGGACATGCACGCCATTGTGCTTTGGAAAATGCATCAACATTTACTTCACAGCAGAATTGCCTCAACTTACAACTAACATTCGTCACCGAACTAAATAGGTAAACAAAACAAGCGACTCACAGAGTTCCTAACAGGATCGGCGGATTAGTACTTCACGGCTCAACGCATTGCTGCGCGTACACCTAAAGCCTATCAACCTGGTCATCTTCCAGGGGCCTCACCGATGCCTAATCTTGGGGCTGGCTTCGCGCTTATATGCTTTCAGCGCTTATCCGATCCGAACATAGCTACCCTGCGGTGCCGCGGGTGCGGCAGCAGGCAGACCAGAGGTTCGTTCAATTCGGTCCTCTCGTACTAGAATCAATTCCCCTCAAGCATCAACGCCTGCAGCAGATAGGAGACCAACCTGTCTCACGACGGTCTGAACCCAGCTCGCGTACCACTTTAATTGGCGAACAGCCAAACCTTTGGGAGCTTCTCCACCCCCAGGATGTGGTGAGCCGACATCGAGGTGCCGAACTCCGCCGTCGCTATGAACGCTTAGGCGGAACTAGCCTGTTATCCCTAGAGTAGCTTTTGTCAGATAATCTTCCGCGGCGTCTAACGCCAACGGTCGGTTCGCTTGGCTCTGCTTTCGCATCTGCTCGGCACTAACGCCTTGCAGTCAAACCAGCTTGTGCCCATACACTATCGGCACGGTTTCCATCCGCGCCTAGCTGATCTTTAGGCCCCTCCGTTACTCTTTAGGAGGGTAGCGCCCCACTAAAACTGCCCGCCAGATACTGTCTCCCGCCGTTTTTTCCGTCGGGGTTAGAACATACACAATTCAAGAACGGTGTTTCATCGTCGGATCCACGCCGCCCGAAAGCGACGCTTCAAATCCTGCCGTCTACGCTACGCATGAAGCGCGTATGGTCAATATCAAGCTACAGTAAAGCTTCTAGGGTCTTTTCGTCTAGCTGCAGGTAACCGGCATCTTCACCGGTATTGTATTTTCACCGAGCGGGTCTCCGAGACAGTTCTCCAGTCGTTACACTATTCAACGCGTCAGAACTTACCTGACAAGGAATTGCGCTACCTTAGGATCGTTATAGTTACGACCGACATTCACCAGGGCTTATGGCAGTCACCATGTCCGACGCAATAGACACGAATACGATTCATGCCCACTGTGCCGGACACAACGCCGCCATTTGACCTTCTGGCATTGGTCAAGTGTCACCCCCCATACATCCTCTTATCGAGTTCGCGGGGAGCTGTGTTTTTGTTAAACAGTCGCCAGAGATACTTTAGCTGCGGCCCACTACGCTCTTGCGAGCTTCGCGGGCAGGCCTTATTCCGAAGTTACGGCCGCTTTTTTGCCGAGTTCCTTGGAGACCTCTCACTCGTTCGCCTAGGGCTACTCGCCCTGACCACCTGTGTCGGTTTGCGGTACGGTTTTCGTGCAAATAATCTTAGAAGCTTTTCTCGGAAGCGCGCTTTGATACTTTCGCCATTGCTGGCTTATCCGCTCTACTCGGGTGCGACATCAAAATCAGATTCCGGATTTGCCAGGAATCACCCTAATAGCACGAACACAAATCCAATAATGTGTGTACCATACTGCGCTTCGTCACTCCATCGATCTGCACGAAAGTCACGGAATATTAACCGTGAATCCATCGGGTGCGGCGTTTGCCATCCCCTTAGGACCGACTAACCCTTGGCTGATATACATTGCCAAGGAATCCTTGGTCTTTCGGCGTGCGGGTATCTCACCCGCATTGCGGTTACTTGTGCCAACATTCTTACTTCTGAACGCTCCAGGGTGGCTCACGCCTTCCCCTTCATTGCAGATCAGAATACTCTCCTACCGCTTGAAGACTTCACAGAGAAGGCAATCCACATAGATTGCTTTCTCTGTGAAGTCTTCAAGCCCTCAGTTTCGGTACGATATTTTAGCCCCGATTATCTGCGGCGCGGAATTTCTCGATGAGTAAGCTGTTACGCTATTTTTGAATGATGGCTGCTTCTAAGCCTACATCCTCACTGTCAAAGAAATTCCACTGCCTTAAGCGCACTTAATATCGATTTAGGGACCTTAAATAGAGATCCGGGTTGTTTCCCTTTTGTCCAATGGAGCTTAGCCCCCACAGACTAACTGCCACGAAATGGCCTTGCGTATTCGGAGTTTGATAGGTCTAGTGACCTTTCGGCCTGTCTAGATCTTCCAGTGCTCTACCCCGCAAGGGTAATCGCGACGCTAACCCAAAAGTTATTTCGGAGAGAACCAGCTATTACCGAATTCGATTAGCTTTTCACTCCTTACCACGCGTCATCCGGTAGTTTTGCACGGCTAATTGGTTCGGGCCTCCATCCGCCTTTCGGCGAACTTCACCCTGCGCATGGCAAGCTCATCCGGCTTCGGGTCCTTAGCAAACTACAAACGCCCTGTTCAGACTCGGTTTCCCTGTGACTCCAGTCTCGCGACTTTAGTCGAGCAGCTTGCTAAGACTCGTTGGCTCATTCTTCAATAGGCACGCCGTCACGGTGTTGCCACCGCTCCGACTCCTTGTAGGCATATGGTTTCAGATCTATTTCACCGCCCTTCCGGGCTGCTTTTCACCTTTCCCTCACGGTACTAGTTCACTATCGGTCTCTAAAAATATTTAGACTTGCCGGTTAGTCCCGGCAGATTCCCTCGAGCTATTCATGTCTCGGGGTACTTAAGTACAAGACCAAAGAAGATATGCTATTTTCGCGCACGGGACTATCACCCTCTGGGGCTCGTCTTTCCAGACGATTACGCTAATGACATATTTTTTGACTTCTCTTCCTATAAAAGGAACGGCCTTGCCTTGCAACTCCCATCCTAAATCGCAAAGCGTCTCCGCATTTGCTTTCGCAGAGCGGAATCCGCCCTACGATTTAGGATGAGTTTAGTCTTCTTCGCTTTCGCTCGCCGCTACTTACGAAATACCTTTTGGTTTATTTTCCACCTGGTACTGAAATGTTTTACTTCCCAGGGTACGCTCACGACATCGAGTGTCGAGTCGCATGAGTTCATCATGCGGGGTTTCCCCATTCGGACATCTCCGGATCAAAGGTTGCTAGGCACCTCCCCGAAGCGTATCGCCGCCACGCCGCGTCCTTCATCGCTTTTTAGAGCCAAGGCATCCACCATACGCCCTTGATTTCCCATTAGGAAATCTAAGAACCGCTTGTTGTTATTTTACCTACATTGTCCCGGATAGCTCCGATAGGAGCGAAATGGGACATTACTTACTATGTATACCGGAGACGACCGCCGACAGGCGGATAATCCGGTAAACATTGCTTGAAGTATTCTATTTTCAAATTTCATTCGTTCTGGGTCGCCAGTCTCAGCTTCTTATGGCTTCGGCTGGGCAAAGAAAAACCGCTTCTTTGAGCGGCTTAAGGTCACGCTCCCTAAAGAGTGTGGCTCAAGGCCGCGGTATGCAGTTAGTCTCGATAATCATTCTGTGTAGTTGCCATACTACACCATCGGTTTTTACTGTCAAGATGGGGACATCTTTGAAAACTCAAGGCGAGTCCTCGATATCAATAACTCGCCTTGAGTTTTTATAAAACAGGCGGCCATTCAAGGCCGCCTGTTTCAACAAAACATCCAAGGAAAACTAATCTCTCTCCTGCAAATGCTGGGAAGTTTTTTCGATCCACTTTTGCGCGGCATCCTTGCCGCCGAGTCCAAAAGCCAGGCCGATCGCCAGAGCCGCTCCGGCAAAAATCGCCGTAATGATCATCTGGATCAGCGCCGGAGCGATACCGAGGGTGATAAGCGCTGTCAGGATAGCGAAAATCCAGATCGCCCATTTCGTGACTTTGCCTAGAAATTCTGCTGATTTGATATGGCCGGCCTTGGAACTCGCCACCACCGTCTTGTTCATGGCGTTTGCAACGACTGCCGAGACCATAAGTATCAAGACCGCGACGATCACTTGCGGCAGATAATTGACGACTTGGCGCAAAAAGTCATTCACTTGTTGCAAACCCAAGACATCGAACGCCGCCATCAGGAAGACAACGATGACGAACCATTTGCATAGAACGCCGACAAAGCGACCTGAGTTGAGGTTGTACCCCGCGCGCTTGACCACATCTTCCATACCGGCGCTCTTCAAGGCCGCGTCCAGCTTCAAAGATTTCAAAATGCTTTCGACCAACCGTTCGACAAGGGCCGCAAGCACCCAGCCGATGGCAAATATGATAATGGCGATCACTAAACCAGGCACGAAGTTGGCGACTCCATACCATACGCTCTGGAGCGATTGTGTGAAGACATCTCCCCAATTTTGAATATACATCATTGTATTATGATTTTAGCTGTTAAATAACATCTTGTAATGCCTCCATTGTATCATGAATAGAAATAGCACCTGCAACAGGCGACTGTGGATAGGTAAAAGATGGTTCCATCACTGCGGCTCTATACCCAAACGATCAAGCAAGGTGACATGTGGATAGTCAAGTATATCGCGCACTAGACGGTCATGGATGCCAAGACGATATTCGAAATCAGGCGTTTCGAATGCCGAATATGAGATTTCTTTGCCGATATCGGCCTCGATATTCGATATGATCGCTTCGATCTTGTGCATGTTCAATTCATCGCCGACGATCAACAAATCCACGCGCGAATCCCAATTCTGGATAAAAATGCCAGCCGCAATCACCAGCTTTGTTTTGCCGACCGCGGAAAAACGCTTTGCCAATGATTCATCGGCTTGTATGCTCACCACGGTCAGCAAATTCTTGAGCGGATCCTTGTAGGCAAATTTCTCGTTGAATACGAAACCTGCGCCGTTTACTCTCTTCACGGACAGCTTCTTGCCTTTTTTGATTTCGATATCTTTTGCAACCTGTTTTTTCCTGATCAAATCGGCTTTCGCGAGCAGGTTCAGCTCTTTCTTTACGGCCGCGGCATTGCATTTCGTCCTGGCAACAATCTCTTTCAGGAAAAAAGGCTTTGCTTCATTGAACAGAAACAGTCTGAGCAGTTTTATTTTGACCTCATTGCCGAATATTGCCGTAAGTGCGTCCATTGAATTGAATTACTGCAATATTCTAGCAGACATCGCGGTTTCCTGCACGGCAAGTTTCGCGAAATTATTTCAACTCAACTTTTCCGCCCGCGGCCTCTATTTGCTTCTTCCAATTTTCGGCGTCTTCTTTCTTCACGCCGTCTTTGAGTAGAGCCGGCGCGCCATCGACCAAGTCTTTGGCTTCTTTCAAGCCCAATCCCAACACTTCCTTGATCACTTTGATAACTGCAATTTTCTGATCGCCCGCCGCCGCCAAATGCACCGCGAACACACTCTTTTCATCGCTCGCCGCCGCGCCGGCCGCAGGAGCCGCCGCTTGAGCCGCCGCTTGCGCCGAGACGCCGAACTTCTTTTCCAGCAATTTCACCAATTCATTCAAGTCAATAACCGACATTTTCTCGATCGCAGTCACAATTTCCTTGAATTTGGCCGGAATGGCTACCGCCTCCTGATTTGCCTGAACGGTTTCCGTTGTTTTGTTTGTTTCCATGTTTGTTTGATTTGTATAATTTGTATACTTTGATATCACGATTTCTTTTTACTGATGCTATCCAGGGCTATCACCAATCCCTGTATCGGCGAATTGACCACATTCACGAACATGCCATACAGAGTCTGCAGAGGCGGTATGGCGGCAATCGCCGTCATTTCTTCCTTCGCCATGAATTTGCCGTCGAAAACGCCGCCGACAATCGATACCTGGTCCTTGAATTTCTTTTGGAATTCATACACGCCTCTGGCCGGTGCGACCAGATCGGTGCCATACGCCAAGCCGGACTCGCCAACCAATGTTGGTTGCGTGCCCGAGAATTTTTTGGCCTCGAGCGCTTTTTCGGTCAAGGTCTTCTTGGCTACAAAATAGCCCACGCCGTCTTGTTTCAATTGCCGGCGCATCGCCGAAGCATCGGCCACCTTGAGTCCGTGGAAATTGACGAAAACTAGCGACTTGGACGCGTCGATGATTTTGCCCAATTTCTCGATGATTTCTTTCTTTTGTTCTTTTGTTCTTGCCATGCTTGTTAGTCTTATTTTTGTAAATAAAATCGACCTTTATTGGTTAAAGGCCGACTTTAAGAGAGAAAACCTCGGGAGGACTTACTGATCGCCTCCTGTCTTTGGCCTTGTAGTTAAATTATTATCATAACAGCCGATCGAACGCAAGGTCTTCATCATTTTCCTGTATTCGATAACTATCCATGGAATTCCTCGGAACTCACTGTTCGAATTGGGAGATGAACAAATCGATTTGGCTGATAATCTTATCCTTATCGGCTTGCGTCAGCTCCTTGAATTTCTTGTGTCCGATATTGGCCTTGAATTTATCGGCGGCCTTAATGATTTTTTCGGTAATTTTACCGGCTTTTTTATCATCCTTTTCGCCACCCTTTTCATTACCACTTCTCTCATTCTTCGCACTCTTTGTCGACTCTTTCTCTATCTTATCGATGCGTTTGAATAATTCTTTGGCTTTTTTCGAATCGCCGAGCATGTTCGTTATCAGGCTTCTCAAGGAATTCAGATAATCGATTGCAGTTAATTTTTGGTTTGGCTTGGCTTCCAGGTCGACCGCGCCATCGCCATCCACATCGATTTCCAAAGGCCTGGCCGCTGAAACTATCAATCCCGTAGTTGTTGCCGGATTTTCACCGAGCGGCGGGATTTCTATAGTAGTCGAAGCGGCTGTTAATGGGATTACGGGCTGGCCGACATATTCGACACGGTCTATGGTGTTTAGATCGCCTCCAATGGTTCGATCGATATCGAGGGTGAAGGTGCCCGATCCGGTACCTTTGACTGCCACCGTGTATTTCTTTCCGGTATCCGGCAATGTGACATATTGATCTATATCGTCATCGCCTTTTTCGTCAAGGCTGAAATAACTGCCGGGAATTTGCGTCTCGTAGAAAGTGAGTATGTCATCTTCGACTTCCGGCGGCCTGGAAATAGTGCCGGTATGATTGCCATTTTCGTCGTATACATGAAGGTCCACCGGCGAATGCGTGCTGATGACGATGTTTACGGGCGCAACATCTTTTGAATAGTCAGGTTCGCCGCAGGTCACTCCCGGAAGTTTCGTCACAGCATCACAAACAGATTGGTACTCTTGTTTCGTCAAAGCGTTTCCGATCAGCTGTTGGGTTGTCGATGATTCCAATATGGTCGCATGATCTGTCGAGTTCTTGTCCGCACGAGACGCGGATTCCAAATCTATAGACATTGCGTTGCCGGCATCGTAAGCGGCGCTTTTGGCCATCACAGTGCCGTCACCCATACTGGACATATCTTTTGATACCATAGGAGCGTCGGCATATTTTACTTCTTTTGTGGTGTTCAAGCCCCATCCCAATATGGCCCATCTGGTTATAGCCGCCGGCCAAGTAAAAGTGTCGATAAATGCATGGAGCGTATCGGCGGCCGCCATCAATACGCTATTGCCTTTTATCGGCATATCCGTATTCGAAGGACGAGGGTCAACGCGTATATTGTTTGAATCTGTTATAAATCTTGATTGCTCAGCTCCCGATCGGATATTTTGCTGATAAGATCCGTCGTTAACGCCTGCAACCGTCGTGGAAGCGAATGCTATAGTCGGACCAAGCACATTTGAAAAATATGCGGCAGACGGAAGCAACGAATAGGCGCTAGGCATATTTTGCCCCAATTGTCTGGCTACTGATTTTTTCAAAATTATGCCTGATAAGATCGACTCCCCGTCTCCATGCAAAATACTTGCGATCGCCTGGGGCGTGCCCAGATACGGAACGGCGACGGAAATGACGGAATCGATCAGGCCGGCTTTGCCGAGGTCGGATAGGGTCTTTACGAGATATTTCGCGACCAGGCCGCCGTTGGAGTGGGCGATGAGCGTGACTTTGCCGGTTCTGGAGCGGGCGGCCAAGTCTTCGACATCCTTGACCAGATATTCGGTCGTCGTCGCCTTTTGTTCCGGCCCCGCAACCACTTCCGCAATGGGCTTGCGCCAATCATAGCCGAAAGACTTCCACTCATTCACGGTTCCATTCCGGACCAAACCGTCCAAAAAATCCATGAATTTGCCGTAGATGCGGTACAAGCCGAAGACGCTGGCGATGGGATCGCCGGAATAAATGGCCGGATCGGGATTGGTGCCATCGGGATTCAAAAACAGTTTGCGGACATCGTCATTCCTGTTGGGAGGCCAGAGCGTGTTGGTGATCGGGCCCAGCTCGAGCGGCAGAGATTCCGGGCGATAAATGGCGGTACCTTCGAGGCCGGGCAGGAATAAAACGCTGGAACAGCATTCCGGCTTGTCTTGGCCGGGATCAAGCGGCGGCTCGGACATGAGCCACGGGTCGTAATCAACCGCGCCAACGACAACATTGCCGTATTTTGTAATGTCGGTAACAGGCCCCTCGGCGCTGCCCCACCAATTATTCTCGGCGATAACGGTGCCGGTTGAATAATTCCTGAGGGCATAACTGCTATTGCCGGCGAGCGACGAGTTGACGACGGTAAGCGACGGCACGGCTTGGGACTGATCGAGCGCATTGCCGATGCCGCCGATGTCGAGCGGCGTTTCATTCGCGACCAGCTGCGGATTGCCGGAAGCTTGAACGGTTATGCCGCGGCGGGAGTTGGTAAATTTGCTGCCTTGAATGGAGACGACGCTGTTTTTCATGACGAATCCGTCGTACCCGCCGGAAACGGTGCTGGTGGCAATGATTCCACTGGATCCATCCAAGGTTATATTGTTAACTTGTCGGAAATCGGCGTTCTTGCTCGAGAAAGAGCCGTTTATGGCGCCCACGGTCATCAAATCGCGGATGATCACTCTGGCCGATCCTTTGCCTTGGATGTCGATAACGCCGCCGTTTGTCACGATGCCTGTAAAAACATTGGCGGGATCGCCGGCTATTTCGACGCCGTCTTTGACAGTCAAAGTCACGCCGGGATTTACTGTGACATAGTCCTCAAGTATATACGGGCTTCCGGTTTTGTCCCAGATCGTGTCATGATCAATAAAATTGTTAATGGGAACTCTGGTTTCCGCTCGCGCCGAACTGACGGGGATCGTGAATGCCAACAACGCGGCGCACAGAATGACGCCGAAAAATGATTTGTGGTTTGATGCGTATTTCATGGTGTTTATGCTCATTGGCTTGTAATGCCAAGAGCGTATCACACCGTTATTACGGCTCGATTACAAACCGATAACATTTTAATGACAAAGGTCTAACGGAATGGTGACTTTTTCCGCCGAATGCTAGGTTAGTCCTCGTTTAGACGAGGACTAACCTAGCAATGGGCCGCCAAATTTGCCGGCCAGAAACAGGATAATGAAAATTGCGGCCAGGATCAGCAGAAAACCGAATAGAAATTTGAAGAAGACGCGGTCGAATGGATTTACCATGCTCTAAATAATAACAAATTCGTCATTAAAATGTTATCAGTTTGTAATCAGATTGTAATTTCGAATCGGTATAGTTTACTGATGCCATACGAGAAAGACCTAAACAGCTGGAACGAATTCAGTAAGAAACTCGAAACTGTCGAGCCGCCCTATTTCAGAGAACAAGAAATCTGGTGGATTGCATTCGGCACTAACATAGGCGTAGAAATCGACGGCAAACACGAACTCTTTGAGCGGCCCGGCATCATATTCAAAAAATTGAATCGCGAATACGCCTTGGTCATTCCCATAACAAGAACCGAGAATAAAATTCCAAAAATACATGTGCCAATATCGTGCGCGGGAATAAAGAAAGGATCAGTTGCCACCATCAGTCAGATAAGATCTATGAGCTCCAAAAGATTGTTGCGTAAAGCAGGAGTATTGCCGCTGAATCAATTTGCGAAATTGCTGGATAAATTCATGGTAATGGTTTCAACGGCGGATATGCAAGTTACGGACTGACAGAAATAAGGCGCCTCCGTTTTTCACGGAGGCGCCGGAGCCCGAAGGCAACAATCACGATCATGGTAGCAGACCTAGATTGAAAGTCAATCTCTTGAGATTATTTGAAGTACTACACTCCCCCTACTTCCCCGCGTTCAAGAGCGCCCTGGCGTTAAATTTTCGTCATTAAAATGTTATCGGTTTGTAATCAGATTGTAATTTCGAATCGGTATAGTTTACTGATGCCATACGAGAAAGACCGAAACAGCTGGAACGAATTCAGTAAGAAACTCGAAGCCGTCGAGCCGCCCTATTTCAAGGAACGGGAAGTTTGGTGGACCTCAATTGGCGTTAATATCGGCCATGAGGAGGATGGTAAAGGCCCCGCTCTCTCAAGGCCGGTTTTGATACTGAAAAAATTCGGAAAATATACTTTCCTTGGAATACCTTTGTCGACGACAAAAAGAGTTGGAGCGCTTTATCGCCATTTCTCTTTTCTCCCGGAAGTAGATAGTGTAGCCTTGCTCGCACATACAAAATCATTTGACTCCAGAAGACTGATCAAGAAGATCGGAACCATTGCGGATAAAGATTTTTGCGCCATGAGAAAAGCCGTCAAAGATTTACTCTGACGGCTTTTCTCATGATTTGATTCCGCGCCCCGGTTTTCGTTTTTCGACGGAACCGAGCCCGAAGGCCAATGTAGCTTCATGATAGCGAACTCAATCGCAAAGTCAATATTGACAAGTTCTTTGAAGCATTGCGCCGCTCCCCCCCTACTTCCCCGCGTTCATCAGTGCCCTGGTCGCCGGCCCGACCACGCCCAAAGTATCGAGCCCATGCGCCTTCTGATACGCTTGGACGGCGGCTTTGGTGAGGGGGCCGAAGTAGCCGGTTACGGGGCCGGAATAAAATCCGGCCTTGGCGAGATACTTCTGCAATGCCGTCACATCGGGATCCGCGACGCCTTGCTTGGTCATGCCCATGTACAAATATCGCCCGAAGACATAACTGTCAATCCCGGAGACAGTCGAAACGGCAGAAACATGTGTAACTGTCGATGGAACCGGTGTGCCGACCAGATTGGCGGACGAATCGTTTCCTATCCATAGAAAAGCCTGACCACCCGTTCCCTGAGGATTAGCAAAAGTAATAACGATTGGTATGGGAGTTGTCGTATTAATCGGCACCGTGTAAGAGGCGGTATAAGGCCCACTGCCACTGCCAGAAACAGTAACCGGCAAACCGCCTATGGACAGATCGGGTACGCTTATTGATTGGTTGAATGAAATAGATATTGACAACACACTTCCAGCTCCGGCAAATCCGCCGGTGTCGTTGGACAGAACTGACAATGAAGCGACTGCTGGTTTCGAAACATTTGATGCCGGCGAAATAGTGGCAGAAGAGCCGCTGACACTAGGCGCTACATAAACATAGAAAGTGCCACAAGGACCGCCAGATTGGCAAACAGTTATGTTGGCTCCACCGAAAGCCATGGCCGAGAGTGATACGGTCGCTCCATTGGTATTGGCAGAAACCGAATCTGGAGCTGAATTCTGAGACACATAATAAACCTGCGGAGCTCCGTTACCGCCATAAATAGAGACCATTTGCGTCTGACCTATACTCATGTTCACCTGGCTTTGGCTGAATGAAAGGGAGGGAGTGATTGTTGTACTTGTATTGACGGCAGAAGATGCGACCGTGACAGACAGATTGGCACAGGTCGTACTTCCACCGGAATATGAACATACGCTTAGAGAATCAGTGCCAGTGGATACGCCGACAACAGTCAGGGTGGAACCGGATATACTAGCGGTGGCTACGCCTGAATTTGAATTTGACGACAAATAATACGAACCTGAGCCGGTGATAAAGATCTGTTGCGACTGGCCGGCAGAAATCGAGACTGCGCTTTGGCTTAAAGATACGCTGGCTGTCGCCGCGGCTGACGCACTTACTGATACCTGCACATTGCCGCACCCTATATTGGAGGCACATACAGTGATGTTGGTAGTACCGAAAGCCAGACCTGTTATAGTTATCTGATTACCGGAAATTACCGCTCCGGCTATTGCCGGATTGACATTATTACCCAGAGACAATGGAGCGGATACGGAAGCCGAGACTACTGCCGTCTGTCCCACCAACAAGGATATCATGCTTTGACTCAATGACAGTCCGCCAGAGGCGGTATAATTTGGCCACACTTGAGTCATTGACTGGATATTGTCAACCGATGCGTACACAGGCACTCCGGCGGCAATACCGTACTGGGTTGAGTTTACAGATGTAGTCAAATAGCCACTAGAATTGGTCGTACCTATGTTGACTGATGTGTATCCACCGGATGACGGGTAATACAACAAGACGGATGCGTTCGGATCTGCTTGTAATATAGTCACTGTGACTGCACTACTTCCGGAACTGTTGCTGAGTGATATGGACGGGATATTTGCCGCCAATGTCGGCGACGCCGCTACCAAACACAATACAACAAATAAGATACTGCTGATTATTGTATTTCTTGTATTCATATGAGTTTATCCTTTATCTTGTAAACCTTTTTATTATACAATAAAAAGGACTTGTAAAGTTTATTATATACGACTGACGAGACCTAATCTGGCGCAAGATCATCTCCTAACAATCTTTTGAAAAAAGCAAAAACCGCCTTAAGGCGGTTTTTGCTGACATTAAACTGTTTGGCTTATACCAACAGAGTTTAAATTGTCGGAGTCCTCCACGTAGTCAGACCAGACATGAAGGTAGTGGTAGCCGAACCAGTATTGTACCCCACACCTTGAAGTTGGACGGAATAAGTGTTGGCACCAGGATCGGTTACGGTGAACGAGTAGGTAACCGGTATTGTCACGCTCTGGTTGATACCGAGAGTGAAGTTGTTACCCGAGGTCGTTGTGTTGTTCGGGGCCACATAAGCGGCGATCAAAGCAGGATTGAAGTTGTTCGCCGTATTGTCCGGATTGGCTCCATTGCCAGTAACTGCAACCTGGTTCTGGTAGATCTGAGCAAGCGTCTTGCTTGTCGATGTGGTTCCAAACGAAGCTGTGGCAGAAGCCGGGAGACTGAAGGTCACTGTTTGACCTACAGCCTGGGCCACTACATTGAATGTAGCCACATAGCTGAATGTCGTCGATCCAGTAGTCGAGTTGCTTGAAGTCTGCGTCTTGGTTATCGTGGGAGTACCAGAGAGCGACAAGTTCAAACCGCTTCCGAGAACAGAGAGCTGGTTGCCCTGAGCCGAACCGTTAACGGTAACCGAGCTGTCAGCCGAATTGTAAACAATCATAGCTGAAGTCGAAGCCGTTACATTTTCGCTAGAGCCAGTAGCTGTCAAACCGTTTACATCAACCTTGACGGTAAACGGAACGGTCTGATTGATCGGAATACCGGCACCAGTCGTGCCATCTGGAATATTATTGAACGAGGCACTGCAGTTATTGCCGGTGCAAGTAACCGTTCCTGACATGATTGGCGTCGAACCTTGATACAGGTAAGCCGCGGAAACGCTGCCCCCTGAAGACGAACCGGTGGTGTTAATGTTAACCGACACACTATGCAGGTGCAGGTTGTCTCCCTGGGAGTTGACATCGAAAACCAAGACCGGTAAGCCTAAGTACTGTCCAGTCGTCACATTGGTGACGGGGATGGAGCTGACCAAGGGCGAAGTCGAATCGAGAGCGATGTTGGCCGAAGCGTTAAGAGTCAAGTTCTGATTGACAACTATAGCCTGAGCAACACTACCCGAGGGACCACCGTTGTAAGTAACCGGGCCTCCATTGAGAGGACCATACTGATTGATACCGGCGCCGTCAACCGCACGTATGCCGTTGGCGTCTATACCCATATACCATGTCTGCAAGTACTGCGTCAGGATAGTCGGGTAGGTATCTACGGCAATCTGCAAATCCTTGAAAGTGCCCTTCGGGACAATGAAGTTGAAGCCCGAGAGACCGACAATGTAGTTGCTACTGCTCTGAACGACCGTAGAGCTGTTCAGGGGTTCGGAAGTAAGAACTTTATTGGTCGAGGGATCAATCAAGTAGATCTTGCTATACACATAGTTATATATGGCAGTCGAAGTGCCCAAGTCAACCTGTACAGCCTGGACCGCGAGGTCAGAATATTGAGCCTGGATACGCGCATCCAATACTGGGATCATTGTCTGGCCGGCATAAGCGCTCGAAATTGAAACCGGACCCTGCGTTACTGACATTATACCTTGAACACCGGGGGTGGTAATACCTTGAGTTGACCCTTCAACCGGAGCTGTTCCAGGAGTTGTCGGAGTGCAGGTGTAACCGACTGGACAAGTGACCGCGACCGGAGTCGGGGTTGTCGGAGTGCAGGTGAATCCTGCGGGACAACTGGCGACCGTAGTGCTAGTACCGCCAGCGGTGGCAGTCGTACCGGCATTCAACGCCGCGCGAGTAAGAGGACCGACGAAACCTGTATTCGGAATGCTGTGAGCGGACTGATATGCCATGACAGCTGTCTTCGTCTGCGAACCAAAGTAACCTTTGGCGGCAGCGCCAGAAGCAACGGCCGGAATGTTATAACCAGCTGCGATCAAAGCTGTTTGGAGAGCAACAACATCAGGACCAGTCGAACCTACCGTGAGGTTAGTGTTGAACTGATACGCTTGAGCTCCCGCAACAAGGGTAAGAGCCAAAATGGCCGCACCCGTTGTCATAAGAATTTTTTTCATTTTTGAATAATTAACTTTAACTTGTAATATTTGTAATACTTTCTTTGCACGCATGTTCCTTATAAAGGAACCGACTAGCGCGCGTTCCACATCTTACTTACACCCGCTATCGAAACGGATACAAGCAAGAGTCAGTGGTAAATAAATAGACGAACAAACTTTAACAAACTTACTTTACTTATTGCTTTGTCAAAGTCCTTAACAAACGGATAACGCGATTCGACCGCATCAGGCGTTTGTTACGCTTCATTATCGCACAACGCTAAAACCATTCAAAATGGTCGCATGTGGATAACTTGAAGCCATATTAAGCACTTATTGCCCACAAGTCAAGCACCCCCACCAAACAAAGCGACATTTTCCCTTTCCGGAAGGTTCATTTTGTGCCAAGTGTAAACAGGATCGCTGTTTTCATTTCGCGAACCTTCCGGAAAGGGAAAATGTCGCTTTGTTTCGGGGCGCTAGCACTAATTGAGCGAATACCGACTCCACCGGCGTTCTCCTTCTTTGCGAATAAGGCCTTTTTCGACCATTTCTATAAGCTCGCGCTGGATCGTCTTCTCACTGCAGTCTTTGATCACTTTTGCAAAGTCCTTTATGGTCAGATTCGACTGGCCTTTTAAGACATTTATGATATCGTCGCGGCGCTTGGCCTTTTTCTCCTCTACGGCTGAATGTCCGCTGGAAACATCCGATAATTGGCGGCTTTTGTGACTATTGGCTTCGTTCTTCGATTTTGTCGCGGCCTTGAATCCACCGGTAAACAAACTTGGTGTTTTGAAGAATTGCTCCGAAAGGACCAAACCGGCGCTTTGGGCGCTTTCGGATAGGCGATCTTTCATCAGGGCAACAATCTGGTCTATCTCTTTGACCAGTACCGAATAATTCATTTCCGAAATCAAGTTGGAAACCTTGGCGACATTGAGCAAAGATATCGTTTCCAGAGCGGCCGTAAACAATGACTGGATAATGTAATTCTTATCCCCCGGCACGGCATTTGAAGCGCTAAAGGACGACGACAACAAGTCCATGCCTCTGTCTCTAAGTTCCCATTTCATCGGTTCGTCGTCCTTGAGCAATCCGGAAACAAGATAGAGGGCGGAAGTGATCTTTTCTGTCTTTTTGAAGACATACAACAGATAATCTTCAACAGAGAAAAAACCAAGCGATTGCCAGTTTATTGGATCGTTAAACTCAGGAGACGGATTGTTGTTAATATCGGACATTGATGGTTAAAAAGTCAAAATATTGAAATATTAAAAAGTCTTTTATCGTATATTGTGTCCTTTATTAAAAGCCATTTATTCGCTTATGACCTTTACATGTCTATTATAGTCACAAACAAAAAAGACGCAAGCGTGCAACTATACCATGCCTGTCAAGTGTGCTAATATTAGTGATCATGGCAAGAAAAAAAGAGTCGGAGGGATCGCAAAAAGGGTTGCGGCATGAGATCAGAGACGAAACATTACAAGCGATATTGGCGATATTTTCGTTCTTATTGGCATTACTATCGCTTTTGGCCGCATTCGGCAAAGCCGGCATCGTGGGCGAATACACATTCATTTGGCTGTCGAAACTGTTCGGCTTCGGATACTACCTCATACCGGCGATACTCATCATATTGGCATTCGTATTCCTGCGCGGCATCAAGAAGAAATTCGAAACCTCGAAAGCGGTCGGCGCAATTGTCTTATTCATATCCGGACTCGGATTTATCGACATTATGCAAACAAACTCCGGCGGCGTCGCCGGCAGGTGGATAGCCGCACCACTTTTGAAATTGCTGGATGTCTGGGCGTCGACCGCCCTGCTCATTGCACTCGCGATAATATCGATATTTGTCATCTTCGAGGCGCGAATAACGATAGAACAGCTGAAATTCTGGAAATGGTTCCGTAAAAAGGACACGGACAATGGCAAGAAAGCTGTTACCGGAATGGACGAAAGCGAGGAAGCGCAAGTGGAAAAAGCCGTCGCCGATGTCGAAAAATCATCAAAAGCGATCGACAGCGCTGCGCCCGGCGGCACGGCCGCGACCAAAGACAGTGTCGCGAGGCAAACGACGGAAATGGCACGCGGCAAGAAAGACCGCTCGGAATTCGACGACGAAGAAAACAGCTTCGGCTTCGCCATTCAGGCGCCTTTGCTGAAACCGTTCACTCCGCCGCCGATATCGCTCCTGGAAAAGGACCGCGGCAAGCCGGAAACCGGCGACATCAAGGCCAATGCCAATATCATCAAGCGGACCCTGCAAAATTTCGGCATCACCGTAGAAATGGACGAGATTTCGATCGGGCCGTCCGTCACCCGATATGCCCTGAAACCCGCCGAGGGCGTCAAACTATCCAAAATCGTCGCTTTGAATAACGATCTGGCGCTCGCTCTGGCGGCGCATCCGATCCGCATCGAAGCGCCCATCCCCGGCAAATCATTGGTCGGCATCGAAGTGCCGAATACCGCCAAAACCACCGTCGGTTTGGCGACCATTCTGGCTTCCGCCAAATTTAAAGAATCGGAAAAGCCGCTCTTGGCTTCGCTTGGCAAGGACATTACCGGCGGCGCGCACTTCGTCAACCTGGCCAAGGCGCCGCACATGCTCGTCGCCGGCGCGACCGGCTCGGGCAAATCGGTGGCGATCCACGCCCTGATCACTTCCCTTCTCTACCGCAATTCGCCGGAGAATTTGAAATTCATCTTGATCGATCCGAAACGCGTTGAGCTGACTCTTTACAATAAGATCCCGCATCTCTTGACGCCGGTCATTACCGAGGCTAAGAAGGCGATCCTGGCCTTGAAGTGGGCCGCGAAGGAAATGAGTCGCAGGTATGACATCTTGGAGCAGAGTGCGGCGAGGGATATTGATTCGTATCACAGGAACATAGTCATGCCGGCGATCGAAAAACTGAGGTCCGCGCCAGCCGCCTCTCCCTCCTCGGCGCGACGAAGCGTCTCACATTCGGCTTCGCCTCGTTCGACACTTGTCGCCGCCTCGACGGGAGAAGCGGCTGGCGCGGACGCAGAGAATGCGAACGCGGCTGATAGATTGCCGGAAACTATGCCATATATAGTAATAGTCATTGATGAGCTGGCGGACATAATGCAGGCATATCCGAGAGAACTTGAGGCGGCGGTGGTACGATTGGCACAAATGAGCCGCGCGGTTGGCATACATTTGGTATTGTCGACACAGCGGCCAAGCGTCAATGTCATCACCGGCCTGATCAAGGCGAATATTCCCACCAGGATCGCATTGCAGGTCGCTTCGCAGATCGATTCGCGCACGATCCTCGACCAAATGGGCGCCGAAAAGCTGCTGGGCGCCGGCGACATGCTCTATCTGGGCGGTGAAATGTCAAAGCCGGTGCGCCTGCAATCGGCCTTCATCTCCGAATCCGAAGTCAAACGCGTGGTCAAATTCCTGGCCGACCAATACAAAGACGAGATCATGAGCGAGATCAGCTTGACCACGCCCGAAGCGGGCTCTTCCGCGGCTTTCGACGCGATGATGGACAACGATTCGCTCGAAGAAGAAGACGAATTGTATGAAACTGCCCGCGAATCGGTCATGGCGGCGGGCAAAGCTTCCACATCTTACATCCAGAGAAAGCTTGGTGTCGGCTATTCTCGCGCGGCCAAGCTGATGGACATGCTCGAAGAAAAAGGCGTCATCGGGCCGGCCAACGGATCGAAGCCGAGAGAAGTCATCGGAAAAGAAAATAGTGGCGAGGCTGGCGAAAGCTTATAAACTTACCATGACTCGCACTTCCACTATCCGCCTGTTAAAAATCGGGACGATCGCGCTTGCGGCCATTTTGATCGCAGCTTACGCCGTATGGCGTTCGCTCGATTACGCCCGCGGACCGGAAATCGAAATCATTTCGCCCTCAAACGGCGCCTCAACCGCCAGCTCGACCGTCGAAATAACGGGGCGCGCCTTGCGTGCGAGCGATTTGTCGATGAACGGCGCTCAAATTTCAGTCGACCAACAAGGCAAATTTGACGAGACTGTTGTCATTTTTCCCGGCGTGAATTTCATAACCTTTGACTCCGGAGATCGCTTCGGGCGCACCGCCGAAAAAATACTCGAAGTTGTCGGGAGGTAGTCGCCGTTCGCTGAAATAGCACCACATTCTCGCAATGTTTTCAATATTTCCTATTGCTTTCATTTACTATACAATGTAGTAACCATTGTTCGGCACGAATCATAAAAATGATAACAAAAAAATCCAAAGGAAAGGTCGGGAAAATTCGCGGCCTTTCCGAAACAGAGAACGATAATGAAGCAAGCGAGCAAGTCAGTGTCGCGAACGAGTTCGTGGAAACCGGTTCGAAAAGATCCGCCGAAGGCGTGGCGAGCGCGCTCGACGCCATCCGTGCCAAATTTGGCGACGAAGCCATAATGAAGCTCGGCGAAAAGCCCAAGGTAAATGTCGGCGCTATATCGTCAGGGTCGCTCGGTCTTGATTGGGCGCTCGGCATCGGCGGTTTCCCGCGCGGGCGCATCGTCGAAATATTCGGCCCTGAATCGTCAGGCAAAACCACCCTAGCCTTGCACGCCGTCGCCGAAGCGCAAAAGCATGGCGGTATTTGCGCTTATATAGACGCCGAACACGCCATGGATCCGGAATATGCTCGCAAAATCGGCGTCAGGATCGATGACCTGCTCATATCCCAGCCCGATACCGGCGAACAAGCACTCGAGATTGTAGAGAGTTTGGTCAGGACAGGCAAGATGGATATTATCGTCATCGACTCCGTGGCCGCGCTCACGCCCAAAGCCGAGATCGAAGGCGATATGGGCGCGCACCATGTCGGCACCCAGGCGCGACTAATGTCGCAAGCTTTGCGCAAATTGACCGCTATCGCCGCCAAGTCCAAGACTGTCATCATATTCATCAACCAGATCCGCATGCAAATAGGCGTCATGTTCGGCAATCCGGAGACCACGCCCGGCGGCAAAGCGCTCAAGTTTTACGCCAGCGTGCGCCTCGATATCCGCCGTATCGCGCAGATCAAAAAAGGCGACGAGATCATGGGCGGCCGTTGCCGCGTCAAGGTAGTCAAGAATAAAGTCGCGGCGCCGTTCAAGCAAACCGAATTTGACCTGATGTACAACGAAGGCATATCCCGCGAGGGTGAAATCCTGGCCTTGGGCGAAAAATACGGCATTATTTCCAAGTCCGGAGCTTCATACGCTTATCAGCCGACCGATAAAGCCGGCGAAAAAACAGGCGATGAGATCAAACTCGGCCGCGGCTACGACGCCACCCGCCAATTCCTAAAAGAAAACGCCAAAGTTCGCGACGAAATTCTGGGAAAAATAAGAGCGAAGCTGAATGAGCAGTAAAGACGGCGTATATCTTTTTGAAATCAATTCTGAAACAAGTACAGATCACCGAGGAAGAATTCAAGAGCTTGCTGTAACCAAAATCCCCGCCGGAGCGGGGATTTTGCTTTTTGACTGGAATTATGCGAGACTGGCTCTATTATCCGGCATTAAATCTATCGCCAATCATGTCAATACTCGAATACAACGAAATCACCGAGAAGAAATTCATCGTCATGGACGGTACGCCATACGAAGTCCTGTCTTCGCATGTCTTCCGCAAACAACAGCGCAAACCGGTCAACGCCACCAAGCTCAAAAACCTCATGACAGGCAAAGTCACCGAGTACTCGTTCCACCAGTCCGAGAAGGCCGAGGAAGCCGAGATCGATTCCAAAGAAGTAAAATATCTCTACAACAACCGCGGCAAATGGTGGTTTTCGGAGGTGAGCGACCCGTCCAAACGCTTCGAGGTCGCCGAAGAGGCCGTCGGATCGCAGGGTAAATTCCTGAAGCCGAATACCGCCGTTAAGCAATTATTGTTCCGGGAAAAACCGATGGGCTTCCAATTCCCCATTACCGTCGAATTGAAAGTCACCGAGGCTCCGCCCGCCATCAAGGGCGACACCGCCACCGGCGGACAGAAAGTTGTCACTGTGGAGACCGGCGCCACCGTAAACGCCCCCCTCTTCGTCAATGAAGGCGACATCATCCGCGTCAATACCGACACCGGCGAATATCGCGAGCGCGTGAACAAATAAAGATTAACTTGCCACATACGGCAAAAGCCCCATGAAGCGGGCGCGCTTGACTGCCGTCGCCAACTGCCGCTGATACTTCGCCGATATGCCTGTGCGTTTGCGGCTTATGATGCGGCCGTGCGGATTCAAGAACCGCTTTAATACATCCGTATCTTTGTAGTCTATGTACTTGATATTATGCTGGTTGAAATAACACTGTTTTTTCATGTGATTTTTTTTAATTGGTAATCTTACCCCTAGAATGGAATGTCGTCCGGATTAATCTCCTCTTGCGGATAGTCAATCTTTTCACCTCCTTCCGCTGACGGCGCGCTTTCATCGGCCGCAGACATCGCTCCCCCTTCATCTGTGGGAGATCCGGCGGCTGCGCTTTTGCCAGCCGGGCTCGTCGGCTTGGATCCGAACTGGATATTGTCGGCGATTATTTCGGTTCGATATTTCTTCACTCCTTCTTGCGTATCCCAAGAACGGGTCTGTATGCGCCCTTCAACCAGGACTTGCTGGCCTTTTCGGAGATACTGGCCGGCCAACTCACCCAACCTGTTAAAGGCGGAAACATTGTGAAATTCGACCATCTCTTGCTTTACACCATCTTTATTCTTGAACACACGGTTGGTAGCCACGCCGAACGAAGATACTTTGGAACCCGACGGCAACGCCTTGATTTCCGGATCACGGGTCAAGTTCCCTATGATAAACACTTTATTTAGATACATGTTTTTATTTTGGCTTAAACCTGGTAAATTGTTCAGATTACCTCTTTGACCATCTCGTCAATACTCCTGTCCATATCTTCGACTGAGGCGGCGGTCGCTGGCGCGGCTTCTTTCTTGTCGCGCTTGTTATCTCCCTGATCAGTCTCGGCTTTGGTTTCGATCGCTCGATCAGAGCCGGTCAATTCGGCGGCGATTTGCATGGCGCGCTTTCCGAGATAAGTGTTCTCGCGCACCGTCGACAAAAGGAGTGTGCGCAAGACAGACGGATTGGTTTCGAATGATTTTTTCACACCTTCGATCTTGCCGGCTTCGAGTTCGAATTTGAGCCAGCCGAAATATGCATCGGCGTATTTTTCATACGAACCGGAAACGGTCTTCCTGCGCATTACATACGCCAACTTTTGCCTATGGGGCAACTCGTCGGCAATTATAGCTGCGCCGGCGCCGGTTATTATTTTGCGGAGTGCGTCAACCTCGTCGGAAATCTTTTCTTCGGGCACGGCCGGAGAAAGCAGATATCCGATCTCATATACGGACATGTCGCCATTTATTGTGTCGTCCATGGTTTTTTGCGGCCGGAGACTCCTCTTCGCGAGGAGACCTTGATTGCAAGGACCGGCTGCGATTACCTATTAATAACGATACGCTAACATTTTATTTGCCTTTGCGCAAGAGCGTCCCCGGACCGGCGATTTCCGAGGCGCTTTTATAGTATCAGACGCTGATTACAGTCTGATTACAAACCGATAACATTCTGATGACAAAAGTTTAACGGAATGATGACTTTTTTGGCGCCGGTGGCATTTACTTTTTGTGAGCCGAGGACTTGTTTGAGCGCAGTGTAATCGCTTCGCTTGGACTTTGTATAAGCTTCGCTTCCACAAGTCTTCGCTTGACGCTATAAATATTGGCAAAAGACTGCCGATGTGGGAATTGCTACGCCGAAAAAGTCGACAGAATTCGCCACTAACTGTTCCGAGACTTCTCCGAACTTTTGGCCGCGTATTTCCGCAATTGCTTTGACCGTCTCGACGACAAATGCCGGCTCGTTTCTTTTGCCCCTGAATGGGACCGGCGCCACGAATGGGCAGTCTGTCTCGGACATGAGACGGTCGATCGGCGCGTATTTCACCAGTTCGTCGTAATCGCGCGTGAAAGTCACGACTCCGGTAAATGAAACCGTACCGCCGATCTCGAGTATTTCTTTCAAATCTTTGATCGTGCCCGCGAAGAAATGAAAATTCGCGCGGACTTTTGCCGACTTTTTCAACATCGCAACCGCATCGTGATAAGCATTTATCTGATTACCGGCATCATTGTCGGCTTTGCCGCCAATGTCATTTTTGGTTTTACCGTTGCGAATGTGCAACATCAGGGGCTTATTCAATTCATTCGCCAGCGCTATGTGGTCTTCGAATATTTTCCTCTGAACATCAAATCCATCCGGCTTCGAATGGAAATAATCGAGTCCGCATTCCCCTATCGCCACCACTTTATTGTGTTTTGCTAGCTCTTTAAGAGATTCAACCTTAGTATTTTGATGGCCGGCGTCGTCGATCGGATGAATTCCTGCGGTTGCCCAGATGCCTTCATGCACCTCCGCCAACTCAATTGCTTTCTTTGAAGACTCGTAATCCACGCCTACCGTTATCATGCCCACCCCGGCCTCTTTCGTACGCCCAATAACCTCATTCCTGTCGGCATCAAATTCCGGGAAATTGATGTGCCCGTGAATGTCGAAAAATTTAATTCCTTTTGACATTTGGCTGTACGACATGCAAAACCGCTTTTTCACTTTCTGACGAACAACGGCCGCTCGGGCATTTTGTTTTCTTTGATCAAGTCAAGAATCGTTTCGGCGGTCTGCGGCAAAATCGGCAAGAGCAATCCGGCGATGATTTTCAAATATGCGAGCAATTCGGCGATATCGCGCTTGGCGGCGGATGCGTCAGTCTTGATTTTCTTGAATGGTTCCCGTTCTTGGACGATCGCATCGGCTTTGGAGATGAGAGTCCAAACGGCATTCGACGCTTGTTGGATATTGTAACCGCCGAAACCTTTTTCATACTCTTTCATGGCCATAATTATTTCCGAGGACTTTTCGATAGACTGCGCCGTTTTTTCATCCAGTTTGACATCATTCGCGACTGCCATTTTCATCACGCGGCTTACCAGGTTTCCCAGGCCGTTCGCCAAATGTGCGTTGTAAGCTTCCTTGAATTTTTCCGGCGTAAACGGACTGTCCTCGAAAGGATGCAATTCCCGCAAAACGAAATACCGCAAAGCATCAGTGCCGTATTCTTTGACTATTTCGAACGGGTCGACCGTGTTGCCGAGCGATTTTGACATTTTGACACCGCCATCGCCGGTGATAAAGCCGTCGACGACGATGGTCCTTGAATTGGGCAACCCGGCGGCCATGAGCATGGCTTGCCACATCGCCGCTTGCTGACGAAGATTATCTTTGCCGCAGTACTGGACGACGCCGCCGGTTTCTATCCACCAATGTTGGAATTTCTGATCGATTAACTCGCCTTTCCGTGAGACGGCTGACGACAATTCACTTGGTTGGTCGCCGGATAGCTCGTCAGGCCAGCCGACGGCCGAAATATAATTGACCAGCGCGTCGAACCAGACATACATGACCTGGGTATCGTCGTCCGGCACCGGAATGCCCCACGGCATCTTGCTCGCCAGTCGGGAAATGCTGAAATCCTCGAGGCCTTTCCTCACGAACGATTTGATCTCGTTCAACCTGGAGTCCGGAATGACGAAGTCCGGCTTGGTTTCATACAATTCCAACAACTGTTTTTGGAACGCGCTCGCTTTGAAAAAATAATTCTCCTCCTCGATGGTTTCCAATTCCTGCAAGGGATGCAGAGGACATTTGCCGTCGACCAGTTCCGATTCGGTCTTTTCGAGCTCACAGCCGACGCAATATTTGACCTTATAATTTTTCTTGTATATGTAGCCGTTCTGTTCGACCGCTTTCCAGAATGCCTGCGCCGCGCGGACATGATGAGGATCGGTGGTGCGGATAAAATTGGTATCCGGCATGAGTCCGAGCGCGGGTATCAAGGCCTTGAATTTGGCGGCGTATTCGTCGACATATTCTTGCGGAGAAACACCTCGCGACTGGGCGTTCTGGTAAATTTTCATGCCATGCTCGTCGGTGCCGGTGTTGGAGAAGACCCCGAAGCCATCAAGCTTTTTCGCTCGCGCCACGGTGTCGGCGCGGATGGCTTCCATGGCAAAGCCGATATGGGGATCAGAATTGACATAAGGCAAGGTAGTCGTTATGTAAAAAGGTTTTTGCCATTCTGGCCCCGTCTGCCACGCTTTTTCCGTTTTCCTCGTTTTTTTCGCCATGCCTGAAGTGTACCGCGAAAAATTCAAAACGCAAAATCGCCGCGTCCGCAAGAATTTTAGGCCAATATCTGCCGCATCTGGCCGAGGTTTTATTTACATCCCCACCTTCACAACATCGTGCTCCGCGTGCTTGCGCGCCTCTATATCGTGAACATATTCCATGAGAGCCGCGGAGAGAGGAACCGCAATGATCGCGCCTAGCACGCCGGCAAGCTTCGCACCGATAATAAGCGCCAAAATGACAACAACCGGATTGATGCCGACGATCTTCTTCACCACCAACGGATAGAACAATTGGCTTTCGAATTGGTAGACGATCAAGTACAAGCCGATGAGAAGCAAGCCTGTGCCCAAGCCCCTGTCCGCGAAGGCGATCATGATCGCCGGAATCGACGAGATGATCGGCCCGAATACCGGAATGATCTCGAAAACCGCCGCCAGAACCGACAACGCCAAAGCGTACGGTATGCCTACCACCATCAAAACCAAATACACCAACACCCCCACCACTAAGCCCAGGAGCAACTGCCCTTGCAGCCACAAGGCTATCTTTCTCTGGGAGCGTTTCCACAGATTGATGACATATTCATGGCGCTTGACCGGAGTCACGATGCGCAAGAAATCGTCCACGCCGTCTTCCTGCACCGCCAGATAAAAAGACAAAACTACGATGAGAAGCAGGCTCAAAAATCCGCCAAAGATGATGCTCGCCGTCTGGAATGCGCTGTCGCTCGTACCCACCAATATGCCTTGCAGGCCGTTCAGGAATTCCGCCAACGAAATAGTATGCGTCGACAACGAAGCTGTCGAACCGATATTCACGCCGATACTTTGTATCGGGCTCCACAAATCAGAGAGAGATATTGTTTTCGGAATACTGCCGATGAAACCAGCAGCCTCGTTCACCACTGCCGGCATAAAGAATACCAAAATAGCTGAAAGTGCCGCTGCAGTAACTATGTATATAAGCACTACCGACAAAACCCTGTGCACGCCCAGGCGCTTGAGCCGCCGAACCAACGGCTCGATCGCAGACGCTATGACCACCGCAGCCAGCACGACCAACAAAACATCCGACAAGTAATACAATGCCAATATTAAAACCGCCACGACAAAAAATCGCACGATGGTTCCGGTACTGATCGACAGCCGATTCTCTCCGAGCAAATCCGTCATGCCTTTATTGTACCACTTTTTCCGAGAATGCAACCGCCGCCATTACGCCGCGCGGCCATCACAACGAGAAATGTTTCCGGAAATTCGAGTCGTCTTTGAAGCGCCCGATCATCGCCATATTAAGGCCTTCATTCACGCAAACTTGCCGCGCCAACGCGCGAATATCATCCGCCGTAACCGCATTGATCTTATCGATCAATTCATTCGGATCTTCAATCCGCCCTTTGATCGCTTCCTGAAAGCCGCAGAATTCCGCGCGCGCATCCGAAGTCTCCAGTTCCAGCATCGTCGTACCCGCAATATAATCTTTCGCCTTCCTCAACTCTTCTCCCGACACCGACTCGTCCTTGAGCCGTTTACATTCCTCCATTATTCCTTTAATACCCTCGTCGATCCTGGAATTGTCCAAACCCGCCACGGTAGTCAAGACGCCGTGATCGGTAAACGCCTCGTGATCCGCCTTTATATAATAACAAATGCCCAACTGGTCCCTCATCTTCGAGAACAGTCGCGAGCTCATACCGCGCCCCAGTATCGTAGCCAATAAATTCACAGCCGGGATCCTCGGATCGTTCACGCCAAAAGTGCGCATACCGATAATAATATGCGCCTGGTCGGTTTCCTTGAATAAAGTGCGGGATCTTGGTGCTGTCTGAGCTTCGATTACCGGCGCTTTGCCCGGCTTCGGATCGTCCGGGATGCCGGCAAAAGCTTGCTCGACCTTGCCGGCGATCGTCTTTTCATCGAAAGCGCCCGCGACGATAACCGTCGTACCCTTGGCCACATAATATTTTTGCCGATAATCCGCCAGCTGTTCCCGTGTGAACATGCGCACATTTTCTTCGGTGCCGGCGATGTTCATCCCGGCCGGCTGACCGTCGTAGAGCAGCGCCAAAAATTCGTCTTGGACTTTCTTCTGCGGCAAATCGTTGTACATGCGGATCTCTTCGATGATCACGCCCTTCTCTTTCTGCACTTCATGCTCGTCAAAAAGCGGATTGAGATACATGTCGGACACGATGTCCAGAATGGAACCAATGTGTTTCTTATCGGCCTTGGCGTAATAGCCGGTGAATTCTTGCGCGGTGAAGGCGTTGTAATGCGCGCCGATCGAGTCCAGTTCTCGGGAAATGTCGCTCGCCTTAGGCCTTTTTTCGCTCCCCTTGAAAACCATGTGCTCCAAGAAATGCGAAATGCCGTTGTTATCGCGATTTTCGTACTTTGATCCGACTTCCGACATGACTAACACCGTAACCGCCGGGTTGTCGCGCATCGGGATGGTCACCAATCTAAGGCCGCTTTGTAGTGTTGTTTTGATGAAGTTCATTTTTAGTTCTTTGGCTTCAGCCCATAATTTTCTGGCAACGCCGTGATATGTCTTTTTCCATCACCCTCTCCTGTTTCCCGGTATCCCGATCCCTCACCGTCACGCCAGCGCCTTTTTCGACAGTTTCAAAATCAACAGTGACGCAAAACGGCGTGCCGATTTCGTCTTGTCTGCGATACCTCTTGCCGATATTGCCGTTGTCGTCAAATTCCACCGCGGCAAACTCTTTCTTCAACATGCCGAACACTTCCCTCGCCTTTTCAACCAGCTGTGGCTTGTTGCGCAATAATGGAAATACCGCGATTTTCACAGGCGCAAGTTTGGGCGGAAGTTTCAAGAAGACGCGCTTGTCTTTTGCAGTATCCGCATCCGTCGCCGCGGCGCCCATCTCATCTTCGGAATAGGAATTGCATAAAACCGCTTCGACCAGCCGATCAACGCCCAAAGACGGCTCGATCACATGCGGAATAAAACGGCTCTTTGATCCTTCGTCAAGATATGAAAGGTCGACTCTGCTCTGTTCCGTGTGATTCTTCAGGTCGAAATCTGTGCGATAAGCGATGCCGAATAGTTCTTTGCGGCCGAACGGATAGTCATATTCCACATCGATCGTCCGCTTCGAATAGTGCGCGCGCTCGCCGTCCGGGACTTCAAATTCATGGACTTTGTCATTACCGATGCCCAGATCGGCCAGATACGCGAGCGATTCGTTCTTCAATTCATCGAAAGACTTTTGCCATTCGTCCGGCCGAACAAAATACTCTATCTCCATTTGCTCGAATTCGCGCGAACGGAATAAAAAGTCGCGCGGCGCTATTTCATTCCGGAATGCCTTGCCGATTTGGGCCATGCCGAAAGACAGTTTCGGGTGGAAAGAGTCAACCACATTTTTGAAATTCACGAACATGCCCTGCGCCGTCTCCGGGCGCAAATACGAAACCGACGACTCGTCTTCGACCGCGCCGACATGCGTTTTGAACATCATGTTGAACTTCTTCGCCTCGCCCAAGGTACCGCCGCATTCCGGGCATACTGTTTTTCCAAGGTCCGACTTTGGGATTTGGTCGGCGCGAAAGCGGCTCTTGCACTTTTTGCATTCGACCAGCGGATCCGAGAATCCCGAGACATGCCCGCTTGCCTGCCACGCCTCCTGACGCATCACGATCGCCGCGTCGATGCCGTACATATCTTCCCTGTCCTCTACAAACCTCTTCCACCAAAGCTTCTTAATATTATTCTTCAGCGCCAAACCGTAATGCGCATAATCCCAAAACCCGGCCAATCCGCCGTAAATTTCCGACCCTTGATAAATAAAACCGCGCCGTTTGCACAGCGAAACTATTTTATCCGTCAATTCGTTTTTGTTTGCCATGTAAAATTTACAGTTTACAATGATAAGTTATCAGTTTAAGTGAAAAAAATAAAATTTCAAGTCCTTTGTCGTCATTCATATTAGTCATATCTCGCTAATAACTTATCATTGTAAACTGTAAACTACCTCACCACCGTCTCCATGCCGTTTTTGTAACTCGGGTCTGTACTGAACCTTGTCGTCAAATAACTCTGCGTGGCTGTCAATTTTTGGCCGGTAAAGTCGTCCATGGCTGTCATGGCCGCATCGTTCACGATCGTCGGAATACTGTTCACTTGGTTAACATTCGGCTGTACCGACACTTGGAAATCGAGCTCTTTGCGCGTGCCGTTACCAACCGTGTAAGTTCCGACAGTACCGGCATTCCAAACAACCGAGTTCGTAGAAGACGAGAAGCTCACATCTTCCGTCTGCGGACTGAAATTCCCGGTCCATGTCACATATGGCGGCAGAGTCGCAGTCACTTGAGCATTGTCTATGATATTTGTCGTATTGTCGATTGTCCAGATGACAGTATAGGTTGTTTGTTGGTCGGCTTTTGGCGGTATTGGACCGGTATTAACGAACGGACCTATTGTCCGCGCCACTCTGCCTGACAAAGTCGGCACGGTTGAGATGCGCACCGTTCTGGCCGCGATCGAATTTAGGGACTCGGGAACTCCCGTCTCCTGCGTGCGTTTTCCCGTGACAGCCGCCGAAAATGACAGTGTCGGATTTACCACCGGCTGGCCCGACAAACTGAGGTCGCGTGGCGTGATGGAGAACGACACTGTGCCGCTTTCTCCCGCACCTACCGAAGCCAGCTGTGGTACTGTTTGCTGATTCCAAATGATTTGGTCGGTAGCGGAATTATAATATCCTTGTCCGGGCTGGACCAGCGTACGGTCATAAGCCGTACCCGAAAGCTTGAGTGTGATTTGCGCATCTGACACCGCGTCCGGCAGATTGTTGAACCATGAGACATCCACGCGCACCGGCTGGTTGAAACTGCCTGTAGCCGGCGCCGCGGACTGATCGCCGTCTATCGATATACCCACCGTCATGAACGGCTTCTGGATGGCAATATCCTGCTCCGCCGATACGAACTCTGTGCCGATCACGCTATGATCCGTATTGCTCCGTGCGCCGACATTGAACCTGAAGACGCGCGTATCCGTGTTTTCTCCCTCCAATTTGCCATGAATGGTGAAAATTTTCTCCGCGCCCGGCGGCAAATCACCTAGACTCCAAGTGGCGTTGTCCGGCAACGGTTTCAAGTCCGAAGAGACAAAAGTGTACCCGAAGGGATACGATGCCGCAACCAGCACATTCTTCAAGATGTCGCTAGTATTGGACTTGACATCGACTTTCATGTCGAATTCTTGACCTGAAGTTATTTCCTTGAATGAAGTAACTGTCAGGTTTACCGGCGAAGAATTGATGAGTACGGCATAAGTTTGTTCCTTGGTAAATGAAGACGATGAACCCTTTATCTGGTAAGTCAAATCGGCGGTTATTTGCTTTTGCAAGTTTTCTTCGCCGAAAATGATCGCTTGTACGGTCCGGTGTACGCTCGCACCCGACGGTATGTCGCCCAAAAGCTCGCGATAAGTGGTCAGAGCGGTTCCGGGATTTTGCGGATCGGTCGCGCCGGCCGGAAAATTCACTGCCAGGTCAACAAGCTGGAGATCAACGCTGTTCTTATTGGTTACGGTTATATCGAAAGATACGGGGGTGCCGCCGGGTATAGATACGGGGCCGCTTATGGTTATGTCTATATTGTCGGCAGATATTAGATTGGAACCGTTAAAAAAGAGGTAAGCGCCGATGCTCACGGCAATCACGCAAAATATGGCGGATCCTATCAACAACTTGGTAAAAAATGACATGGAATGGTCTTCATATTCTCTGTTCAAAACGGGCTTTATCGGTTCTTCCGGCGGTCTGTCCCAACCGGTTTTTATGCCGCTTACATTGTCGCCGAACCTGAACTTTCTCCTGGTACGCACATCGGGCGAGCCCCTCGAGTATAGGGAATTTTGCAATTCATTTATTTGATTCCCGCCTTCTCCTTGCACGGAATCCATTGTAGCAAAAAACCGCGAGATTTACACATGCACCGGTCCGACCCATGACACCGGTCGGACCGGTGTAATGGCATTACAGGTGTGATTCCTTTATGGCCTTATTTATGTGTTTGTTCAAAAGCACCCGCTTTGGAACCAACACATCCAATAATTCAGTGTTGATTTCGCATGATTTCAAACGATCGCCGAACTCAGCCGAGTCGCCTATATAACCAAGCAGGCGCAAAATCCTGGCGACGGTCAATGACTCCAGTGTCGACAGTCTCTCCGCGTTCAACTCCGGTTGTTCGCAATTTTCCAAGAATTTATTGCACTCCAAGACGCAGTCGAACAATTCCGGATGCGCCTCTTCGCCGTGAAGAAACTGCTTCAATAATGCAGCAATCTTCGCGACGAGTTCGAGGGAGTCGCCCGAGACGGAACAAGCCGGTTTTTGCGCAATCGGCGAATGCTGCTCGCAAAAACCGGCTTGTTCCGTTTCGGGCGCCACTATTTCACATGCATCCGTCAATCGCCAAAATTCCCTGCCGCGCACGAACGAAAATTCACCGAAAGAATAATTCTGGACAAATGGCCGCAATTTCGACTTTTCCAACCGTATTCCCTGCGCCGATGCCATGACCAGTCCCAGATCCTTCGTGAAGATGAATAAAATCTTGCCGGCGTCGCCGTAGGTTTTCGACGCGATTACCAATCCACAAGTGGTGCGTATTTCATGCATTATTCTTTCAGGCCGAATGATTCTCCGACCTCAATCGCTCTAAGTCCCGTTGCCTTCTTCAGTTCATTGCCATATTTTTTCACCAAGCCTTCCAGATCTTTCGTAACTTCAAGTACGGCAATATCGCCCACCGTCAATCCTTTTTCCTTGCGCAAGTCCTGAATTTTTCTTATAAGTTCGCGAAGGTCGCCCTCCTCTTTCAATTCCGGCGTGATATTCGTGTCCAACTCCACTTCACCGGCGATCGAATCGTCGAATACGACTTCTTTTACATTTACTTCATCCCTTATAAGTCTCAATAATTCCTCATTCAAGGCCTCGGATTTTTTATTCGATTTGCCATTTGAATTTTTTACTTTAAGCTTTGCCAACGGCTGGCGAACATTTATTTTGGCCGCCATTCTCGCCTCCAACCCTTTCGACGCGATTCTTCTCACTTCTTCCATATCATCCAATAATTTATGCTCACCTGTGTCGGGTTTGCCCCGCGAAGCTTCGGCGTAGTGGGGCCACTCTTCCAAGTGTACGCTTTCCAGCTGACCACCCGCTTCTTGGTACAAATAATCAGCGAAGAACGGCGTAAACGGCGCCATTATTTTCGCCAGCGTGATGAGAATATACTTCGTCGTATTCAAGGCCTCTTCCCTGCTTTTACCGTCTTCTTTGAACCGATCCCTGGATCTCCTCAGATACCACTGCGAGAGATCGCCTACGAAATCGCGGATAGCGCGCGTCGGCTCGAAGAATAAATAGTCGTCGAGATTTTTCGTGACATTCTCGATCAGCCAATTCATTCTGGAAACAATCCACGCGTCAAGAACATTTTTCGAAGCGGTTTTGGTTATTGTTTCTTGGTTATTGGTTATTCCCCCTGTATACAGCTTATAAAACGCCAGTACATTCCCTGCCAAGTTGAAAACTTTCTTGACCGTTTCGTCCACCGTCTTCTCGTCGAAATTTTTTGAATCCCCCGCCTGATTGATCGAATACATCCAGAAGCGCAAGGCATCCACGCCGTATTTTTCCATCATTTCCCACGGATTGACCACATTGCCTATATGCTTAGACATTTTCTTACCCTTGGCGTCCAATAAATGTCCGAGGCACACGACATTCCGGTAAGCCTTGCCTTTGCCCATCAAAGTTCCCACGGCATGCAATGTGTAGAACCAGCCGCGCGTCTGATCGATGGCTTCGGAAATGAAATCCGCCGGATAACTCTTTGATTGGTTTTCGCCAGGCGCACCATCTATGTATTCTTTGTTCTCGAACGGATAGTGGTCCTGCGCAAACGGCATCGCACCGGAATCGAACCATACATCCATGACTTCTTTCACTCGCGACATTTCACCGCCGCATTCGCACTTGAGCTTAACTTCGTCGATGAACGGGCGGTGCAGATCTAGCTCGTATTCGGCATTGTGAGGCAATATTGAGAAATCGATTTTGCGCACCTCGGCTTTATCCAAGTATTCGTTCATTTCGTACTCGATTGATCCCGCCCTATCCAACCCTTTAGCAACCGCCAGAAGCATGACGGCAGGCGTACCATGGGTGATGATTAAAATTTTTTTACCTTGGTATTTCGATTCTATTTCATATAAAAAGTCGCCAACTCGGTTTTTTATCGAACCGTACAGTTCGCCCCTGAGCGGCATTATCTCGAACCTCTGTTGGAAAGGGTATGAATCGGCAAAACCGGCGCCATTTTTTCTGTCCCAATCACCGAAACCTAGTTCGTGCAGACGCTCGTCCGTTATCACCCGACTTTTATCGAGGCCGAGCTTCCCCCTCAATATCTCAGCCGTCTCCTGAGTTCGAGTCAGAGGTGAAGTGAATATGATATCCGGCAACGCTTCCTTGAATATATCTGCGGCTTTTTCTACTTGTTGCCTACCGGCTTCAGTGAGATGATATCGTTCTTTCGGATCGTCATCCAAAATGCCCGCCACATTATTTTCCGCCTCGCCGTGACGCATGACAAAATAGGTATTGCGCGGCTTTTGCTTGATCTCTTCGACCGAACCGACAACTCGCCTCTTGCCGCATTTATCGCATGACCATACCGGCAGCGGCGTGCCCCAGTAACGCTCGCGGGAAATCGCCCAATCTTTTACTTCGCGCAACCATTCGCCGAAACGGCCTTCCTTGATGTGTTCCGGTTCCCAATGGATACCTTCGTTCTCTTTGACCAGCACATCGCGCAATTTCGACATGGCGATATACCAAGAATCGCGCGCGTAATAAATAAGCGGCGTATGGCAGCGCCAGCAAAAAGGATAATTGTGCTCGTATTTTTCCTTGGCGAACAAAAGCTTGCGACTCGCCAAGTCTTTTATTATCGCCACATCGGTCTTCTCATCTTTGACAAAAGCACCTGCCAAGAACCCAGCCTCTTTCTTGAATGTTCCGTCTTCATTCACCAGATGATACTTCGGCAAACCGACTTTGCCGCCAAGCACAAAATCATCCTGACCGTACATGACCGCCGTATGTACGATGCCCGTACCGTCATCCGTAGTGACGAAGTCAGCACCACAGACCTTGAATGCATTGCCGAGTTTTTTCTTCTCTTCACCGGAAATATTGTCGGACAGGAACGGATATAGAGGTTCGTATTGAAGATTGACGATGTTGTATCCTTTTAATTGGGAATTCACTTCAACAAAAGCGTGATGCCCTTGAGGTATAGGCATAAATGTAAGCCTGTCTTTTGCAATAAAATAAACCTCCGGCAATATTTTATCTGAGACATCTTCAATCAATCTTACTCGTACATAATCAATTTTTGCACCGACTGCCAGAGCAACATTCCCTGGCAAAGTCCATGGCGTCGTTGTCCAGGCTAATATAAATGTATTGTCATCACTCATGAAATCACCGATTTTCTGCCCGACTTTGACTTTAAACTTCACCGTCACCGCCAAATCCTTAACATCTTCATACCCTTGCGCCAATTCATGGGAAGATAATGCGGTGCCGCATCTGGGACACCACGGCACTACCTTGTAGTCCTTGTAAAGCAATCCGTCGTCGTCAACCTTTTTGACAATATTCCAAAGGGATTCAATATATTCCGGCTTGTAGGTAATATATGGTTTTTTCAGATCAATCCAATAACCGATCCGATCGGTGAACTCTTCCCATTCGTGCACGAATTTCCACACGCTTTCTTTGCATTTGTCGTTGAATTTGGCGATGCCGTAGCTTTCGACTTCTTTCTTAGACTTCAGGCCGAGCTCTTTTTCAACCTGTATTTCAACAGGCAAACCATGCGTATCCCAGCCGCCCTTGCGCCGCACATGGTAGCCGCGCATGGTTTTGTAGCGCGGTATAGCGTCCTTGAAGGCGCGCGCCTCGAGATGGTGTATGCCCGGGTGGCCATTCGCGGTCGGAGGACCTTCATAGAAAATAAATTCTCCTTTTGGCGCCTTGCCCGCCGGCCATTTATTCAGGGACTTTTCGAAAATACCCTTCTCTTTCCAAAAAACCAGTACCTTCTCCTCGCGCTTTGCGTAAACGGATTTTTTATCCATGCCTTACAGCTTACGGCAATTCCGGCTGTTTTTCAATTCGCCTGTATACACCTGCAAATGCGGTCCGGAATCATATCAACCCACCAATGATTCCGCTACCTTAGATAAGCCGTGGAAGTATTTTCTCCTTCATGCGGACATTCTAGCAGAGAGTTCGCAGAAAATATGCTTGACAAATAATGTAAAATTTGATAAATAATAATCGGGGTTGGTCCAATAGATAAGGTTCGGAGGTTATCCGCACGCGCAAAGCTCCGGTCCAGTGTGCGCCGTGCGTACCTTGTCATCCGATCACCGGCTGATCCTATCAGCCGATCGGTTCCTCACAAAATCTCCTTCTCTCCCCTCCGCAGTTTGCCATAGATTGCGGAGCGGGAGAGAAATCATCATTGACTCCCCAAGATTCCGTCGATTTTCTTTGCAATCATTTTGAAATCTTTCTCTTTCCTCCCCCTCGTCGTTTCCGCCGCCGTACCCAATCGAATACCGGAGGGGTCTGCCGGCGAGCGTATGTCGAACGGTATGGTGTTCTTGTTGACGATTATGCCCGCTTTTTCCAAACGATCACTCGCCTCTTTGCCGGAAATGCCTCCGGCGCCTTGGCTGTTTTTCTTGCCGTTATTCCAAGTGTCAACCAGGATCAAATGCGAATCAGTACCGCCGGAAATCAGTCGCCAGCCGCGGCGGTGTAATTCGTCGGCCAAAACCCGCGCATTCTTGACGATTTGAAAAGCGTATTTTTTGAAAGCAGGAGCGGCGGCTTCCTTCAGAGCAACGGCAACCGCGGCGATTTGATTGGCATGCGGGCCGCCCTGAAGCCCCGGAAAAACCGCTTTGTCTATCTTCTTATCCAATTCCATCGGATTGCCGGCTTTGTCTCTCTTGTCTTTCCGTGCGAATACAATCGCCGCCCGAGGTCCGCGCAATGTCTTGTGCGTGGTAGTCGTGACGATATCGGCATAAGGAAAAGGCGACGGATACGCGCCGCCGGCTACAAGCCCGGCGATGTGAGACATGTCCACCATGAGTAGCGCGCCGGCGGCGTTGGCGACTTCTTTCATTCCGATCCAATCGATGATTCTCGGATACGCAGTGTAGCCGGAAACAACCACGGCCGGCTTTTCATTCATGGCCAGTTCCATCAATTGGTCGTAATTGATCGTTTCGGTCGTCGCATCCAAGCCGTAAGGCACCTGCGTCCAGAATTTGCCGCTGGCGGAGACCTTGTGTCCGTGCGTCAAGTGTCCGCCATGGTCGAGCTTCATGCCCATGATTTTGAAAGTCCCTGAACCTGACGCCGACTGCGTCCGGCTGCCGGAAAGCGCGGTATAGACGGCCAGATTTGCCGGCGATCCCGACAGTGGCTGCACATTGGCATGCCATTCATTCGGGTCGAGCTTGAATAATTCCAGGGCGCGCTTGATGCAGAGCGTCTCTGTTTTGTCGATGATTTCATTGCCGCCGTAATAGCGCCGGCCGGGATATCCCTCGGCGTATTTGTTGGTCAATTCGGAGCCCAATGCTTCCAACACATCCTTGGAAACATAATTCTCCGAAGCGATCAAATTTATCACCTTCTTTTGTCGCTTCTTCTCCGCCTCTATCAGCTTTTTGACCTGAATGTCTTTCATGCCGGAGATTATATGGCTATTTTCGACAAAAAGAAAGCGCGCCACCCTGACTTAACTGCAGTCGGGTAGCGCGCGATGTTCTCCCAGCCAGTAAGGAGAACCGAAAATTTGGACCTGCCGCACGCATAAAGAATCGTGCGGCAGGCAACCAACCCAACTTCTCGGAGGAAGTCCGCCAGCGAATGCGGACACAAAAATGCCGGAGAAGTTGTCGAAATTGTGGTCGGCACAGGAACTTTGTGGCCGTGTTTGGTTTATGGGCCTCGTTGCTGTGTCCGACCATGAGTCCGTAGAAAGGTCTCATCAAAGAGCCACTCTCTACATCGTCAGGATCCAAGACTGGATCCGGGTTGCCCTTGTTACAGGGCTTTTTTCTGGAAAGGAGCATGTCACCGCGCGCTCCGGATAATAAGCTACACCCATGCAAATAAACTGTCAAGGACTTATCCACAGTCAGTACACATGTCCGGCATGTGTAATTTGGGGCAGTAAAAATCAGCTGAAACCGCCGATCTCGCGCCGAATGACCGCCAAAAAATCTTTTTTGACATCTTCAAGCGGACGATTGGCGTCAATGATAACCGATCTTGACTGGATATAATTCGGAAATTCAAGCAGGGCCCTTCTAACCATTTGGTGAAATTCGATCGGGCGCGTGTCTATGTGATTGACACGATTCGTCGCTTTGCGGCGGCTAAGGCCTACTTCAGGATCGACATCAAGAACGACATAAAGGAGCGGCACTAAAACTAACCCCTTTCTGTATTCCCAGAATTTCGCTTCGAGAATACCGCGCGTTGCAATATTCGACCCGGCGTTTACTTGATAAGCCCACGATGACGCGTCAGAACGGTCAGTCACCACACATATGCCGGCGTCAACCTTTGGCTTTACGACTTCTTTGACATGATCATAACGATCAACAAACATGAGGTGCAGTTCCGCCTCGGCGCCGGCCATGGGCGAGAACGGATGATTGAGCAGAACTCTGCGGATGACTTTGCCGTCCGGCGAACCGCCCGGTTCGCGTGTCGTAAAGACCAGCTCGCCGAAGATGTCAGGTAGCGTTTTGATCAGGGTTGATTTACCTGATCCTTCGCCGCCATCTACTGCTATGTATTTTGGTGTTTTCATAAATTCTTTAGTCCTTGATTATACTAACAAAAAGAGTATAAATAACAACCGGAACAATGTATAATCGAACTATGAAAACACTACATCCAGACATTACTTACTGCAACCTTCTCCGGAATATTATCGAGAATGGTACTCACAAATCAGACCGCACCGGCACCGGAACCATTACAGTCTTTGGTACACAAATGCGATTTAATCTCGAAGAAAACTTCCCCCTCCTTACGACCAAACGGCTTGGTCCGCGTACTATTATCCGCGAACTGCTTTGGTTCATCGCCGGCGACACTAAATTGCGCACTTTGCTGGCCAATAAAGTGCACATTTGGGATGAGTGGCCGTTCAAACATTACTTGATCGCCAACAAATTGCCCATCCCAAAAGTTAACAGCCCGGAATGGACTGTCCAGATGAAACAGTTTACGGATAAAATCTTGGGTGACGACAATTTCAACGAACAATACGGCGACTTGGGACCGGTATATGGCAAGCAATGGCGAACATGGGGAACGCCGGATGGCCGTGTCATCGACCAACTAAAAGACGCGGTGGAAATGATCCGTAACAATCCGGATTCTCGCCGTATCATAGTGACGGCATGGAATCCGTCCGACATCGACGAAATGGCTAAAGCCGGATTGCCGCCGTGTCATTGCCTGTTTCAATTCTTTGTCGCCGACGGCAAATTGTCTTGCCAACTGTACCAGAGAAGCTGCGACACTTTTCTGGGAGTACCCTTCAACATCGCGTCATATTCATTGCTCACTTTGATGGTGGCGCATGTGACCGGACTTAAGCCCGGCGAATTCATTTGGACCGGCGGCGATACGCACATTTACCTGAATCATATGGATCAGGTCTATGAACAAATGTCTCGCACACCGAAACCGGCTCCAACGGTGAAAATCAAACGGCAGGTGCCAGAGTTGTGGGATTTCACCGTCGATGATTTCGAACTTGTTGGATATGATCCGCATCCGCCAATCTCTGCACCGATTGCGGTGTAGTCACTAAGGTCTTTACGCAACGCGCCAACCATCCGGTTGGCGCGATTTTATTACGCCTAGGTCCGACCTTGGTAAAACTCCGCTATTTACCCGTAGAACCGAAACCGTTACCGCCCCTGTCGGATCCGGACAATTCTTCGACTTCTTCGAAGTCGGCCGTTTCGATCTTTTGTATCAGAAGCTGGGCTATTTTATGCCCTTTTTCAAATTTAAATACTGTGTCAGACAAATTCATAAGGCCAACTAGAATTTCACCCCTGTAACCTGAATCTATTACACCACCAAACACTTTGAGTCCAAACTTTTGAGAAAGCCCGCTTTTATCCCATATAAGGCCAACATAACCATAAGGTATCTCAATTGCGATACCCGTGGATACACTTTTGCGCTCATGTGGTTTTATTTCAAGATCTTGCGTACAATAAAGATCAAAACCGGCATCGCTTGTATGGGCATAAGACGGGTTTTTAGAATCAGCACTTAATTTTTTAAATTTTAATTTCATTTATTTACCAATTTTGTTATGGTAATTTCTTCTTCTTTTGGATCTACAAAATGTTGCCAGTCTCTACCGTGGTACCGACCGGTATTTTTATAATCTTTAATCGGCTTACTGGATAGCTCGGAAAATAATATCTGTCCTATGCGCATTTTCGGACGCAAAATTATAGGTATCTGATTCATATTGCACAATTCAAATGTAATATTTAAAAAATGCCCCGGATTAATTATACCTGCGGTATTATGAATAACCAACCCTATTCTAGCCAAACTGCTTTTGCCTGAAAGTTGAATCAAGTATTTATCTGACCCGAAATAATCAATAGAAGTGCCAAGTATATTCACCCCCGGATGTAAAATAAATACACCTTCTTCTTCGGAAATTATAATCTCTTTTGGCTCCGGATATATCTTTTTGACAGGATCGATCGCGGGGGTTGACTGGGTATTGTGGACAATAAATTTATTGCCCAGAAGTATATCATAACTCGCCGGTTGTAAGCGGGTCTCGTCAAAACCTTCGATTAAAATCGAACCATCTTCGATAGCTTTTCTTATGTCTCTGTCCGATAAATACATGGATATAACTTATGGTTACTTTTATAGTATAATACAGATTAAAGACAATTGTAACAATAAATGCTCAAAACCTTCATCGTCGCCGCTCTGTCCGCCGACGGATATATTGCCAGAGACGAACGCCATCCGGCGTTTTGGACGAGCAAAGAGGACAAGAAGCGGTTCGTGAAATTGACCAGACGGGCGGGCGTGGTCGTTATGGGCGCCAATACATTCACGACCATTGCAAGGCCGTTAAAAGAGCGCGTCAATATAGTCTATTCCCGCTCCAGAAGCTTCGAGGGCGCCGAGATGACCCAAGACTCCCCTTTAGACCTCCTCGCCAAGCTGGAAGCGCGCGGTTTCAAAGAGGCCGCTATCTGCGGCGGCTCCCATATTTACACCATGTTCATGAAAGCCGATGTCGTCGACCGCCTGTACCTGACCGTCGAGCCCATCATATTCGGCGCCGGCATCCGCCTATTCAACGAACCGCTTGATAATTATCACCTCGAATTATTGTCCTTGAATAAAGCCGGAAACGGCGCCATTCTCCTCGAATACAAAGTCGACTATTCCGGTTCGCCGAAAAGTGAACTCGAGGTCAAATAAAAGTGAGGTGTCGCATTTTCAAAGGAGGAAACTGTCCGAGCGCGGTTGAAATTTCCGGACAAAACACGAACCGTCATGTCCTCGTGAGTGTTTTGTCCTGAAATTTCCCGCGCGAGTTTTTCCGACTTTGAAAATACGACACCTCACTTTTATTTGACCTCAACCCCCATCTGCCGCGCAGTCCCAGCAATAATCTTCATCGCCGCCTCGACATCGCCGGCATTCAAGTCCGGCATTTTCTTTTCCGCTATTTCCTTCAATTGCGCTTTCGTGATCGTGCCGATCTTTTCCGTATTCGGCTTGCCCGAGCCCTTTTCCTTATTTAAGGCTTTCAAAATCAGGCTCGAAGCCGGCGGCGTCTTCAGGACGAAATCATAAGTCCTGTCTTCGTAAACCGAGATGACCACCGGGATCATGTCTCCCATCATATTCTTGGTGGCGTCGTTGAACTTCTTCGTGAAATCGCCGATATTCACGCCCGCTTGGCCCAATGTCGGACCCAACGGCGGCGCCGGGGTAGCTTTGCCGGCGGGAGCGATCACCTTTACCTTTTTGATTACCTTTTTGGCCATATTGTTTGGTATGCTAGCATAAGTTGATTAATAAACAAGTTTACAGTTTACAATGATAAATCATCAATTCGCTAATAACTTATCATTGTAAACTGAAAATTATCCTCACACTTTTTTCACTTGCAAGAAATCCAATTCCACCGGCGTTTCCCTGCCAAACATCGACACTAGTACTTTAATCTTGCCCCTCTGCGTATCAACTTCCGAGACCTTGCCTTCGAAATCTTTGAACGGTCCGTCGATAACCTTGATGAGATCGCCGACAGACACATCTATCGAGTGTTCCGCGCCGGCTTTTGACATTCGCGCAAAGAGCGTCTCGACTTCGTTTTTGTCCAATGGCACCGGGAACACGCCCGACCCCACGAAACCGGTCACTCGCGGAGTATTCCTGACCACATACCACGAATCATCGGTCACGATCATTTCCACCAAGACATATCCGGGGTATATTTTCTCCTCTTCCTCGACTCGTTTGCCGGCCTTGATCTTTATCTTTTTCTCATTCGGCACGATGACCGCGAATATTTTGTCCTCCATGCCGAGAGACTCTATGCGTTGTTTCAGATTGCGCGCCACGGCATTTTCATATCCCGCATATGTGTGGATCGCATACCACGCGCGCTCTCCGGTTGATTGTTGTTTTGACATCGTAAGTAAAGAGTAAATTATAAATTATAAACAAATCATAATATTTAAAATTTACAAATTACGAATTGTTTATAATTTAAAATAACAGCGTCAGCAGTTTCGAAAAAACAAAATCCGAGACGCCCAATAATATCGCCGTCGCGATGGAAACCAGTATTACAAGCACGGTAAAACGGATCGTCAACTGCCTGGACGGCCAATTAACATGCTTCATTTCCGCTTGCGTCTCTTTCACATATTCCGTGATTTTCATTTTCTTTATCTTTGGCTTTGCCTTGAATTTAACGCCGACTGAATTTACCCATTTTTATTAAAAAACCCCTGCCGGGGACTTGCAGTTATAAAGGTATCATATTCAGTTTGCCAAAGTCAATGGCCTGGTCTGATCGCGGTATAAATACCGATCAGTCAATCTCGTAAGTGATCGTCACATTGCTTGTCACTTTCTGTTCGCCCGTCGGCACTTCAGGCACGGGCGCGGCCGATGTTTCCATCGCTGCCGCTTTTATGCCGCCGCCAAGGCCGTAGATCGGCATCGGACCGCTTGATTCATAGAAACCGGTGATGCGCCCCAGCGACACGCCCAATTGTTTCGCCAGCGTAGCCGCCTTGTCTTTGGCATCGCTTATCGCTTTCGCGCGAGCTTCAGCTTTCACCGTTTCCGGCTGGTCAACCGAGAAAGCCAGACTGTCAACATTTTGCACACCCAGCGATCCGATCGAAGTGAATATCGAACCCGCTTTGCTCAAATCGCGCACTTTGACTTGGATTGTCTGGCTCACTTCATAGCCCGTCAAGACTGATTTGCCGGGCGGGCAATATCTTATTGCGGTTACTGGCACAGATACGGTAGCAACACCGGCTCCCGAAACCATCGGCGGTACCGGAGCGGAAGCGTTTTCCGTTGTGCAGACCGCATTTTGGTATTCATAGTGGGGGTTGATGTTGTATGACAATGTCGAAATATCTTTGTCGGAAACGCCGGCATCGCGTACGGCTTTCAAGGCATCGTTTATTTTCGCAGTCGCGGCGGCTTGTGCGTCCGCTACGGTTTTGGCCGTTTCCGAAACTGTGAACGAGAATGTCGCGACATCCGGCACCGAAAGCGCATCGCCGGTGCCATTTATCGTTATCGTGTTCACGGCCGGCACATCTTTGCCGACGAAACCGATCGACTTTAATTCTTTTACAGACATCACTGCCAGGAATATGACAAGCAATATTCCCACAAACATGCCCGTTTTCCACACTTTTTCGTGAGTATTCATTGTTTTTATATTTTTAAATAGTGTTTAGTAATAAATACAAATATACGAATGATATTTCTATTAAAAATATCACAAATCCAATAAATTTTCAAAAAGCGCCAACACCGTCATCGGTCCCACTCCTCCGGGCACCGGCGTGATCGCCGCAATAACATCTTTCACCGCGTCAAAGTCAACATCTCCCACTAACTTTCCATCTGCGGTTTTCGAAATACCGACATCGATGATCACTTGGCCTCTTCTCACATGCTCTTTGCCTACCAATCCCGGCTTGCCCGCAGCGGAAATGATAATATCCGCGGTTTTCGTCTCGTCCGCAAGATCGGCCGTTTTGCTGTGGCATATCGTCACCGTTGCGCCTTCATTCAGGCACATCGCCGCCACCGGCTTGCCGACCAGCATCGATCGCCCTATTACGACCACTTTCTTGCCGAAGAGTTTCATCCCATAATGCGCCATGATCTCGCTCACGCCGCGCGCAGTCGCTGGAAATATCGCGTCTTTTTCGCCGCCAAGCCATCTTCTTATGTTTGCGGCCGTCAATCCGTCCGCGTCTTTCTTGGGGTCGATTGCGTCGATAACCGCATCTTTATCTATATGTGCCGGCAGGGGCAGCTGTACGATTATTCCTTGAATGTCATGCTCGGCATTACATTCGCGAACAATGCCGATCAGATCGGTCTCAGAAATATTTTCATCCGCTTGCATATGCTTCACCGCCGCCCCGATCCTTTCCGCAAACGCCTTTTTGGCACGGACATACGAGTCGGAATCGGCGCGCGCGCCGACTTGAATAATGGCCAAGGTCGGAACATTTCCGGAAACACTCGAAAATGCCTTCACTTTCTCTACAAGTTGCGGCATGAACGCCTCGCGCGCCTTCCGTCCGTCCAAGATGATGGATTGCATTTTAACAACAAACAACATAACACATTTTATTGACTTTTAGTATATAGAGAGTAGTGTGTTATCTCAGGAGTTACTTATGAAAAACGATATTATTGCGGTGTTCAAACATCATGTGCCGAGCCAGGACAGGCCATTCGGTTTTTTCTCTTCACTGCACCCGATCGGTTCGGTATTCAGAGGCGCCTTTGAATTGAGAGAGGGCAAGGATTCAATCTGCGTGGGGTTCCTGTCACGAAACATGCCGATGCTGAGGCCGAGCCATGAGCTATCCCTGTATGCGGCGTCGGATAATGTCCACTCTCTGGCGGACGCTATCATCGAATGCGATCGTGACGGATTCGGCGTCGAACCGTGCGGTGACGACGCGTCGTGGCCTTTGTGGAAATGGCAACTCTTCGTAGCATGCCACGCAATAGTGCAGATATGCATCCCCAGCATCTCGATGTTAGTTACAACATGTCCGCAAGAGGAGATTTACGGTTTCTCTTTCACTAGAGAACACGCGGAAGGGATCCGGAATGTGACCATGCGTGATACCGGGGAACTGATTAAAAATTTCGGTCAATTTCTGTAATTTCGGTGAGAAATCCGGCCTGCCGCGTTCATCCGCGGCATTTTCATTGCGGAGATTATCCGTCACTTTGCTTGCCACATGCCAAAAATACCGCAGGGCAATGTCCGAGAGTCAAGGCCGTTCATCTCCGACTCTTTGATCGCCAACTCCCCTTTTTTGACTTTTCCACCAAATCTCGCTATGAGCGGAAGCAGGACATTCTCGTAAGCGATCGCCGAATAACCGGCCGCATAGCCGTTTATCAGGAAAAAGAGCGGTTTTTCGGCAAGCAAAGAAAAACACGACTCCATAAGCGGTAGCAAATCTTCTTCGATTTTCCACAATTCCCCGTCCGGGCCGTGGCCGAATGCCGGCGGATCCATGATTATTCCGGCATACTTGCGTCCGCGCTTGATCTCCCTCTTCACGAATGTCCGCGCATCATCCAAAATCCATCTTACCGGCTTATCTTTCAAACCCGACAATTCCATGTTTTCTCTCGCCCAAGCGATGGCCGCTTTCGACCCGTCAACATGCACAACTTTCGCCCCCGCCCGCGCGCACGCCATGGTCGCGCCGCCGGTATAACCGAACAAATTGAGTATTTCAATGTCACCGCTATCCGCAGATTCTGGTACGGTCACATTCTCGGCAATAACATTCCGCAACCATTCCCAATTCGCCGCCTGTTCCGGAAAAATCCCCGTGTGTTTGAAAGGCGTCGGTTTGATCCAGAATTTCATGCCCGCAAAATCGATCGGCCAGCGCGCGGGGACATTCTTGCCCAAAGACCAATCGCCCTTATTCTCATCACGGCTGAATACGCCGTCCGCTTTTCTCCATTCCTTGGCATCAAGCCTTTTGCGCCACAACGATTGCGGATCCGGCCGCGATAGAACGACTTTCCCGTAACGCTCCAATTTCTCTCCTTCTCCGGAATCTAGAAGTTCATAGTTTTCTGACGATTCGGTCATATAAAGTTTACGGTTTGCAATTTAAACTGATAACTTATCACCGTGGACTGTAAACTTCTTTAGGATTTCCATCGCTGTGACAAAAAGCACCGTCGAAGTGATCGCTGATCCTATGCAATATACGCAATAGGAGTGAATAACAAACACTTGCAAATAGACAAACCACAATGATGCCGCCAGTCCAAAAACAGTGAACCATAGGGCAAAGCGCATCATCCATTCATGCTTGCCCTCAAGATAAGCGAACGCACAAATAAGGATAGTGAGATAATACAATGCGCCCAAAAGCGAGACCGGTATCCCCAAAAAAGTCGAGAACGGACTCGAGAGCACCGTTTCGCAGCCGCCGGTCAGGGAACATGGCGGTATCGCGCCCTGGAAATGTTCGATGGTCAAATACGATGCATCGACAAAGCCGGCAAGCGCGACAACGAGCAAGAAGACAACAGCGCTAACGGGCAGTCGACGAAGCGGCCGCGTCAATAATTGATTTAAATTGGTCATAACTGGATGGATTGGTGATCGCCTTGCCGTTAACGAAGAAGGTTGGCGTGGCGTCAATGCCTATTTGTGTGCCTTCTTGCAAATCGGCGTTTATCCTGTCGCGCAAAGTCGAACTGGCGAGATCCGTTTTGAATTGATCGACATTCAGGCCCAATTTGGTGGCGTAACCGACAAATACGCTCGTCGGATCGGACAAATCAACCCAATCTGCATGGTTGGTAAACAAGAGATCGTACATGTCCCAAAATTTACCTTGCGCGGCGGCGGCCTCCGAAGCCATTGCCGCCGGAACAGCGTTGGTGTGTTGCGGCAATGGGAAATGACGATACACAAATTGTATTTTGCCGGCTTCATCGGACAACAGTTGCGTTACCACCGGATAATATTGCTCACACGCGGGGCATTCAAAGTCGCTGTACTCGATGAGCGTAACCGGAGCATTCGACGGACCTTTGACATGGTCAGTGGCTGATATCGGTGCCGGCGCAGTTACAGTCGCGGTCGGCAACGGTTTTTTCATGGCTATCGCCAAACCCCAAATTATCAATCCGATAATGAGAACGAATATCGTCCAGAACAAAATCCGTTTTGTGTTCATAGGATTCGATTATTGCAAATCCCCGCCTCAAACGCAAGTAATAGTGGAATACTGCTGTGTTATTTGCGTTTTGGGCGTGGATTTTAAATCGTGTGCGCCAGCCAAACAATACCGTAGATCGCGAACAAATTCATGGTAAAGGAAATCGGCATCAAGACCGCCACGCGCGTTTTCGACAAGCCCATGAGCGCAAGCCCCATCTCGTCCGGCAAAGGTGAGAATATGATGACGGCGCCTGCGAGCGGGGCCAGCCATTTCATAAATCCCAAATGAAATGAAGATAAAATATGCTTCTTTACCGACGGTTTGACCGAAGCCGCAAGGTCGTCAACGAAACGATCGCGGATAAAGTAAAAGAGTATAAGATCGCCGCACATCGCGCCCAATGCGCCCCAAAGCGCGATCGTCCAAGGATCGGCCAAAAACGCGATCCTCGATAGGGCCACCGACGCCGGAGCAATCGTAAACGCCGAGGTGAAAAATACGCCCGAAACAAAACTGGCTATCACCGTACCGCCAAAAAGCTTGATCAGACCATCAATCACTCCCATCCACGAGAATAAAAGCGCGATCATGGCGCCGACAAACATAAAAAAAATATCTTTCGCCAATTCTTGTTGCGCTTTTTCCTTTCTCAAAATTTTCATGGAAACATTATAACATTTTCCGCCGCACCCGTTCTCGTTTGGCGACAGTAACAATAACTGCGACAGTTTGGAAAATCAGTCGCATTTCCATATCGGCGGGTGCTTGCCCGGACCGTACGGCAACGGTCAGACGCCGCTCATCAGAGACAACGGCGAACCGGTGGTTGCGGGGATAGCGTCTTCGATAAACAGTAATTAGATACTCTATTCTACACCTCACTTATCACCTCAAATCCGCTGAAGCTTCCTGTAATAGCCAGTCCAATGATTGTCTTCGCCAATCCTTGCTTCTTTGAACGAGATGATCTCAAACAGAAAATTGAGCGTATGCAAGCCCGACTACGGGAGACGGAGAACCGCGCACAGAAATGGTTAGAACTAACCGAGGAAACTTTCAGCGTGGCTGCGGTTTTAGCAGAAAAATAAGAAACTCCAACTTTCGATTGATCAACCATAATTTATTGAATGTAATTCAACTCCATATCCATTTGCGCTTTGATCTGCAGTGCCCGATCTATAAGGTGATCGCCGATTTCTGTTGGTGGAGAGTATGGAAGCGGTAGCTACAGCCAGCTTCCTACAATCCCAAGACAAAGCTCCGTATATCCGCCTTGCCATACGAAAAATTGATACCTTGCGCGTCCTCCTCATGGTCCTCTGGGAAACGAAGTCACTAGATGACAAGAAATACATCGCTCTTTCTACAAAGATAGACGAAGTTGGGAGGATGCTCGGCGGATGGATTGGCAAGCTCTCTACGCAAAACTCTCCCGTAAAGACGGGAGAGAAATGAAGTGAGTTGCGGAAGACAAACCAGTCGTTGGTGTTGTCGAAGTTCTCGACCCAATTGAGGTTCGCCTTGCGCTTCGAGTCATTCCACCAGACATAGCACGCGTTGCGGTTGCCCTCGAAGGAATTGTACAGGATGCCATCCGTGCCACTGCCCCTCGAATACTCTCAAGGCTGTATCGCATTCGGCATCTATAATGCCCTAGCATCTCGTACCAAGTAGCTTCATTTTTGTGAAGTGTCTGCATACACCACTCTACCTGAAACCGTAATCGCAGGTACTCTCGATGTATGGATACTGGCTTCGGTAGCAGGAAACCGTAATCTCCCGCGTATTCACCTATCGCCACATCGAATTTTATCACATATACAAAAGTTTAACCCCCGCACACATCGCTGTATGCAGGGGCTGAATGTTTTAGGCTCGTCATTCTTATCCAAAGTTTCGGACAAAGGGCAAAAGTTCCAAAAGGACCGAGTGCCAGAGTCCCGAGAGCTACTTGCGGAAGACAAACCAGTCGCTGGTGAGGCCGAAGCCCTCGACCCAATCGAGGCTCGCCCTGCGCTTCGAGGCACGCCACCAGACATAGCACGCGTCGCGGCGGCCCTCGAAGGAACAGTCCGTCGTAGCCACAGCATACATCGGATTTTGTCCGAGTTGTTCGGGGAGCCTCGGGTGCTGTTCACCGATAGCGAAGGCTTCGCGCGGATGAGTCCGCTTGAGGCCTTTAGTTTCCGCCCATGCAATAGCCTTGTCCCAGTTGCCGTCGCCGTTCGGGAAGTTCAGGAGGATGAGTTTCTCCTTGACTTTGCCCTTACCGACAGGAGCATATTGGTCCCCCACCTTGCGGACATTGTAATCGTTGGGGGTATTGGGACCAGCGGCGTTCACAGCGGCCTGCCACTCGCGGTCCTGTTTCACTTCGACTTCAAGGATATGGACGCGAGCACCTTTCGGCGCTTCGATGTCCGTGAGTTCAACCTTGAGCGAGTCGAGGAAACGGCCGAATGAGCCATCGTCGAGGGCTTGCTGGAAGCGAGCGCGGCCTACTTGCTTCTCATTGGCGATTTTGCGGCCGCATTCCATCTGACTGACAGTTACGGGCATGTATTTGCTCATAACCTTCCTTTCACTGCTTCTCCGATGCCTTTCGCATGCTCCGGCAGAAAGCCGTGCAGTTCAATGTTCATGATTTAGTCCTTTCTACTGATGCTGTTGCACGTTTGTATTTCCGAAGTTTGCGAGCCGAAACTCATCGATCGTCATCGGCTTCGCCCAATTGCTCACCACGAGGTCCATCGTCTGACGCCGAGATTCCTCACCGCCATCATAGGTGTCGGTGGCATCGAGCAAAATCCTGACATCGTAACCTTTGAACCGAATGGCCTGCGCCGTGCAGAGCACGCAGCAGTCGAGCGTCAAGCCAAAGAGCACGACTGTGTCGTCCGGCTTAACGAACGATGCGAGCCAGTCATAGAAGAGCTCCGGAAACGCTCGAGGCAGGCCTGGCGGCTTATCGGCGACGCCGATGTTGTCGCGGGTGAAGAAGGGCGAATTCATGCATTTAACCCAGCGTGATCCGACAAGGACATCGGGAATCTCCGAGGTGTAACCCCAGGTCCCCGGATTGCATGAATCGTCCAAATCCCCCGGTCGAGGCTGGCGGTAGTCGGAAATTATCTCTCCGATATCCACCTCCGCGTGCAGAAGAATCGGGATGACGTTGAGCTTGATAGTCTCGAGACATGTCCGGCTTGACTTGAAGTGCTTGCCTTCCGGCCGGGTGAAGTCGTACTGCAAATCTACAGCAATGACTTTGACCATAATTGATCCTTTGGTTGATTGTTATTGTGCTTTGAAAACCAGGGCCACCCTAGCATTTCTGCTTGCAAAAGTCAAGAAACTATGGCAATATAATTTCAGGTTTTGAAAGGAGATATTATGAGCTTTTTTAACAACTTTCATCTTCTGGCAAAGCCTTACCAAGGTACTGACCAGAAGCCTGACAAGCACTACTCGATTTTACCGACCGTACTAAAGCTAGTCGGCGATCCGAGAGGCAAAGCAGTACTCGACGTAGCGTGTGGAAGCGGGTTCTTTAGCTTCCCTATCGCTGCAATGGGTGCCACGCGAGTCATTGGCATCGATAACTCCGAGCAGCAACTTGAAATCGCCAGGTGTAACTCCGTTGCTAATACAGAGTTCCATCTGTGTGACATCTTCGACGGTGAACTGCCGTCCGCAGATATTGCCGTGATTCCGTTCGCGGCGAATTACTCGAAGGACTTGCGGATGTTGGCAGAGTTGTTCGCACGACTCTTTCGCTGTCTGAACCAAGATGGCCATGCAGTCTTCGTCATGGATCTGCCTGGCGAACGAGGTGGCTTGCCATACAAACGCATGAGAAGTTTCGGTGCAGTCAAATGGTGGGCACAAGGACCATATGACGGCGCGATGTTCTGCAACCACCTATTCGATGGTCGAGGAAAGGAAATCTGCTCACTCTGGGCATATTACTACTCGCCCCTCACTATCCAGTTCGCTTTACAGGATGCTGGCTTCCGAGACATCCGCTGGCATAAGCCTGTTGTGTCTGATGAAGGTCTCAGGACCCTGGGCCAAGAGTTCTGGCAAGGATACCAGGACAATTGCGAGCTCGGGTATATCACGGCGGAAAAATGATCCACAATAATTCACACAAACGGTGACGCGCAAGCGCCGCCGTTTTTTATTTCCAACCAATCATCTCTTGGACAACCGGCCTAATAGCGTTGAACATGAGCTCATGACCTTTATCGTTCGGATGCAAACCATCATCCTGTATAAATAATTTCTCGTGACCCGTCTCTATAAAGAGTGAGTATGCGTCAACAAATCTCAATCCGAATTGATCTGCCAACTGCTTCAACACTTGATTGTATTCCTCCATGTATTTATTCGATCTAGTCTTACCATTTCTGTCTCGATTCATTACTTCGATCACTGGAAGAATGTTTACTATCAAAATATTCTTCGAAATATCTAATGCTTTTTTGATGACAGTCTCGAGATTGGTCCAGAAGTCCTCCTTTGAGACTCTGAATTTGTTTTGAGCCGCAAGGAAGGCGGCGTCATTGGCACCAAAAGCAAAGATAAATACGGCTTCTTCGCCTTCCCGTTCGCGTGCGTTGGTTTCATTCTCAAATCTTTTGACCAGACCATCAGTCGTCTCACCGGGAATGCCTAGATTGTAAAACAGCCCGTAATAATTCGGATTCTTCTCTTGGATATCGTCCAGATAAGCTCGCAACCGCGTTGCCCATCCTGAATTTTTGATATCCCAAGCACCGTAGGTGATACTATCGCCGAATGCATATATTACTGCCATAATTCTTTGATTATACGATAATTTGCGCGATTATGCAGCGAAAAATTAACGACAAAAATGACTCCGCGGTTAGACGGAGTCAGTGTGGTGACATTTAAACAACGGGTAGCTTCAAGGAACCTTGACCTCTTCCTTGAGAAGCCGCCGGACTTCAGCAACAGGATCGGCTGCACCGAGGACTTGCCTGCCCATGACAAGAAACGAAGCGCCCGCCTCGAGAGCACCCTGTGGTGTTCCGATTCGCTCCTGGTCCCCTTTGTCGGCACCTGGCGAACGGACTCCCGGGATAACCAACTCGAATTTAGGATAATCGGCCTTGAGAGCCGCCGCTTCTTGGGGCGAACAGACGAGACCGTGGGCACCAGCGCGATTGGCGATAGCGGCGAGTTTCTTCACCTGATCCAGGGGCAGCCGGCTATAGACTTCCTCGCAGTTGGCTTGATCCATCGAGGTCAGAACCGTCACCGCAAGAACCTTGGTCGGCGTCCCTTCAAAGGCTTTAACCACGGCCTTGATCATCGCTTCCCCGCCGGAGGCATGGACCGTCACAGCCCAGGGCGGATTGATGGCGAAACGCTTGGCGATATTCTCCAGGGTATTCGGAATGTCATGGCCTTTGAGGTCAACCATGACGCGTCCATAGACCTGCAAATCCGGCACCAGGTTGCGATAGCCTTCCCAGAAGAACAGGTCGTTCACCTTGAGAATACAACCAGTGGTGCGAAGCTGGTCGATGAGAGGCAACACATCCGACCAGCTCTTGCCGTCAAGAGCAACGATGATCGGATTCTTGGCTTCGACGTCCTTTTTGCAGCGTTCCATGATGCCGTGGCCGATGAGATACCGGCGAACATCGTGGAGCGTCATGCCGGACCAGACTTCGAGGTCGAGCTTCTCGTCGGAGAACTTTTTCCGCCATCCCTGCTGCCGGTCAACGAGGACGATGAGCGGACCGAGGTCCACTTCGGCCGAGAGGCACGTCCGAGCCGGGATAATCTTCGAAGCGCCGTCTGTAACGACATCATCGATGATGACGAACGGCTCCTCACGGACCAGGCGGCCGATAGTGTTCGCTTTCGAGACGCGGCCTTCCTTGGCCTGTTCGCGAATTGTCGTGTAAGGCAGGCCCGTTTTGAGCGACAGCGGTCCCGCGAAACAGGAAACCGCATCAGGAACCTCGCCGAACCGTTTGACCTTGAGGCGCAGAAGCGGAATCGTGTAGAGGTCCGCCAAGAGCTCAATAGCGTTCGGATCGTTGCGAGCATTACGGAGATTCATGTAGATATCCGTTGTGCCGCCACTCTTCAGGGGAAGACTGCGGTTATTGTCGTGCTTCACCAGTTCGGCATCGGATTCAACCAACTCCTTGATGACTTCTTCCTGCTCCCACGGAGCAAGCCAGTGTGAATTTCCAACTTTTTTCATAGCTTTTATTCCAGTTTTCCGTCATTTTGTTTTCAAACCTATCTGCCACCAGATTACAAGCATTTTGACCAAAGTCAATGTTTTTGAAAATGACAACAAAAAAAGACTCGCACACCGAAGCATGCGAGCCGTTTGTAAGTAATTCTGAATTAACCAACGAGTTTCCACGGGAGCTCTGTGCCTCCCTTGAAAACCTGAACGGCTCCAACCTTGACTGGAACCTTGAGGGGCGTTCGCTCGATTGTCATCTGCTCCGAACTCACCCTCATGCCATACGTGCCAAGGAAGTTTTCGGAAAGAAACGCGCCGAGATGTTCCAGGGCATTATCTTCATCAAAGGCTGTCGTGTACATCTCGACGGCTGTAGGTGCGGTGAAGATTCCTGCCGCGCAACCGTAGCAACGAGACTTCATCTGCTCATCGTGCGGTGCAGAATCAGTACCAGCACCAAAGCGCCGGTGCCCTCCAGTCACGTATTTGCGAACCCGCTGCCGATGCGATTCACGCTTCGGCACCGGTTTGCAGTAGTGACCGGCATTCATGCCGCCCCAAAACATGGCGTTACGGTTGATCATCAGGTGATGGGCAGTCACTGTCGCGAATAGCGTGGCATGCTCATCGCAACAGCCATACCCCGCTACAAAGTCCGCCGCACGACCATCAGTCAGGTGTTCGAAGACCACCGGCAGTCCCGGGAAGGACTTGAGGATGGGCTTGAGGTCGCGGTCAACGGAGACAATCTCTCGATCGAACTCGTCGACGTCTTCCTCGACCGCTTCGAAGTGTCCAAGGAGTGGGATTTTGTGTTTCTCCATCGCTTCGAACACTGGATAGCGACCAAGAAGATCTTTCACGCCATGCGCCGAGCCGGTAGTCCCGCCCTGACCTTTTTGATTGGCCATGTAGAGCTTTACTGCTCGCCAGACGCCTTCCTGAAATCCCCGCACGACTTCGTCAGGACTGGTACTGTCGGTCAGGTAACACGTCATGCAGGGCTCAAACCGAGAGTAATATCCGGGAGTGCCTTCAGCGTGAGCTTGATACACCACCGTTATACGTTCTCTGTAGGCCTTCGCTTTCTCGATCGAAGAGATCGGGTCTGCGAGGTTAGGCATGATGATCGCTCCAGTAGCACGCTGTTTGAGTGTACACGGAAGGACTGTTTTCATCATCTCACTGTCTCGGATGTGAAGGTGGCGATCAAACCACCGAGGGATTGTAATTCTATTCAGCATTTTGTTCCTTTCTATCGGTGAGGGACTCGTCAAGAATCGTGGTGATAGTGGCCGTGCATAGATCCTTGTCATCCTTGACATAATGATCAAGCCGATGCCGGTTCATCTTTTCAGAGTAACGATCCTCCGTTTCCCACTCATCTGTACTGGTTACTTTGTTTATAGCCTGCCAGATTTTTTCGGCAAGTTGCCGATAGTCCGTCTTTGTCACAGTTTGCATATTCCTTCCTTTCTGACGAATGATGTTGGCGCCCATGGAGTTCTCAAATGAATCGCGCCGAAGCTCACGGCTTTCGCTCCAAGCCTGCGTACACGATCCATGTCTTCAAATTCCATGACGCTTGGACCGATCACCGGGAGCGGTCCTTGTTTGGCAAGAGCTTCGACCGCCGCCCAGTTGTGTTTCTGTGCCGGTTTGCCAGACACTCCACCGCCCCCGCCGCCGACTCGTTGCTCGAGCTTCCACAAAGGTGTCCGCTCGCCGTTGATGAAGACCGTCTTCCACGGCACACTGTTCAAAGATATCGCTTCAGCAACACCTTCGAGGCCGTGCGCTATAGACAAGTAGTCTTGATCTACTGAAACTTTGACAATAACTGGGTGACGCGAAACGCGTTTGACCGCTTTTACGCTATTCACCACGGCCTCAGCCGTCTGCATCGCATGACCGGTGTTCGGACACGAAGGGTTGACCTCCATACCGACCAGATCAAAGCGATTGAGCTTCTCGGTCATTTCCACCAACTCCTTCTCTTCGCCGAAGATCGATCCGACGAGAGGAATCTTGTGGAAGTCGAGTGTCGGACCGATGTCCCTGCACCACCATTCGACACCCGGGTTGGTCAGACCGACTTTATTGACCGAACCACCGGGAATGAGGCGTACGCAGGTCCACGGTTTCCACATCCGCAGATTGCCCGGACGCGGATTGCGCGTCAGGGTCTTGATGACAACAGTAAAGAGTTTAGGTTTGATAAGCCCGAACCAGACTAACGGCCGTTCCCACGGCCACCCCTTGCCATCGAAGGCAAGCGAACCGCTGGCGACCATGTATTTGAAAGCATGGCCGTTTGAAAGAGTGATCATAAAAATCCTCCGTTTGTTGGTTTATTTCAACGTCCAATTACACACTTAAAGCTGTGTGACGAGCTTATCGATAACATCGACTCTGTGGCCCACACTAACCGAAAAGACCTCCAAAATCAACGTTCCGCCGCCAATCTCCGAAAATAGCGCCCCCTTCTTGCCACCTGTTCGCCCCAAGGTGCCCTTTTCTGCCCCAAGTAAGGCATTTCCACGACTTTGACCCTAATCAGAGCCGTGTCGCGAGATTTCGAACAATTCAATCACGACCACAAATTGACTTCAAAAACGCGCTGGCGTATGTTCGTCCGTGCATGAAAAATCGATTCATAAAAGCGAATCCGAAAGACATCGAGCATTCGAGCTTCGCCGGCTACCTGCAAGCTTCATACAAAGACCTCGTCGCTTGCTTCGGCGAACCGAATGACCGGACCAAAGACGGTCCGTGGCAATCTTATGATTGGAAGGTCCGCGCCGAATGGACATGGAAGAGCACGGCTCGGAGAGATCGGGCCGTCATAACCATCTACGATTACAAGGAAACCCAGCCTGTCGATGAGGTAACGCTGTGGCATGTCGGACTGAAGGGATCAGCAAAGCGGCTCAGGGAGTTTATGACCAAGAACAGAGCCAACCTGATCCGTCTGCCAAAAAGTTTAGTGAATTTAGGTTAGTTTGAAGCAAAATTCACTAAAAAATAGCAAAAAGACGTGAAAATTACTTTCTCTTTGGTCTTTCCCCTTTTATCAGTCTATCGAACGCCTCGAGATTACCCATAGCATCATGGACCGGATTGTGATCATGCTTCGTGATACGCAAATGCTTCCAGGACGACGAGTCCATGAAATCGCCAATGAGACCAGCATAGAAATCGCCGATTCTCCTTGCGGAATATCCGAACGGATTCCGGCCGAGAGTCCTCCAGAAGCTATCATTGATCCACTGCCAATCAAACGCCGGATTATCACTGACGAATTTCGGCCGCTCTTCTCCGCACACCTCAAACAGCCACTTCTCGAATTTCTCGAACACTTCCTTTTCATTAAATACTTTTCCGGTATAGACACGAGTAGTCGGATTCTCGGCCGACCTATGACCTTCGATAATAACACCGTGGAATGTCGCCCGCGACGGGTACGCGGCCACGCCAAATTCGGTGAGCTTCCCCAAGCTCGGACATTTGCCATTGGCTTCGCAGTCGATGAAGATTAGGTTTTTGATGTCGGAATTGTTCATATTGATACAGTCTAGCTAAAATAATATTCTTTAGAAACAAAACTGCCCTCCTTCCTGGGCAGCATTGTTGCGTTGTATTCAGGACTGCATTACCAAGGTAGATTCACTGCCATTGGAACTGCATTCGGAAACGCATCGCCTATTAGCGGACGTAGAGTATTTGCAAGGTAACGCTCTACCCCATTACGGTATGTTGCTAGAACTGGAGCCCAGGTCACGTACAGATTGTTATATCTTGTGATTGCCGGGTCATTTCTATGGGCTGAGAGACGATCTTTAATGATGCCTTGTCCTACTCTGACGACTTGTCCGTTGGCCTGCCAGATAATGTAGACTCCTTCCATGCTGTCGAAATGGGAATGTCCCAAATCTACCCATAAAAGTGAACCCCATACATTACCAAGACATTTCTGCCAGGAAAGTTGCATGACTATGTGATACCAGAGTAATAACTATTTACTTTTTGGTGTCGCCGTAGCCGGAGAGTCTATTTTTTATTCGCGTAATTACAATGAGTATGAAAACAATCCACGAGACCGACTTCTATCGCACCTCCGACCTCGCTTGCGCGGCGGCTATTTCCCTGTTCGTGCGGCTCGATAACATCGACAAAACCGACAGACGCCGGGCATTTTTCATATTCGAACGTAATAGCGAATTGGATGGACTGCTTGAGTCATTCTGGAAAGGCACGCTCACGGTCGAGCCGCGTGCTTATTTTGATCAGATCAAGGCGCTGAAGACACGACTGTACGAAATCGACTAGCATGGCCAAGAAATCTACCAAGCCAAATACGGTCCCCGCACCATCGTCTAAAGAAGAGCGGATCTTTATCGATCGCTTGGTGGAGATTTTGATCATGCAGGTCGAGGCTAATGAAAATAACAATGAACATCAACGGGTACTTGAAACTGTATAGATATGACTTCCTCATGAGGCTGAAAGGCCTCACTGATCAGGAAATGCGCCTGTATCTGACGCTTGTTGCGCTGACCAAATGGGATCGCAAAAACAAGGAAACATTCGGCTTGGTACACATATCAGTCAGGAAATTGAAAGAGAAATATCTGAAAAAGTGGTCAATCGGCAAAATCGGCACGATCAGGAAATCCCTGGTTACTAAGGAATTTTTGACACCAGCCGAAGGAGGTGGATATCTTGTTGAAAACTACTGGATCTATCAGGCAACCATGCCGCGGGCTGAACTGGCTTTTCAGTGTATCGAACAAGGAATTCAACCCACCGAACAGAATGTTCGGGAGATTGAACAGCGCCCAATTCTGGCATTGGAGGCGGGCAAGCAAAATCTGTTGCAAAGATTCACCAATACGTTTCCGCCTGTTCAGCCCACTGAACAGAATCGTGAGGCAGAGAATGAAAAGAAAGAAAAAGAAGATAAGAGAATCGAACCGTCCCAATCCATATAGGATCGAATGAAGGCGAACCGGACGGAAAATCGCAACCCATCGCAATCCACATAACCGTACATCACCACCAACACATCTCAAAATAGCAGACCATCACAGTCCAGATAGATGGACAAAGATGACCAAAAACCCCCAAATCGCAATCCATGAAATATTCGCCAGAACAGATAAAAATTTTTGAAGACACCATTTACGACATCGTATGTCGTGACCCTGGAGTAAGCACGCGATCGCTGTGCTACGAGCTTGAACAACAGCATATAAAGCTCAGCCGAGCCTATGCGACCAAGCTTATGTGGCAGGCATGCAGGAAGCTCACAGATAAGAAAAAAGAGGCTACGGAACGACGAGTTGAATTTGAAGCCTGGAGAGAAAAGCTTAGAGACATGATCTCCGAAATCGACGCTTTGAAATACAAGATTATTGAGCTCATTCAAACGTATCCCGGCGATTTACCAGACCCCAAGAATTTGGAGCGTTTCTAGGCTAGGCTTGATATGTTCCCCATTCGTTGCATACTATGATCACCACTATGAAGAAAGCGCTGATTTACACCCGAGTTTCGACCGAAGAGCAGGCCACATCCGACCGGCATTCTTTGAAGACGCAACTATCGCTTTGCGAGAAAGCCATTGAAAATAGTGAGGAATATGCACTCGCTCCTGACGGTGTTTATGCCGATCCTGGGAAGACTGCCACGAATATGAAGCGTCCGGGATTGCAGGATATGCTGCTTCGCGTCCAGGAAGACAAGACGATCAAGGCCGTGTTCGTCCAGGACACTGACCGACTGGCTCGCAATACCACCGACCATCTGACCATCAAAGCACTCCTTCAAAAGCATGGCGTCCGGTTGATTTCAGTATCACAGCCTGGCTTGGAAGATACACCCGAAGGCAACCTCATGGACACGATCATTGCCGGCTTCAATCAATTTCAGTCGCAATTGACTGCCCGTAAGAGCACCAAGAGTATGGAGCAGAAATTCAATGAAGGCGGTTGGCCGACTCATGCCGCACTCGGCTATCTCAACGTGGGCGAGAAAGATAATGAAAAGAAACGAACGGTTGTTGTCGATCCCATCCGCGGACCGCTTGTTCAAGAGGCTTTCAAGCTATACGCTACCGGCGATTATTCCATGGTCGCAGTCCTCGACATCATCCATGAGAAGGGCTTTAGAGCTAGAAACGGCAAGCGCCTCATGCTCGGCAAGTTCGCTGATATGTTCAAAAACCATTTCTATTATGGTGAGATGCGCTGGCGTGGACTCGTGGGACCGGGAAAGCATGAGCCACTCATAGACAAAGAGCTCTTCGACCGCTGTCAGCGTATTACTGAAGAGCATACACATCGTGCTTGCCGCCGCCACAAACACAACTTCATTCTTCGCGGATTCGTTCGGTGCGGTCTGTGCGGGTCCCGATACACGGCCGAGCATAATGTTCCCAAAAAGAAATCGTACTATCACTGCAATCATTGGAACTCTAAGCTTTCAAAGACTGTCAGGTGCCCTGGTTTATACGTCGAAGTGGCTGATCTTGAAAATCAGGTCCAAGAAAAATTCAACAAGCTACAATTCTCGGCCGACTTTATTGCCAAGATTGAAGACCGATTAAGGATCGTTTACGAATCAAAGAAAAGTTCTGTGAGCGATGAGAAAAGTCGTATTACCCAGGCCAAGCTTTCAGTTGAGAGTAAACTTGAACGCGCCGAACACAAACTCATTGATGGTGTCATTGATGACCAATCGTTTGAACGCTTGAAGAAAACGTACCGCGAGCAGCTCGAAGATTTTGATAATCAGATTTCCAAACTTGAGAGGTCCAAAAACATCAAGGTCGACGTTATTCAGAACGTCCTAGCCTTGGCCCGGGATGTTGGCCAATCGTATCAGAATGCCAAACCCGAGCTAAAGCAACTTTACCTCGGCCTCTTCTGGCATCACTTTGTGGTAAACGAGCGCATCATAACTGATTCATTCAAAACGCCGATCGTTCTGGCTCTCGAGCAGGTCGGAGCGATCAGCGAAAAGGACGCGCAAAAGCCGATTCCTAGCCCTCTTTCGAGCCTGGAATCACCAGTAATAAATAATACCGTTGGGGGTGCCGTCGTGGAGGTTATCCGTACTGGTTTTGCCAAGAAAAATGATGCAACGATCCACATTCCTGTGTTCCCTAACATGCTTTTGACCTGCAACCATTCTGCAACCGCATAATTTACCCCACCCTATTTTTCACTATATTTTTTATCTAATCGAAAAGTCAAAAAGTAACTGTTTATCCTTTGATCTTAGCCAAAAACTTTTTTGCCTTGAATTTTAACCCGGATGATTTTCTATCCATTAAATTGATGGAAAGGCGACTCATTCCAAATGCATGTGCTAGATCAATCTGGTCCTGTTTCGAAAAACCGTTAAAATCATGATCAGTGGTTCGAAAAACACAGCATTGTTCACGTATAGCTGTAGCAAGATGTATAGAGTCCGTAATAGACAGTGTTGGTCTCATGCTCTTTATTTTTTCCAAAATCTTTTCAACTCCATCATTTGAAACAATCCTCAAATATTTTCGTAGTTTTGAAATTAGGTCAACATATGCGCTTAGAATTTCTGGGTCATTTCTCTCAACACTCTTATTGGAACAATTAGCATAGGCCTCGCCTATTGCTAAATGGCTTGTATAGGCTTGTTTGGGATGATGTTTGTTAATTATTTCTGACAGAGTTTCTAGGTCTCTATCTAACGTGCACGCATCGTAATACCATTTTTCAGTAGGCTCATCGGCCATATTCGTTTGAAAATCAGATTAATTACCATTAAAAACCCCTACTCTCTTACACCTTCTAATTGCAACTTCCAAGTCTACTGTTTCATTTTCTCTAGGGTTCAATGGGAAAGGGGTGGGGCTGCCATTATTGACGGTAATGACAAACACGCCTTCATTTGATGGTTTTTTAGCACCCTCAAAATCAGAAAGAGGTATTATCTTTTCCAGATCTTTATCTGAGATATTGTCTAGAGTTAATGTAGGCATGGTATTTTGTCTAAAGCTTGCAAAGTCTGCTTAATCTCTTCTTCAGAAGCCCCTTTCCAAGCTTTTAATTTTGAAGCTGTTTTTTCGGTAGAATAAAACAAGCCTTTTACGAAAAGATGTGCCGTTGCAATCAATTCAAGCTGTCTATTAGATTTCCCTATCACGAACTCTGAAAGAGAACTGAATTTTTCTTTCAATTCATCAGCTATAAAATCCGAAACATCGGGATTGTGTTTTTCTGCATGAATAGTGAAAAGGTCACTGGCAAAAGACGGAGAGTACGGTCCGTGAATATATAAGCTATAGTGATATGCAGGAGATACCCCAAAAACTTGCGCCAAATACTGAATTTTTTGAGATTTAAGTCTTTCGTCAAAAGTTCCCACATTTCCAGCACCAAGTCTTTTTAACACACTAAAAGCTAGCAGTGCAGAATCTAATCCCAATACATATTTATTTGATGCGTTAGAGTTCATACTGGTTATATTATACACCAAAACTTACTTGTAAAGATCAGAAATAGGTGCACTTATTAAGACGTAATATGCGTTATTAAGTTGCTACGAAGTGAAAATCCTAGACACAAATTATTGCTTCGCCACTATATTTCTAAACTAGACTCTATTCACCTCATACCAAACCCTCGCCTCAATTTGAGCAATCCTTGTTCCACTTATTCCGAATTTGACCCCTGTTTCCTTCTGAGTATGTCTAGAACCATCCGAAATACCATTTCTATACTCAAAGATTTCAAAATACCTAGCCCTAAGTTTAAGCAAATGTTTTTTATCCTTATATAGCTGTATGTTATTTTCTTTCATATTTTTTCATAAGATCAACAAATGAGATTATATTTTCATAAACTTTTTCTGGTTGAATAATATAATTCTTGTATGGACTGTCTAATTCTGAAAATAAACAGAAATTGCATTGATTAAATTCCGTTGTCGGTATCAGAAAGACATTTTCAATAGGTTCTTTCTTATCAAGAGCAATACTAACAGCAATTATCTTATCGTAATTTCTTTTCTCCTCTTCTATAACAAATACTGTCGTCTTCTTATCAGGGTTCCCGAAATATGAATTTATACTATAGGCCAATGGAAACTTCTTTATTCTTTGATCTGCATCATCTTCGTCAAAGCCATTCTTAACTAATAGGCCTTTAATCTCAGACTCAACAAACTTTTGAGCTTTACGTATCATCATTATACCCCTCCTCCATCTGGATGGAATAGTCCAAAATAGGCGTTCTTGAGCCTTCCAAAATGTCTCATTATCAATAATTGAGGGAAATGCATTTGGAGCAATGACCCATTCGTCTCGTGGATTTTTTACCTTTTTCTGCTTCAACTTCCCCGAAGTTTTATTATAAAGCCTAGTACCGGTATAGACTTCATTACCTAAAATTCGATTCAACTTGCCAACATTCCATTTTCCTCCATGAGCAGAAGGTATACCTTTTTCGTTTAAAATATCAGAAATATCCTCGGTTGTTCTCCATTTATTAACAAACAGATCAAAAATATCCTTTACAGTCTGAGTCGTATTATCGTTCAATGGTGCAAATGTAACTCTTTGGTTACTAATCTGCTTATGTTCTCCTTTCTTAAGTTCTCGTATAGGTTTCTTATTCTCATCAAGAAGTAAACGTGTCATTCCGTAACAAGCAGTGCCGCCAGCAGAATATCCATCTTTTGAGATTTTCATACAACCATACCAAACCTTACCGCTTAGCTGCCTGGAATATTGAGCCGCCATCCACCTTTCCATTGGCATTATAATACTATCGGTTATCTCCTGTTCTTCTTTTGGAAATGGTTTGCTTGTATAGAGAACTTTCTTACCATGTTGTTCACATAAATGCTCATAATAAGCGGCCTCATTCTGATTTTGGAATCGCCCCCATCGTGAGACATCATAAACCAAAATATAATCGAAGTGCGGAGCATTGGGGTTTAATATCCAATCATTCATTAAGCTTTGAAAACCCGGGCGATTTGCAGTCAGACCACTTACCCCTTGGTCCGAGAGATGACTGATTATTTTTCCTCCAAATTTAGTCGCGAATTTATCATGGTGTTCTTTCTGAATAGGAACCGAGTTTTCTTGTTTATCTTCTGCTGAGTGTCGATTATATGTTATTGCTGTCCAAGTGTTATTTGTTTGTAAAAATTTCATTTCTTTATAGTAGTTTTTTGAGTTCGTTAATTAGTCCATTTTCTTTCTCGTCAAAAGGTATGCCGCTTTTCCTCTTCTGCTTGATTTCTTCAATAAGCTGTAAAACGTGTAAGGAAAAACCCGACTGTATGGTATCCCTATCTAGTTCAGCTACTGTAGCATCCGGATCAGATAAAAATTTGCATATTTCAGCCTCATTCGCTGCCGCTCTCATAAACACCTTTTGTAATTTACGAAAATCTTTTCCGCTTCTGATCACCTTATTACTAACTTTCTCAAAAAGAATCTTGATAATGTCCGGGACCTCAAAATTTCTAACTTTTCTTAGTTTAGGTTGAAGACGCAAAAATTCCATTCTGTACACTTCCTTGAGCTTGTATTCCTGCATTAGTTCCAAATATTCAAGCTTCTGCTCTCGAAGCTGAAGTGAACTAGCTATTGTAGATTTTGAAAGATTCAATAAACTAGCGAGCTCCTCATTCTTTATCCCTAATTTAACTTTTGCTCTATGCAAACAATTTGATTTTTCTAGAGGTCTCCATGATTTACGATTATTCTGTTTCTCATATCTCCTGACTTCTAGCTCTCCGTCATCCAAATTTGGATATACCTGGCACATGGCTCTTTCAATTCCTAAGTCTTTGCAACATAGATAACGCCTATGGCCATCAATAATAACGTAACGATTATCTTCCTTTTTGGTCACCATAATCGGCTCTTGAAGCCCGAATTGCTGAATAGAATTTGAAAGCTTCTCTTGCTCCAGAGGAGTTCCATATTCTTTTCTTGGCTGATTGTCATCAAGCTCAAGCTGCGAAATTGGCAATTCTTTAAATTCTGTTTGATGTCTTTTTATCATAAAAAAATCCGTATTTCCTTTATTAATAATATCGAGCCAAATTCGCCCGGAATAGCCAAAATCGCCCGTTCTGGAGCACCCTACCACAAGGATAGTAATCTGTCCATTTTTCTTTGTATCTGAATGGTTTACACAAGTTCAGGACAACAAGCCAAAAAACAGAGAAAACTGTGTGAAAAACAGAGTGAAACAATGGGCTTTGGTCTTTAAACCAATCCCCAATTACCGATTAATGCGCCATGAAAATTTCAGCATGATTCCTTGCCACTGGACCAGAGCTGATAAGCAAAAACACTGAAAAAAACACTGAAACTAACTCCCAAACTAATATTAGATCTATTTTCTTTTAGAAAAGTCGTATCTTACTGCTTTGTTGTATTCAGTGCGTTAAACACCTTTTCTGCATTCAGAATTTCATCTTTTTCCTTTTGAAAATCGAAGTTTGCAGGAAGACTCACGGTGTTTTTACATTCCAAACACTGAAGTCCATCTATTTCCCCGCCTACAGGATAAAGAGGTACAAAAAATATGTGAAAATACATTTTTCCCTTTACTCGGGAAAAAGGCTGTTCCTTTCTACAATATTCACAAAACATTTTCTGAACTTTCGTAAAAGGTATAGTCTCGCCTTTAAATTCTGAACCAAAAATGGCAAACATATATTTATTATACTTTATTTTGTGCCAATTTTTCTAATTCGTCAGCTGTATAGTATTTTGGCTGAAGATCGTGTGTCTTTACATACTCGTCAATAGATTCATCTGAACGTTTTCGCAATTCTAACTTAACAGCTGGAACATTCAAAAGAGGGATCATTTCTTTATTATGATCATATTTAGGAATCCTACATGATAATGTGTGTAGCGCATTCTTCTCGTCTATAAGATCGATATTAAACCAAACAACGTAGTCTAGCTCTCCCATATCGGAGGCACCTATTTTTAATATAGATTTTGTCGGCAACTGAAATGGTCCTGTGACAGCTTCTCCTGTCTTCATCAGATCGTCATCCATAGAGCAAAAAGCTCCTGTCAAAACTTTAACTGAAGGAAAATTTATTTTTGTATTATTTATAAGATAGACATCTATCAGACGAAAGGTAGAACCTTCTAAGAATTTATCTTCGTGAATTACCATGGCTGCCGACAATTTTTCGTCACCACCTGAAATATCACCGTCGGAATGTTTTTCCTCCAGTTCTTCTTTAACCTCTCTCAAAGCTTCTATTGTCAGTTTTTGAAATTGTTTTTTCTTATCCTCATTATTCATGTTATTTATACTTTGATCTAAAAAGGATAGCAAAAAATGCTAAATTTCGCTAAGATTCTAGCCTATGAGAAGACTTAATATTCAGAATGATAACTCCTTACACAATCCTTCATTTGGTGGCATGTACAGGTACAAAAATGACGAAAAAACGTATTTTTTGACCCATCCCCAGGCAAGTACACTAAGATTGATGGTAAATCACAATACTGAAAAGGAACAATTCGAGATATTTTGTATGGGATATTTATGGATCATGCTCGATAATTGGCTAAGAAAACCTGAATTTAAAAAATCATTTGACCTATTCGTAAAATATAGTAAAAAATTTGATATTCCATGGCAAGGAAACGCTAGGCACGTTCTACCAATTATAAGTTGGGCTAACCCATTACTTCTATCCAAGAAAGGGATCTATACGAAAGCACTTAGAAAAGAATTTGAAAAATTTGCGGACTACGAATTTGTCTTGTTTGGTTAAACAATTCTACTCCCCATAAGGTCTATTAATATTGAAATATCTAATATCTTGCTCTAACACAGGAACGAATTTTCCATTCTTATATACAAACCTTGTCCTAGTGTTTCCAATGCAACAATTTGCTTTACCGGGTTCATAGGTATCTGGAACCCAATCAAGCAAAAAACCATTATGGGTCTTTGTTTCAATAATATTCATTAGGTTATTGGTGCTAAATATTTCCTTATTATTCTTTATTATTTTTGCTTCATGCGGGCAGTGATTCCCAAATAAACCACACAAGAAAAGTATGACCTCTTTCTTCCCGTCTCCATCAACATCAAAGTACTCTGCAACCACATCATTTCCAAAATAGCGCGACGACCATTCCGTATCTCTGTTATAAGCGTCTTTATATCCCTCTATACCTCCCGGATCACCAACTTCATTGATTTTCTTAACAACTTCGGGCCAAGACATTTTTTCAGGAATACTCTTTATTTCATTTGAGTAAGCATTGAAAGTAATCGTTGTAGTCGGTAGCGATTGATAAGCCATTTCTCCACTATAAACTGTGCTATGACTATCACCCCATCGAATTTCATCTTCGGAAAAGTAAGTAGTAGGAACATCTACTGTTGAGCGCACATAGTAATCATCTATTTTATTTGCATCTAATTTGGTCTCATTTTTTGCAATATGAACAAAAGAGAGTAAAACAAAAATTATAGGTATACTTATAACAATTAATGCTAATCTAATGTATTTCATATTTATGATTATAGCTCCAACTTAACCCATCCACCCCAGTCTCCTTCTTTTGCGTCCTTACCTTTACCAGTGTAAAGCATCCACGAACCTGTGTGGTTACGAGGGTCTGTATTGGCAACAATACCACCGATAACCTTTCGACCCTTCTTCTTCATGTCAGAGATGTACGTTTGCAGGCCATCGGATTTTGATGCGAAATCAGCCAAATGAATGCCGTGCGGATCAAGTAAAGCAACAGTGCCGTTTTTCATTAGAACAACAAAATCAACATAGAATGGTGCATGCTCTTTCCTGTCAGAATACGGGACCGCAAAATATGTAGCATCTCGTGCTCCATTCTTGAAGAACCAGACCACATTATTGCGTGGAGCATTTAGAAATTCGATAAACTTAGTTTCTGATTTCCAACTCTCGTCAGACAGGAATGGCTGTAAGACCGACTTTTTGGCTTCCATTTCGGCATACCCTTCGCCATAGACAATCTTTTCTGGCACTTCCCATACTTCTTCCACCAACTCTTTTCCAAATCTCTCTGTATCAGCTCTATATGCTATCTTGGCGGCGTTTATAGCATCAGAAAAGAGCTGCCTGTTATCGTCACTCAAAACAATATTGATAATGGTCTGAAAATCAGCTATTCGATCCAGTTTCATATGCTTACTGAAGAACTGGTATACAGCTTCCTTTACACGACCCACAGAGCGGTCCTCGGGATGAAACTCCGGTGACAAGCTCTTGCGAATAAAGTAATCAAAGAGCCTCTGCAAATCCATGTCGTTTTTTGCATCTAGTTCCGTATTGGCTTTAAGGTGCATACCAGCAATCAGGTCTATATTTTCACTCTTCCAATCAGAGATAAATGATGAATGAACATGCTGTTCCTTTGTTTGTATTTTTTCAGTTAATCCCGAACTTCTGGCCTTATCAAGAAACAACCGTGTAAATAACGGGGTTAGACGAGTCTGCTCGCGGTGTCGTTTACTATGGACCGAAGGTAATTTGAGAGGCTCGTATTTCGGTATACGCGTGCTCGTGTGGAAAACAACGTATCCTCGGCCAATGTCGTCCTTAATTTCGATGTCATCTATATTTGTATATACATAGGCGTAGTTGAGTGCATCCTCGTCATAATAGCTGTCATCAGGATACGGCATACGCATGATACGGCCTATGGTCTGAATAGAGAATATCGGGCTTGACCATTCACGGAACAGGACCAATACCTGCGCTCTAGGACAATCCCAACCAAGAGCAATCGCTTGTTTGAAGATGAGCACTTCCACTTCGCTATCATTGCGAGTGATATTCTCCAAGTTCTTTTTGTCCTCGGCGAGATAGATTGCGAGCTTGCCGTTATCTGTGCTTATGCCGTGCTTATCATTCAGGGTCTGCACTATCATGTCTTGTCTATCTTCGTCGGCTTGACCTCGACGATCTGGGAGCTGGATGAGGAGAAGCGGATTGAGTGATATGCCAGCCTTTTTGTATGACTTCACCAACTCTTCACGCTTTTTCAGAGCCTCGCGGAGCACAATGTCGTCAGTGCTATTAGCGAGTTCACTTTTTATTGCATTACCGCCTCGGGTGATGACATTCTTGAAGTCCTCATTGATCACCACACCTTTCTTTATCATTGCCTTGCCCCTGGCACCTTCTTGCTTTATCTCTTCAATATCTACGGGCACAATAGCGTCAGGATTGACCATAACAGGCGTAGCGGAGACTTCGATAGTGAGCTTCGGAGCGATGGCAGCCACAAGGTTCTGGGATGTTTCGGCTTGAGCATGGAAATGGCTCTCATCTATTATGAGAACGATTTCTCGGCCAGCTTCGCGAGTATTGGCGATAACGTTAGAAAGGTTGTTGTCATTCTCGTTCTCGCGGATGTAAATGTTGTTGTTCTGCCTGATGCTTTCCCAGTTGAAAAAGAGTATCTCGTTCTCGCCGATTTGTTTGTCGGTAAGATCATCAAAATATCGGCACTCCATAGCGCGTGAGTTCTCGAAATATACTTCGAGCTTCTCCTTACTCTGCTCATGGAGCTGTCGTGGAGCGGCCCAAATAAACGAACACGGGGAATGTGTCTCGTCATCTGCAAACTGCGCCAAGAACTCCGCCATCATTATGGTCTTACCCGAGCCTGTCGGTGCCTTGAAAACCAGCTTTTTGCCATCAGACTGGCGCAAGAGTTTCCTAACATTCTTGAGCAGGTCTGTGACGGCGTTCTCTTGATATGCGGCTAATTGAAAAGACATGTTATTTTTGAAAGATACGGCGATAGACCCGAAGTATCGCCTCGGGTATAGGCGCGACTGTTACGTTCTTTTTCATGTCATCAAACTCCTCGTCAAAGGTGTCATCACTCAAGGAGAAGATGTATACGCTCCATTTGCCACCGATTTTAGCTATATCCTTTTTCAGAGCATCAATAGCATCCTCATCGAAGATAATGCCCGTGTGCCGCTTGTTGCCCTTGAATATCTTAATGAGCTTCGTCTCTTTCACGTGCTTAAAAGTGTCCTCGCGCATACAGAGCATGTCTGTCGCTTCACGGGTAAGCATTTCCTTGTTCTTGTCGTTCGGTTCCGCGCCGACAAAAGCTGTCTTGAAATACTTGAGATTTCCGCCAAGACCTGTAATTTTTTCTTTTTCTGGAGTAGAGTAGCCCTCAATGATTTTCTCAAGTCTTGGATAACAAACTTCAGAACAGATGTCATTTTCGTTGTTTGTACAGAGAATAAACCGTCTCTTACCATTATCAATTTCATTTAAAGCAAGCACTGCATGGCCTGTCGTACCAGAACCAGCCATGAAATCAAGAACAATAGCATCTTTATTTGGGACCAAACTAACGAGATGGCGTATCAGCTTCGATGGCTTCGGATTTGAGAACATCTCTCGTCCGAAAAGCTCATATAATTCAGTCTTGCCCGTTCGCGTCCTTCCGAACCTTTCATCAACAAGCAATGACCGAGGGATAGCTCCGTCCTTCTGGTAATTCTTCGTATAGACACATCCGTTCTTAAAGACTAATTCAGCGTATCTGGTCTTTACAGTCTCCTTACCCCAACGCCAAGAAGCATTTGGATATTTAGGATCCTTATGCTTCGGATAATATGCTTTTCCATCTGGGCCGATAATTTTGTAATCAAGTGATGGAGAGTAACGTATACTTTGTTTATCCAATCTGTCCAGCGAATACCATCCTTTATCGTCGTGCAAATTGTACGATGTCGTAACTTCGGCTTCAGCATCGAGGTTAAGTTTGAAAAAATCAGCGTTCTTGGCGTAGGCGAGAATATACTCATGGTCGACAGCAAAAAATCTACTGTCGTTAGCACCGCCGCTCTTGCTTTTCCATATCAGATTTGCAACAAAGTTTCTCTCTCCAAAAATCTCATTGCATAACATCCTTAATGACCCTTGTTCGTTGTCGTCAATGCTTATGAAAATCACTCCGTCTTTTTTCAGGAGTTCACGGGAAAGAAATAATCTCTTTGAAATATACGATAGCCACTTACTGTGCCGATAATCGTCCTCTGCATCAACATAGCTATCGTTATATTTGAAGTCTTTATTGCCAGTGTTATAAGGTGGGTCTATGTAAATAACGTCAATTTTTCCTTTATGCGTATAGTTGAGAACTGATAGAGCATGGTAGTTATCGCCTTCAATAAGAATGTTCATCGGTAATGCATCATCATTTTCGATCTCCCTATTTTTAATAGTTTTCAAAACAGGTAGCTCGCTTTTGCACTGCATCACGACGCTTTCCTCCTTATCTTCCCAGACAATACCGTATTTTTTTCGTCTGCGAAGACGCTCAATCTCTATAATGAGCTGATTTTTGTCCCAGTCGCTATATCGTTTTATGCCTGTCTTAACAGGCGATTGTAATTGTAATTTTTTATCCATGTCGCAGTGGATTTTTAGGCGGACAGAGTATACAGAAAAGGGCACCCGTAGCCCGCCGACGCTCATTTCTGAACGCCCCCACCCTTTCGGATGGAACCACTGCGACATGATAGCGGGACAGATGCCCCTCTCTATGTCGCAGTGGATTTTATGTGCCATGCCCCTTACGAGGTTTAGGCTTGTGATTGATTAACTTCCTTTCATATTTTTACTTTGTCATAGTACCACTTTTTTTCTTATTGTGTAACCTTTGGGTTGAAAAATGGCTAAAAAGTAGTAGATTGATGGGTATATTAAAATTACGATGGAGACTCACAAAAAACAAAGTGTACCCTATCAGAACAGTAGTTTTTCTCATGTAAAGAGTTTAGACCAACTACTACAAGAAAGATTGCTGTTTGAGCAGGTACTAGCTGAGGTTGAGAATTCAAAACCAAGTTATAAATATTCTACATTTATTGATGACGAACTGATCAATTCATTAATTCGTCTAGGTCTAGCAAAGGAAGACCGCTCTTTTAAAACAAAAATAGATGGAATGGGCTTTAAAGTCAGAGGGTATATTTTTTTAATTAATAAAATAAATGATCTCGTAAACAGAGTAACAGGAAAAAATGGAAGAGTAAAAAGAGAGGCTTTGGAGCTAATCACAAAGGACATATGTGAACGTTTCACTTACTCAAAGATTCAGGCCATCTTTACAGATCTGAACATCCCCCAAAGTATGTTCATCGCTGAATCAAAAAAGAAAGTAGTTTTTTACATTCTTTCATATTATTCAACTTCTTCGAAGCAAAAAGACAATAACATTTTTCTCAAAATAATAGAGGAGGTATTACACCCATTACATTTTAATAATTGTAATAAGACAGCAAAGCAAACTGAGGAAGAATATGGCCAAATATTGAAATACGACCGTATAATTGTGCAGGACGCTAACGCATATTTTTGTCCAAGTGAAGATGAAGCCGATATTGGCGTTGATGACTGGACAACCTCTGATGGAAAAGTCGTAGCCCCAAAATCTTTTTATGTTGATCCAGAAAATATTGCGTCGCTATGGGTATTATGGCAACAGTTGTATCTTCTGACCAGATCATATCACGATAACAATGCAATTGATCGCGCCCAAGCAGAAGGCTTGTATCTCGAGATTATTGACATTGTGGAAAACATTCTCAGAGGTGAGGTTGGTGACCTAAATGAAAAGTATAAAAGGCCATTCACATCACTGCTAAGTTCGACTATCGAGTCAAAATCAAAAAATGCAGAAAAACCTATTGATTTAATAAATGATTTCCTTGTAAAGATAAGTGCCTTCGAACCATACCCAAAATATATTGCTGAAAAATTTGATCAATATAAGGACATTATATCTAGAGTATCCTCAGTCACAAAGGCAGTGGAAGGTAAAAGTAAAATTGACATGAAATCCTTGTCTTATGAACAAGCGATATTTCTTACAAAAGTTATATTTTCACAAATATATAAAATTCTTCAGGTTGTTTGTACTGGGTATATCATGCAGTCTAATGAGCAATTAT
>JAGXAG010000005.1 GCA_018971685.1 Patescibacteria group bacterium
GGGACCCGGATCTCCGGGCAATGAGACCACTTATTTCGGCAATCTTACCGCCCAAGCTCTTGTTAGATTCCAGGATGCCTACGCTTCCTCCATCCTTGCGCCAGCGGGACTCATCAAGGGTACCGGATTCTTCGGGGCGAATACGATGATGGAGGTTAATAACTTTAAATAACTCTTGAACAACCACTGACGCAAGTTATGAAGACTTTCAAGTCGGCGCTTGCACATCCAAGAAAAATCAGTAGAATGGCAATATGTTCAAACACCGCGCCAAAGCCGTATACCTGCTTGTTTTGGCGGTTATAATAGGCTATTTCACTTACACTACGCAATTTCAGGATTCTTGGCTCGGATTTCATCCATTTCACCTCGGCCTCGATCTTTCCGGCGGTTCCCATCTGGTTTATCAAGCGGATGTTTCGAAGCTGGCGTCCGCAGATATAAGCGCTTCAATGTCTTCTTTGCGTGATGTTGTCGAGAAACGCGTTAACACTTTTGGTGTCAGCGAACCTTTAGTCCAAGTAGAGCAAGGTGGGGCGCTCTCCAGTAAAGAAAGCCAGTACAAGCTGATTGTGGAGCTACCGGGCGTAACCGATGTTCAACAGGCCGCATCATCTATCGGCGCTACGCCGCAACTGGAGTTCAAGCTCGTATCCGCTAAAGACCTGAACGCTTTCGAAGCCTCGAATACGCCGGCTACCTTAGGCACCACCACTCCCGCACAAGATGCCGCCTACAAGGCGCTATTCAAGTCAACAGGGCTTACCGGCAGGATGGTCAGTCGCGCCTCGTTACAATTCAACCAGACAACCGGCCAGCCAAGCGTCGGATTGACTTTCACCAGCGATGGCCGGAATTTGTTCGCTTCCATTACCAAGAATCATATCGGCGATTACCTGGGCATATTCCTGGACGGCGAACCCATATCGGTGCCCATCATCAAGGACGCTATCACTGACGGACAAGGCGAAATAAGCGGCAACTTTACGGTGCCGGAAGCGCAAAAGCTCGTCCAACAGCTCAATTTCGGCGCCTTGCCGGTCCCGATAACCTTGATTTCCACGCAAACAATCGGACCCACTCTCGGCCAAGCCGCAGTCGATGGCGGCATCATGGCCGGCATCATCGCGTTCATTCTCATAAGCATATTTTTAATCGTCTGGTACCGTTTACCCGGCTTGATCGCGGTCGTGGCTTTGTTGTGCTATGTTGTTTTTACTCTAGTTTTATTTAAAGTGGGCATTTCTCCCGCATTTCTAGTAGCAGCTGTCTTGTTATTGATTCTGGCATTTATGTTGCATTGGTCATTCGGTCTAGGCATTCCAATATTTTATGTTCTCTTGGCTATTGTACCGAACGGTCTAACCCCCGTTACATTAACTGCCGCCGGCATTGCCGGATTTATTATTACTGTAGGCATGGCAGTGGATGCCAATATTCTGATATTTGAAAGGATGAAGGAAGAATTAAATTCAGGAAAAGGAATATGGGAAGCGATGCATGAAGGATTTGCACGAGCCTGGACTTCCATCCGTGATTCCAATGTCTCTTCGATCATTACCGGCGCCATCTTGTATTATTTCGGCTCCACTTCGGTGGTAACCGGTTTTGCGCTGGTGTTCGTGATTGGCGTATTGGTGTCGATGTTCACGGCGATCACCGCTTCGAGGTTATTCTTGTATGCCGTGGCGCCGCAGAAGGATACGAAGATGTCGAGATTCCTTATAAGTAATGGATTTAAACCTAACAATCAAAATGTGGGTAATAAATAACAGAAAACTTTTCTACGCATTCTCTGGCACACTGGTCGCCTTGTCTCTTTTGTCGCTTATATTCTGGGGACTGAATCCTGGCATCGACTTTACCGGAGGTACACTCATCGATGTGGCGTATTCTTCGGGCAGGCCGGACCAATCTGCGGTTACACAGGCATTGAGCCCGATCGATCCGACGGCTTCGGTCCGTCCCAGCGGTGACAATGAATTTATCATTCGCATGAAAGCTTTGGACGAGAATCAACACGCGACAGTCAAAAAAGCGTTGACTTTGAACGGATCAGCTCAGCCGATGGAAAAAACTTACGATTCGATCGGTCCGGTTCTTGGCGCGGAAGCCCTGCGCAAAGCATATGTCTCGATCGCTTTGGTCATAATAGGAATCGTCCTTTACATCACTTTCGCTTTCAGGAAAGTTTCTGAGCCGGTCTCTTCCTGGAAATACGGCTTGGTGGCCATAGCCGCTCTGGTGCACGATGTCATCATTCCGACCGGCGCGTTCTCCATTCTGGGCCATTTTGCCGGCTACGAAGTGGACACTTTGTTCGTCACGGCGCTTTTGGTCATTCTGGGCTTTTCGGTGCACGATACCATCGTAGTCTTTGACCGCGTGCGCGAGAATTTGAAATATTCCTCGGCCAAGAAGCCGTTCAGTGAAGTCGTCGGCGCTAGTATCAGCCAGACTTTCACTCGCTCGATCAACACTTCGGCGACGACCCTGATCGCCCTGGTTGTTCTATACTTCGTCGGGGGCGTTTCGACCGAACATTTCTCTCTCGCCCTCATCATCGGCATCGCCGCCGGCACCTATTCCTCCATCTTCATCGGCTCGCCGCTCCTGGTTACGATTGAGAGGTGGCAAAAAAAGTGATCTTCTTTTTTACAGAAAGGAGTCAGATATGGCGAAGAAGAAACATAAAAAAATTTCGCGCACTACCAGTCGCAGGTTCACTCGAATATACCGATCGGAAATGGAAAAACTTGCGCCGGAGTTTGAAAAGATAAAAGCGGCAGAGACGATTACTGCGAAAGACATGGAGATCACAGTAACTTGATTACTTGATCTCAGACCGGCCACAACCATTGTGGCCGGTCGATTTTTATTTGCTATAATTGCGTTCATGTCAAAAACGATCCAAGAGAAAAAGGCATCAGTAATTCCCGTCGAATCGATCGTGCGGCGCATTTACCTTATTCGCGGGCAGAAGGTGATGCTTGATGCGGATTTGGCGGAATTTTATGGAGTCACAACCAAATATTTAAACAGAGCAGTATTTAGAAATGTTGGACGATTTCCACAAGATTTTATGTTCCAATTGAGTCGAGAAGAATATCAATCTTTGAGGTGCCAATTTGGCACCTCAAAGATTGGTAGAGGCGGCAGGAGATATTATCCATTTGTCTTTACGGAACACGGCGTTATGATGTTATCTTCCGTCTTGAGAAGCGAACGGGCCATCCAGATGAATATATTCATAGTACGAGCTTTTATAAGGATCAGAGAATTATTAGTATCAAACAAAGAACTTGCTTACGAAGTGGACAAATTAAAACAGGAACAAAAGTTGCAAAACAGGCACATCAATGCCCTGTATTCAATTCTCGGAAAGCTGATCGAAGAACCGGTCAAGAAAAGGGAACCGATGGGATTCCGGCACAGCCCTTGACTTTATTTTGGCCTCAAGTAGTATATAGAACACGCTACGGAGAGTAGCGCGGTACTTTGAAAATTAAAAGTAAGTAGAGAATGTAAATGTGCAAGTAAACGAAAATATTCCAAATGAGCTGGAAGCGAATATTAAGTAGGCGCATGTAAAAGTGCTTTCTATTTTGTTCCGTTCGCTTATAGTTAAGAGTTTGATCCTAGCTCAGGATGAACGCTGGCGGCGTGGATAAGGCATGCAAGTCAAGGGGGTCCAACACTGTGTCTTTGAAGATTCGGAAGCGATCAGCTCCGAGGCTCGAAGATAGAGTGTTGGGCAACCGGCAGACGAGGTAGTAATAAGCATGTATCTCCCCTCGAGTCGGGCATAGCTAGCCGAAAGGTTAGGTAATTCCCGATAGTCCCGGCGCATATTTCGGTGAAAAATTTATTCATTCTTTACATTGACAAAAATAAACCGCCCTACCCATGAAAGGCAAGGCGGGCGCTCCCGGCTACTATAGTACTTGGTTTCGGCAAGATCTTTTTTGAAACCGTTATGGTTGCATGTTGCGGCGGTAGATCTTTGCCCGCAGCCTTTGCCAAGGCCAAGGCCAAAACGAACGAAAGGCTGAACCAAATTAACAGACAAATGATCACAAGCATAAGTCCTCCTACAAGTTTAAGGTTCCGGGTCATCATAGTAGAATGTCAATGTCAAGTGTGTGAATAACTCAAAATAAACAGTAATTTTTCTTCGAAATTTGCGCCCGGTAAAGTTTTTCGCTCGAGGACGAGCATGCTCGGTATCAGGTAGTTGGTAGGGTAACGGCCTACCAAGCCAATGACGCCTAGGGGAGCTGAGAGGCTGACCCCCACCGAGGGCACTGAGACACGGGCCCTACACCTACGGGTGGCTGCAGTCGAGAATCTTCCGCAATGGGGGAAACCCTGACGGAGCGACGCCGCGTGGAGGATGAAGTACTTCGGTACGTAAACTCCTTTTGCCGGGGACGAAGTCTATTGACGGTACCCGGAGAATAAGAGGTTGCTAAACTCGTGCCAGCAGCAGCGGTAATACGAGTGCCTCGAGCGTTATCCGGAATCATTGGGCGTAAAGGGTGCGTAGGCGGTTCTGTTAGTCTCGCGTAAAATTCTTCGGCTCAACCGGGGGCTCGCGCGAGAAACGGCAGGACTTAGAGGTCGGAAAAGGTCTCTGGAACTCATGGTGTAGCGGTGAAATGCGTTGATATCATGGGGAACACCGAAAGCGAAGGCAAGAGACTGGTCCGTTCCTGACGCTGTGGCACGAAAGCGTGGGTCGCGAAAGGGATTAGATACCCCTGTAGTCCACGCCCTAAACGATGATCTCTAGCTTTGAGGAGTATCGACCCTCTTCGAGGCCAAGCTAACGCGATAAGAGATCCGCCTGGGTAGTACGATCGCAAGATTGAAACTCAAAGGAATAGACGGGGACTTGCACAAGCGGTGGAACATGTGGTTCAATTCGACGATAAACGAAGAACCTTACCAGGTTTAGAAATCCAGACGAAGACTTTTGGAAACAAGAGTCGCCGTAAGGCGGCTGGACAGGTGCTGCATGGCTGTCGTCAGTTCGTGGCTTGAGCTGTTCCCTTCAGTGGGGTAACGAACGCAACCCTCATTGCCTGTTACAAGTGTCAGGCGAGACCGCCCAGCCCAAAGCATTTTTCGATGTCCGACTTCTCTGGAGAGGTCGGACCTCAGAAAAATTCTTTGGGCTGGGAGGAAGGTGGGGATGACGCCAAGTCAGCATGGCCCTTTGACGACCTGGGCTACACACGTGTTACAATCGCGGCTACAACGGGACGCAATGGCGATCGAAGCCGGAGCAAACCCTTATAAAGGCCGCGCCAGTTCGGATTGAGGTCTGCAACTCGACCTCATGAAGCCGGAATCGCTAGTAATCGCGGGTCAGCTATACCGCGGTGAATACGTTCTCAAGTCTTGTACTCACCGCCCGTCAAGCTAAGGGAGCCGGGAATACCCGAAGTTCCGCCTCGCGCGGACCTACGGTAAGTTCGGTGACAAGAGCTAAGTCGTAACAAGGCACGGGTAGCGGAAGCTGCTCGTGGAATATTTCAAGTGAAAACCGTTTCTCCTCCACTCTTTGGAGCGGAAAAGGGAAACTTATGTCGATTCGTTCCAACCATTGGGATGAAGGTGATCGCTCTTTGACCGTAAACAAGAGCGCTTAGTCTCCGAAGATAGGGGACATACATGGGCGTTTGCAATTGAAACGCTCATGGGTGAACGGAACAAAATAGAGAGCATAGTATCCACTATTTAGTGGAGCGAAAATACCGCCTAACATGGCGGTATTTTTCGTGTTTGACTTTCGATTGTATTAATGGTATCTTGTCACAAGATGAAAACTAGACTTGAGTTCGTCAAAGCACCGATGGTGGAGATAAGCCCGGTGCCAATCAGTATAAACTTCGAGCCACTTCGGAAAGGGGTCGAAAGACTAATTCCGTCGTGGCGGACGATATTCTGGATTGCGGTCGCGGGGTTCGCCACACTGTGTGTGGCCATCTTCGCGGAGTGCTTGAAGAACGAGCATTTTCTGGAGTCAATCAAATACTGATCAGAGTAACCAATCTCAGATCTACAAGGCACCAAGAACCGCAGGGTGCCTTTGTTTTCTGTCATTATTTATCATATAGTAATGCTTACGGACGCGTGGCGGAATCGATACGCATGTACGCTTGATGAGCTTAATCAGAGTTCGTTATATATTCGAGAAATAATGGGCGCGTGGCGGAACTGGTATACGCGTACGCTTCAGGAGCGTATGGAGCAATCCTTGGAGGTTCAAATCCTCTCGCGCCCACATCGGCATGGAGTAGCGGTTAACGAAGATTTTTGATAGTATCTTCTTTGTCGAAGAAGTGTCGATTTTGGTTCGGAAATATAATACGCAATGCGCGCATAGCTCAGCTGGTAGAGCATTCGACTGATACTCGAAAGGTCCTAGGTTCGACCCCTAGTGCGCGCACAAATTCGCGAAAGGTTAGTAATCAACGGAAAGGTAAAGACAAAAAGAAAACTTGAAATACAAGACCCGGTCGGGCAATTTTCGCTACTTTATTGTACAATATAGACCATGAAAACAACCCCGAAAGACTTCTTCCTGCATTTGGGAGCGACTGTCGCTCTGTTTGTATCAGCGGGCGCATTACTCAACCTGTACTTCAGCGTCATCAATTACTTCATGCCCGACCGTTTGACCGGTTACTTCTACGCCAGTTCGGTAGTGTGGCCTATATCGATGCTCATAGTGCTGGTGCCGGTATTGTATGTCCTGGAATGGAACATCGCCCGCGATATTTCCAAGACGCCGGACAAAAGGGAAGTTTGGATCAGAAAGTGGAGAATATACCTGACACTGTTCTTGGCCGGAGCGCTGATCATAGGCGACCTAATCGCGCTCATCAATACTTACCTGAACGGGGAAATTTCCGCTCGGTTTATTTCCAAGATCATAGCCGTCTTGCTGATCGCGGCGATAATTTTCGCATATTACATATTGGTGCGGTCGGCCGGGGCCAAGAAAACGGCGCAAAAAATTTTAGCGTGGCTGGGCATCCTGATCGTCATAGCCGGAATCGTGGGCGGTTTCATGGCTGTCGGTTCGCCGGAAAAACAAAGAAATCTGCGTTTCGACGATCAGAGAATTTCAGACCTCGAAAATATTCAATGGCGAACGATCGCTTATTGGCAGCAAAAAGGGAAATTGCCGGACACACTCGCAAGCTTGAATGATGCAATAAGCGGGTTTACGGTACCGACCGATCCGGCCGATCATTCAAGCTATCAATACATCGCGAAAAGCGGCACCCAATTCGAGCTCTGCGCCACATTCGCTTTGCCGTCGCAGGATACTAGCGTAATAAGTGTCCCGGGCGCCGGTCCGGTCGCCGTGCCGATGGCCTACTCGGCTGTTTCCGGCAACGACAACTGGGCGCATGAAGCCGGCAAAGCGTGTTTCGATAGGATGATAGATCCGCAAGCGTATCCGTCTTTTAAAAACCAATCATCAATAACAAAATGAACCTGGGCAAAAAAACAAAGATTGTGTGCACGATCGGTCCGGCGAGCGAATCGGCAGAGAAGATGGAGCAGTTGGCTGAAGCGGGCATGAATGTGGCGCGGCTCAACTTTTCGCACGGCGATTTCAACGAGCACCAGCGGCGCGTCGATAACATAAAGAAAGTGACCGTCAAGACCGGCAAGACGATCGCGATCTTGCAGGATCTGTGCGGGCCAAAGATCAGAATCGGCACTTTCAAAGATGGTATGATAACGCTTCATGAAGGCCAGCAATTCACTTTAACCACCGAAGAAGTCGAAGGCACATCGGATAAAGTCCATGTCAATTACGCCGATCTGCCCAAGGAAGTCAAAAAGGGCGGCTTCATCATGCTCCAAGACGGCACCAAGAAACTCGAGGTCGTCAAAGTCGACGGCAACGACATAGTCACCAGGGTGGTGATCGGCGGCCGATTGTCCAACCACAAGGGCGTCAATGTGCCCGGCGCCAATCTTTCACTGAGCTCGCTTACCGACAAGGATAGGGCTGACATCGAATTCGGGGTCAAAAATAAAGCCGATTTTGTGGCGCTTTCATTCGTGCGTAAAGCCGGCGACATACAAGAATTGCGTTCGATTTTGCGGCAAAAAGGATCGAATTCGCACATTATCGCCAAGATTGAAACGCCCGAAGCGTTGGCGGACATTGATGGTATTATCGAAGCCGCCGACGGCGTGATGGTGGCCAGGGGCGATCTGGCGATCGAGATTCCGGCCGAAGAAGTGCCGCTGGTGCAAAAACTGATCATCCATAAATGCAATTCGGCCGGCAAGCCGGTCATTACGGCGACACAAATGATGGAATCGATGGTCAAGAACCAGACGCCGACGCGCGCTGAAATTTCCGATGTGGCGAACGCGATCATCGACGGCACTGACGCGGTCATGCTTTCGGAAGAGACGGCGATCGGCGACTTTCCGGTGGAAGCAGTCGAAGTGATGACCAGGATCGCGCAGAGGATCGAAAGAGAAGTTTATACTCGCGACACGATCGCCGAATACGACGATGCGCACGGCGTCACGGATACGGTTTCGCAGGCGGCGGTGAGGACGGCGCATACTGTTGGCGCAAAATTGATCGTGGCGTTGACGCATTCCGGGCGTACGGCCAGAATGATCGCGCGATATCGCCCGGCGGAGCACATTCTGGCCTTTACCGACGCGGCGGAAAACGCCGACAAGTTGATGCTTTCTTTCGGCTGTTATCCGATGACGGTACCGACGATGAAGACGGTTGACGAGATTATGGAAATTGTCCGCAAAACGGCCCTTGACCGTGAATTGGCCGGCGCCGGCGACAAAGTAGTTATCGCGGCAGGCATGCCGTTCGGGACTTCGGCGGAGACAAATATGGTGTTGGTTGAAACATTATGAGGTTGCATTTATAACGCGTGTCTGATAAGGTGTTCTGCATGTTAGCAATACGACTTCAAAGAACCGGCAGGAAGCACGAACCGACTTTTCGCGTGGTCTTGACCGATTCAAAGAACGGCCCGAAGAGCGGAAAGTATTTGAAAAACTTGGGATGGTACGATACGCGGCTCAAGAACAAAGCCGAACAATTGAAGACCGATGAAATAAAACACTGGGTATCCAAAGGCGCGAAGCTCTCGATCACTTTGCACAATTTTCTGGTAAATCAAAAAATCATCGATGGCAAGAAGTTAAATGCTCTGCCCAAAAAGACGCCGATCAAGAAAGAGGTTCCGGCGGAACCGGTGTCGGCACCCGCCGCACCCGTGCCCGTGCCTGCTCCTGTTGAAAAAGCCGCTCACACTTCCGCGCCTGAACAAGAAACTCCCGCAGTCAAATAACACTGCGTTCTCAATAAACTTCGGCACTTCCTTTTTGTGAGCCTCCGGGACTCATGTCGTTGAATTGCAAGGTTTTGTCGCTCTCCAATCCGCGTTCGCGACAAAACCTAGCAATTCGTACTCCATTCGAACAGGTCCTCGGCTCACAAAAAGGAAGTGCCGAAGTTTATTGCGACTATTTGAGATAGTGCAGACAAGTTGACGAAAAACTCAATACTGATAGAATGTGCGCAGTACAGCGAACTGTACGATTACAAATTTATCGGAAAATACCATGAATCAGCACGCAGACCAGCAGTTCCTAGAGTTTATTATCAAAGCGTTAGTCGACAATCCCGATCAAGTGAAAGTTGCGCGTTCGGTCGATGAGATGGGTGTACTCCTGACTCTCGAAGTTGCCGCCGCCGATATGGGCAAAATCATAGGCCGCCAGGGCAATACAGCCAAATCAATCCGCACCCTTCTGCGCGTTGTAGGCATGAAAAATAATTCTCGCGTCAACCTAAAGATCAATGAACCCGAAGGCGGATTGAAGTCCCAGCCGCAATCACAAGGTCCGTCCGCCGCCGAGAAGGCCACCAAATCAGTCGACGAAGCCATGGCCGATCTCAAGATCGATTAACTGAATTTCGCCGTAATAACTGTCTGTTTACGAAAATGTGGCAAAAAACCGATCCGCTATCCAGCGGGTCGATTTTTTGCCTGTTTGTGATAGATTTAATCTATGATCCATTTCCACATCGTTGCGTTGTTTCCAGAAAGCTTCGAATCCTACCTGGACGCGTCGATAATCAAACGCGCTCGAAAGAACAGCCATATTTCCATCAAGTATTACAACCCCAGAGATTTTGTCGTGCCAAAGAAGTCCAGCAAACAATTGACTTATGCCGATAGGCGGGTTGATGACCGGCCGTACGGCGGCGGGCCGGGCATGGTGATCGAAGCGTTGCCGGTGGCAAGAGCGATTGAGAAGGCGATCGAAGGAATTAAAAAAAGAAAAGCCAAAAACAAAAGATCGCAAATACGGCCGAAAATCAAAATCATATTTTTCAGCCCGGCCGGGGAACAGTTTACCAATAAAGCTGCCGATGCTTGGAAAAAGTATTCGGACATAATATTGGTCTGCGGCCGGTATGAGGGTATAGACGCGCGAGTCAATAAAATGTTCAAAATGGCCGAAGTTTCTGTCGGGCCGTACACTTTGACCGGTGGGGAATTGCCGGCGATGATTGTGATTGATGCTGTGGCCAGGAGAATAGAAGGGGTGCTCGGTGACGATATGTCCGTAGAAGAAAGGAGAGTAGCTGGCCATGAAGTTTACACGCGGCCCGAAGAGGTCAAATTCAAAGGGAAAAGATATCGGGTGCCGAAGATCTTGATTAGCGGACACCACGCCAAGATCAACGATTGGAAAATGAAGTTTACTGAAATCAGACACCGATAAAAACCCCACTTGTCGATGTCGGGTTGCATAAAATAAGAAATAGTTATCCATATGTGTCAATATTGACAGGGATAATGTGTATGCTATGGTACCAATCAACTTCGCCGATTGAGTTCTGGCACGGCGCGGAGGATTAGAGAGGCATAAAATTAATCCTACCCAGTGATTCTCAATCACTAATTTATGCAGCCAAATAACCGTTCAAAAAACGGCGTTTTTTAATGTTTAAATAGTAAATTATAAACAAATTGTAATTTATAATATTTAAAATTTACTTATTATTGTTTGTTTATAATTTTAAATTTACATTACAACCAAAATGACTACCACTTCCGCCCCCCGTCCCAAAAAGTATTTCTCCCGCTACCAAGCTCCATTGGCGGAGATGCCAAATTTGGTAGAAGCACAGCTTGCTTCGTTCGGTCAATTTCTGAAAGAGGGCATGCCGAATCTGCTCAAGGAATTCTCTCCGATAAAAGATTACGCCGAGAAAAAGTTCGAACTCTCGCTCGGCGGTTTCGAGATAGTCAAACCAAAGTACGACGAACATTATGCCAAGAACAACAAGCAAAATTATGAAGGACAAATAAAGGTCAAAGTCACGCTCAAGAATAAATCTTTGGCCGTGGAGAAAGAACAGGAGATGTTCCTGGCAGACTTGCCGCTCATGACCGATCATGGAACTTTCATAGTAAACGGCGTGGAAAGGGTCATAGTGCCGCAGCTTGCGCGCTCTTTCGGCGTTTTCTTCACCGGCAACGAAGCCCGCGGCAAAATATATTATGGCGCGAAAATAATCCCGGCGCGCGGCGTTTGGATGGAAATAGAGACGGATGTCGACGGGACTATATATTGCCGTATTGATCGCAAGAGAAAATTTCCCATAACCTCGCTTTTGAGAGTACTGGGTGCCGCAAAAGATGAGGAAATCCTGGCTCTATTCAAGAACGATGTCGTCGCGGAAAAAGCTATAAAACTGACGCTCTCAAAAGACCACGCCAAAACTGTCGACGAAGCTTACATGGAGATCCACAAGCGATTGCGCGACGGCGACTTGGCTACTGCCGAGAACGCTCGTTCTTTTGTTCAGGCCATACTGAGTCCGGAAAGGTACGATATTTCCAGAGTAGGCCGTTTCCGGTTCAACAAGCGTTTCAACAAGCCCATGGATGAGAAGTCTTTGGAGCGGCGTACTGTTGACAATGACGATATAGCCACTACAGTCAAACGCGTTGCGGCATTAGCCGCGGATCCGGATATGCAGGCCGATGACATCGACCATCTAGGTTCGCGACGCGTCAGATATGTTGGAGAACTGCTTGAACAGCGCGTGCGCCTAGGCTTGACTCAAATGAAAAGAAATATCATGGACCGCATGTCCACCGTTGAGCCGGATGTCACCCTGCCGGTCTCGTTTGTGTATCCTCGGCCTCTGCAGGCGCGCATCAAAGAGTTTTTTACGACCAATCAGTTGTCACAATTCATGCAGCAATCAAACACGCTCGACGAGATCGAACATATGCGTTTGATGTCAGCCTTGGGTCCGGGCGGATTGTCGCGCGAACGCGCCGGTTTCGAAGTACGCGATGTACACCCTTCGCACTATGGACGACTTTGCCCGATACACACGCCCGAAGGACCGAATATCGGTTTGGTATTGCATTTGGCGACCTATGCCAAGATAAATGATTTTGGCATGATAGAAACACCTTACGCCAAAGTCAAAAACGGCAAAGTAACAGGGGAGATCGTCTATCTGAATGCTCTTGAAGAGGAGAATTATCGTATTGTCCACGCGGCGACGCCGCATGATGCCGATGGTAATATTACCACCGACGAAGTCGAAGCGCGCGAGAACGGCAAACCGGTTATGGTCAGCAAAGATAAAGTCGACTTTATGGATGTATCAGCCAATCAAGCGTTTTCCATAGCCACATCGCTTATTCCTTTTTTGAATCATGACGATGCCAACCGCGCGCTCATGGGCTCAAATATGCAAAAACAAGCCACGCCCTGTTTGGTCCCCGAGGCCCCTATCGTTGCTACTGGCATGGAGAAAAAGGCCGTACTAGAGACAAGTCGGGTTTTGGTGGCGCCGGAAGATGGAGAGATCATGTCCGTGGATGCCAAAGGAATATCTTTCAAATCCGCCAAAGGACAAAAGAAAGATCTCAACCTGATCCTGTTCTCAAGAACCAACGGTTTTACCGTATTCCACCAGCGGCCGGTCGTGTTTGTCGGGCAAAAAGTTAAAAAAGGTGACATCTTGGCTGACACTTCAACTTCCGATAATGGCGAGATTGCCTTGGGTCACAATGCCTTGGTGGCGTTTATGTCTTGGTCTGGTTCAAACTACGAAGACGCTATCATACTTTCGGAGCGCGTAGTCAAGAATGCCAAATGGAGCTCTATACACATAGAAGAATTTGTAGTCAATGTACGCGACACCAAACTCGGTCCCGAAGTTACCACTTGCGACATACCGAATGTGGGCGAGGCCAAGTTGCGCAATCTGACGGAAGAAGGCATAGTGAGAATAGGCGCCGAAGTCAGGCCCGGCGATCTTTTGGTCGGCAAGATAAGTCCAAAGAGCGAAACGCAACTCACTCCCGAGGAACGCCTGCTCAGGTCAATCTTCGGCGAGAAGGCGCGTGATGTAAAAGATACTTCAAAGCGCATGGAAAACGGCAAGCGCGGCCGCGTCATTTCTATCAAAGTGTTTTCTCGAGAAAAAGGCGACAAACTCGAATCCGGTATCATCAAGAGGATATATGTAGAAGTTGCTCAGGTCAGGAATGTCTCTGTTGGCGACAAAATGGCCGGACGGCACGGCAACAAAGGCGTTATCTCGAGGATTTTGCCGGAAGAAGACATGCCGTACATGGAAGACGGCACGCCGATCGATGTCATCTTGACTCCTCTGGGCGTGCCTTCACGCATGAATTTGGGACAGATTTTGGAATTGCATTTGGGTTTGGCGGCAAACTCTCTGGGCTATCAAGCAATAGTGCCGCCATTTATGGGCGCTACTGAGCCGGAGATCAAAGAGGAACTTGTCAAGGCTGGTTTTGACGCTTCGGGCAAAATGAAACTGCGCGATGGCCGCACTGGGGAATATTTCGACCAGCCGGTCGCTGTCGGTTACATGTACATCATGAAATTGCATCACATGGTCGAAGACAAGATCCACATGCGTTCGATCGGCCCTTATTCGCTCATAACTCAGCAACCATTGGGCGGCAAAGCGCAAGGCGGCGGCCAACGCTTCGGCGAAATGGAAGTTTGGGCGCTCTTGGGACATGGCGCCGCACATACCTTGCGCGAGATCCTCACCGTAAAGTCCGACGATATCATAGGCCGCTCCTCTACTTTCGACTCTATAGTCAAAGGCGAATTGATGAAACAGCCGAACCTGCCGGCATCGTTCAATGTCCTCTTGAAGACTTTGAGGGGTTTGGCCTTGAATGTGGAACTGCTTAAAAGGTCATCGGATGACGAAAATAATTAATAAGCCCTTAACAAGACAACCATGCCCACGCAAACTATCCAAACAAAAAAACCGCACGATCCGCAGGATTTCGATATCATCAAACTAACTTTAGCGTCGCCGGAAAAGATCCAGGAATGGTCGTTCGGCGAAGTGACCAAGCCGGAGACTATCAATTACAGGACGCAAAGATCCGAGAAAAGCGGTTTGTTCGACGAGCGTATATTCGGGCCGGATAGAGACTATGAATGCTACTGCGGCAAATACAGAGGCATCAGATATAAAGGCATTGTCTGCGAGAAATGCGGTGTTGAGATAACCCGTTCTATTGTCAGGCGCGAAAGAATGGGCCACATAGAACTTGCAACACCGGTGTCGCATGTGTGGTTCTTGAGAAGCGTTCCTTCCAGGATCAGCTTGGTTCTAGGCATGACCTCGGCGGATTTGGAAAGAGTTGTATATTTTGCCGGCTATATCGTAACTAAAGTGCACGAACAGGAAAAGACCAAATTTTTGAAAGAGCTGGATGGCGAATACAAGGTCAAGGTGAAAACCGCCCAGGACGATAAGACCAAAGAAGCGCTTAAAGAATTGTTGCTTTCCGCGCGGCGCGAGATCGAAACGATCACGCCCGGTTTTGTCATGGACGAGGTTGCGTATCATAAATATGCCCTGAAATATGGCTCACTGTTCGAGTCTGGCATAGGCGCCGAAGCGATCTACGAAATATTGAAGAAGATAGACATGCCCAAGCTCAAAGAAGAATTGGAAAAAACATACGAGGCGTCCGGTGCCGCCGAACGCGAAAGGATCGCCAAGCGTCTTTCATTGGTGAAACAGATGATCAAGGCCGATTTGCGGCCTGAGTGGATGTTCCTGACAAAGATACCGGTGATTCCGCCCGGACTGAGGCCGATGGTCGCTCTTGACGGCGGCCGTTTTGCGACCTCCGATGTCAATGATTTGTATCGCCGTGTCATCAACCGCAACAACCGTCTGCTCAAGTTACGGGAAATCAACGCGCCGGAAGTTATATTGCGCAACGAAAAACGCATTTTGCAGGAAGCCGTGGACGCGCTCATAGACAATTCCATCCGCCACAGTTCGTCCGCCGGTGCCGCTGCCATCGCGGCTCAGAAGCGCGCGTTGAAATCACTCTCCGATTCGCTCAAATCAAAGCGTGGATTGTTCCGCCAAAATCTTTTGGGAAAGCGCGTAGATTATTCCGGCCGTTCCGTCATCGTCGTAGGTCCTGAATTGCGCCTGGACCAATGCGGCTTGCCCAAGCATATGGCTCTCGAATTGTTCCGCCCGTTTGTCATTTCCGGATTGCTAAAGAGGGAACTGGCGTACAACATTCGCGGCGCCAATCGCCTGATAGACGATGGCGCCAAGGAGGTTTGGGAGATATTGGAAGAAGTGATCAAAGGCAAATATGTACTTTTGAACCGCGCACCGACTTTGCACCGCTTGGGCATCCAAGCCTTCCAGCCGATCTTGATCGAAGGCAACGCTATCCAGGTTCATCCTTTGGTTTGCACCGCGTTCAATGCCGACTTCGATGGCGATCAGATGGCCGTGCATATACCGCTTTCGGCCGAAGCTCAGCTCGAAGCCAAGGAAATCATGGCTTCGGACAAGAATATCTTGAAACCCGGCAATAATGATCCAACAGTTGTAGCCAAGATGCTCGACATAGTGCTCGGTTGTTTCTGGGTGACGAAGGCAGTTCCGAAGGCTGACGGCAACGCCAGATATTTCGAATCGCCGGAAGCCGCCGTGAGAGCTTATGATTTCAATGTGGTCGGTTTGCGCGAGCCGGTAAAGATCATGACCCCAAAAAATGACAAATATGCCCAGTTCAGCGAGCAATTGTTAGAGACAACGGTTGGCAGAATACTATTCAATGCGGTTTTGCCGGAGGATTACCCGTTCGTTAATGAAGAAGTTGGTCGCAAGCGTTTGGGTGCGACCATCGATGACATGATCGCCTTGCACGGAGCCGAAAATATTTCGCCTATCCTGGACAAGATCAAAAATTTCGGTTTCGGCTATACCACTTATTCCGGTACGACCTGGGGTATCGATGATATAAAGATCCCGGAATCAAAGGACAAGATCATTGCCGGCGCCAAGCGATTGGCCAATCTGACCACCGAACAGTTCAACGAAGGACTTTTGACGGAAGAAGAGCGGATAAGGAAGCACATCGAGATTTGGCAAAAAGCAAAAAGCGAAGTTGAGAAATCAATACCCCCGTCTCTCGACAAAATGGGCTCGGTTTACGATATGATCACCTCCGGCGCCCGCGGCTCGCTCTCGCAGATTACCCAAATGGCCGGGATGAAAGGCTTGATCTCATCGGTTTCAGGCGCGACTATCGAATTTCCGATATTATCGTGCTCCAAGGAAGGCTTAACCCCGATCGAATACTTTATTACGACTCACGGTTCGCGCAAGGGTCTTACCGATACGGCTCTGAATACCGCCAAAGCAGGATACCTTACCCGTAAACTTTTCGTAGTGGCGCAAGACGTGGTCGTCTCTGAAGGCGATTGCGGTACAAAAGAATCAATTGTCATACGCAGACAGACTGCTTCGGGCATGAATATACCTTTGAGTAAGAGCGTTAGAGGCAGGGTGCTGGCTGAAACGGTGAAAAATTCCGCCGGCGAGACATTGTTCGAGAAAGGCCACTTAATAACCAAAAGCGACGCGCAAAAGATCGAAGACGCGGAAATAAGCGATGTGCGCGTGCGCTCACCCCTATCGTGCAAAACGCCGCGCGGTGTTTGCGCGCAATGTTACGGTCTTGACCTGGGCAAGAATCGCCTGGTGGAGCTCGGCGAAGCGGTCGGCACCGTGGCCGCGCAAGCGATCGGCGAGCCGGGTACTCAGCTAACCATGAGGACTTTCCATGCCGGCGGCACAGCGTCGCAAGGCGGAGATATAACCGCTGGATTGCCGCGCGTTGAGGAAATATTCGAGAAGAGAAGGCCGAAGACGCCGGCGGTAGTGGCCACCGTGGATGGTGTTGTTGTGGAAGTCAAAGATATGGGCAGGGAAAAGCTCATTCGCGTTTTGCCAGAATTGGAAGGCCAAGGCAAGAAGAAGCCGAGCGAAGTTGAGTATATATTTCCCTATCGTAGAACGACGCTGGTGCGCGTGGGCGACCGCGTCAGGAAAGGCGATCTATTGACTGATGGTTCCGCCGATATTGATGAAGTTTTCAATCATGGCGGCGAAGAGCGTGCCAAGGATTATGTCATAACCGAGGTTGGTAAAATATACGAACTTCAAGGCGAAACGGTCTCGCGCAAGCACATAGAAATCATCGTCAAACAAATGTTCTCCCGCCGGCGTGTTATCGATGGCGGCGGTACCAACCTGAATGAAGGCATGATCGTGGATGACGAACAATTGTCCCGAGAGAACGCCGCGGCCAAAGCCAAGGACGGTAACCCGGCCAAAGTTGAAAAAGTGGTTATGGGTATCACCGAAACTTCGCTCACCCGCCAGAGCTTCTTATCCGCGGCCTCGTTCCAGCACACCACGCGCGTCTTGATCGCCAATGCCGTTCGCGCGGCGGAAGACGATCTCAAAGGCCTGATGGAAAATGTCATTATCGGCCGTCTCGTTCCGGCCGGAACCGGATTTGACGGATCACCGAAGCAGGAGATGATAAGGGCGGGCGCGCCGAAGGAGGTTATTGAAGATTAAAGATCTGCTATTTAAGATTTATGAGTCGTTGGATTATAATTCACTCATGAATCACACAACCGTCGAAGAGATAAAAGCCAAATTGACGATCGAGGATGTTATCGGATCGTATGTCAAGCTGGAAAAAGCCGGCAAATCATTCAAGGCAAGATGCCCGTTCCACAACGAGAAAACCGCCAGCTTTTTCGTCTCGCCTGAACGAGGCGGCTACTATTGTTTCGGTTGCGGCGCCAAGGGCGACATCTTCAGTTTCGTCGAACAATTCGAGGGCCTCGATTTTCGCGGGGCTTTGAAGTTATTGGCCGAAAAAGCCGGCGTCACTCTCTCATTCGACCGCAAAGCCGACAGTGAACGCGACATGTTTTTGCAAGCCACGGAAGAGGCCGCCAAGTATTTCGAAACGCAATTCGATAAGTCAAAAGCCCCGCAAGCGTATGTCAAAAGCCGCGGAATCTCCGACGCCACCCGCAAATCATTCCGCATCGGTTGGGCTCCCGACGGCTGGCGCAACCTATCCGTTTACCTCAAAGGCAGAGGTTACAGCGACGCCATTCTCGAAAAAGTCGGTTTAATAAAGCGCAAGGATTCAAGTTCAATTATTGTAGACAAGTCCGCCGCTCTCGAAGCCGGTACTCCCTCCGCGAGCCTTACCGGCGGGATGCGACGCGGCTCGACGGGGGGAGCCGTCGGCAAAGAGAGCGGCGGGCTCGGAACCTCGAACGCTCTCAGTAATAACTACGACCGTTTTCGCGGCCGAATCATGTTTCCGATAAGCGATTCCAGCGGCCGCGTTATTGCATTTTCCGGCAGGATCCTGCATGACGACGGCAAATCGGCCAAGTACTTGAACAGTCCCGACACGCCGCTTTACGACAAATCAACCGTTCTCTACGGCCTCGACAAGGCCAAAAGCGAGATTCGACGCCTCAACTATTCCATTCTCGTCGAAGGCCAAATGGACCTCGTTATGTCCCACCAGTCCGGCATCAAAAATACTGTCGCCGCTTCCGGCACCGCCCTTTCCGACGAAACATTCAATGAAAATGGCATAATCAGCAATCTTGGCCTGGTCAGGCGACTGTCGCCAAACATCATCATAGCTTTTGATTCGGACGCTGCCGGTCGCAAAGCCGCTTTGCGCGCTTCCGGCATCGCGCTTTCGCTCGGCATGGATGTCAAAATCGCCGATATTGTCGGCGGCAAAGATCCTGCCGACCTGATCAAGGAAAATGCCGATAATTGGAAAGCGGTATTGCGCGCCGCCAAGCCGATCATCGAATTTGAATTGAATAATGTCATGCGCGAAGTCGCCGATGCGCGCAAGCTGCCCAAGGCTCTGGAGGAGCGCGTTCTGCCGTTATTGGCGAAAATCGAAAGCGGCGGCGACAGGTCGTATTTTGTGCAAATGATAGCCGTCAAAGCTAAGATACCGATCGACATTGTCTGGCAGGATTTGCGGATCGTCGAGGGTCGTACAAAGGCAGCTGACAGGTCCGGGCACGCAAATCTGGCCGCGGCCGTTCACACTTCCGGTGAACAGAACAAGAGGATAGATCTGATAGAAAGACGGTTATTTGGCTTGTTAAATTTGATGGAAAAGGACGGCATGTCGCAAGCCGAAGATATTAGAAAGGAAATGGAAAAATTGGCCGGCAATTCATTCGAGGCGCGGAAAGAACGCGCGAAAAAAATCATGGATGATCTGGCATTCGAGGCGGAAGCTTTCTTTGGCGGAGATAAAACAGGTTGGCAAAAGAACGCGCGGGAATTACTGTTCAATTTCGAGGAGGATATAATAAATGAAGAATTGATCCAAGCTATGCAAGAATTAAGAGCCGTCGAAATCGCCGGCAACAGGGAACTCTTGGCCGAATTGGCGAAAAAGTGCCAAGCGCTTTCCGTCCGCAAAGCGGAGATCGGCCGTCGCAGGACGAAAATATCAAATTAAGTCCTTGATGTGTCTCATATCAAGAACCGGCCTGGATATTTTCACCCTTGACCGCTTGTAAATATGCTACAATATAGCTATGCAGTCATACGCCATCAGACCTAGCGCGCTTATACTCGATCCGCCGACGGGCCGCGAGTACATACTCACGATCCGCGATTTGCCTGCGGAAGAAAAGCCGCGTGAAAAGCTGATTTTGCAAGGACCGGAAGCTTTGAGCATACGGGAGCTCATGGCTGTGGTTTTTACGACCGGCACTGTCAAGGAAGATGTCCTGGAAATGGCCGATCGCGTGGTTCGAGAATATGGCGAAAGGACCATATTGGCCGAACGGGATCCGGAAAAGTTATCGCGCGAGTCAAAATTGCCGATTGTCAAAGCGTGCCAAGTCGTAGCTGTCGGCGAGCTTGGCAGGCGCTTTTACGATCGTAACCAATCCGGCTTCACAACCATACGGAATGCCAAGGAAGCGTACGAATATCTGCATGATATGCGCAATTTATCCAAAGAGCATCTGCGGGGACTTTATCTGAACAGCCGCAACCGTGTTATCAGAGATGAAGTTATATCCATCGGTACTGTCAATTCCAACATAGTACATCCGCGCGAAGTTTTCAGGCCTGGCATAGAATACAATGCCGCCGCCGTGATCTTGGCGCACAATCATCCTTCTGGAGATGCGGCGCCCAGCGATGAAGACACAAAGATAACCGAACAGCTTATCAGAGCTGGGAAAATTCTGGGCATATCGATACTCGACCATATTATCGTCGCGAAAGACGCCTTCGCCAGCGTTAAGGCGGACTATTAACAAAATGATCAGGGATTACCAGGTAGTTTCTCCGTCACTTGACGGAGTTTTGACGCGTGAGACTTTGGCTTACGATGGTTTGGAAAGGCCGGATGGATTGGATCGATTGTTCGACAGATCGCCGGAATATGAACTAACCGATCTTAACGAATCATCGGATAGGCGTTGTGCCATCGAACAGTATTTCCACGACCTGTACGGCATTCTCGTCAAGAACATTTCCCAATTCGCCATCGAATCCGAGCCGACGCCGGACGAGTCGGTAAGATTGATTGCCATGCTGCAAGAGTTTGTGAAAGTGAAAGGGTTGCTGGTTAGCGGCACGCCAAGATCCGTCCCGCAATAAGTGTAGTAAATAAAAAAGGTGTCGCATCTCGCAGGTAAGATGCGATGCTTAGACTTTCAATTTTTCTCGCCAGAATGTAAACTGTCGTCATGACAGCTAAAGATTACTTCAAGGGTAAAAGGATAGCGCTTATCGGTTTGGGATCATACGGAGAGGAGGTCGAAGATGCCAAATTCATGATAAGGGCCGGCGCTATATTGTCGATATACGACTTGCGCAGTGAAGCCAGGCTTAAAAGCCATCTTGTCTTTTTGCGTTCTGTCGGTTTGGCCAATTATGTTTGCGGTTCTATTCCGGCCGAAGATCTTCCCGATATGGACCTGATAATCTTGTCCAGAGAATATTCACGCAGTTCTTCTTTCTTGGAGAAAGCCACGGAAAAAGGCGTGATGATAGAATATCCGGAAACTTTGTTTTTCAAATTGGCTCCGCCCATAACGGTGGTGGGCGTTATGGGCGCGTGCGGCAAGACGACCGTTATTTCTATGTTGGCACCGATGCTATCCGAATCTTGCGGCGGACTGTACATAAGTGACGGCGCATCCGGCGGCTTGCTGCTTTTCCTGAAGAAGATAAGGAATGGAGACATATTGATCATGAGAATTGACAGTGTGATCGCGGCTGAACTTAAGGGATTGAATATAAGCCCCCAAGTGGCGGTGCTTACGGGCGTGCCGCCAAAAGGCGTTTACAGCGATTCTCCGTTCGATGTGTTAGCCAACCAAACTTACAACAATTTCATTGTAGCTTCAGACGAAGTTATCGATGCCACGCGCGTTTACGGATTCAAGCCGCGGGCAAAGATGCTCAGGACGAAAACTTCCGTCATCCCGGAATCATGGCTGTTCAATGGTCGCACACATGACCGTGAAAATGCAGCGCTGGCCTTACAAACCGCCAAATTGTTCAAGGTGTCGGAAGATACGGCACAAAAAGTTCTCGAAGTATGGAAACCGCTCAAAGGCAGAGTTGAGCTAGTAAAAAAGGTAAAGATGGTCGAGTTTTACAACGACGCCGCCTCGGCGGTGCCGGAAGCGACCATGGCCGGTATTATTTCGTTGGCACAAAACCGTAATATAGTTTTGATTTTAGGCGGTGCGCACAGTGGTCATGATTACCGCGCGCTAAACGCGCTTATCCCGCAATATGCGCATACTGTGGTGCTATTGCCCGGCAGCGGGACCATCTTGGAGCGCAAGGAATTGGAGCGTTTGGACAATGTGGATGTTTTATCGGCACCATCAGTCGAAGAGGCCGTCAGGTTGGCGCAGGATCATGCGCGTTCCGGGGACCGAGTTTTGTTCAGTCCGGGCTTTGATGCCGCCGGGATCGATTCTTCGTGCAAGGAAAGAGGTGAAAGGTTCGTCAGGGCGGTTAGAGCGTTGTGAGTCGTACGGTTCAATCGCCGCAAATCAAGCATACGGCCGAACCGTTGACCTTGAAATTCATGCGCGCGGCTTGCATAACGCCGACAACTGACAGGGCGCCGTTACTTGAGATCTTCAAGCCAGCATGTTTCTCCACCAATTCCCGCACAGATCTGATCTCTTCATTCGAAGCGATCCAGCCGTGGCCGCCGGTTTTCTCTATAAGCGGCACCAGTGTATTTTTACGGTAGGCAATATGGTCGACAACGGCGTCAGCGTCTGATTTTTCTTCCGGAATATCGAAAGGACCGAATGCGTCGGCAATCGGGTGACAAGACGAAGTCTGGACAATGTGAACCTGTGTCGGCTGTTTATTTTCCAAGAATGATTGGGCGAGCGCTTGCGCCGTCGTACCAGAAGATGTGCCGATAAATACGGCGCCAACATTTTCGATACCAGCCAATTCTTCGGCAAGCGTTTTGTAGCCGATGAGCGCTGTGTCATCTGTGGACTGTCTCAAGCTCCGCGAACCGTCGCCGGTCGCCTGCGCCAAAGCTTGCAGTGGCCGATCCTTCTTTTTTACTTGAATGTTATCGTCAACCAGTGCTTTCAACTTATCGAGCTTTGCGGGTGATATATTCGATCCGACAAATACGGCCAAATGCACAGGTCCGACCTGTGACACATGTCCGACATCGGCATTGAGCCGTTTTATGTGCATTGCGGCGGCCAAAGCGGCGTTGCCGGAAGAGGAGATAGCGAATTTACGATCCCCGCGTTCGAGATAGTAGCTGATCATTACGGGAATGGAACGTCCCTTATGCGAACCGTAAGGGTGCAAATCCTCGCGTTTGAAGTATAGATCGGACGCGTTGATCGCTTTCGCCAACTCAGGGTAATGTCCGGTAGGGGTTATGGTATTCACATTGTCATATTACTATTTTTCCGTTAGTATTGAAAGCGCGTTACCAAGGTTGGACCTTGGAAATAAAACAATGATTCAACAAAATATCAAAGACGAAAATTCGTTGCTCGTTTGTCCGGAATGCAAGAATGCAGTCGATCTCTCCCGTTATCCCAACCTCGCGCCCGGCATGGTGGTTGAATGCAACCACTGCGGCATGACGCTTTTGGTCAAGGAGATTATGAGTAAAGAGATCAAGGCCGATATAGTTGACGAGGGGAAATAGTCTCTTCAATCATTCCCCTGAATCCGTGAGAACCCAGAAAGACGATGATATCGCCATCGACGGTTTGTGATTTCAAGAAAGAAACAACTTCTTCATCGTCTTCAAAATAATGAACAGAATGATGCGTCTTGCCAATGATCTCTGCCAATTCGGCGCCTTCGAGAGACGTATTTGATTTTTCAGATCCATCCTCGACAGTCTTTAGTTTGGTCAATCTCGGAATAACCACAATATCCGCGTCTTTGAAAGCGCGGTCGTATTTCAGGGTCGATTTCCGACTGCGTCCGCCGATGTTCGGCTCGAAAACCGCGATGATTTTTCCGGAATAAATTTCCCTAAGGTTCCTCAATACCGAAGCCGCCTTTTCCGGAGAATGGGCGATATCGTCGAACACGGTAACGCCTTTTCCGTCAGAGCTGTCATTCGAAGGATCGCCGATCATCCTTTTCTCAAGCCTCCTTTTAAGCCCCTTGAATCGGGCAACCGCTTTGATTATTGTTTCGGGGTTTATGCCGATGCTATGTGCCATGGCGAAACAGCCGGTGATATTCTCCGCTTGGAACGCGCCGATCATTGGCGAATGTATGTCGAACGAATCATGTCCATGTTTTATGGTAAAATAGATGCCATTTTCTGATTGCCTGACATTTTCATAAGAATATTCAACGCCACTCTTGCCGTATGAAATAGCCTTGCCGCGATAATCGCCCAAAACCTTGCTTACTCCCGGTGCGTTTGTGTTTGCGACGATAAACCCGGTTTTTGGCATGGAAACAATCAGCCGTCCAAAGGCCTTGAAGTAACTCTCCTCCGTAGGATACAGGTCGGCATGATCCCAAGAAACAGCCGTCAATAATAGGTGAGTCGGCTTGTAGTAGAAAAATTTCGCGGTCGGATCGGTCGGCGAGCTCTTGTATTCATCGCCCTCGAAAACACCCCAATCGCCGCCGGCCAATTTTGCCGATTGATGGGAAAGGGAAATGCCGCCGAACATATAGCTAGGATCATAGCCGGCTTGGTCAATGATGAACGACAAAAGCGCCGCCGAAGAAGTCTTGCCCCAGGTGCCGGCGCAAACGATATTGTTTTTGCGGGTGAAAAATTCACCTATGGCTCCGGCGAAAGAATAAATCGGGATGCCGTGTTCTTTGGCGTAAACAGTTTCCGGATTGCGGCTGCCGGAAGCCGTGCCGACGATGATCGCTTCCGGTACGCCGCCGGCGACCATTTTGTCCGGATGCCAACCGGCGTAATATTCGACGCCGGTTTCAGCAAGATATGTGGATACCGGCGGATAGAAACCTTTGTCGGAGCCGGTCACTTTGACGCCCACTTTGTGCAAGGCAACAGCTAAAGCGCTTGTTGCTACGCCGCATATGCCTATTACATGGATCCGTTTCGGCAGTTCCATCATGGCTGGTTAATGTTATTAGACGCTAGTATTCTTTTCACTTCCTCGATATCACCCGACCATTTTTTGCCGTCGAACCATTCAATACCATGGAATTGGAGTTTGTAGGTGTCGCTTGGCCGTTGAAGTGAACCCATGTAGAAAAAATTTTTGCCAACATCCTTGGCGTGTTGGATCGCCATGATCATCATGCCGAGCCCGATGTCTTTGGGCGAAGCGTTAAGATCATAGAACGGATAAGAATAATGCATGAATGAAGCTACGGAATAGACAATCGCGTATCCGACATGCTGCGGTACGACCTCGGTGCTCTGAAGTCGTACCGCAGTAGAATAAGTCAATAATCGGTTGAAATTGCTTTTTGTTTCATCCGTAATCATCTCTTTGATTTTTTGTGCACTCATTATTCCGGGCCCGAATTTTGTGTCGTAAAAATCTTTTGCCATTTTCGCAATCTTCCAATCGTATTTTTCCGGCGGCATGGGCAAACTGACTTTTTTCGGTTTTATGTCGCCGACCTTTTTCAGTATTCTGCGATTTTCGCTTGTCAATTCGAATTTCGACAGATCTATTCTGGCGCTTCGGGTCTGATCCATGATCCCTTTGCCGAGGCGAGTGAAAAGGTAACCGCGGCTGTACATTCCGGCGACATTTGGTTCCGAAAAATCGGTTATTATTTTTTCATCCCATTTTAAATACGGCATGAGATCAATGCAACGCCAGCCAGAATCCGAATACGACGAAAATAAAATGAATCACCCAGAACCTCATGACTGTTTTCTCCTCGCTCCATCCTTTGAGCTCGAAATGGTGATGCAGCGGTGCCATCGCAAACACTTTTTTGCCGAAAAGATATTTCGAGATCACTTGGATGATTACTGACAACGCTTCGACATAGAACATAAAACCCAAGAAAGGCAAAGAGCCGATCTCTCCGATTGCCATCGCATTCACGGCCAGAAGTGCGCCCAAGCCCAATGAACCGACATCGCCCATCATGAATCGCGCCGGTTTGATATTGAAATAAGTGTAAGCCGACAGTGCGCCGACGGCCGTGGCGTTCAGGATCGCGATCTCACCGAAGCCGTTGATCCACGAGATCAACGAGAGTGCACTGAAAGTGATGATGAGCATGCCGCCGGTCATGCCGTCCATGCCGTCGGTGATGTTGACCGCATTGGCGGTGAACATGACGATGAATATCACTATGGGTACGATCAGCCAGCCGGCGTTCCAGTCAAAACCGAAAGGAAAATAGACGAAATGCCAAGCCGGGCCGAGCTTTGCGTATATCCAATACGCGGCGATGGCGCCGGCCGCGAATTGTAATAAAAGTTTCTCGTGAACGAAGACGCCGCGGCGGGTGCGCGAGCCGAACCAGACAGACAGGCGCTTGAAAGCGGTCCATGGCAAAGAAATGAGGTACCAAAGACGCATGCGCCATTCTTTATGGACTTTGATCAGATTCCAGACATGGCCGATCTTGCGCGAGCGGCGCTCGGTGCCGTAAATATTCAAAAGGTCGTCGATGGCGCCCAACAGGGCGGCGATTATCATTATTCCCACCGGCACCCAGGTGAAGCTCCGGGACCAATTCAAGGCGTAAGTGACGACGGCGATGGTGACTATGACGAGCAATCCGCCCATGACCGGGGTGGATGTTTTGTAGGCGTGGGAACCGACGGCGGCGAGTTCGGTTTTGGCGCCTTTGACGACCTTGAAATGGTAAAGGATGCGAGTCAGAAATGGCGCCCACGCGAATGCGACAACGGCGCTGATCAGCATGAAACTGATGATGTAAGCGAGATCGGCGGTGCCCTGCAAAATCGTTAACATGACGGCATATTACCATATTTTTCAGGCCTTGAATATGGACGCGAACGCCCCGCTCCCGAAATTATCTCGTGAGCGGGGCGTTCAGAACCAATTGAGGCGCCGGATTTCGGTCTTTGAATTTCGGGCGCGTTCGAAGATACGGAGATTGTCGCCGAGCCACTTTTGTTCAACGAGCGATTTTTCCGTATCAGTGATTTCGATGGCGCCTTGCCTGACGCCGGTGCCGTATAGGCCATCTTCAGGATAGGCGACGGCGTGAGTGTAATAAAGTTTGGTCGGTGTGAAATTTTGGTAGTCGGCTTGGTGAATTATCAACACATGATCCCTGTCATCGCCGCGCGCGGTTACTGATTTTCCGATCATGGTGATGATGTCTCCCGGCCGGATTTCTTTGATGCTGATCGTACCGCTGTTTCTATTGTTTGCCAATGTGGCAATATCGCAGTTTTCGGCGGGACGCATGGAGCAGCGGATCTTGCCGACAATGCCTTTACAATTTACAAAATGAAGATGTTTGTCGATGACGCCTTTGCCGCGGTCTCCGTTCTCGGCGTTCAGTACATAATACGCGAATCCGGAACAGTCAATGCCGATATTTTCGTCAACCAACAACATCTTCAAGGACTGGTCGGCCAAAGAATCTGCGGTTATGTGATTTTTCGTTGCGACGGCTTGGATTTCCTCGAATATGTCTTTGGGACTGCCCTTGCCGACTCTGGCTCTGAGCGCGGCTCTCATCCGCGCGGTTTTATTGTTGAAATACGGGACCGAGCAAACGGCGTTGCCAAATTTGAAGTGTATATATTGATCGATCACTGACAGCGCGCGATTTGAAACAGTTTTGGTGTTCATGGCCGTTGTTTGATAATTTCCGCGATCTCTTTCCCGCTTTTATTCAGTTTGCCGTGGCTCTCTACGAAACTGTGAATGCTTCGGATCCTCAACAGATCGGAATTTATCTTAACATTTGAATAAACGGTTGTCTTATATCCGGCGGATTCCATGGCAGAGATGGCGTTGGCGGGAACTTCGACGGTATCCTTGGTGACGCGCTGGATGATCTGTCCGCCATCGGAGATTTTAATCAGCGGCTGATCTATAGGCTGTTCGAGCAGAGCGAGCAGATGGGCTTCGAATATACTGAGGTCGGACTTCGATGTTGAGCTCAGGTCGGACCTCGGTAAACTTTGCAACTGCGATTCGAAAGTGGCCGAAGCCGGCTGGCGGGCATTGATCTCTATAAGGAAAATACGGCCGGATTGTTCGTCTTTGATGGCATCGACGCCGAAAAGGCCGCGCCAACCATCGGCGCGCATCCGTTCGCCGATCTCACGCGCAATGGTTTCAATCTGCGCGATTTCATTGTCGGCCAAGATCGTATGCGCGGCGCCCCAATCATTGCCGACGGTGCTGAACGGATTGTCGGTAAACGGCGCCATGCCGGTTATTTGGTAACTGACATTGCCAACCATGATTTTGTTTTTCGCCGCGACGACATTTGCCGTGAATGACGGGCCGGCCACAAATGTCATCGCGCGCGCGGGGCGTTCCGTGAATTTTTCTTGAACCGCGCGCAATTCCTCGGCGGATCCTATTGAGACAGTGCCGTCGCCGGTATGTCCGTGCGCCCATTGAACGACCATTTTGGAGGATTTACACATGTCCGACATGTGCAGATCTTTGGTTGGAGCGATCTTATGCGCCGGCAAATACTTCAAGGCCAAGTCGCCAAGCCATTCAACTTGAGTTATTTTGTTCTCGATCTTCTCGGCGAGCGCTGCGGACGGATTCAATAATTCCCAACCGTTCTTGTTGCATATATCTTCTATTTGCGAATTATTTTTGAACACCAGCACCGCCGCACCGCTGTTGCCGATAATTTTACGCGTCGAGTCAAGTTGTAACAATTCGGCGGTTGAGAGCGGCCTCGAATCGCGTCGCGAACTGTCGTTTGAGATTATTTTATAATCATCGCTTTCCGGCACGCCCTGCGCGCGTTCCGCATCCCGCGTTACATAAACGATTTTCTTTTTGAACGGCTGCATGCTGAAAGTTTAGTACAGTTTTAATTTGGAAACAATCTGCCAAAACGATGACTTTCTTGTCGTTTGAAGATCGAAGCCTCTCGTGTTAATTTGAATTAATGGCATCATTATCCGTCGTCGGCACGCCGATAGGCAATATGGGCGACATTTCATTGAGGGCGCTCGAAACGCTGAAAAACGCCGACCTTATTTTGTGCGAAGATACCAGGGTGACGCGCAAATTATTGGACAAGTATGAAATAAAAACGGCGACGCTTTCATACCATTCGCACAGTAAAATATCGAGAATCGAAGAAATAATCGGGCGGTTGAAAGAAGGCAAAAATATCGCATTAGTCTCGGACGCCGGCACGCCGGGGATTTCCGATCCGGGCGCAGAATTGGTCGGGCGTGTCAGGCAAGAATTGAAAAGCGAGATCTGTTCCGGAGAATTGAAAATCGTTTCGGTGCCCGGTCCGTCGGCTCTGATTGCCGCGCTTTCGATCGCCGGAATCAGGTGCGACCAAAGTGCCGGCGGTTTCGTCTTCCTCGGATTTTTGCCGCACAAAAAGGGCAGGGAAACGCTTTTTCGGGAGATGGCGGTTTCAAAGCGCACCACGATATTTTACGAATCGCCGCACAGGATTATAAAGACGCTGGAGTCGTTACAAAAATCCAACGCTTCATTTCCCGAAGCAGCCTGTCTTAAAAAAGCGGATTCCGCACGGTCCACATCGTCAACTTCTTTAAAAAAGGCAGTACCCGAACAGAGGAAAATTCTCGACAAGCGGATAACTGTTTGCCGCGAGCTTACGAAAATCTTCGAAGAAGTCACAAGCGGCACCGCCGAGGAAGTCAAGGAGTTTTTCGAGAAAAATCCCGATAAGATCAGGGGGGAATTCGTGGTGATTGTTTCCAAATGAAAACCTCCGCCACGACCTCTCGGGGTTTAGTGGCGGAGGATGATGAGTCCTTCTCTCACAAGCGACATAACAACCGAAGTGTCTTCGTGCATGCAAGAGAGGATTATCAGGTCTCCTTCCATTGACCTGACCTTGATGCGTTGAACGGAATTCTTTTCCACCGAGCAATCGAATTTGAATTCGTAATCCGTAAACATTTTCCCGTTCCCGTCGCAATGCCATTCTGCTGGCACGCTGCCATTTTTTCGTATCCGTACCATCAAGTCGAACACTAATGACAGGTGCCGCCCGACAAATTCGACGCTTTTGATCAGTCCGGCGTAATGATCGCCAGATACCGCGTGGATCCAGCCAACTTTGTATGTTTCGGTAGCCATAGTAGCCACCTCCTTTCCGGCACCATAATATCATTTTGTGCCATATTCGCAAGGACTGCATACATTAGATTTAGTACACAGCATATATTCCGGCACATACATAAAAATGTTGCCATATGCCATCACTTGCCGTTATAATAGCGATATGTCGAAAAGGCAATGGCTGATAATATTCGGAGTCATCGTAGTCGCTTTGCCTTTTTTGGGATTTCCGTTGAATTGGAACGCGGCGTTCTCGGTCGCGTTAGGATTGCTGATAATAATCGTAGCGTATAGGATAGCGCCAACAACTGAGGCAATGGCAACAAACAGTGAAGACTTGCCTTACGCGGAACATCATTCAGATATTGCGACAAAGACAATACCGAAACAAGCGAATATTCCGGAAGAGAGCATTACCAGCGACAGTCAATCAAATCAGTAAATGAGCATACCGTGGCGCAAGTTTGGAGCGACCAAAATCGCCACACTGGTGATAGGAACGCTCGTTATTTTGCTTATAGGACTGTGGATAACATGGGGATTTCCTGTGGGCACCATTGATTACGCTACACAGCCTATCGCTTCCAATACCGATAATGACCCGAGCGCGGCAAGTACGGGTATTGCCTCATCAACCGAAAATGATTTGCCGTCCAAACCGATCGTGACTCATTTGCCGACACCCGATCCGCTCAAGGCTGTGTACATAACCGCTTGCACTGCCAGCGAAAGGCGTTTGCGCGACAAAGTAGTATCACTTTTCAGCGGTTCGGAATTGAATGCCATTATTATAGATATAAAGGATTACACGGGCACTCTGGCTTATTCGTCGTCCACATTACGCACTGGCCGGACCGGAAACGGCTGTGTGATCATTGACCTGCCGGAGTTTTTACATAAGCTTCATGAAAAAGGAATTTATACGATAGCACGCGTTACCGTTTTTCAGGATCCGCTATACGCCGAAGAGCATCCTGAATCTGCTATTAAAAAAGTTTCAAATCCCCAAGCATTGTGGCGCGATCCGAAAGGTTTGGCCTATATAGATCCGGGCGCGGTTCCATTCTGGGACTATATAGTGAATATTTCCAAAGAGGCGTACTCGATAGGTTTCGATGAAATCAATTATGATTACATACGCTTCCCGTCGGACGGCGATTTGAAAGATATGAAGTTGCTGCCCGAGGATAATCGTCCGGTTCATGTGAGTGTGGCCGCCTCGATCTCAACTCCGACAAGCGCTTCGACCTCGGGTTCGTTTTTAGGTGCGGCAACTACCACATCGGCTGGCCAAAAGATAAATACCGGGCAGCGTATATTGTCGTATGAAACTTCAAAGTCGAGAATCATTACCGAATTCTTCAAATATTTGAAAGAACATATGGCGGACACGCCGGTGAAATTGTCAGCGGATTTATTCGGCCTGACGACAAGCGCCGAGAGCGACTTGGGCATAGGCCAAATTCTGGAAAACGCCTTGCCTTATTTCGACTATGTTTGTCCGATGGTGTATCCGTCGCACTTCGCTTACGGCTTCATCGGCATACCGCGCCCGGCGACGAAGCCGTACGAGGTGATCAGTTATTCCATGAGCCACGCGATCATGAAGGTTGACGCGGCGTCTTCCACGCCGTCGAAATTGCGCCCATGGCTGCAGGCTTTCGATCTGGGGGCGGTTTATACGCCGGCTATGGTGGAGGCCGAGAAGCAAGCGGTCTACGATTCGGGACTTTCGAGCTGGTCTCTCTGGAATGCGGGGAGTATTTACACTTCCGCGGAATTGGCGCCGGCGACAAAGATGGTTACATACAAGAACGCTTCGACTTCCGCTGAAATCTCGGCTTCAACCGCCACTACTACAGTTAGATAACAAAATTTGTTATCCACTTGCGCATATTTTCTTTTGGTGGTAATTTATTACTCCGGAGCGTGCGATGAAGCGTCTCGATTCAAAACGACGCAAGCTGAGTATTTTCGGATCGACTGGAGCCGATCTATTAATACTCGGGTCGAGATTGAAGTAATCGCACACAAGTCAGAAACAACTATATGGCAAAATCAGGAAGTGGAAAAACGGTTGGACGAGCGTCTTCTGTTGAGATTCTCGGCATGTGTGAGACAAGAAAACCTTCAGATGAAGAACTGAAGGAACAACGCCAACATTTTCGTGAAGCGATGAAAAGTTGCGCGAGGGCGTTTGGCAACGATGTGAGTGCTGGTGTCGCACGAGTGATGGCTTCAGAGTACAGACCGTTCATCTATTGACATTACAGGGTTATGGCAAAGTCTATCTTGGTGACAGAAGAAACCATTGGAATAGCTGTTCCACTGACTCTTTCCGAGAGGAAGGTCAATGGAAACAGAATCACTCTCCGTTTGCAGGGGAAAAGTGGGCGTGAGTTTTTCAAAGACGCCCAGCCATACCCGAGGGCAGTGACTGCGGTTCTGACAACCTGCGTCAGACAGCATGGTGGTGCGGTAACTCTGAGGCTCTAATCTCTGAAACAGTTTTTTACCCGGCGTACTATATGGAGCAGTGCGCCGGCTTTTTGTATTCGACTTTTCCGTTCCGTGGTACAATACTATGCATCAATCGTTCGCGGGAACGGCAACCGCATTTAATTCAATGGACGAGAATCGCGTAACATATTTTGCGGAGACAGACGCGCGTAACAAGCGGGTCAAATTTGGCATAAAGAGCAAGGACAGGACCAAGCATCTGTACGCCATCGGCAAAACCGGCATGGGCAAATCCACCATGTTGGAAAACATGGCCGTGCAAGACATTCAGGCCGGAGAAGGAATGTGTTTCATCGATCCGCATGGCAAGACCGCCGACCTGCTCTTGGAATATGTGCCCAAAGAGCGCGTGAACGATGTCATATACATCGCGCCGTTCGATACCGACTTTCCGATATCGTTCAATGTGCTCGAAAGCGTCGATCCGGACAAGAGGCACTTGGTGGTGTCTGGCCTCATGAGTACATTCAAGAAAATCTGGGTCGACGCCTGGTCCGCCAGAATGGAATACATATTGACCAACACCCTTTTGGCATTGCTCGAAGCGCCGGGTTCCACGCTTCTCGGCGTGAATAGGTTGCTGTCGGACAAGGAATACAGGAGAGACATCGTGTCGAAAGTGCAGGATCCGTCGGTCAAAGCTTTCTGGACCAAGGAGTTCGCCAATTACAGCGAACGCATGGCTCAAGACGCTGTGCCCGCCATCCAGAACAAAGTCGGCCAATTCACCGCGAACCCGCTCATCAGGAACATGATCGGCCAGCCGCAGTCGTCGTTTGATTTCCGCCAGGCGATGGATAACAGGAAAATAGTCATTATCAACCTTTCCAAAGGCCGGGTCGGCGACGAGAACATGAAGCTTTTGGGCGGCATGCTGGTGACGAAGATTTATTTGGCGGCAATGTCCAGGGCCGATACGCCGGATCGTATAGCCAGGACTCTGCCGAACTTCTATTTGTTCGTCGATGAATTCCAGAACTTCGCCAACGCCTCGTTTGCCGATATTCTTTCGGAGGCCAGGAAGTACAAGCTGAATTTGACGATCGCGCATCAATATATCGAGCAGATGGACGAGGATGTGCGCGCGGCGGTCTTCGGCAATGTGGGCACGATGATAGCTTTTCGGGTCGGCGCGACCGATGCGGAAGCGCTGGAGAAGGAATTTGCGCCGACTTTCACGATCGAGGATTTGGTGAATCTTGGATTCACCCAAATTTACCTAAAGTTAATGATCGACGGCCTGACCTCGTCGCCTTTTTCGGCGGTGACTTTGCCGCCGATCGCGCACCCGGGTTCTTCATTTGTAAAAGAAATTATCGAGGCGTCTAGAACACAATTCGCGCGGCCGCGAGTAATGGTTGAAGCTGAGATAGTGAAATTCCACGAACCGACGCAGAAATCGGCGCGGTCTGCTATTCCCGCGCCCGCAGGCGAAGCGCTTGCCGGTTCGAGTCTGCGGAACTCGCGTCGTGAAGTTGCCAGGTTTTCGGGCTCGACAGCGCGACCCGAAAACCTGGCAACTTCTACGCCGCTCAAACAGAGTCCTCGACTCGAACCGGCAAGCGCTTCGCCTGCGGGCGCGGCTGACGCAAGTACTTCAGTCGCTGCCAATATTTCCACTGATTCCAAAACTTCATCAGCGCCGTCGGCAAAGACGGATACGGTTTCCGAACCCTCTTCGGAGACGGGTTGGAGACAAAATCCGCATACTACCGACTCCCCGCCGAGAAAAGGCGGCGACGGCGGGCGTCCTGTTGTTCCGCTGTCACCGACCGTGGGTGAGGGAAACCGTGTTCGTAGAGCCGAAAAGCGCGAAGAGCTTGGACAGCATAACCAACAACATATTTCACTATCGTCGCTCAGTCGCAATCAACCCAAGCGCGACCTGAAGACGCAATCGAAAGAGAATGTCAGTCAATTGAGAAACGCCCTGCAAGCCGCGCTCGGCAAGACCGAACGCGCCGCGCCCACTTTCTCGCCGACCGATGCCGCCGCGTCCGTTCCAGCCACAGCGCCTGCCGCGACAACCCAAAATACAATTGCCTCACAACCCGTACGGCAAAACCAAGCACTTCAAAAAACACCTGAAATTCCAAAAGTTCCGAAAACCGATAAAGTTCCTGAAGTCCCCGAAGAAGTCTTGAAAAAGGTCTTGAAAGTTGATTGAATGCGATTATGCGCCGCATCCTCATATTTTCGCTGGTGTACTATCCGAACATGATCGGCGGGGCCGAGGTGGCGATAAAAGAAATCACCGATCGGATTCCGGACAGTGAAATCGAATTCGACATGGTGGCATTGCGATTGGACCGTAAACTCCCTAAGTTCGAAAAGATCGGCAATGTAAATATTCACAGAATCGGCTGGACAGGCAAACAAAAGACATTGTCAGATTCTTTGCCGCCATATCTGCATTTGAATAAATACGCGTATCTCGCCCTGGGACTATTCAAGGCAATTTCCTTGAATCGAAAAAGGAAATATGACGCCATCTGGTCGCTAATGGCGACATATAATTCATTCGCGGCCGTGCTTTTCAAATTGGCGCATCCGAAAATACCGTTCATCTTCACTCTACAAGACGGCGATCCGATCCCGTATTTGAAAAGGCGCGCCCGGCCGCTATATCCAATGTTCAAGATGATGTTTACCCGCGCGGACGCCATTCAGGCCATTTCGAAATATCTTGCAGATTGGGCGCTGGATATGGGCGCGAAATGTCCCGTTACAATCGTGCCAAACGGGGTAGATTATCGATTTTTCTCAAAACAGGTCTCCGGCGGGCGTTTAGGGGCTTTAAAAGCGCAACTAGGCAAGCGGGAAGGCGATATTTTCCTCATTACGGTCTCTAGATTGGTAGCCAAAAACGCCGTTGGCGACATCATTCAAGCTTTGAATTATTTGCCGATTAATATCAAGTTGCTCATCGCGGGAACAGGCTATGAAGAGGAAAGGTTGAAGAAGATGGTTCGCACCGGTCCGACCGGTGTACACCGGTCGGACCGGTGCGAACCCAGCGTCATATTCCTAGGACATGTGCCGCATGCAGATCTGCCGATGTATCTCCAAGCCTCGAACATATTCATCCGCCCGTCGCTCTCCGAAGGTTTCGGCAATTCATTTGTCGAAGCGATGGCCGCCGGCATTCCCGTCATCGCCACGCCGGTCGGCGGTATTGTTGACTTTTTGCGCGACGGCGAAACCGGACTTTTCTGTGAAGTTAGAAACCCAAGATCGATCGCGGAAAAAGTCGAACGGTTGATCGACAACGAGGGGTTGCAGAATTCTTTGGTGATAAATGCGAGGAGAATGGTTGAAGACAAATATGACTGGAATAAAATTGCCAATGAAATGAAAATGATATTTGCCGGAGTCTGACCTCAGTAATCGCGGCGCCAACACTATTATGCTAGACTTTGAATCATGAAAATCTTGATTGCCACCGGCATTTATCCGCCTGATATTGGAGGCCCCGCCCAGTACGCCCGGAATCTCTATGAAACTTGGAAGAACGCCAAAGGCGCCGACGGCAAACCGCTTCATCGCGTAAAGGTAGCGGCGTATCGTTGGGAGCGTGCGTTTCCGCCAGGCGTGCGGCACTTGTTGTATTTATTGAAAGTAATCCGAAAAGGATGGGATGCGGATCTTATCTTGGTCTTAGATACCTGGTCGGCGGCGATGCCGGCGATGCACGCATGCAATATTATGCATAAAAAATATGTTATCCGCACCGGCGGCGACTTTCTCTGGGAAACTTACGCCGAAAGGACCGGCGATCTGGTTAGATTTAAAAACTTTTACGGAACGAGGATGGAAAAATTTTCCAGAAAAGAGAAATTGATTTTCAGGCTTGGCGGTCAGGCACTCCGTAAGGCGAAGGTGGTTATATTCAGTACGGCATGGCAAAAGGAAATATTCGAGAAGGCGTATGGTTTGGACCCTAGAAAGTCCGCGATCGTCGAGAATTATTGCGGCGAGAGATTGGAACCGACGGAACCGGAAAACCGCGCGTTCGTTGCCGCGACGCGACCGCTCAAATGGAAAAATGTTGAATTATTGAAAGAAGCGTTCGAGGCGGCGAGAGTCAAGGTCAAGAAGGCGGGTCTGCAAGATATTGAACTCGATACCGGCAAGGCGGTCTACGACAGCTTCGTGGAGAAAATAAGGCACTCGTATGCGGTTATTCTGGCGTCTTTGGGCGATATCAGTCCGAATATGATATTTGACGCAATACGCGCCGGCACGCCGTTTATTTTGACGAAAGAGACAGGGATTGCGGAGAGGGTCAAAGATTGCGCGGTATTCGTCGATCCGGAAGACGAGAACGAGATCGCGGACAAAATTACATGGCTTTCCGAACCGGGCAACCGCGCGCGGCAGGCGGAGTTGGTGAGAAAGTTTTCTTGGAAACATTCGTGGCGGGAAATTGCGGATGAAATAGTAGCGGTTTGGGAAAAATTTTAACTTAAACACTATACGCATGAATAATGCAAGCAAGAAACTGTTAATGATCTCGTCGGACCGCGATATTTTCAGAGAGGACAGTGCGGTACGCGCGCGACAGGCGGAGTACGCGAAAAACTACGATGAAGTGCATATCGTGGTGTTCGAGAAACGAAATAGTCGGCGGACGCCGCCTCCCCCGTCGCAGGTGCCGCTAAGTGTCAAACGAGGCGATCCGCCAATCGGCGGAGAATGTGAGACACTATGTCGCGCTGAGGAGGGAGAGGCGGCTGACGCGGACGCGTTGTCGAATAACTGCTTTGCGTATTCGACGAGGTCATGGTCGAAATTTCTTTATCCACTGGACGCTATAAGACTGGGCAGATTCATTGTCGATAGGAGACATATAGACGAAGTCACTTGCCAGGATTCGGTCGCGGCGGTGGCGGGAATTTCGCTGAAAAAACAATTTGACATTCAGCTTGAAATTCAGGTCCATGAAGATATCGGCAGTCCTTACTATGCGACGAATGTGATGCGCAAAATCCGCAAGTATCTTTATCTGTCGTATTTGCCGAAGGCGGACAAAATAAGGGTGGTTTCGGACAGGATCAGACTGTATCTTATCGATGCATTCGGCCGGAATAGTGAGGCGGGCGGCATAAATGATCCCGAGCTTGCCTCAAAGATTGAAGTCAGGCCGATCGCCGTCGATGTCGAAAAGATAAAGAGCGCGCCGATTTTGGAAGGCGCGGATCTGCGGCGGAAATATCCGCAGTTCGAAAAGATTGTCTTGATGGCCTCGAGGTTGGAGAAAGAGAAAAATATCGAGCTCGCAATTCATTCATGGAAAAAGGTGGTTGAGAAGATTCCAAGGGCGGGATTGATAATAGTTGGCCGCGGCTCGTTGCTCGCAAACCTTAAATCGTCAACCATAAATCTCGGCCTAGTCGATTCTGTCATCTTCGAAAATTGGATTGACCGGCCGACTCTCTTTTCGTACTATAAAACCGCCGACTTATTACTAAACACTTCACTGTTCGAAGGCTATGGCATGGCGCTGGTCGAGGCAAAAGCGGCGGGATGCAGGATTGTATCGACGGATGTCGGGGTGGCGAAGGAGGTGGGGGCGGAGATTGTTGGGCGGGATGAAAAAGCGGTTACTAATGCCATTATTCTAATTTTAGAAAAATTATGAAGGAAAATCTAAAGAATAAGAAAATCGCAGTTATAGGAGGGGCCGGATTTATCGGTTCGCACATTGTCGAAGCGCTTGTCAAGATCGGGTCGAAAGTGATCGTGATAGATGACCTGTCTACAGGTAACATTGATAATATAAATGAGGTAAAAGATGTTATTGAGTTTGTGCGGCAATCTGTCGTTGATACAGACAAACTGGCCGATTTATTGACGGGAGTAGACATGGTCTGCCATCAGGCAGCTTTGCCGTCTGTTCCTAAAAGTATAAATTTGCCAATGGAGACTAACGCCGCCAATTTGACCGGCACGCTTTCGATGTTTACTGCCGCCGTTAAGGCCAAAGTGCCGCGCGTGGTTTACGCTTCTTCAAGTTCCGTATACGGCAATACCCCCGTTTTGCCAAAGGTCGAAACGATGCCGGCAAATCCGCTGTCGCCTTATGCCGCACAAAAATTTGGCGGGGAAATATATGCCAAGATTTTTCATTCGCTCTACGGGTTGGAAACGATCGGTCTGAGATATTTCAATGTTTTTGGTCCTAAGCAAAATCCAAATTCCGAATACGCGGCGGTCGTGCCGAAATTTATCTCGTCTATGAAGAGGGGTAAACGGCCTGTCATATACGGCGACGGCACACAGACCAGGGATTTCACTTTTGTAGACAATGTGGTAGCGGCGAATCTGGCGGCGCTTTCATCTAGCGGCGGCGCCGGAGAAGTCTTCAATATAGCGAGCGGCGGCAGAATATCGCTCAATGAACTTATGTCGAAATTGAATTCGTTGCTGGCCGTGAATATCAAGCCGGAATATGCGAATCCGAGGATAGGCGACATCAAAGACAGCTATGCCGATATTTCCAAGGCTGGTAAAATTCTGGGCTACAGACCGGAAGTCTCTTTTGACGAGGGGCTAAAAAAGACGATAGAGTGGTATTCATGAAATTACTCATCATCACCCAAAAAGTAGACAAGGACGACCCGATCCTGGGCTTTTTTCACCGCTGGATAGAGGAATTCGCCAAGAGGTTCGAAAAGGTGACAGTCGTATGCTTGGAGAAAGGTCGGAATGAATTGCCGGCCGAAGTGAAAGTGCTGTCGCTAGGCAAAGAAAACGGCCGCTCGAGGATGAAGTATTTGGCCTGGTTCTATAGGTATATTTGGCAAGAACGCAAGAATTACGACGCGGTCTTCGTGCATATGAATCAGGAATATGTCATTTTGGGCGGTCTTGTCTGGAAGCTATTTGGCAAGAAGGTAGCGCTGTGGAGGAATCATCGCAAGGGGAATTGGCTGACTCGCCTGGCGGTGTCGCTTGCCGATATTGTTTTCTACACTTCGCCGCAATCATTCACGGCCGGGTTCAAGAAGGCCATGATGATGCCTGTAGGCGTAGATACCGATCTGTTCAGACCGCATCCGGAGATAGAGCGCAACCCGAATTCCATATTGTTCCTAGGGCGGATATCGCCGGTAAAGAGAGTGGATGTTTTCGTCGAGCGCCTGAAGGAGATGCGGCGGGCGGGCAAACCATTCACGGCTACTATAGTTGGAAGTCCGACGGATAGGGACGGCGCGTATCACGAGAAAATAAAGAAGATGATAAGTGATTACAGCCTGGGCGATCTCGTAATCATGAAGCCGGCCGTGAAGCATGAGGATACGGTCGGGTATTACTGCAGTCACGAAATATACGCGAATTTTACTGAAATCGGCAGTATGGACAAGACTATATTTGAAGCGGCTGCCTGTGGAGCCAAGGTGGAGACGGAAAACGGGATTATATGGAAAGATGTCGATCTGAAGGGTCAGGGATTAGAGAGGCTTGCCGATAAAATCACACATGAAATATCTGCTTAAAAATATATTTTTCAAATCAGCCAATTTGTTTGCCGGCCATCCCGTCGGCAAGGCCAGTATACTTATGTACCATTCTATAGGTTACAACAGGGCTTTTTTTACTGTAACACCGGAAAATCTAGAAGAGCAACTCTTATACCTAAGATCAAACAATTTCAATGTAATCAGCTTATCTGAATTGGTAAACAAAATCAAAACCGGCGCCGATCTCTCTCACTGCGTGTCCATAACATTAGATGACGGCTATCATGACAATTTGGCGCACGCTTTTCCTATATTTGAGAAATACAATATGCCAAGGACATATTTTATAGCCACAGACCCAATCGGCCGTTACATGAATACGAGCGACGGCGTAAGTCTTTCGATTATGACCGAAGATGAATTGAAAAAAGTCAGCAAGAGCAGTCTGGTCGAAATCATGCCGCATACAGCCTCGCACAAACTTTTAACGACATACAACGACGATTCCTGGAAAGATGATATTGAGAAGTCACGCCGGTTCTTGATAGAAAGGTTCGGCTCCAGGGCGGACATATTCGCCTATCCGCAAGGTAAATTTTCTGACAAGCACGCGAATTATCTGAAGAATTCCGGATATATAGCCGCAGTTACCGTAAAAGAAGGTTTAGTGAAATCCAGAGACGATACATATAGACTTGATAGGAATTCCATAGATTCCACGACCACGATCGATCAATTCGCCGGTAAATTGTCCGAAACGATCGAATGGTATTCAAAGATCAAGCGCTATATCCGATCATGAAGATGATAATTTATCGTGAATTGCCATGATCACATCTTCCACGGTCAAATCATAAGTGCAACGCCGGTATTCTTTGCCATCTTCATATGTTGTACAAGAGCCGACCTTGTCTCCTTTGCATAGGCACCGTGAATTATTCGTCAATATGACTCCATTAGGATTGTATCGCGGTAACCACATCGGATCGGTATTATGGCCTATCACTACGCTTTTTATTCCCTGAACCGCCGCCAGATGGGTGATGCCGGTATCGACACCTATATAAAGAGCGGAATCATGGATAATACTAGCCACTTCCAATACCGGACGGTTTATGAATAGTAATATCCCTTCGATGCCCGACGTGATTTCTTTTATGATGACTTCGTCTTTTTTGGCGCCGGTCAAGACCAATCTATATCCAGGAAATATCCTGCGCAGTTCGTATAATAATGAGCGCCATCTTTTTGGCGGAAATGAATAACGGGCGCGTGTGCCGAACATGTGTACTACGAAATACCCGCCGGATTTGAAGGGAAAATCAACCGGCTTGTGAAGATTGAGATTGACGCGCGGCGGCCGCGGCTCGAGGTTTTTGCCCGGCAGAAAATCGGGAATAAGCCGGCGATAATTGTTGATAATGGACATCTTGAAATCGTAGCCGTAAGATTTGTCGAAAGGCAGCCAGCCCTGCATGCCAGTCCATTCCTTGAAGCCCACGACCAGATTGCCCGGCCTCATCGAGAGTAGATAAAAAAAGTATTTCAATCGAGACGAATATGTTCTTGCCACTCCGGGTACAATTACTGTGGATTGATATCTGAACAGTTTGGCAAGGAACGGTAACATGCCGAGTATTTCCGGGATTTGGACGACTTCGATCGATGGATAGGCCGATGACAATTCACGGATAATCTTTACATTTGTGCTGGCCAATACCGTGAACCGCATGTCCGGTTCCAATCGAAGCAGATCGTCGAAGAAGGCCAGCATAAGCAGAGTATCGCCGATCGGACCGAATGACATCCATATGATTCTATTAGTACTTCCTTTTTTCATGAATAAATTATACACTTTCTTGATATGAGCGAGCCAACCTTAGCGGAACGGGTATTTACCAGGAATGGTGTCACTACGGATAATGTAGTGAACGGATTAACTGTCATAGACATAGGTTCTGGCGGCCACAAGCTTCCGGGATCCGTCGGTCTTGATATATTGCAATCGTTCAGTCCCGATATACTGCATGACATCACAATCTTTCCATGGCCTGTAAAAAGCGGATCATTCGACGCGGCAGTGCTCAGTCATGTTCTCGAGCATGTGCCTGATGTTATAAGGACAATGAATGAAGTTCATCGGATCCTGAAACCCGGAGGCAGGGCATTGATTCAGGTGCCATATTTCAGATCAATAGATTCGGTGACCGATCCTACTCATATCCATTTTTTCACATCTCGTTCCCTTGATTATATATGCCAGGGCACGAAACTGTCGCTACGCGCTTATACGAAATCTTTTTTTCGCAAAGAAAGGTTCTGGTACGGTCCGCCGCACAATCCGACTACCGGTATAGGCCGTCTAAAAAAGATGTTGCAGAAAGATAATTTCTTCTACGATCAATATATATCGGTTCTATTACCGGCTCAAACACTGACCTGGCAACTCATCTCTATCTAAAGAATCCATGAGACTTGTCTATTTGACCACATTGAATTATCCGTCCGAGACGGCCACTAATCAGCAGGCCAAAGCGATGGCCGTCGCTTTTCATGGTCTTCTTGGCAATCAATTTGTTTTTGTGGCTAATCGTATTCGCAATCCGGAAATATTTAGCGGAATAAAAGTCGAGAATATCGATTGCAATTGGAGACGATTTAGAACGATCTATGGTATCTGGTGGCTCATCAGGCACGCCAAGATTTTAATAGCCGGCGACCGACAGGCAGTCTTATACACTAAAGATTCGTACCTATGTGCCATCGCCATTCTTTTAAGACCATTCTTAGGTTACCGAGTCGCATTTGAGTCGCATTTGATCTATCACAGCTGGCGCGATCTTTTGATAGCCAAGCAATGTGACGCCATCTTCACCGTAACTGCTTTTCTGAAGTCTAGTCTCGTAAAAGATTTTGGCGCGGCCGAATCCAAAGTCACAGTCGCGCCGGACGCCGTTGACTTATCAGTCTTTGACATCAGTATGGATCGAGAAACTGCTCGTGAACGGCTCGATCTTCCAAAAGACAAAAAGATCTTCGTCTATACTGGCCGGTTCAAGACGCTCGGCATGGACAAAGGCATCGCTGTCGCATTAGAGGCCTTGAAGTCCATGAATGATCAACAGCTCGTTGTTTTAGCAATAGGCGGTTCGAAATCGGATGTCGATGAATATAAGGCCATAGCTAACCGCCTTGGTGTCGGCGGCCAATCCATATTCATCGGATATGTTTCGCAATCGAAGCTGGCTCTTTATCAGAAAGCCGCTGATGCGCTCCTGATGCCGTTCCCTTATTCAGAGCACTTCGCCTACTATATGTCGCCGCTGAAGATGTTCGAGTACATGGCGAGCCGCGTGCCCATCATCGCTTCCGACCTGCCGGCCGTCCGCGATGTTCTTGATGAATCGACTGCGCTTATCGTCAAACCAGGCGATCCTAAGAGTCTGGCCGAAGCCATGAATGAGGTGGCTTACGGCGGCCAGCGCGTTGAAGAATTAGCTATGGCTGCTTATGAAAAGGTCAAAGAGTATACTTGGCAAAAGCGAGCTAGAAAGATTATAGATTTTATATCGCATCGAACTTAAATATATGCGTGTTCTGATTATAACCAACCATATGGAAGGCACAGACGGCTGGAGCCGATACAGTCTAGATCTTGCCAACGAACTGGAGCGGCGCCATGTAGAGATTGTTTGTGTTGTCTCCCGAAAGAGCCGTGCCGGCTTATCCGAACGCGTATGTCTTGCAGGGCCGATGGAATATCTCTGCAACATGGCCATGTCTAGGTTAGATGCGCAGAAAATGCAATCTGTTATAAATGAATTCAGGCCCGATGCTATCCATGTAGTTGTCGAACCATACTTATCTCTGCTTCCATTTATAGAAGTGCCTGATAAGACCCGGATTGTTGCCACTATGCACGGCACTTATGCATATATTCCCGGCATATTCAGAAATCCTATAAAGAAAGCGGTGTCGGCATTAATGTATCTTAGGAGCACGAAGAAAGTTGACAAATTTATTATTGTCAGTGATTACACAAAAAATAAAATCGTCCAGAAACCACTTTCCAGAATTGCCGGAGTTTTAGGTAAAATGGTAGTGATAAAGAACGCTATTGATTTTGATTCCATAAAACCTGCTGATTTGTTAGCAAGAGTTGATGGCAGGAAACATGTCTTATTTGTAGGAGCCATTAAACCGCGCAAAGGCATTGCCAATCTCATAAGAGCATTCCATTTGTATAACGAAAAGTATAACAGAAAAGCTGTTCTTGATATCGTAGGCTCTGGCGATATGAGCAATCTGGTGACCAATGGTGATGTGAGGATTCATGGCCGAGTCAAAGCTGACGAGCTAGATCGCCTATACTCAGCAACAGATGCTTTCGCGCTCCTGGCTGTCCCGAATAAGCATACTTTCGAAGGGTTTGGACTTGTTTATTTGGAGGCAAATGCACGAGGGGTGCCAACTTTGGGTTCTCGTGATTCGGGGGCCAGCGATGCCATAGTTCACGGCAAGACAGGATATTTGGCAGATGATCCTTATGATATCGATGAATGCGCTTGGTATCTGCACAAGATCCTAGATGAAAAGGCGATCATGCCGGGAGATTGTATAGAATGGGCTAAAGCTCACGATGTTAAGCTTGCTGTCGACAAGATCATCAGCCAATATCAAATAATATGAAAATATTAGTATTATCTGATGATTTTCCCCCACACAGTTTCGGCGGTGCCGGCATGGTTGCTTTCAATTTGTCCAAGGAGATGCAAAGGCGCGGCCATCAGGTCAGAGTAGTCACAACAGTCCGCACAGATTCGGATGCGGGTCGCTTTGAATATGAAGGTCTCGCTATCGATCGTATTGCCTCCGATTACGATCTCAAATGGCAATCATTCAGGTGCCTGAAGAATCAACTGACGGTCGATAAGGTCGCGGCGATTATCGCCGAATACAAACCGGATGTTGTCCATGCGCATAATATTCACGCACATCTCTCGTATCATTCACTCTCGCTTGCCAAGCAATCCGGAGCCAAAGTGATTCTCACATGCCACGACATTATGACCTTCCATTTCGGCAAGTTCACTGAATACATCGATCCACATTTTCTGGACATGCCCCAGTCGTTTGATTATCACATCAGTCCGTTCCGCCAGCTTCGGGCCTACAGATTGCGTTACAACCCATGGAGGAATATGGTCATTCGCCGTGTCCTACGGCAATCCGTCGATAATGTCGTGGCCGTGAGCGATTCTTTGAAGCAAGCCATGGAGCAGAATGGCATTACGAATGTCGAGCGCATCTACAACGGCATTGGCGTGAATGAATGGCAAGTGCCGATGTTGACGGTTCAGGCATTCAAGGCGAAGCATGGTTTGGCAGGGAAGAGAGTCGCGATGTTTTCCGGCCGCCTCGAGGGCGCCAAGGGCGCTTGGGAGCTTTTCAAATCATTTGAGAAGATCGCTGCAGAGATGCCCGAAGCTCGATTGCTGGTCGTCGCCAAGCGCGACAGATCGGCTGAATCGAAGCTCGCCTATGCCGCAGAGAAGGGCTTTGCCGATAAGGTAGTCTTTACCGGCTGGCTCTCCGGTTCGGATCTGCACGCGGCGTATGCGGCCGCCGATGTCATCGTGAATCCATCAGTCTGCCTGGACACATTCGGTCTGGTGAATATCGAAGCCATGGCCTTGAGGAAGCCGGTCGTCGCCACCTGCTTTGGCGGCTCGCCGGAGATCGTCGTCGATGGCCAGACGGGATATATCGTGAATCCCCTCGATTTGGACTTGATGGCGCAGAAAGTGAAAAGCTTGCTTACCGATCACGCGAAAGCGGTGCGGTTTGGGGAGGCAGGATATGCTCGGGTGAAAAACGATTTCTCACTGGTGAAGCAAGCCGACGAATACGAGAAGGTCTATCGAGGATGATCGGCCAATCCTGGCTCTACCGATTTTCGTCCATGTATGATAATGTCCTTTCATGTCAATAAGCGCCGATAACATAAATCCCCATCCTCGCCTCATCGAGCATCTGGTCGGCAAAAAAGTTTTTTCGAAATCGCCGCTCGTCGTTATCGATGTTGGCGCACGAGGCGGCGCCGGCAAGGAATGGAAAGTATTTGGGGATCAATACAAGGTTATCGGCTTCGAAGCCGACCCGACAGAGTGCGAGCGCCTCAATCAGGCGGCGCCGAACCATGAGCGCTATTATCCCGCCGCGCTGTGGTCCAAGAAGGGAAAGCGCAAGTTCTATATCCATGGCCGCCATGCGCCGACTTCCAGCTTCTATGATTCTGACTCCGAATACCTATCCCGTTTCCCGGGCTGGGAGCCCTGGATGCCGCATCGCACGGTTACATTGAATACGACTGACTTCGCTTCATTCCTGAAAGAGAACCGCATCCGTGAACTCGATGTCATGAAGCTCGATGTCGAAGGTTCCGAGCTCGAGGTGCTCCGTGGCCTCGGCGCGAAGGCGTGGAACGAGCTCGTGGCCGTCAGTCTCGAAGCGTACTTCCAGTCCTGGGGGAAGGGCATGCCCACATTTTCGGAAATAGATGCTCTCATGCGCAAGAAAGGATTCGTCCTCTACGATTTACCGACATTCCGGTGGGAGAGGAGGCCGACATCGCCGTACATGTTCACTGATGGCATATTCGGGCCGACGGATAGGGGACAGGTCATATTCACACAGGCGCTTTATGTACGCGATGCCGCAGCCGAGCTCAAGGATGCGCGGCGACGGAAATTCTGGACAAGCGATAAGGTTTTGAAATTGGCGGCTGTCATGGAGCTCTTCAGATTCGAGGATAGCGCTATGGAGCTCATACAGGAAGCAGCTTCGAAAGGCTTGCTCAAGGGTCATGATCTCGATACGATGCTCGACCTCCTTACTCCGGACATAGATGGGAGGCAGGTGAGCTACAAGAATTTTGTTGAACATATCAGGCGCGAAGGTCCGCCGCGCTACATTCAAGGCCGCCGCGTCAGCCAGACGGATTACGCCAAGCATCTCGAGGAGAAGGCTAAAAAGGAAAAAGAAAAGCGGGCCTAAGCTCGCTTTTTATCTGGATGTCGGCGCCTAAATTCCTCTACCATCCGTTTCAAGCCTTCTTCCAAGCTGATCTGTGGTTCCCAACCAGGAATTCTATCGTGGCTCGGCAAGTTTCTATGCGAGAATCCTATTTTCTCTCCGGGAATGACTTTGGCGCCCGTCATGCCAGCGATCATCTCGGCCACTTCGCGGATAGATGTCCATCTTCCCGAGCTGATGTCATAGATGCCGCCCTTTATCTTTTCTGTGAGTATTTTGTGATAGGCACGGGCGCTGTCTTCGACATGAATGAACTGGCGCATCTCCTCGCCGGTCGTCATCATGACGATGGTGCCGGTGGTAAATGCCTGGTTGATGAAGTCGCCGATAACATGACTGCGGTCATTCGAGTCCTCGAGCTCGCCATAGACGTTCCATTGGCGGCCCCAATAGCCATGCGGGACGAGGCGGACCCAGATCTCTCCCAAGCGCTTGGTGGCGCCATAGGGCGTGCCGTATTCCTCGGCGAACTGGCTTGAGACGTAAAAGAAGGGAACTGAATTGGATTGGAGCTGCTTCATGACATTCTCGAGGAGCTTCATGTTCCATTCGAGCTGGTGGATGAGAGCATCCTCGCGGAAAAGGTATTTGGCGCCGCCCACATCCCAGGCCAGGAAGTAGACACGGTCGACTTTGTCGAGAGGCAGCGTGGCAAATCGGGCATCCTCATCGGGGCTCCTGCGGATATCGAAAGGCACGACTTCCTCGCCCTGCGCCTCTAGAAATCGGCAGAATGGCACGCCGATGAAACCGCTTGAGCCGAGTACGAGGTTTCGTATCTTTCCTTCTTGCATAACGATAATAGTCGTATATACTTTGATTTATGTCAACGAAATGTCCTCCAGTCCTCTTCATCATCTATCGCCGGCCGGAGACGACCAAGCGCGCCTTTGAGGCTATCCGACAGGCCCGGCCAGCAAAACTATTCATCAGCCAAGAAGCCCTGCCCGCTGACCGCCTCGAGCAGTCCGGCTTTGCCGAGAGGCACGCCGAAGCGCGCAAGATCGCCACGGATGTCGACTGGCCTTGTGAAGTGAAGACGCTCTTCTTCACGGAGCACCAAGGCATCATCCAAGGCTTCAAGAAATCGCTCGACTGGTTCTTCGAGAACGTCGAGGACGGCATGATGATCGAGGATGATGAGATCATCGAGCCGACATATTTTCGATTTGCGGCGGAGATGCTCGAAAAATATAAAAACAACGAGCGCGTCATGTGCGTGACCGGCAGCGACGCGCTCCATTATTATAATCAGCCGTACAAGGAAAATAGTTATTATTTTCTTTCCATCCCGTGCGTCTGGGGCATGGCCACCTGGCGCCGCGCTTGGAAATTGTACGATCCGGAGGTAAAACAATGGCCACAGGTTCGCGACAGCAAGCTACTCTACGACCTTCTGCCGACTCGAGCGGCCGCGCATTATTTCAGCCAGAAATTCCAACTCTATCACGACCACCTAGTGAACAGTTGGGACGGCCAATGGATATTCGCTTGTCTGGCGAACAAAGGCCTCACTATCTATCCGACCAAGAATCTGATCTCAAACATTGGCTTCGGCAGTGTCGGAGCTTTGCACAAAGCTGTGCCGGGAGATAATCTATGGGCCGACCTCGCCATGGAGCCGCTCTCGTTCCCGCTCAAGCATCCGCCCGAAGTTGCCGTGAATAAAGTCTGGGATGAATATGCCGTCGGCGCCCGCTACGCAAAATCGAAACTATCGACCGTTCAGAAACTGAAATGGTCAGTCGAGTCCGCGTTTCCGGGCGCGTATATCGCCGTGAAAAAATTCTATGACCGGATCTTCCGACCGAAGCAGTTCGCGTCGCATGATTACAAAGCCGAGAGGCAGCTTTTACCTTAGTTCGTCAGTCCAGATTTGAACATGCGCCGCAGGGTAGTAATGACAAGTTCGCGGCGCATGTCTTTGTAGCATAGTATAGCTTGCCACTGTTCCTCGGTTGTATGTGCGCCCTTCGCAACATATTCTTGTACGATCAGTTTGTATCTTTTGAGCGAAGCAAAGGCCGGCCCCGTTTTCATTGGCCAGCCATTTATAAAAGCAATCATATCCTCCAGTTGGGGGCGCGTCAGCTTTAGATATGGTTTCAAGTTCCTCTCGTTTACTTGATACGCATGTTCGGCTTGGATCTTTTGTGTGGAGGAGGCGAGCACAGATACTGAACCCGGTTGGCTGCGGAATCTGATGAGTATTTCCGGTATATTGGCGAGCTCATAGCCGGCATCCGCATATCGGCACCAGAGGTCATAGTCTTCGGCATAGAGATAGTTTGTATCATAACCGCCGAGCATGTTGAAAGCGTCCTTGCGCATCATCACAGCCGAGTGGATGAATTGCGTGCCGAGGATGAGCTTGAAATGTATGCGTTCGTTGTTTTCGGCTTTTATTTTTATTTTTTGCGGCGTCCCGTTTTGATCGATCATTTGGGCATAAGATCCGACAGCCGACACATTCGGGTGCGAATCGAGGAAGGCGACTTGTTTGGCGAAGCGTTCAGGAAGGCATAGGTCATCGGCATCGAGCACGGCCAGATATTCGCCTCGCGCGATCTTCACCGCTTCATTCCGGGCAATGGCTTGGCCGGAATTCTTGGATAGGTGAATGACATTGATGCGAGGATCTTTCCTTGCGTATTCGTCGGCAATGCGGCCAGTTGCGTCTTTGGCCGCATCATCCGCGATTATGAGCTCCCAGTTCGTGTAGGTCTGCGCCTGCACGCTCTCGATGGCTTCGCCGATGTACTTCTCGGCGTTATACGCGGCCATGATGACGGAGACTAGAGGTTTGCGGGTATTCGTATCCATGTTGGTGGACAAATGTCCTTGTTTTCCAGGCGTGGGTCGCGGAACCACGGTATGGGCGCGATAACAATTTTATCAGGTCTTGGGTCCAGCCAGGCACCCCACCAGGAGAATGAGCTGTTCGAGATGACATGTCGGCGGCAGAGGCTCATGAGGCGCATCTCCTCCCAATCCTTGAGGTCGAGCTCGGATACATAGACGGTATTAGTCGGCAGATCGAGCGAGCTTCGTACCCAGGCGATGTCGTCAGAAAATGCGAAGATCCGCGGATAGCCCAAAGCATCGGCCGCTTTTTGCAGAGCCGCTTTGTAATAATCGGCGCTCTTCGCTCCGATCACTTCTGCAGCGCCTCGGTGCGTCACATAATCGCCGCGGCGGACATGAAGAGATACGCTTGATTCATCTATCATGCGTTGTAGATCCGAGGCCGTTGAACTCAAGGGAGGAAAATGCGAGAAAGCCTTGCGGATCTCATCTTGTACGGAGGCGAAATATCTTTCGCTTTGCCAATTGCCGCGGAAGTAGGCATTGCCCCGGACCTTGAATACGAACGGGTCGAAAGAGCCGAATCGTTCAGAGATATATGCGGGCGAGCTCGGTCGGATGGCGTGCGTAATGAATGAGACTTTCGGGTGCGCGCGGCCGCACTGGAAGACGGCCGATTCTCCAGCCGATGCCAGCCGGGCTTCTATACCGAAGACTTCTTTCAAGCGATATTCGCGTTTCGCGTCATTCGGCGTGATGAGTCCAACGAGGTCGAGCGCGATCTCGTCGCCGGTTGATGCGGCAAGGCTGTGCGCAAAAGCGTACTGGAACATCTGATTGCCCAAGCCTCCTTCTATGCGGATAATCTTCATAGCGATTTCAATTGGTCGATGAATGAGGCGGCGCGATGATATGTCGTATGCTTTTCGAATACCTCTTTCTGTGCCGCGAGCGCGTGCCTGGTACCGATGTCAGGATTATGGATTATATTCTCGAAATGCGCCAGGTATGCTTCAGGCGTATCGGCGATGAAAAGCGAGTCAGGGCCGAATATTTTATCGAGCAGCTTGGCATGGTCGGTCACTTGCGGCACGCCGCAGGCAGCCAGTTGGTATGTCCTTTCATTTGTCTCACAGGGCCAATTGATTTGTTCCGGCAAGTGCAGATTGAGTCCGACTTTCGCCCGAGCATAGACATAACGATCTCTGTCACGATTGAATCTGAATTTTTTTATGCGTTCCCAACCGGGTCCATCGATGAATCCAGGATATTCGGTCATTATCGGTGATAAAAAATCCAGCATAGCGGGCTTCGAGCTCTGCTTTGAGGCCAAGTATACATAATTGAGGTCGCGCTCGAATCCGGCGACAGGGAAGTAGCGGCTTATGTGCGCGCCGAAAGGCATGAAGAGCACTTTGTATCCAGCGTCAAAGAATGGCCGGTATTCTTTCCGTGAATGGATGTATTCCGGATCGCGGAACGAATAATAGAAATCGACGCTGTGAGCTTTGGCCCAAGCCAATCTGCCGGCCAATGGCGAATTCCCGTATTCCTCGAGGGAAGCGGTCAGTCCAATCTTCAGATGATGAATCTTTTTCCGATCTTTGACCGTTCGCCAGTCTATCTTTTCCAAGTAGCTCGCGTGATCGCTCGTGAGGAGAATGGTCGGCTTAAAAGAATCCAAGATCGGGCCTATCGGCTCATTCCAGTCAAGCTCTTTGGTTGGTACGCCAATGAACTCAAAGGCCTCTTTGAAATTCGTGAACAAGGAATAACCGGCTGGCGATATATTCTGGTCAGGTATGTGGATGACGATGCGTTCAAAGTGTCGGTTTTCGAGTATGCCGCTGAATTCCGTTTCAATCTTCTTTTTCAGCGTATGTCCTTGAATGACAATCGGATCGTTCGAAACCCCGTAGGCTTCTTCCGATTCGTATGAGCCGCGATCGGCGAGGGCCAATTCCGCGTTTGCCAATATGCCGGCCCGATTTTTCCAAGTATCCTTTTTTATGCGATCCTCAAAAACGGTTTTATGCCACGCATGGTCTGGCCGACCCAGGATCTTTTTTATGTAATGTTTTGTATATCTGTTGAATTTCATCTGCTATTGCTCAAGGTTTGACGAACCAAAAACAGCCGCAGCCGTAAGATTGCTTGTCGGCGAACGCAGGGTCGGCCTTCGGTATTAAGCCGACTTTTTCTCCATTGTCAGGCACCATGCTAAAATCTTTAAGCTCGAACCCGTCAAACATGCTCATAACCATATCGTAAGAATAAATACGATGGGCGTTGAAAATTATTTGCGGTTTGCCTATAGGGACAACGAAAAGTATAGTACCTCCGTGAGCCGCGACCCTTTTTAGTTCCATGACGGCCTTAAGATCGCCTTCAGGATCTAGCGGATCCCCATATCGCCCCAGACCAATATGTTCTATTACATGCATACATGATAAAGAATCGATGCTATTGTCCAGGAATGGCAAAGCCGTCAAGTCAGCACGCTTTGATGTAAGGTTGCTGAGCCTGATGTTGGCGGGCCGGTAATCATAAAAATCGACAGGTATAAAGGCTGAAACTATTGAACAAAAATATAGCGTTGAAGAGAAATCAACATGCTTTGCCGGTTTTGTTACGGCCAAGATACGAGCGGCCCATGAGGGATGATATATATAATGGGCGTCAAAGCGTGTTTCCGTATCATTTTCATACATAGCCTGATGTTCTCGCCATGACAGATGGAATGGACGGTTTGATGAGATCATATTTTTAAATACATCAAAATCACGGCGAAGTTTTCGGTTTAGAGAACCTCTATATATTATTTTTCGCAATACCTTCATTTTGGGATGATAGTTATCATATCGTCTTTAATTGATGACCTGTACCCATTTTTTGTGGCTAGTTCAAATACAGCTTTTTGAACAGGATAATTGTTAGTTCCGTCGAACAGCCTAGCGTCGTCAATCAATATTACATGTCGGCGCACGGGGTGAGACATGATTGCTTGGAGCTCTTTTACGATCGGAGTATCTATTTGTCCGCGGGCAGTGATACCGCCAGAGTAATGTCCGTCTAACCAAAATAATGCAGGCTCCACGAGCTCGTTTATTACTGTGGGCAATATCACACCACTATCTCCTTTGTATAAGCGGACATTTCGGTATTGCGCAAAGCGTCTTTGCGCTGCGATGAACAGATCTGTATCAAGCTCTATAGATATCACGGAAGCGAACATGTCTTTGGCCCGATTGAGCGTATCTCCCAGGTATGTTCCTGTTTCAATGAATATTTCGGTACCATAGCGCTTCCGAAGCCTGTATATAGTCTTTATTTTAACTTCGAATAAGGCGGGATGTTTTCCATCAGTCATCGCTTTTCGTATACGAGACAGTGATTCCGATAATATAGACATCATCGGTATTCGTGATCAAGATTCCATTCCGAAATAGCATTCATAGGGCCCCTGTTTTCCTGTATAGTCATTTGTTTGCCGTGCGGGCTGACTTCAAGGACGGCCTGGTATGGTTCGTAGTAGCTTATCTCCTTGTCGCGCGTTATGCCTAAGCCGATATGATAATTGCCCGGGCGCAGCATATGTTCTATTTTTACATCAAATTCGTGCCGGCCCGGTTCCAATGTCTCGCCGGCGTGCTCTTTTTGGTCTGAGTTTCTGACAATGAATAACAATTGATCGTTTAAGCTATTGCATGAAATAGCAAAGTTCATGTTCTCTAACCGCTCATTCACTTCTATGGAAAGCTTAAGATGAATCGGTTGATCATAGGCGATACCGAATGTACCGATCATACCATCGACGAGCTCAATTGAGGTTATTTTGTACCCTTTTCCCGCGAACGCATCAGATTCTGGTATTACCTTATGGGCAGTGCGGCTTACATTGAGATAATGGCTTATGATATCCCTCGTGTCACCGGTCATGGCCACGCGCCCTTTTTCGAGTAGCACCGTTTTCTTGCAGAGTCGTTCGATTGCTGACATTGAATGGCTGACGAATATAATGGTCCGGCCGTCTTTGTGTGTAACCTCCTCCATTTTATTCAGACACTTGCGTTGAAATTCCGCATCGCCAACGGCCAAGACCTCGTCAACAAGCAAAATATCCGGCTCCATATGCGCCGCGACTGAGAATGCCAATCTCACATACATGCCGCTTGAATAGTACTTGACCGGCGTGTCCAAAAACTTCGATATGCCCGCGAAATCAACGATTTGGTCGAATTTTCGGGATATTTCTCGTTTGGTCATGCCGATAATGGCTCCGTTTAGGAATATATTCTCGCGCCCGGTTAATTCTGGATTGAAACCGGTACCAACCTCCAAAAGTGATCCGACCTTGCCGCGGATGATTACCTCGCCTTTGGTCGGGGGAGTTATTTGCGAAAGAATCTTGAGCAATGTTGATTTGCCGGCGCCGTTGTGGCCTATGATGCCTATAACATCCCCGCGGTTGATTTCAATATTTATGTTATCAAGAGCCCAAAATTCTTCTTTCTTCTCGAATCCTGCCACAGTCCGTGCCTTCTCTTTGACGAAAGAAAAAGGACTTTTGATGACATTCATGATCACATCCCGCAACGCTATATAGCCACCCCTCTCATGAGAGATCTTGTAACTTTTCGATATGCTTTTTATTTCGATGACTGGTTTCATACGATATCTGCGAAATATCTTTCGACCTTTTTGAACATATATACTCCTGCAACAAGCAAGATCACACACCCCATGAACGATATTGCCAAAAGAAACCAGTTGATCGGCGCCGTGCCCAAGAGCGCGGCGCGAGCGTTTTGGATGACGCCGGTCATGGGGTTTATGGCTAACAGTTTGGAATATTTTCCAGCAATCGATGCCGGATATATTACCGGGGTGACAAACAGGAGTATTTGTACGAAGTAAGGTAATACATAACGAACATCCCTGTATTTAACATTAATTGCTGCCAGGAATAGGCCGCCGCCGACCGAAGCCATGAATGTGATGACAAGCAATAGCGGTATCATAAGAAGTCCGGTGAAGCTCGGCATGAACCCGTAATATATCATGAGTCCGACCATGATTATCGCGGCTATGAAGAAATCAACAAGTTGGGTAATGACCGAAGATATCGGCAATATTAGGCGCGGGAAGTAGACTTTGGTGATCAGGGCCTGATTGCCAACCAATGAATTGGCCGTGCCGGAAAGAGCCGCGGAGAAGAATTGCCAGAATAATAGACCTGTGTATACAAAGATTGGATAGGGCACATTGTCAGAGGGTATTTTTGCCAGACCGCCGAAGAAGACCGAAAAGACCACCATAGACATGAACGGCTGGAATACGGCCCATGCCGCTCCTATAAAGGTTTGCTTGTATCTGACTTTAAGATCACGCCAGGTAAGGAAATATAGTAGCTCCTTGTATATCCATAACTCTTTCAGATCCGACAGGTGGAATATTTTCTTGGGGCGGATGACTGTTACTTGTGTGGACATGCGGCTATCCTATCACATTACAAAGTCGTTGTTGAGCTTTTGTCTGCCATGATATATGATAGTTTCATTACTCTAAGCCGCACGACGATTAGTCGCGGAATTACCATAACGCACATGACCATCAAAAAAACCACTCGCTTTGTAACGATCGCCGCTCTCTTCCTCGTCCCCATTTTCGCTCTGATCGTAGCCAACTCGCTCTTTTTCCCGTTTATTACCGGCAAGGCATTCTATTTCCGCCTCATGGTTGAGATCGCTTTCGCCGCCTGGGTGATTCTGGCTTTTCTTGATGCCAGATACCGGCCGAAGCTGAATGCTCTCACGGTCGGCGTGACACTTTTTACTGTTGTCGCCCTCATTGCCGACCTTCTGGGCGTGAATCCGATCCGAAGCATGTGGTCCAATTTCGAACGCATGGAGGGCTGGATAACGATCGTTCATCTGTGGGCGTTCTTCATCGCGGCGGCGGCGGTGTTCGGCGCGGAAGGGGAGGCGAAAAAGTGGTGGCATCGGTTCTTCAATTTCGAATTGGCGGTGGCTTTTGTCGTCGGGCTTTACGGCTTGGGACAATTGCTCGGCTGGTTCGCGATCCATCAGGGTTCGACCAGGATCGACGCGTCGCTGGGCAATGCGGCGTACATGGCGGTTTACATGCTCATGAACGCCGGTTTGGCGGCGTACTTGTTCCTGGCGGAAAAGGCGAAGCGCGCGGCGGCAAAATCGCCGGGCATTTCATTCATGGGCTGGATATATATTGTTCTTACCGTACTCTTTTCTTTCCTCCTCTTTGAAACTTCCACTCGCGGCACGATTCTCGGCTTTACCGGCGGACTCATGCTGGCGCTTTTCCTCTATGCGCTTTTTGCCAAGAATGGATCCAAGCGGTCGCGCATGATCTCAGGCGGCGTCGTGGCGCTCATTGTGATCGCGGGCATCGGCATTTACGCTTTGCGCAACCAGCCGATCGTCAAGAACAACGAGGTCTTGAACCGCATGACGAGCATTTCCTTGAGCAATACCGAGTCGACGGCGCGCCTTTATATCTGGCAAATGGCTCTGACCGGCTGGACCGAAAGGCCGGTTTTGGGTTGGGGCCAGGAGAATTTCAACTACATCTTCAACGCCAATTACAATCCGAAAATGTGGTCGCAGGAGCAGTGGTTCGATCGCGCGCACAGCGTATACTTCGACTGGCTGGTGGCTGGAGGGTTGGTGGGACTCATGGCTTATCTCGCGCTGTATGTATTGTTGTTGCGCGGAATTTGGAAATCGGGATTTACCATGTCCGAAAAGTGCGCCTTGACCGGACTGGTGGCCGGCTACGCGGTGCACAACATATTTGTGTTCGATAACTTGGCGAGCTATGTCTTGTTCTTTACTCTGCTCGGATTCGTTGCGTCGATAAAATCCTCCGCTGCTTTGCGGCACCCCCTTTTGCAAAGGGGGAATTCATCGCAAGAATCTTTCACTAACGGCGCTTCAACCATAGGCGGAACGAAGGAAGTCAGGCCCGAGATAGTCGAATATGTGGTGGCGCCGATATCGATCGTCGCCTTGGTTATCGTGATTTTCTTCTTTGAACTGCGCCCATACCAAGCCAATACCGCTCTTATCACCGCTTTGCAATCATGCTCCGGACCGACGCCGGACGCTACATTGTTCGACAAGGCGCTTGCCGTGAACACTTATGTTGCCAACCAGGAAATCCGCGAGCAGTCGCTCTCTTGCGCCGGTTCGGTCATCGGAAGCCAGAGTGCGCCCGGACCGACGAAGCAGGCTTTCTTCCAGTTGGCCGTGAATAATATCCAGGCTCAGATTGCCGCCACGCCGAAAGATGCGAGGATGTATGTGCTCGGCGGCGGATTCTTGCTGGGTGCGGGACAAAACGCGCAAGCCCTGCAGCTGCTCGTCGACGCGCACGCGCTGTCGCCGGCCAAACAGTCGATTGATTTTCAATTGGCGCAAGCGTATTTGAATGCCGGCCAGATACCGGAATCAGTGGCGGTATTGCGGCAAGCCTATGAAGGCGATCCGTCGTATGGCGAAGCGCGCTCGGCCTATGCCACCGGGTTGGTTCTGACCGGGCAGGAAAGTTTGGCGCACCAATTGTTCGGCGACGATCCGGCGGTATTCCAGACCGAGCAGATGGCGGGCGTATATGCCAACCTGAAGCAATACCAAAAAGCGATCTCGATCTATGTTGCGCTCATCAAAAACAGCCCGACGGATGTCAACTTGCTTTCCAGGCTTGCGCAAATACAATACGCGGCGGGCATGAAGACGCAAGCGATTGCGACCTTGCGCAGTATTGAGAAGGATCATCCGGAATACAAAGACCAGATCGAGGCGGCGATCAAGCAGGTGCAGTAGTATCGGAATACCTCGCGCTCAAAGCAACAATCAACAGAGGGGCACCCTCTGTTGATTGTTTTGTCAAGGTTGTCCGGTAATGTGCACACACATATGGCGGTTTCTCCTAGAATGGAGGAATGAGCATTGATCCTATAGGTTTTGTAGGCCCGATGACCGAAGCAGCGATCGAATCAGCGGTCCAGAGTCTTTCGAACGCATCATCCACACCCGCCGCCGCTCCACAGACTTCGGTCGGTTTGACTTCGGCGGCTTTGATCCGCACTCTGTCGGTCGGTGAATCAGGCGCCGATGTCACGGCCCTGCAGACATTCTTGGAAAACAAAGGGTATCTGACGATCCCGCCGGGAATCGCCAAGGGCTACTTTGGCGCTTTGACTAAAAAGGCGGTAGTCGTCTTCCAGAAAGAAAACAGCATCGATCCGATCGGCATCGTCGGACCCATGACCCGCGCGGCAATCGAGAAACTGCAGTGATTTCATGGTGCCTCCGGCGCGGAGTTATCCACTCCCATAACTTGCAAAATCTGTCAAATGTGCTATATTAGGAGCGTGTGAGTGTGTGAGAAACCAAGAAAATGTCTACGCAAAGCCCCGCCCTCGGCGGGTTTTTGCGTGTTTTTCGGCACCCTTGTCGTGCAAAGCCGATTCATACTATAATAATTTCAGATTGCACCAAGTGACGGCCGCGGCTGTACTCACATATATTTAGACATTATATTTTGGAGCTCACACCCGCGGCCATCATTTGGCGCAAAGACAATTGAATATTGAACAAATTTAATATTGAGAATTGGCGATTGTGGATCGGCGCAGTCTTTAATTTTTGATGAAGATATCGAAAAATATTCTCTTGGCGCAATATACGACTTTCAAGATCGGCGGCCCGGCGCGCTTTTTCTGCGCAGTTGCGGATGAAAAAGAGTTGGTTGAAGCGGTCAAATTCGCCAAAGAAAAAAGTCTCAGGATTTTCGTCCTGGGCGGCGGGTCGAACATTTTGGTTTCCGATGACGGTTTCAGCGGATTGGTCATAAAAAACGAGATGAAAGGCGTCGGCGGCGGTAATAATTTTTATTTCAAGACGGATGAGGAAGCCGGAAACGCTCTCGGTGGCGGTAACAGTATCGACAATGAATCGATCGCGGCCGCGGCAGGGGAAATCTGGGACGATCTGGTCAAATATACCGTTGAGAGAAATCTGGCTGGCATAGAAAATTTGTCGGGGATACCGGGTACCGTCGGCGCCGCGCCGGTGCAAAACATCGGCGCTTACGGCACCGATGCGGCCCAGACGATCGAAACAGTAAGAGTGCTTGATTTAAACAGCATGAAATTCAAGGAGCTGACAAACAAAGAATGCGAATTTGGTTACAGGGATAGTATTTTCAAGAAACAAAAAGGGCGGTATATCGTCACGGCGGTTTCATTCCGGCTCAAAAAGGGCGGCCGGGCCAATATTGACTATGCTGATCTGCAGGAATATTTCGGCCGCAAACAAGCCCGGAATCCCATGCCGAAAACGGCCAAACTGCCGATTTTCAATCCGAAACGGTCAAGCGCCGACGGTTCCGGCGGCGCGATTGCCGGAATACACGCCGCCGCGGGCGGGTTTGATGAGCCGCTGAAGTTCGAGCCGAGCATCGTCGATGTGCGTGATGCGGTTGTGGAAATTCGCCGGAATAAATTGCCGGATTGGACGCATTGGGGAACAGCCGGATCGTATTTCAAGAATCCGGTAGTGGACGAGGCCAAGTGCCGAGAATTGACGAACAAATTTCCGGGAATTGTCTGTTTTCGCGAAAGCGCCGGCATGCACAAATTTTCGTTAGGATGGATCATCGACAAAATCTGCCACATGAAAGGCGTTACCGTCGGCAATGTCGGCACGCACGATCGCCAAGCGCTCGTTCTGATCGCCAAGCCAGGCGCTTCCGCCAAAGAAGTAGTGGCATTGTCGGAAAACATCATGCGGCGCGTGCGCGAAGAAACCGGCCTTGAGATCGAGATGGAGGTGGAGTGGGTGAATTGACGAGGTTAGTCCTCGAGGACTAACCTCGAAGCGAAAGTATGTTATAGTAGCGATTACCGAGATCGAATCTCGGCACTATGTCATTTTTCGGCAAATTATTGGGCAATACGCAACATACGCAGAGCGTCAAACACTTCGAGCCTTTAGTAGCGAAAATCAACGCGCTTGAGGAATCTTTTAAGGCGCTTTCGGACCAAGAATTAAAGGCGAAGACGGTTGAATTTCGCAGGCGTTTGGGGGTAGCGCCATCGGTTTCGCCGCTTCCTGCAGTTGCAGAGGGTGCTCCTATGCAAGCCTCTGTAGAGGCCGTCATCCCCGGTGACATCCTGTCCGAAGCCTTTGCCGCCGTGCGCGAGGCGGCCAGGAGAACGCTTGGCCAGAGGCATTTTGATGTGCAGCTTATAGGCGGCATGGTCCTCGATTCCGGAGCGATCGCGGAGATGAGGACCGGCGAAGGCAAAACGCTCGTAGCGACCTTGTCGGCGTATTTGAATGCTCTTTCCGGCAAAGGCGTCCACATTGTCACTGTCAACGATTATCTTTCCCGCCGAGATGCTGTGTGGATGGGGCAGATTTACGATTTTCTAGGTTTGACTGTAGGAGTAATAAACCATGAAGCCAGCTTTCTGTACGATTCGAGCATCGCGCCCCAAGGTGCAGCGGGAACGGATTCTGGACCCTCTTCGGAGGCGGGGGGTGTACCAACTTCACCTACCTCGTACTCCCCGCCGAGAAAAGACGGCGCCGGCGGGCGTTCCGTTGTTCCGCCGGCGACGATCGTGGGTGAAGAACCCGTTCCCGCGAAGCCGACAGGACGCGATACCGATGTTCGTGTCGACCATAAACTCGACAAGGAGCGTGACGATGTTGGCGCGTTCAAGGTCGTCCACGAATTTTTGCGGCCGTGTACCCGCCGTGAAGCCTATGCCGCCGATATCACCTACGGCACCAACAACGAATTTGGCTTCGACTATCTGCGCGACAACCTCGAATATTCTCCGGCCGCTTTGCGCCAACGGCCATTCAACTACGCCATAGTCGACGAAATCGACTCCATCTTGATCGACGAGGCGCGTACGCCCTTGATCATCTCCGCGCCATCGCGCGACGCCGAGAGCACTTACAAACAGTTCGCCGCGCTTGTTGTTTCATTCAAGGAAAATGAAGACTATGAAAAAGACGAGAAGAGAAAAGCCATATCGCTTTTGCCGGCCGGCATAGAGAAAGCCGAGAAAGCGCTCGGCATCGACAATATTTACACCAATGCCGGCATAAAATATGTGCACCATTTGGAGACGGCGGTCAGAGCCAAAGCGCTGTTTAAGCGCGACAAAGAATATGTCGTCAAGGACAACCAGATAGTGATCGTCGATGAATTCACCGGCCGATTGCAGCCCGGACGAAGATGGTCGGAAGGATTGCACCAGGCCATCGAAGCCAAAGAAGGCGTGGTGATACAGCAGGAGTCCAGGACTTACGCCACGATCACATTCCAAAATTTCTTCCGCATGTATCCGAAGCTTTCCGGCATGACCGGCACGGCGGCAACTTCCAGCGAAGAATTTTATAAAGTCTACGGCTTGGATGTGTATATGGTGCCGCCGAATGTGCCGGTGGTGCGCGCCGATAAGAACGACCAAATATTCAGGACCGAGCCGGGCAAATTCAAGGCCATTGCCAGGAAAGTGAAAGAACTGCACGACAAGGGCCAGCCGGTTCTGATCGGCACGGTGTCGATCGAGCGCAACGAGCTCTTGTCACAATTCTTGAAAGCCGAAGGCATACCGCATACGATGTTGAATGCCAAGCCGGAATATGCCGAGCGCGAAGGCGAAACGGTGGCGCAGGCGGGCAAGAAAGGCGCGGTCACGATCGCGACCAACATGGCGGGCCGCGGCGTGGACATCAAGCTCGGCGGCAATCCGAATACCAAGGAAGCGTATGAAGAAGTAAAACGCCTGGGCGGGCTTTTCGTCTTGGGCACGGAAAGGCACGAAGCGCGGCGCATCGACAATCAGCTTCGCGGGCGATCGGGCAGGCAGGGCGATCCGGGCGAGACGCAATTCTTCGTTTCGTTGGAAGACACGCTGATGCGAGTGTTCGCGTCGGATACCTTGAAGTCGATGATGGGGCGCCTGGGCATGGCGGAAGACGAGCCGATCGAGCATCGGCTGATTTCTAAGGCGTTGGAGAGCGCGCAGGAGAAAATAGAGGGTTTCAATTTCGATTCGCGCAAGCATGTGCTGGAATTTGACGATGTGATCAATACGCAACGCTCGAGTGTGTATTCGAGGCGCAGGAGATTGCTCTTGGGCAATGTTGACGATGTGGAAAAAGAGCTGTTTGAGATTTTGGGCTTGAATGACACCGCCGCCTCGCCGGACGGAACATTCTCGGCCGCGAGTCTGCGGGACTCGCGTCGTGAAATTGCAAGGTTTTCCGGCTCGACAGCGCGACCGGAAAACCTTGCAATTTCAACGCCGCTCAAACAGAGTCCTCGCCTCGCGGCCGAGAATGTTCCGTCCGGCGAGGCGGCGGCTGACGCGATTGATGGAAATTCTCCCTTTGGAAAAGGGGGTGCTCCGGAGCGAAGCGGAGGGGCGGGGGATTTTGAGTCGGTAATTCAAAAGAAAATCTCCGAATTCGGACGCGATAACTTCTTGAATGCGGCGCGAATAATATTACTGCAGACGATTGACATGTACTGGGTGGAGCATCTGGAGGTGATGGATTACACCAGGGGCAGCGTGAATTTGCGGGCGTACGGGCAGAGGGATCCATTGGTGGAATACAAAAAGGAGGGTTTGCGGCTGTTTCGGGAAATGCAAAACGCCGTGCGCGAGCAGGTTGTGCGCATTTTGCCGAACATCGTGCCGGTCATTCAGGGCCAGGCGGCGCAAAACATTTCATCGAACGCCGCGCCGAAGAATTCGGTTCTAACTCCCGAAATGCGCGAAGTGCACGAAAACGCGCGAATCATCGGATCGCAAGACGGCTCCGGCAAAGCGGTTCAGTCTGCCAAAAAGGAGCCGCAGTTTGGCCGGAATGATCCCTGCTGGTGCGGCAGTGGGAAAAAGTACAAGAAGTGCCATGGGAAGAATGTCTAAATCAAAAATAAAAATAGCTGAAGAAATCTTGTCGCATTTCTGTTGCGGCTTCTGCGGCAAATGGTGGACGATCGGGGACGCGCCGAAAAAGAGGAAGATGTGGTTTTGTCCGTGGTGTGGCAAGAAGACTGATTTTACGAAATGACCGGGGCGTGTTATGATGCTGGCAAATGAATTCGCGCATTTCGTCGTACTTTTTCTTCATATTATTACTCCTCGCAGCGATCGCGGCGGTTTTCATATTCTTGCCTTTTTTGACTCCGCTCGTGCTCGGCGCGGCGGCGGCGGTCGTGGCGCACCCGATATACAGGGGAGTCGGCAGAATGCTCGGCGTCAGGGGGCAGAGAAGCAATTTGGCGGCTTTGATCACGGTCATACTGGTATTGGTCATCGTGCTCGTTCCGTTATTCTTGGTTATCGGCAACATGTATTCGGAAGTGCAATCGCTCTACGCGTCGCTCACCGACGAGGGCGGGCGTTCGCAGACGATCACGACACTGAATAATTTCTCGCAAAAATTATCCGATGCCGTTTTCGGAGTTTTCCCGGCGTACAGTTTCGACAACTTGAATGTTACCGACTATATCAAGAGCGCGCTCGAATGGGTGTTCGCCAACCTCGACACGATCGTCGGCGGACTCATCAAGGTTGCCGGTTACGCCTTCATTTTCCTGGTGTCGCTATTTTATTTTCTGCGCGACGGGGAACTGTTCAAGCGGCGGTTTATCGCTTGGAGTCCGCTTTTGGACGACCGAGATGAATATATCACGCGCACGATGAGGCGCGCGGTCTTCTCGGTTTTTGCCGGAACTTTGGCTGTTTCCGTCATCCAGGGCGCACTGACCGGATTGGGGTTCTACCTTTTTCATATACCTGCGCCGGTCGTTTGGGGCAGTGCCGCATCGGTAGCTTCGATGATACCGGGCATAGGCACCAGCTTGATCATTGTTCCCGGCATTGTTTATCTCGTCATTACCGGACAGTATCTTTATGGCATAGGTCTGGCAATCTGGGGAATATTCGCTGTCGGATTGGTGGATAATTTTCTCGGGCCGCATTTGGTCAACAAGGGAGTCAATGCGCACCCGTTCCTCATCTTGATATCAGTTTTGGGCGGAATCGCAACATTCGGACCGATCGGATTTGTTTTGGGACCGCTAATTTTGGCGTTTTTGTTCGCATTGCTGGATATTTATAAAGTTTCATTTGCGGATAAAAATAATAAAGAGCGAGAATAAAGAAATTATAAACAATTAGTAAATCGTAAATTGTTTATAATTTACTCAAATGTCATTCATCGACGAAATAACTTTCCATGCATCAGCCGGCCGCGGCGGCAATGGGGTTGTCCGCTGGCGTCATGAGAAGGCGAAAGAATTCGCCGGCGCGGCGGGAGGCAACGGCGGCCGAGGCGGTTCGGTATTCGTGCGCGCGGTTAGGGATATCAATATCCTCTCGCGGCACAAAACGACCAAAAACTTCAGGGCGGGGAACGGGGAAGACGGCATGGGTCTTTCCAAGCACGGCAAGAATGGCGAGGACTTTTTCATAGACTTGCCGATCGGTTCGATCGCCGTCAATCGCGAAACCGGACGGACGGTGGAATTGCTCGAAGAAGGCCAGACGATATTGATCCTTCACGGCGGGCGAGGCGGACTGGGCAATGAGCACTTCAAAGCATCGACCAATGTTAAGCCTGAACAGTCGACAAATGGAATGCCCGGCGAAGAAGCCGACTTTACCGTCGAGCTGAACTTGATCGCCGATATCGGACTGGTCGGTTTGCCCAATGCCGGCAAATCGAGTTTGCTCAATGCTATGACCGGCGCGCGCGCCAAAGTCGCCTCCTACGCTTTCACCACCCTCGATCCCAATCTCGGAGTCTTGCCGGGCGGCTTTATCGTCGCTGACATTCCCGGCCTCATCGAAGGCGCCGCCGAAGGCAAAGGCCTCGGCGACAAATTCTTGCGGCACATAAAACGCACCAAGATGATCATGCACCTGATCTCCCTCGAAGAAAGCAATAATATCTCCAATAAAACTGTGGATAACTCGTATCGCGTAATTCGTCGCGAGTTGGAAAAATTCGGTAACGGTCTTGCCGACAAGCGCGAAATAATTGTCCTGACAAAAACCGATCTCGCTAGCCCAGAAGAGGTTGCAGCCGCCGAAGCAACATTACTAAAGTATAATAAAGAAATATCAAAGGTTACTATTCTGGACGACTATTCCGTTAAGAAATTGACCGAAGCCGTCATCAAGAAGGTCTCGGTCACCGGTCCGACCGGTGCCACCGGTCCGACCGGTGTTTGCGCGGGCGTATAATTCGTGTTAAAAAAACGAGTTTTTTGCTTGCGTCAATGGAAACCGATGCTAGACTGTGCGCATGGAATATTTGCCGACCATCGGGCTCGAAATCCACGCGGAATTGGCGACCGCTTCGAAGATGTTTTGTTCCTGCAAAAACGATCCCGACGAAGAATGCTCGAATACAAATGTTTGTCCGATCTGTCTCGGACACCCCGGCACTTTGCCGGTGTTAAATCGCGAAGCCATAGGCAAAGTGCTTTCGATCGGCGTCGCCGTGAATGGAACGCCGGCTGATTTTACCGAATGGGACCGCAAACAATATTTCTATCCGGATATTCCGAAAGGTTACCAGATCAGCCAATACGCGTATCCGTTGGTCTCGGGCGGCGCGTTAGCCGGCGTCGAGCTCGAACGGATTCATCTGGAAGAAGACACGGCACAATCGACGCATGGCCAAGATGTCAAAGGCCGAACTTCCGGCGGCGATGTCAGCCTGATAGATTTTAACCGGTCGGGCGTGCCGTTGATGGAGCTCGTGACGAAGCCGGTCATCCATGATGCGGCGACGGCGGTACAGTTCGCGAAAGAGTTGCAGTTATTGTTGCGGTATCTCGGAGCGGGGGAGGCGAACATGGAGAAGGGCGAGATGCGCGTCGAAGCGAATGTCTCGGTCGCCGCCGGGGGAGTTTCTACGGCGAATCTCGGCACCAAGACCGAAGTGAAAAACCTGAATTCATTCCGCGCTGTCGAACGCGCGATCGAATATGAAATCGATAGGCAAATCAAACTGCTCGAAAAAGGGGAAAAGGTTGTGCAAGAGACTCGAGGTTGGGATGACAGGAAAGGCGTGACTTTTTCTCAGAGATCGAAAGAGAGCGCTCACGATTACCGGTATTTTCCTGAACCGGATATTCCGAAAATGATGATCTCGGAAATTCCGGAATTCTCGCACGAATCGCTGTCGAAAAATTTGCCCGAGTTGCCGTGGGACTTGCGCGATCGATCCAAGAGAGATTACGGTGCCACGGACAAAGAGGCGGAAATGTTCGTTGAAGACAGAATGCTCGCGGATTATTTCGAGGAGATTGTAAAAGCCGGCAAAGGATTTAAAGTTGACGATAAGAAGTTTGTCCGATTGGCGCTGAATTATTTGCTCACCGATTATTTGGGCGCATTGAAAAAGAAGAATTCCGTTGCTGTCTCCGGAGCCTGTCAATCAGTGGCCGGTGATAACGATAGTGCCGCAAAATTCTCACAGCAGATCCCGCCAAAACATTGGGCGGAACTGATCGGCATGATAATTAACGGGGAATTGTCATCGCGCGGGGCAAAAGATACATTGGCGGAAATGATTGAAAAATCGACAGAATCACCCAGAAAAATCGCAGAAACACGCGGTTTATTGCAACAAAATGACGCTGAAGCGCTCGAGAAGACGGTCAGAACAGTTCTGGATGCGAATAAAAGCGTTGTAGAAGAGTTTAAGGCTGGCAAGAAGGCGTCTCTGCAGTATCTTATAGGTCAAGTTATGAAAGAAACTAGAGGGTCGGCAAACCCGGCAGCTATTCCGGCTGTGATTGAAAAGCTGATTTACGGAGGTCTGACACCAATTTAAATTACACCACATTTTTACGGGATAAGCTGTCAAGAGTTTCATAAAATACTCTTGTTGAGCGCTATCTCGGATGGTCGAGATGCTATGTAAACTACTCTTCGAGATGTCTGACTGCCAACTTTACAGATTGTTTTTTGTTACTTTTTACCAGTCTCGGTGAACGGTTCGAACCGATAGTTTCGATCAATTTTTCGATATCATCCACTTTGTAGACTCTGTAATTATTCATAGGATGTCTCAGAGCCGGCAATTTGCCGTTTTTATCCCAATTTCTGAGAGTTAATGACGATACTCCGAGCATCTTCGCGGCGTCTTTTATGCTGATCAGTTTTCTTTCCATAGTATTACACATGTCGGACATGTGTGCTTAATAAACATTAATAAGTGCTAGTATTATAGCATAGGTATTTGTAATGTTTATGAAAGTTATCCACATACGGTAGTTCATAACTATCCTTATCTGATCGCCGTGTGTTTATCTTCTGTCGTCGCGCTCGCGCCGAGAAACACGCGGTCTAGCTGCGACGCTAGATTCGGGCTCTGATTTTTAAAACCGCATTAAATTTTTTGTTATCCACAGCTATTTTTTGCAACATTAAAACGCTATAATTTTGGTGTGAAAGGCACTATTGAAATCGACGGAAAAATATTCATCTCTGCGAGCCGAGCTGCCGAGATAACCAGGTACTCCAAAGATTATATTGGCCAGCTTTGCCGACACGCTAAAGTAAAAGCTAAGCTTATCGGCCGCGGGTGGTTCGTGGAAGAAGCCGATCTGTTGCGCTACAAGAAAGAGTCGGATGAACAGCAAAATAATCGCAGGCACCAGGCATCTGAAATCGCCAAAGAAATATACCGTAAAGATGAAAACGGATATTTCCGCGAAATCCCGACAGCTCCCAAGACCGAAAAAATCTCTTATTTCTCCGATGATCGGCCGCTTATGCCAATTATCAGTAAGGTTGTTAGCCAAACCGCCGAATCCGCCATTGATAAGCCCGCCGTTTCTGCGGCCGGTATTTCTCAGATAGCGGTTATAGCAAAGAAAAATCCCCGACGAGTCGCAGACTCTTACAAAATGAATGTCGCGGACATGATGAAAAGTCCCCGCGCATTGTCAGCGGTTGCGGCATTGTTCATGATCATCGGATTTGTGTCATTGAACTTTGCGCTTGTTTCCGGCTTTGGCGATTCGCCGGCGATCGCAAAACTTTCTTCGTTCGAATCAAGCGCCGGCGAGTGGTTCATCGACCCGTTCGTCGCGCTCGGCAACGACTCTGTGAAAATATTCGGATCGGCGGCGGCAACAGCGCGCGATACTGTAACCGGAGCGCTCAGCGATTTCTTCCAAAATTCGCCGTTGGCGGTTTCTACGGGAACGATGCAAAGCGCTTCGATCTTCGACTCCATATCATCCGGCTGGCATTCATTGACGGATACCGTCAGGACCGCCGCGCGCAGCTGGCTGGGCATCCGTGATTATGCTGCCGGGCCGTCATCGGGCCAAACTACGACTCTGGCTGTGAAAGTCAATCCGCCGCAGGCGCATGCGAGCGGTACTTCTACGATTGTCCAGCGTATAGTGGAAAAACCGCAAACTGTCGTTATAAGCCAGATGGACCAGACACTACTCTCCAGAGTTTCCAATTTGGAATCTTTCATGGCGCGGTCGTCGTGGGGCGGCATGCCATATAATGCATCGGTACCGCCGACGATCTATTCATATGTGAACAATCAATCGGCAGTGGATGCCGAAAGTTCCGGCCACGCTATCTCTGCCGCCGTCCAAGGCATAACGCAAAACGGCTCTTTGGCCAATCCGACTATCACCGGCGCGACTATCACCGGCTCGTCTTTCTCCGGTTCGACGGGCGCCTTTACCGGCGCGCTTTCCATAGGAGGTATGCTCACGGTAAATAACGCGGCCGGCACTTCCACATTCGCGGGCGATTCTTCTTTCGCCGGCGGCACGCTCTATATTGACTCCATCAATCATCGCGTCGGAGTGGGCACGACTTCTCCCGCTGACACCTTTTCGGTGGCCGGTCCGATTTATCTCGCCAATGTTTCGCCGGCGACTACCGCCAACCGTCTTTACGCCAACGGCAACGATTTGTATTGGGCCGGCAGTTTGATCGGTGGCGCGACGACGGCCAACTGGACGACTAACGGCACGAACGCCTGGCGGGCGACCGGCAATGTCGGCGTCGGCACGACTTCGCCGTTCGCCGCTCTTTCGATCGGCGGATATGGAACCAGCACCGGATACGCTTTCGCCGTTTCCGATATCGCCAGTTCCACGAAATTCGTAATAATGAATGACGGATCCGTCGGTATCGGCACGACATCGCCGGCCGGTTTACTCGGAGTCTCCGGCGGCGGATTCTTCGCCGGCGATTTGACGGCGAGCAACATTACCGCTACGGGCACTGCCACCTTCGCCAACCTTCTTTTGTCCGGTTCTTCCACTTTGCAAAATTTCACCTTCGCGAACGCCACCGGCACCTCGGCGACAACCACGAATTTATTCGCGTCAATTTTCAACGCTACAACCGGCGCAATCACGAACGGCACAATCGCCAATTTTAATTCCAGTTTCGGCACGACCACCAACGCCACCTCGACAAATCTCTTCGCTTCCAATTTCAACGCCACCAATCTGACATCAACCGGCGCCACCACCACGAATCTGTTTTCAACGACTGCTTCGTCAACAAATCTTTTTTCAACTAATTTCAATCTTGGCTCCGGTTCCATCGGTTCGCTTTCGGCCGGCGCCCTCACTCTCGGTTCGTTCAACGGCCCGCTTCAGGCGAACAACGGCCTTGTTTCCGCCACCACTTCAATCGGCGCGATTTATGGAGGCACGGGACAGACGGCCGTCACCGCCGGCGATCTTCTCTACGGCTCGGCCGCCAACGCTTGGAGCAGATTGGGCATCGGGACGGGAGGGTATGTGCTCGGCGTCTCAAACGGCCTGCCTGCCTGGGTCGCCACCACCACCCTCGCCAACATTTCAGGCACTCTTGCCGTCGGTAGCGGCGGCACCGGAGCAACCTCATTCCCCCAGGGCGGCTTTCTCTTCGGCAACGGCACCGGAGCTCTCGGCGCTTCCTCATCTCCCACCGTCGGTTGGATCACCGCCACCTCCACCACCGCCACTTCCACTTTCGCGGGTGGACTCTCCGTCGCTGGTTCTTCAGGGCTTACGGTATTGCAGAATGGGAATGTGGGTATTGGAGCTACGACGCCAAGTCATACTTTGGAGGTTAAAGGAGCGGGTTCTGTGACGGCTCTCGGCATTCATAGCCCAAGCCAGGTTCCTTACGCTGCTCAAATTTATAACGATACGTACAGCACAACTAATCCGATATTCTCGTATTTTCCTTGGAATGATGGGCACATGTCTCAGGGTACGGATCAGGCACAGCCTCTCAACTTCTATACCAATGGCTATTCGAACACGCGATTGTCGATAGGAGGAAGCGGAGACTTCAATTTCAATTCCGGACAGATGTATATTCAGCAGAGTACAGGTAACGTCGGGATTGGGACGACGAATCCGACAAGCAACCTAAGCATTGGCGGTTCGACGACACCTGCGATTCAGATCAACACCTCAAACTATGCGACGGCATATCCGACATATCTTGGAGTGAGGACAGATGCTTCCGGCGTTTTGCAGATGGGGAATAACAACAACAATGATTTTGTGGCTGGTGGGACTTGGGGTGGCGGCTACTTCAGGTTCTTCGTCAACAACACCAATCAATTCCCCAGCGCACCGAACGGGACTTTGGCAATGACACTAGCTTCTTCCGGCAACGTCGGCATCGGGACGACTTCACCTTCAAACAAACTGGAAGTGGCAGGGAATACATTCATTGGTGGCAATGTGACGGCGACTGGGACGATCAGTTCAGCAGTCGGCTATTCTGGCAATCTCCTGGGAAATATGCTGACTGGAACGTTAACAGTTTCTACCGGCGGCTTGATTTTCGCCAATAACAATGTCGGTTATTTTCTCGATAGTAACGGCAATTTCCGACTCGGTTCGAATCTTCCTTTAGGTTGGACCTCCGGAGCGGCTAATACATCGAGTGATACCGGTTTATCTCGATTATCCGCAAAAGTTTTAGCTGTAGGCAATGGCGCCCAAGGAGATTATTCTGGGACGCTTGTGGCCGCCAGTGTCGGCATCGGGACGACATCTCCAGCCACGAAGCTCGATGTGAATGGCGACATCACTGACGAAAACGTGAAGAGTGCACCAATTATCGGCACAGACGCAACTGGTAAATTAATCTCCGTTGCCACTTCATCTCTAGGCCTCGGCGCCAGCTTCTTCCAGCAGAATGGTAACTCCTTCGGCACAGCGGCGAACCTGGGAACGAACGACAACAACAACCTCAATTTTGAGACGAATAATACGACCAGGATGACTATACTGGCTGGCGGCAACGTAGGGATCGGTGTGGCGACACCATCAACGGCTTTGTATGTGAATGGTGTTATCACAGCATCAAGCACTGGTAACATAGGCTCTGCCACAGGGGCGTTTAGTAATATAATCAATCAGGCGGGAACACCCACGCAAAACATATTCGTCGGACAAAATCTTGCCGGTAATTCTCCTTGGATGACCCTCTCCTTAAACTCAACTGCCGCTAATCTCTTTGAATTCGAAGCAGGCAGAGGCACTGTGACTAATGGTTCCGCATATTCAGCACTGGCTATAGACACTTCTGCGAATCATTTGGTTGGCATAAATACGACATCAATAGGCGCTCAATTGCATGTGACTTCTAATTCCGCTTCCACTAAAGGATTATTGGTTCAGGCTGCAGGAGGTCAGACTGCAGACATATTTCAAGTGGCAAGCAGTTCTAATTCCAGTTTGTATTTAAATGTAACTGGCGCTGGCAACGTCGGCATCGGCACCACCACCCCAGGCTCCATTCTCTCCGTCTCGGGCGTGGGCAACTTCGCGCCTCTTACTTCCACCCTCTACAGCTCTCTCACCGCTCCATATTTCACCGCCACCTCCACTACCGCCACTTCTACATTTGCTTGGGGCATCCAAACAAACCTTTTAAATGTCACTTCCGCGACCGCTTCATCGACTTTTGCAAATGGTATCAATTTGACCTCCGGCTGTTTTGCTGTAAACGGCACCTGCGTCGGTGGCGGTACAGGTAGCGGCGTAACCGGTGGCACAACTGGCATGTTAGCCGCTTTTACCTCCGCAACAGCTCTGACGGCTACAGGCACGCCGACATTTGCGAGCTTCTTTGCCACTTCCACTACTGCGACTAGCACCATTTCCGGCGGTTTGATCGTCGGCAACGCTTTTAGTTCAGACTGGAATACCGGTATCACATCCATCGCCAGTCTTCAGACCGGTCCGATGAATTTTGACACCGACGCCGGCGCCGTATCATGGGTCGATCTGCCCCTGTCGTCAGCTTCTAGCGGCACCGTCGAAAGCTACACCGCCAATCTTGCCGGCAACGCCGCTTTGACCGTCTATGGAACATCGAATGGCAGTGGCGCGCTTGCCAGCGGACCGCACATAGGCATAGCGACGACTTCGCCTTACGCCAAACTCTCCGTTCAGGGTTCTGCCGGCGGCACTAATCCGGTGTTTGCGATTGCCACGACCACTTCAGGCGGAGCGGCTTCAACAGTCTTCCAATTGGACCAAAACGGCCTCATGACATTGAACACTCCGGGTGCCACTTCCACCATCACCGGCAATCTCTATGTCAAAGGCACCTTGCGCGGCACCAATGTATATAGCGGCGACCTTGTTTTCGAAAACGGTTTCAGATTTACCGAAGCCGCATCGTCATCTATGCCGCAGGCACTGTTACTCAAGAACCAATCCGGTTCGACCACCATGGCGATCGACGAACATGGCAATCTCACGCTTTCGGGCGACATTTGCGCTAACAATTCATCATGTTACGGTTCCGCCTTCGCCGGTATCAACAGCAAGCTTGACGCGCTGGCGCAAGCCACTTCAAGCATTAGCGTGCTGTCGTCTGATGTCCAATTGCTTTCGACGAACCTGGCTTCGTCAAGCCAGACGATCGGCAGTTTGGCGTTAGCCATCGATGGAACCAACCAAGCCTTGAATTCCAACTTCGATTCGTTCAACTCTAAATTCGTGGCTTTATCATCGACTACCGCCGCCATCCAAGCCGCCATGCAGACCATGTCGCTCAATCCGGCGACCTCGACAGTCCAGTTGCTGGCGTCGCAAATCGCGTCTTCCACGGAAACATCGCTCGCCACCTCAACCACATTTATCGGCAAGATCGCCGAAGCGGTCCGGAATTTGATCCAATCCGCTGGTGATTGGGTATTAGCGAAGGTCACCGCCACTCTGGCCGTGTTTACCAATGTTGAGACACAGACCATCAAAACCCAGACAGCCAGCGTGACCGACGGTATCGAAATGACCGATCAGGCCACCGGCGATATCTACTGCGTGCAGATCAAAAACGGCGATTTCGTGAAAATAAAGGGAAGTTGCAGCGCCGTCGCCACCAGCACCGCCACAGTCGCCTCGCCGGCCGCAACGGCAACACCGGTTACGCCAACGGCAAATCAAACTGTCGTTGCGCCTTCGCAAAACACGAATACAAGCCCGACCGCAAGCCAGCCCACCGCGACGACAACCACTGTCGTAACGACTGCCGCATCGACTACCACGACGACGACCGCGACAACCACTGCTCCGGCCACGGCATCTGCCGGAACATCGACAAATATCATCACAGCAACACCCAGTCCGGTTTCTGCCGCGGCTACGACTTCCGCGCCTGTTACTACCACGACTCCAGTTCCGAGTCCGACCCCGACTCCAACCGCCAGCCCGTCTCCGGTTTCTGCTGTATCGACCCCTGCGATATCTTCGAGCCCAAGCCCTGTAACGACTTCCAGCCCATCTCCAACGCCGACAGTTACTACTTCTCCCGTACCATCGCCATCTTCGGCACAGGCCGTCTCTCCCGCGCCATCCCCATCACCGTCGGTTTCCGCTTCTCCCGCACCATCTTCTCCTCCTCCTTCGCCGGCTCCGTCATCTTCTCCCGCGCCCGCCGTCACTACGGGACAATAGTGAAAACCAACAGGCGATGTTAAGATGATTAATTGATACTGGAATATGAAAACACATCACAAATTAATGTTAATGATTATCGCGGTCATCATTCTTATCGCGGCGGGCGGGTTTTTGGTTTTCGGGAGGGGGGAAGGGAAGGGCGCGGCGCTTCCTGGCGCCGCGCCTGCCACCGCTTTATCCGGCCAAAACGCAGTAGGCTCATCTTCCTCCGCGCTCTCGCCCTTCGGAGAAAACGCCGGAACCTACGCCGATTCCGACCTCGGTTTTTCCTTCCAATATCCGCCAAGCTGGACCGCCGAAGCGAGCGGCGCCTCCTCGGCCCGTTTGGTCACCGTCGCCTTGCCCGCGAAGAATCAGTCTTTCCAAGTTTATGTGACGCCGATAGACGATCCTTCAATTACGGCCATTACCGTTGCCGAAATCAGGCGCGATTTGCCGAACCTTGACATCCGCTCTCCGGAAAATATTGCCGTCGGTTCAAACGGCGAAGGCAAAGGCGTTTCTTTTCTAAGCACGCTCTCCGGCGTTAAAGGCGATGTCCGCCAGGTCTGGTTCGCCGCCAATCACGAATTTTTTCAGTTCACCTCTTCCGTGTCTTCCGATGACACTCTGACAACAGTTTTAAAAACTTTCACAATCGGCCGGTGAAGCTCGTTTTATCAGACTTATAAAACTTATGTCCAATCCAATTTATAAAAACTTAAAATCCTATCAACAGCAAACGGCTGTCATTTACGATTTGACTGAAAATAAATCTCATAAGTCGTATAAATTTATATTGACGGGGTTTTTAAGCCTGGTAGGCTTGGTAAGTATTATCGGCTTTATGGCGCCGCAAGAGGCTTTCGCTTTTACAATTACCACTCCGCCGAATAGTTTGACGCTCTCATCGGGTCTAGTCGGCTGGTGGACCTTTGACGGCAAAGATACCTCTTGGACCAGCGCCACCGCCGCGACCACTCTGGATAAATCTGGCAACAACAACACCGGCACGTTGACCAATATGAACCAAAGCACCTCTCCGGTGGCGGGGAAGATCGGGCAGGCGTTGAAGTTTAGCGGATCCTCTTCGCAGTATGTGATTATCGGCGGGCAAGCCGGCATGGGCACGGTCAACCAGCCGTATACTCTTTCGGCATGGATCAAGCCGGCGGTGTCTAATATTTCTGGCGATGTCATCCATATTTCCTCCGTTTCTGACGGATCGGGTTGGTGTTTGCCTATGCTCAATACCAGCTCGGGCAAGGCTCAGGGCATCAGCTGGACCGGCACACAATCTACCGTTACGGGCAATACGACATTGCTTACGGGCAAATGGTATTATCTGACCACCACATGGAACCCTTCCTCGGGGTTATCTATTTATGTGAACGGCGCATCGGACGCTACGCCGACTTCCCAGGCGACTTTCAGCGCTAGCGGTTCGGTCGATTATGCGACCATAGGGTCCGTCAACTCTAACGGCGCATCCTGTAGCGGAAGCTCCGGATACGGTTTCTCCGGCTCCATCGACGACATCCGAATATACAACCGCGCGCTGTCGGCGGGGGAAATACAGCAGTTGTATAACATCGGTTCCGCGTCCCATATCGATGTTCCGCCCGCTCTCGGCCAGACGACTAATTGTTCAAGCGGTCTATCCTGCGGTCTAGTCGGCTGGTGGACATTTGACGGCAAGAATACCTACTGGACTTCTTCCACCGCCGCCACAACTGACGATCTCTCCGGAAACGGCAACACCGGCACGCTTACCAATATGAACCAAAGCACCTCTCCGGTGCCAGGCAAGATCGGGCAGGCGCTCTCATTCAACGGATCAAACCAATATGTTGTTTCGCAAAATTACTCTTTCCTTTCTTCAACTTACAGCGCCACTACGATGACGGCATGGGTATACAGGACATCTTCGTATGACGGCAGTATCATAAATTACGGCGAATACAGCGACACTGCCTACGGAAGCGGTCTTGCCGTATCGGGAGGGCAGGTGGCGTGGATGAGCGGTTATGGTCCCTCTACTAATGTGATAAAAAGCGGGCTTACGGTTCCTCTGAACAAGTGGTCGTTGATCGGTTTTGCAAAGACAGGTTCCGCAATCACTTTCTTCCTTAACACCTCCTCGGCGGGCGGGACGGACACTTTCGCAAATTTGTCCATAGTTTCGTATCAGCCGTTTACCATCGCTGTCGCGTCTTGGAACGGAGCACGGTTGGGATATTTCAACGGGATTATCGATGACGCCCGGGTCTATAATCGCACGCTTTCGGCGGGGGAAATACAGCAGTTGTATAATATCGGTTCCGCGTCCCACATCAACGCTCCGCCCGTTCTCGGCCAGACAACCAGCTGCACGAGCGGTCTCTCCTGCGGCCTCGTCGGCTGGTGGACCTTTGATGGCAAAGACACCAATTGGACCAGCGCTACCGCCGCGACCACCCTGGACAAGAGCGGCAACGGCAACACCGGCACGCTTACCAATATGAACCAAAGCACCTCTCCGGTGCCAGGCAAGATCGGACAGGCGCTCCAGTTTAACGGGAGTAACCAGTATATCAGTATCGGTTCCGCGAATATTCCTTCATGCGAGCAGACTGTTTCGGTTTCAGCCTGGGTGAAATTGACCAGCCTTCCGGCTTCAGACGGCTGGGTTGCGTCCCGCTATACTTTATACGGTTCTAATTATAACCTTTTCTATTTATATCTTACCGGCACCAATCACAATCAGCCGGCATATAACGCAATGGTCTCGGCGTCGGGCGGAAGCCACTACCAGGCGATTTCTTCAACGCCGCTTTTGTTAAACCAGTGGTACCATATCGTCGGGACATCTGATGGTTTGAGCTCGGTAAATCTGTATGTCAACGGCGTGGCGACATCCGGCAGTTTCGTGGATTTTAATGGTTATTGTGGAACATACTACAGTCCATCTATAGGTTCATCATTCACATCTTCCGCCGGCAATTACTTTACCGGCTCCATCGACGACGTCCGCATATACAACAGGGCGTTGTCGGCAAGCGAGGTGCAGCAGTTGTATAATTTAGGCAGATGATCATATATTTGTCCACTCACGCCCCAGAAATATTCATCAAAATCTGTTACCATTGTTCATAGTACGGAAAATTTAACCCAAAGCCGCTATGTCTCCCAAATTCAAAATTTCCTACGGACTAGCTATACTCGGGTCCTGCTTCCTGCTTGCCGTTTTACTCATCAATTTGTCGTTAAATAGCCCCGGCTCGTCTCTGTCAGTTGTGCCGAAAATCAGTTCTCGTTCGCAGTTGGCGCAAGTCGCGGATATAACCAACGGCCTTGTTGGACACTGGACATTTGACGAAGGTAGCGGCGCGACCGCGGCTGATTCAAGCGGCAATGGAAATAATGGAACATTAGTTAACGGACCGGCATGGGTGGCGGGGAAGATCGGGCAGGCGCTCTCATTCAACGGCACTAATAATCTCGTTTCTATTCCAGGTTCTTCCATATTTGATTTTCAGGGTGATTTTACTGTTTCGGCTTGGGTCAAAACGACTTCTTCCGGGGCTGTGGTAGGACGAGCACTGAATAATCAATCCGTGTTGTGGAGGATATATAACGGTTTTTTTGAATACCAGACATCCGGCGCGAATGATTTCCACGCTTGGCCACCGGCGAATTATCAAGACGGTAATTGGCACATGGTAACTGCCGTGGTGTCCGGAACGCAGGCAGCATTTTGGGTCGACGGAGTTTCCGGAACGCCGGTAACGATTTCCGGAATTCCGGCATTATCCGGTTGGCCGATATATATAGGTGCCGATAGAAGCGATGGCTTGGATGCCTATGCCGGAACTGTAGACGATGTCCGCGTCTACAACCGCGCGCTGTCTGCCTCAGAAATAAAACAGCTTTATGCATCCGGCCAGAATGCCGTTTCGTCTTCACCCACTCAACAGCCGGCCACGACCCCCGTTTCTTCGCCGGCCGTTACATCTACGCCGTCTTCTCCTCCGGCGCCGGCGATACAATACACGCCCAATGTTCCGACTGATGCTGTTTCTACGCCACAACCCCAACCGATATCTCACAACTGGTTTGTCAATTCTCGCGCTACTGGCTCCAATACCGGCACGGACTGGAATAATGCGTGGAAAGACGGACCGGATATACAATGGTCTCTTATAAAACCGGGTGACACCATATATTGGGCGGGAGGCGCGTATGGAGGCAATGTCCGCGTCGGAGCCAGCGGTACCGCCGGTAATCCCATACGCATTTTGCGTGTCAGATCAACCGATACCGCGGCGGTCAGCGCACCTGGGTGGGATCCATCATTCGATTCGCAGGTAGTAATGTCCGGCGGAGATTGGTTTTACGGATTCTATTGGGGCGACGGAGACGGCATCGGCAGTTATGTGACCATAGACGGCCGTGTCAAGGATGGCATGAAAATCATTGTCAGTAATGTCGCCAATCAAAGCAGCGGATTTCTGTTTTATACGAGCGCCAACGATGTGATGATAACCAACATAGAGATCGCCGGACCGAGCGGTCCGAACGGGTTTATATTTGCCGATGGCAATAATACGGAAGGAATAAAAGCGACACACGGTACTTACCAGAACATCACGATCAGCCATAACGATATACACGGAACATGCGACCTTTTGTATATCGGTGGCGCGTCCAACGTTCTCATAGAAAATAACAAGTTGTATGACAATGTCCCAAGATGGCCAACGGACGGTACCCCTATCCAACATTGCAATGTCTTTTTCAGTTTGTATAACAACAATGTGACCTTTCGGTACAATGAAGTTTGGAATTGGGCCGATGAAGGTATATTGCTGACATGGAACGGTGTTCAGTCAAATTTCAAGATTTACGGCAATCTTTGGCACGATTCCTTCGGCGTTAATTCCGGCGGTACCGGAAGAATTATCGAATCACAATGCGCGATCAACGGCCCTATTTATTTTTATAATAATACGATCGTAAATGCGTGGATGGCAGTGCGCGCCTACGGACCGAGTGGTTTGCCTTCAAGTTATTGCGGATACGGAGGATGGACGGCCGATAGCGTCGGTGAGAATAACGTATATTCCAATGTCAATTTTGGCACCGGTCTTCCTAACAATGATTATGATTATAACGGCGGTGCCGGAGAAACCCACGGCATCGGCGGCAAGGCGCCGTTCGTATCTTCGAGTGATTTTCATCTTGCTCCCGGCTCGTCACCCATAGGTGCCGGGGTTAACCTAGGACCGGAATTCGCCTCAGACCTGGACGGAACCACCCGCCCCTCCTCCGGCCCCTGGGACATCGGCGCGTATCAATATTCAACCGGCGGCTCTTTGCCGCCACCTTCCGTCGTTCCTTCTCCCGCTCCAGCCTCTCCGCCAACCGTCTCTTCCGTCTCATCTTCCTCCATCACCCCAATCT
>JAGXAG010000007.1 GCA_018971685.1 Patescibacteria group bacterium
TTGTGAGACGGTGACGCCGTCGTTCTTGATGCGGTTAATGATCTGCTCCTTCAGGTCAGGAGCCACACGATGTTGTTTTGCCATGCTTGTATATTATTAGTGCTGCTAATTATACAAGACCGGTGTATGAAATTCGGGGGGAGGGCCAGATGATGTCTCTTATTGGAACAATTGAAACTGAATGGGTACGTAATAATAAACAAACTTTTCCATTACCAACATGGTTTATTTCATTTATTACTGACATAGACAACTCTGTAACAGAGTATCGTAAAATAAATGACAAAAATTGGGAAAATATTCTGTCAAAGATTGACAATGACCGAAAAAAGAATGGCGATATGGTCAGAGATTATCAAAAAATAACCGGAACTCCTCAAAAGGTTATCCACGAGCACACACATCATTTTGATAATAACATTCAGGAAAAAGATATGGTCTTAAACCATAGATATGATGGCACAAAGCCAGACTCATTCTATATCATTAAGAAAGGTGATGATTTCTATTATAATGGCCTTCCGATCCTTGCTTCAAAGAAAAATACTGACTACTATAAAGTTTTTTGTGCTCTGTATGCCAAACTTCCTGAAGGTGGCAAGGTGCCTTACAAGGTGCTTATAGCTGAAATTGTTAGCCGTATGCCTGAAATGAAAAATAAATCTGACGACGAAATGCGGAAGTTTATACAACGAAATCTAACCGACAAAAATAATGGATTTATCAGATATGCAGATATACCTGAGACAGAAGATAACGGGCATCCTTTAATTTCTGTAGTTCGAGGTTCAGGCGTCCTGTTTAACAACAAAAAAGGATAATCTCAAGTTTTCTTCAAAAATAATATAACCGAGCAACAAAACACCTATAAAATTCAAGGTGTTTTTTCGCTTTCAAGAAATCAAAAGAAATACGCAGAAGAATCTTAAAATTCAAAAATATTCATAGTGCAAATGTAATCTGCACAAACATTAATAATTAAGATTACTCACTATGAATAGAAAAATTTCTAAAGAAAATAGTTCCAAAAGAGATTTGGAGTACATGCTAACCAATGATCCATCACAGGTGTTTTCAACCTATGACTTGGGGCTATCTGCAGCACTTCTTTGCGCGGGTTTTGAACTTTTGTCACTGGAAAAGACAAATCCCCGAAAGGCCTTGTTTGTCTTTAAAAGAGGAGATCTGATCGAAGAAACATCTGACAAATATTTTTCCGATCGCTTGGAGGTTAAAGCAAGGTCGTACTTTGATCACCTTAAAGCTATCAAAAATCAATTGTACGCATAATTGCTATGGTTTTAACTGACGAAGACATAGCTAAATTCCAGACACTCTATAAAGATAAGTTTGGAATTGAAATAAGCCGAGAAGACGCTTATACAAAAGGAATTAAACTTTTGCGCCTAATGTCTATCGCCTATAAGCCAATAACTATGAACGAGTACAACCAAATCCGGGACCATCGAGAAAAAACATTCAAACTATTACAAACAGAATTATAAATATATGAACTTACAAAAAATTACTATTCGGGAATATCTAACACAAAAAGGCATCCCCTTCCATGACAATGGAAAAGAATTAATTACTAAGTGTCTTTTCAATAATTGCGATAAAGACAGCTCTGGAAGCGAAGCTCATCTGTATTTTTCTACAGAGACAGGACAATACAATTGCAAAAAGTGTGGCGTGAAAGGCAATCTTATTACACTCGCAAAATTTTTAAATGATGATCCGATCAAAATAGGTCCCGTCAATATCGAGACTAGAAAGCGCAACGTGAGAACCATAACTCCACTTCTGGTTGAAAAATATCACAACTCTTTAACACCCGAGATACGTGAATACCTCAACAACAGAGGCATTTCAGATAAAATCATCAGTGAATACAAAATAGGCTATGGGAATTTCCATAAAACTTGGTGGATCACCATACCTATTAAGGACCTAACAGGAAACTTTGTGTATTTAAAACTCAGACAAGATCCAAAATACGGCGATAAGAAAATTACCTGGCCAGAAGGCGAAGCTCAGATTTACGAATGGGACGATGTAATTAATGCCACAGATAGATTGCTCATTACCGAGGGTGAAACCGACGCTTTGCTTATGAAAGCGAATGGAATCAATTGCATCAGCAGTACGCACGGAGCAAATACATTCAAGGAAGAGTGGCTAAAATATTTCAACAAGGACATTTCCTATTATATTTGCTACGACAATGACGCCGCCGGTAGATCCGGCACCCAAAAGGTTATTTCCCTTCTGTACAAGAATGGCTTCAAAAACATAAACGTTATTACTTTGCCAGATATTGTCGGCGATAAAGGTGATCTGGGCGATTATGTTTCGAGATTGAGGTTGCCGATCAGTGATTTATTTTCAAAATATTCAAAGCCATATCCTGAAAAAATCGATGCTTCAATATTCCAACCCATTACTTCGAAAGACATTGTTGAAGTCCTTGAGCCGACAATAAAAAAGGATGACGTTGCTAAAGTGATTACCACACTTGCAATGATCAATACTTATACGGAGGAATCTCAGATGAATATATTCTTTAACGCCCCCAGTTCTACAGGAAAATCACATATACCTCTTTCTATTTCTGAACTATTCCCCAAAGAAGACCTGATCATCCTGGCGAATTGCTCTCCAGCAGCCTTTTTCCACGAACAAGGAAAATATGTCAAAGAAGTTAATGAGATACGTGTGGATCTTTCCAAAAAGATACTGATTTTTACTGATATGCCACATCCAGAGCTACTTACCCGTCTGAGATCGTTTTTATCGCACGATCAGAAAGAATCGAAATCTAAAATTACTGATAAAAGCGAAAAAGGAGGAAACCGCACAAAAGTAGTCGTGCTTATTGGTTTCCCCACCGTTATGTTCTGTAGTGCAGGATTAAAAGTCGATGAACAAGAAAGTACTCGCTTTATCATGCTAAGCCCTTCGATTGAGCAAGATAAGCTGATTGCAGGTATAAAACAGTCAATTCAAAAAGAAGCAAATAAGCAGAGCTTTAGAGCCTCTATAGAAGCAGATGAAAAACGTTCTCTCTTTAAGAAAAGAATACTAGCCATAAAACAGGCAAATATCGCCGATGTGATAATTGGAAATTCTGATCTTGTAGAAAAACTGTTCCTGCATGATACGTCGAAACCCATCAAACCCAGGCAACAAAGAGACATAAAGAAAGTTATATGCTTAATTAAAGGCTTTTCTCTTTTTAACCTTTGGTTTAGAAAACGAGACGGCGATTACATATACGCCACCGAAGAAGATATTACCGAGGCATATAAATTATGGGATTCCATTTCGATTGGACAGGACTATGGATTAGCCCCTTATATTTTCAAGCTCTATACCGACATAATAATTCCTTTGTGGAAGGAAAAAATTAATTCAAAGGATCTCGATAACAATTTTCCTAGCAGTGGAATAAAAAGACAGGAGATATTAAAGAAACACAATGAAACATACGGAAGACCTCTAAGCATGATCTATCTCAGACAACATATTCTGCCTCAACTTGAACAAGCCGGACTGATTGCTCAAGAAAAAAGTAACGACGATGGAAGGCAAATGGTTGTATTCCCTCTCGAACTGGAGATAGATAAGGACATACAAAATAATAGTGCGTACGACAGTGTGGTAAAACAAGAGAGAAAATATAGTGATTCTTGGGGTGGGGTAAAAGTACAAAATGTTAATTTAACTGACAAAAAATATGAATAATAAACCAGAAGACAAGATAACAAGTAAAGAATCGACGGCTGTTGAAAAGGAAAAGCGTATTGAAAACATGAAAAAGATTTACTCTGATCCAGACAATTTCCTCCCAGAAAATAAAAAACTGTCCGAATATTACGATCTTCAAATACTCAAATCAAAACTAACTCCGGCCCAAGAAAAAAAGAGAGACGAAGTTGGCGAAGAAATAGTTACAATGTACGGCTTAGATAACGGCATCTGGTCTGCAAATTTAAGCTACGGCAAACACTATGCGCCGTTAGCACATATGCGCCACAAAATAATTAAAGATTATGGCTGTAAAAGTTCATTAGAATTAATGTTAGCAGATAGAATAGTTGCGCATTACTGGAGAGCGATGAGAACCGACAGAATCATTAACCAGATCTCTGAACAAGAAAATAATGGATTTACGTTCAATCAACAGAAGGTCAATATTCTCAAACAGCTTTACAGAGGCGTAGAACTTGCCGACAGACAGCTTAGTGCAGATATTATGCTCTTGAAGGAATTGAAACAGCCTCGTTTGAATATAAAAGTTAACACTGAAAATGCGTATATCGCCCAGAATCAGCAAGTTGTAAATACAGATAAAAATGAGCCGGGATCGATAACAGAAAAACCATTAGAAGCTAATGATTTAGGAAAATGAAGACCTTAATTGAACAATGTCAAAAAGTTAATATCTCTGAAATTCTGAAAGATGTGGAGATTGAATTGAGATTAGCAAAACTTCAGACAAAGATTGAAGCTCTTGGTAAGAAAATTTCTACAACAACAACGCCCTGCCACTTTGGGGGTACACGCTTCTGGTTCATTTGTCCTGGTTGTAGTCGTAGAATCGGCACACTCTATAAAACTCCAATGAATGATGAATTGTTATGTCGCAAATGCCACGGCCTTCGATATGGCAAAAGCCGGTATAAGGGAATGATCGAGGGGATAACTTTTTCATCAAAATAATGTATAATTACTATGTTGACCCGATTCCATCAAAGCCCGAAGTTTTTTATTAGCTCGCAACCTCAAAGGGGCGGTTTGCCAACGAGCTACTCTTCGGAGCAAGTGAATTGGGTCAACCAGACCGTCCCTTTGAGGTTTTTTAGGTTTTTGGGTTTCTAAACCTAATTTAATGCCAACTTTTATGAAAACAAATACTAAGATTACGTATTTCCTATATGCGAGAAAATCCTCAGAAAGTGAGGATCGTCAGGTCCAATCCATTGAGGACCAAGTTAATCGTCTCCAAGAATTGGCGAAAACTCTCAATTTAGAGATAAAGGAGATTCTGACGGAAGCAAAGTCAGCCAAAAAGCCGGGGTGCAGACCGGTATTTTCAAGCATGTTGGAACGAATTGAAAATGGAGAAGCAAATGGCATTCTCTGTTGGCAACTCAACCGTCTTTCTCGAAACCCAATAGATAGCGGAAAGCTTAGCTGGATGCTTCAACAAAACATACTGCAAGGTATCCAAAGTATTGATCGACAGTATCTACCTGATGATAACGTCCTCCTTTTCAATGTTGAAAGTGGTATGGCTAACCAATTCATTATCGATTTACGAAAAAATAGTAGACGTGGAATGGATGGAAAAGCTGAAAGAGGTTGGCTTCCCTCCCGTGCTCCTTTAGGTTATTTAAATGAAAAGCTAGAACATACGATTATCAAGGACCCGGACCGCTTTGATCTGGTCCGAAAGATGTGGGATATGATTCTTACAGGAAATTTTACCCCTCCCCAGATTCGGGCTAAAGCAAATACCCAATGGGGATTTAGAACACCTAAGCACAAGCGAGGTGGCGGAGATGAATTATCCTTGAGCGTTATTTATAAAATGTTTACAAATATATTCTACACAGGAATGTTTGAATGGGATGGAAAAGTCTTTCCAGGCAAGCACGATCCGATGATAACCATGGAAGAATACGACAGAGTACAAATAATTCTTGGAAAAAATGGAAAACCACGAATGAAAAAACATGACTTCGCATATACAGGAATCGTAATCTGTGGTGACTGTGGAGGTATGATCACAGCTACTGAAAGAGCAAAGATAATAAAGAGCACAGGCCAAATAAAAATTTTTACATATTATCACTGCACAAAGAAGAAAAAGGGTGTCCCCTGTAAAAAACAGAAGCCTATTACACTTGAAGAATTGGAGCAACAAATTGATCTTGAGCTAGAAAAGAGCACTATTGATCCAGACTTTCAACAGTGGGCCATTGATATTTTGAATAAGAAAAACGACACTGAAATTGCTGATAGGACCAAAATCTACGAAATGAGACATAATGCGCTCTCAGAAGCTCAGAAAGAACTCGATAATCTCACTAAAATGCGTTATAGGGACCTTATTGATGATGAAGCATTCATTAAGGAGCGAGACCCTCTTAAAGACAAAATTGCGCGTTTAAAGAACGAATTAAGAGAAACCGAGGACCGTGCAGAGAAATGGCTAGAACTAACAGAAAAAACTTTCCATTTTGCGACCTATGCACGCAAGGCGTTTATGACTGGCACACTGGAACAGAAAAGAGAGATATTTAACGCTTTAGGCTCAAACTTTTCTTTAAAAGATGGAAAACTCAGTATTGTGGCCAACGAATGGTTCATTCCCATCCAAAAAGCCTACCCGGAGCTAGTAGCCGAATATAACAGGCTCAAACTGAGAGAATATGTGTCAGCAGAGGCACGAAACGCCGCTTTCGCCGCTCTTTTTCTACGATGGGGTGCCTAATGGGATTCGAACCCATGCTGGACCCTCCACAGGGGTCAGTGCTAACCATTACACCATAGGCACCATGACCGCTCACGCTAACTAATAACTAATCACTGTAAACTGTAAACTAATACCTCGGCGGCTCCTCTTTTATACCACCTTTATGGTTGGTTAGTCGAGCAAGCGCATAGAGGAGCGAGGAGAGCCGATTCAAGAAAGCCAGCGTTTCATTCATGGCCTTGAATTCGTCGCGGACTGAGCCCGCCACAACTCTCCTCTCCGCTTTTCTCGCCAATGTCCGAGCAATGTCAAAAAGCGCCGCCAATTCGGTGCCGCCGGAGATAAAAAAGGTTTTGATCGGCGGCAACATTTCCTCGATCTCGTCCGTGTACTTCTCCAACTCCGCGACTTTGCCGGCGTCCAAATGCTTGTCCGCGCCGGCGACTTCGGCTTGGACTATAAACAGGCAATTCTGCAGCCAATGAATTATTTCCGGCGGCGTTTTGCCGCCAACCTGCCAATCAATCCCCGCCGATTTGACTTTTACCAATCCCAAGAACGAATTGAATTCGTCCAGCGCCCCCAACGCCTCCGTCTGGCACGAGGCCTTGGATTTGCGTTCGCCCGGCTTGGAAACAAAATCTTTGGTGGTGCCGTCATCGCCTTTGCCAGTATAAAGCATGTGTATATTCTAAATAATCAACAACCAAGATACAATAATCAAATCATGATAAACAAAGTTTTAACGCGGGATTTTTTCAATCGATCGGCCGTCGCCGTAGCGCGAAAACTTTTAGGCTGTATTTTGGTCAGGAAGAGGCTTGGCGAGATAGAGCGGTTCATAATAACAGAAACCGAGGCCTATGATGGTTTCAAAGACAGGGCTTCGCACGCCTCGCGCGGCAAAACCGCCCGCAATAGAATAATGTTCAAGCCGGCCGGCCATATTTATGTTTATTTCACCTATGGCATGCATTGGATGCTGAATATCGTAACCGGCCCGGAAGATTATCCGGCCGCGGTTTTGATTCGCGGCGCAACGAGTCTCGACGGCGAATTTTCCTTGAATGGTCCCGCGCGCCTCACCAAAAAGCTCGGTATTACCGGCGCCTTGAATGGTAAATCTCTCGGCAAATCAGCCGGCCTGTGGATCGAACGCGCTCCGCAAAACATTCCCCTTAGCAAAATAAAATCGTGGCCGCGCATCGGTGTCGCCTATGCCGGGCCTGTTTGGGCCAAGAAGAAGTGGCGATTTACCATCGCGCTTCCAACTAATAAATTATCACTGTAAACTAATAACTATTTTGTGCCGATTCCTGAACAAAGTCGGTTTGTTGATGCGTTTATAGTCCGTAGCGTGAAGTGTTCTTGCCTAACACCGTTGTCTTGAGCAGGTTAGTGATCTTGTTTGCGTCGTTGACGGATATTCCCTGAAGCATAACGCCCGTAAATACCGACACTACTCCTCGATAGGTTCTCATATTCTGTTGCGCGGCATTTTCGATACAAACCCTTGCCAGGCCTACGAGACGCTCCAGGACACTTTGCTGAACCGTAACATCCTGAATCGAAGCATACGGCATATGCTTTTCCGAAAGACTGATAACGCCTTCGCGATAGTAGATATTATCTTGCGTGAAATTAAAGGCGTAGTTCTTCTTCCATATGAATAGCGTGATGGCATAGATGATTGCACTCAGGATACTAACCGCCAAATACCCGAGAAATATCGGACCGTAATAATCATATGGAATATCACTGAATGCTCTCCCGAAGATAATAAAGATGATAAATCCCCAGTAGATGAACGGTCCAACGAGTCTGCTTACTAATTTTACGGCGAGCCATTTTCCCGTAAGCGGATATGTGTTACTCGATACCTCTTCTGTAAGGTTGATTGATGTTGATTGCGGATGAGGTTGTTCTTGGGCCTGCTCCGGTGTGACGGGAACAGCATTTTGGAATCCGCCCCTTCCGGCACTTGATACCTTATTTAGCAGGAATTGCTTCAATCCCTCGGCAGCCGCCTGATCGACACCGTCTATGTGAGCCTCTATGCCGGAAGCTGCCGTTGCGCTGGCTACATGAACATCGTAAAGGCCCATCATCCTATCGACGACATCCTGATCGACATACACATCCTGAATCTTCTGCCACTGGACATGGATTTCCGCCGGAGCAAATACGCCTTTCTTTATGGTGATGAAATGTTCTTCGCCGGCATAATAGTATCGACGGATATATGCTTTGACATACCAGGCGTATGGCAAGATCATGACCAGATACAAGATGAGCCCTCCGATAATGGCAAATCCGAGTATTATGCCAATATCAGTTTTCTGATTTCCGTTCGCTAGTATGAATAACATTGTTATAGTTCCGCCGAGCACAAGAACAATTATCAGGGATCCGAAAAGCTTTGGGAGCATCTTCTTCCAGAACTTCCGCGGACTCAGAGGAAACTGTTGCTGTAATGCGCTTATAGGATTCATAGGATTAATGTTGGGCAAGCAAGAAGAATATGGCAACGCTAATCTTGGCTGGCCTGACTCGACATTCGAAACATGGGATTATAGATCGACTTGACCATAATAATACAATAGTCTATCCGATCCTTCAATATCCAAACTTTGGATAAGTGACTGCCCAAATTTTGCTATTCCATCGCATCGTCACGCCCTCAACATTGCGATTTGCCCTCGCCTTTTTCCGGCGATTCCGCATTTTTCGCACTTTTGTGCCGATTCATGAACAAAGTTCGAGACCTTTTTCGCCAAAAATCCGACCTGAATGCTTGCGCCTTCGCTCAGCTCGGCGCAGGGTGTCGGCGCAGGCGGCTCCGGCGTCGGTTCTGGTGTTGGCGCCACAGGTACAGCTGGTGCCGCAGGTTCAGCCGCAGGAGCATTTTGAGCGTTTTCATCGTCCATACATCTATTCTATCACCAAAACTCTTGTGCCTCATTCGGTGGAAATGAGCCACAGGCTGATTTTGATGAGCCACAGCCATAAGCCGCAAATAACCATGACAAATATGGCCGGCTTAAGAACATGAAAATTGCGCATCCGATATATCCTTATTTTAAGCCATATATCTACATTACGGCTTTACAAGTTACGAAAGGTATTGACAAATTCTGTAGGTATGCTATACTTAGAGTGTAAGATTGAAATGGTGGGAATGAGGGGTACGGAATGAGCCGAAAGGCACTTGACAGGAAATATGGGGTATGGTAAGATAGAAGTGTAAGAGTTCGGGAAGGTAAAGCACATCAAAATCACATAAGTAAGACAATCTTTAGAGGAGAGAGTCTTCAAGTCCTGAAGTAAAAGGACCAACCGGTTCTGCCGAAAGGCAAGGTATCAAGCTGAGGTCTGCTTGACCACCGCATGAATGGTTGCTACTGACCGCTCCAAGAGCGATTGGGAGATCTCTTCTAAAGAAGGCGAATGTATCCGCGAAAGCGTGATACGGGAGAAGCCAGACTTTGAAGAGTTCTCCTGATCGCTCTTTTCCGTTTAGGAAAAGAAAATGTAATAGCTCGTTGAAAGAAGCGTGATGACGATCAAACACATTATATATTAACGTCATCACACTTCTCTCAATGAGGAGAGAGTATCGGATGATTCCGATGTAACTGTTCTTTGTAAGAAGATTGCAAGCGATTGCTTTTCACCTCTAATCCCCTACGACGGGAAGGCATCACGGCCTCTGCGAAGCAGCTAAGCGTGAATAGAGGAGAGAGTGAGAAGGACAACAGTCACTTGAAATCTTGTTTGCAGGCGCGTCGCCCCGCAGAGATATTGCGAGCAAACCAATATATTCTGCCAGCGGCTATGGTGAAAAACCAACGCGTCAAACGGTAGTCGTAAGGACACCGCTGTGAAATGAGAATTAACCACTTTCATTCACAGAAATGTCCTTGTGACCTGAAGCCGACCGAAGGTTCCGAATGTTAATGAGGAACAACGATCAAATGGAAGTCGGGAGTGAAGGTGAGAGCAAGGATGGACATTGAAAATATAATAGCGAAGTAAAGTTCGGGAATGCGAGTATTCAACATACCTGCGTTCTTGAATGGGAAAACGAGAGAACAATAGTTGCGTAAGCAACGACTCTCAATGTTATTCCTCTTCGTCATGCTGAATTGATAGCTCGAAAGACTTAAGGTTTGGCATGATAAGAGGGGTCGCATAAGGCGATTCCTATGATTGGTTACCAGTGTCACCTATCCCCTGGTGTACAGTGCGAGCGAATTTCGTTCTCACCGTACACCAGCGGATGCGATTCTTTCCAGTGGGTCAAATATTCGTCGCGAGACGGAGCTCACAAGGGGGCTGTTCAAAGAAAAACAGTCTAAAACCTAAAAAGAAAGATAGTTGAAGCGGTGTACACATTATGGCAAAACCAATTATCACTGTGTCGGCGGTCAACGGTCAGAAGCTGGTCAAGTTCGAAATCCCCGGTGGTGTCACCACTCCCGCGGAATTCGCCGAGGCCAGCGAGGCGGTCAAGGATCAGCTTCCGGGCGAGACGCCGGTGCTGGTGAACGGCCTGGGGTTACGCCATGCTGGTGCATGGTGCCCATCCCACTCCGGCGGTCGCCACGTTTGATCCCCGCCTGGGATACGTGGTCGTCGCCACCCACGACGAGAAATACGCCGTGGGTCAGGTGATCGCCGATCCCGAGGCTGCGCCGAAAGCGTAGGTCTCACCGCCGAATACCCATGGAGAGAGTCTGTGGTTAGAACAAAGTCCGGTTCTGTAAATATAGGCAAAAGGGTTTTGTGCATTTGACCTCAATAGAATGCTCCTTGATTGGTGGAGGTTAATCAATCGGTTGCAAGCGTGGTTGCTTGCCGTGACGAAAGTCAGTTGGAGAATACGTCAATTTCTCCTACTTTTTGAGCTTGCGATTTTATGATCGTTGGCTCATTGGTAGTAGTTTAGCCACAGCACATTCTCTCTGAGACATCGGAGGAAGCGTGCTATGGCTAAACTCAACACATATAAAGGAATGGTGATAGCGGTTGGCGGACCGCCCCATTCCGGCAAGTCAGTTTTCTTGGCCGAGCTTTACCGCCTGTTACTGGCTCGGAGACCTGCAGGGGTATTCCTGCAACGAGCATGTCCCGACGGCGAAGGAATGTGGTCAGCGGAAGCTGATCCGACCATCGTCGCCGAGATCCGGCGCAAAGGTAACTTTGACGCTGGGTTCATGCTTTTCACCCTCAAGGCTATCGAGGCACTCGGGACTCGATTCCCGATAGTTCTGGTAGACCTGGGGGGTCGGCGCAGTGCACAGAATGCGGAGATTCTGGCGCGGTGCTCCCATCTGATAAACCTCGTTCGCTCTGATAAAGCGGGAGAGGGTGCAGAGTGGATCAAGTTCGCGTCCAACGATGGTTGCGAACTGTTAGCAGATTTCACCTCGACCCGTACATATTTGCCCGGGCATGAGGGTTCAGACGATCCTGATCATCTTGACCTCTCCGCGAGGTCAACAGTTGAGACGGGGTCACTGGTAGCACTTGCCACCCTTCAAAACCTCGACAGAGGCAAGAAAGGTTGGACGGATGAGCAAAAGGCTCTCATCCGTGAGTGTTATCGGGAGGCAGTGAGTCAGTTTGCCGATTGGCTCATTGCCCAGGCGGATAGCCTGTCCGCTTGAAATCTGTAGGTTAAAAATGAACCTCAAAAATTTTTCTCTGCCACGGAGTGGAGTGGTAAATCGGTTGCAAGCGTGGTTGCTTGCCGTGACGAAAGTCAGTTGGAGAATACGTCAATTTCTCCTACTTTTTGAGCTGATAAGCATTGCTTGTCGGCTCATTGGTAAATATAGATAGACTAAAGTCTTCATAGTATTTTGTGCGTGATTATATTCACGCGTGAAATACTATGAAGACGATCGAAATGTTCCTAGTCTGTCGCGCCGTCGGCAAGCACGGCGGCGTGGCAAGGATCGCGATCCATCTCCTCGCTCTGGCAACGGGGCACGAGGGTTGGTCACGAGCATTGGCGGGCATTCGTCGGGAATTTGTCCGATAGTCCGCCAAAAAAAATAAAGTCGAGCGACGGCTTGAAATCCTGTGGAGAAAACACAGGAATCGCGCGGGGCGTGTTGCCCGAAAAAAGAAACAACATCGCGAAGCGGTCTGTGTTGGTCACACGGACACACCCTGCGAAAGTGGGTGGTAGGAGCTTCTAATATGGGAGCTTCCGCAGTCTGGAGAGGCACCGAGCTGGAGAATGCGTATGCCGATATACTCGGCGGACGCATGAACGGCGGCTTCAACGACCACGGGAAAGACATTGTCCTCGCGGACGATGAAATTCCTGCGGTTCAGGTGAAATCGTCGCTCCATTTCGCTCTGGAGTTCCTCAAGGAATCTCTGAAACGGCGTCAGTTCATCCCGCTTTGCGTGGGAGAACCGGCTAGCCGTCATGAGATCCTTACCAGTCTCCGCGAATACGGAGCTTGGGTCGGGTACGATATCCCCAACCGGGGAGAGGTGCTTGATGGGATTGTCAGAGTGAAAGAGCTCTGTGGCGCCTAATTGCTTGCGTACGGCAAGCGGTCTCGGCTCGCGAGATGGCAACAGAATAGCGAGCTTGTACTGATTTTCGGGAGAATCATCAGTACAAAGGTTGTGGTTACATTCTCCCCTTTGTTCAGTCCGTGAATTTTCGCGGACTGATAGAGTTTGAGGTTGGATATTATTCATAGCTTCTTGTGTCTGATCATTTCAGATAGCAATCATCTGGACACAAAAAGCTATGAGTAACACCACACTAACGATCGGCACCTCCGCTCCGGCGGAAGTGATTCAACAAAACATCCTCCAATGGCGGCTCGAGAGGGCCCGCCGTGAGGAGGAGCGAACTGAAATCGCCCGCCACACGCGGGCGAGTCGCGAACATCGGCAATTCGTTGCCGGTTTCGGACGGCCGGTAATCCCGGACGAACTGGACCGGCTAGTCCGAAAGGGCCGGATTCGGTAAGTTCGCGGCAAGGTGCTCACCACCTACTGTAAGCATGTGAGCTGTTTGGCGAAGCGAGTTGGTCACTCGTTTGCCGCTTCAGAGAAAAAAGCGGGGTATGGAGGTTTACATGAACCTTCCAACCGTCAACTGGGAGCGGATCCGGTTTCATCAGATGAAGCCGGTCAAATTCGCTCCAGGGAGACAGGCTTCCTGTACCATTACTCACCGGAATGGTGAGGGATGGCACGACGAGGAAGTTGTCCCCTTCTTTGCGCATGTAAGGTCAGGGAGCGAAAGCCGACTGGCTTACCTGTGCAAGGCGCGAGATGGTAGCGTATACCCATTCATTCCGGACGGAAATCTTCCGCCGGAAAGAAATGGTATTCGTAACCATCGCTGACAGCAGGAAAGACTGCCGAAGGATGAGCCACCTTCGTTTCAGAAGCTCAATCGTTGTCACCTTTATGAAAGCGTGAGCCTCATATGCAGTATGCGGAAGGGCGATTTCCGAAACGATCGCACCGGTTTTGAGAGAAATGCCGGGTTACATATTTCTCTCCTTTGTTGAGCTCGTATTCCAATCATGGAAAATGAGCTTATAGAGTTATGAGCACACAAAAAACACTAGGCCGGTTGAAATCCGGCGAAGAAGTGGTTGACCGCGAGGTCTCCCACATCCACGCCGGAGCCGAGGAGTTCATCTTCGAAGCACTGGCGCGAATCGAATCGCGGAAATTTCCGCGGTTCAAGGAGACGATTGATCTCGGCCGAGTGATCGGCAGGAGCAATCGCGTCTCGACGGGACCAGGCGACGAGATCGTCTTCGCTCAAAGGGTCAATCGGCCGGGACTTTCGCGGTTCGTTAAGAATCGCGAGCCGGAGCCGACAACCATGATCACGGTAAAGCTTCATCGTCTTTCTGATACGCAATATGAACTACGTACAGCGTATATCGGAGAGGCCGGGGTTGCCGAACCGTGGGACGAAGACGCGAAATCGGATTCTATTCCTTTCTGGAGTGCTCACGCGCTCTGCTGGGGATACGAGCCGGTGGTGCCTGGCACCGAAACAGTGGATTGTCCGTGGTAACACGGTTATTCCGCTTCAGAGAGGAACGAGCCCGCTTGTTCCTCTCCATTTTTGAGCTCGAGATTTATATAAAAATAAATCGCTGGCTCAAACAATGTATGTGTTCATGCAATTTGTTGCTGGATATTCGGCGACAAATTGCATGAACACTGCACTAACATCTGCACTAACATTCGGTTCGGGCCGGTTTCGTTCGGTTGTTACTAACAACAACAACTGGATAGTGGTGGGTGATTTCGATATCCCCACAAAACTGGTGGATACATCTAAAGATGTGCTTCTCTGCCTCCCTCGGGAGGTTGAAAAGTGGGGCCTCTACCCTACTCACCAGGAGAGCTGGCTTAGCATCGCCTTTGTGGTCGGCTGTCACAGCCAACATAGGAGTGATGACACCTTTGGGTCAACAATTCGCCGACAGGCTTGGGAAGCAATTCCCTCTTGTCAGTGGAAGGCGTTGGCCGTAAAGGCGCTGGAATTCATCGGCGAGTTTCGCAAGAAGCTTGTCGAAAATGGCGAGAAAAACCCGCGAAAGCTCTATAAGAGCCTGACACGGGCGCTTCAAGACTGTGTCCTGTACCTATCGGGTGAATATCCCGAGTGGCAGGAAAGGTTCTTGTCACTTTCTCCGGTATGGCAGCTCGTTGAGATTGCCAATCGGGGACGTGACGGCACTTTGCTCTTGAAAAGCGGCGTAGAGCTTGCGAACGAGGCCGAGGCAATTGTCTCGGAGAAAATTCGCGAGTTCGGTGGGCTTGATGAGTGCCGCAAGGCCTTTGAAAATCTCATAGCCGACAAGCGACCCGGGCGGGTTATCCTTCTTCCGGAAGGTATCTCGCTTGCCGAGGGCGCCAAGCTGATGTTCCTCGACATCATTCTTGGTACACCCGACACTCATGACATGGACGTCGTGAGCATCACCGCGAACATGGCGGAGCCGAAGCTCGTCCAACTCAAGGACGAGCTCTCAGGTCAGCGCCTGGATATCATCCAGGTAGCACCAGAGCTTGGTCCAAAGGATGAGCTGGTCGGTGGTCACAAGGCGTTCCAGTCAGTGGCAGAGATGTTGCTGGCGAACGGACGAGCTGTGACCGACCAAGGGCGTGCACTCATTGCGCGTCTTTCGGGGCAGGTGGATCCTGCTGAGCTGGCTCGGAAATACCGGATGGTAGCGAAGGAGTTTTTCTCCGACGCCTCCAACCGGAAAAGCTGGGTCAGTCGCAAGACCGCCGGTTCCTCGGTGCCACAGGTCAAGAAGGTGATCCCTCTGTATCGGATCGCCTGCGATCTGCTTCCCCGCGCCTCCTTCATGGAGCGCGAAGGAAAGTTCACCGGAGGTCTGTCGCCGGAAAAGCTGGCTATCGAAGCTGGTCTCGGAGACGTCTTCCGTGCCATCCGTAACATCCTCGATCGCCAGGATGCCACGGACGAAGAGCTCGAGGCAATAGCCGCGGACATTGAGCGCAAGCTCTAGTCCAGCGGTACCATGGCGGGAGGAGGTTGTGCGTACCTCCTCCCGCCGGGCAGATTTGTTCTTTCACAAAACGCTCATGAGTTTCGGAGAAGCACTCATGGTTCCAAGCTTCTCCTTTTCATTCAGCGTATGGCATGGAGCCGTACTCTGAACAGAGAGATAGAATGAAAACTGTATTATGGGTAAGCCGTCATCCTGTGAACGGCATTCAGTTACCAGCTCTTCGTCGAATGTTTGGCGCAAATGTACAGGTGGTGGAAGATTTGCGCCCATTCGATTCGGCCGAACAGATTGTGGCGCGATATCGCCAAGGCAGCTTCGCTGACATGATCGTCGTGGTGCCATTATCAGTATTGGCCAAGATCGTCGAACTCGGCGTCAGGCCGTTGTGGTCGCAGGCCGGGGTCGTGAACGAGCAGAAGCTGTCCGATTGGAGCGTCAATGGAAGACATTACAGGTTTGTCGAATTCAGACGAGTCCGAAAACTTGTTTTGGAATTCGATGATCTAGGTGATGCCGCCAAAAGAAAGGGTAGCGATTAGCTCCTTGAGGTTCCCGATTATCCAGAAATCGGTGCTTTATTGAGCCTGTCTCGAAAGAGGTTGGCTCATAGAGTTCTTTACAGTATTCATGCAATTTGGTTCTGAAATTGAGTCGGAAACAGATTGCATGAATACTCAAGATCAAAATCCGGAAATCGCCACCGGTACCGAAGTTGGCGAGAATAAACAGACAATTGCCGCAGCAATTGCGGGGTATGTGGATATCCACAATCCCGAACTGCGAGCAATCTTGGCAAAAGCCGGATATTCTCCGGTAGTGATCCCAGCAGACCTCGATTTTTTTGGTGTCTGGAATTGGGATCGCCTTGACGAGGACATCGACGAGGCCGAGAGTGTCGTGAAGATCGGTGGTAAGTTCTTCACGAAAAATCCCGCGGAGATCGAGTGCATCATCCAATCTCTACGAGATGTGGATGATGCGGAGAAGGAGCGGTTCTACAAAGGACTGCCGCTCGAGTAGCTGCTTTGACATCCTGCCACATCAGGAAGAGTTAACCGGGTGAATCCATGTGGGGATTAATCCAAAAATCCCAGCACTGCTTTGATCAGTGGTGCTGGACTTTATTGAGCTTGCGATTTCCCGCGTTACGGAAAGATCGTCGGCTCATAGAGAATCTTCACTCCATGCAAAGAGAAGACGGCTCCAAGCAGGCGCGCCGCAAGCGCCAGAAGGAGAAGTGTCATGAACGACATCATCCAATTAGGGGTTGATCTCGCCCCCAAGGCGTCTGCCGTCATGGCCGACGTTCTCACGCGAAATCTCGGTCGAGAAGCGATTGTGCGGGCAACAATGCTCTCACTCGTTTCCGGCCGTCCGGCGTTTTTTCTGGGTTCGCCTGGGATAAACAAGACCGGAACCGTCCAGGACATTGCCCGTCGCATCGACGGTGCCGTGTTCTATGACGCGCTTATGCCAGCTATCGTTTCCGTTGAACAACTCATCGTGGAGAGTACCTCCATTGAAGAATTGCCGGCGGTAAATGGTGGCAAGTCAATCCGCACGCACGACAAAATCGGGCGAGCGGCGGCCGCACACATCGTCTTTGCTGATGAAGTGTGGAAAGCGGACCCTCGGGTCCTGCAGACCACGCTGGATCTGGCAAAAGGCGATGGCATTCGTTGGGATGGACAAACGGTCAAGACACCTTTGCTGGCGTTTGTGGCCGCGTCCAACGAGTTGCCGGAGCCGGAGGGGAATCTCGGAGCGTTGTGGTCCAGAATGACTATTCGCGCCGAGATCAAATCCCTTGACCGCACGGGAAAGAAAAATCTCGTGGCGGCTCGGCTCAATCGGGCGCAAGCTGGAAAATCGGCACCTGCCAGTGCAACCTTGACGCTCGTCGAAGTGGAAACGCTTCGCGAGGTTCGTCCGTTCGTTGAAGTGAGCGATGAGATTGTCGAGATTACGCTCGACCTCTATCAGCAGCTTCTCGACGGCGACAATGCCGGGTTCGCTTGGCTGTGGGCCGATGACCGGCGGTTCGGACGGTGCTTTGACGTCTTGCAGGCCAACGCTCTTCTTGACGGAAGAGTGCGAGTCGGCAAGCAGGACCTGCGTGTCCTGGAATATCTGCTTTGGGACACTCCCGAGCAGATCGCCACTGTCAAAGCCAAGATCGCCCCGCTCTGTCGGACACCCATGTCTGACGCGCAAGAGCTGTTCGATACGCTCTTTGCTCCGGGCGGAGTGATCGCAGAAGCGCTGGCTGGCAACCGCGACAAGATCGTCGCGGCCATCACCCAGTTCGAAGAGGCCGAGAAGGATCTCGGTCGGCTTGCCGGCGAGGCAAGCCATGATGAGAAAACCAAGATTGCCGAACTGCTCGCCAAGGTCGGTGAAGAAAAACAGAACGCCGTGGCCGCCATCCTTGGTGCCAAGCGTTCGAATAAGTAGGAAGGAAGCGGAATGAACACGAAAGTTAGCCCGCTCACACGCCAGGAGTTGCAGAAGCTCCTGGTCACGGATGCGGACGCTTTCACAGCGCTCCGCTTCCTTCGCCACCGCGAGCAAACCCTTGCGCTTGCGGATCTGGAAAATCAAGGAGGTAGTGAGGTGCCCGGTTTTGCCGGAGCACTTTGCGACCTCTACCACTCATTGTGGGCGGAGACACCGAAGGTTAAGGAAGAAATTCCCGCCGACCGACGGTTCTTCGCGGAGATCCTCAAAGGAGCGCTGGCATCGTCAGCGTTTGAAGGTCTCCACGCGCAAACGCAGTATTCGGACGTGAAGTCAGTGCTCGGCACCCTTTCAATGGGTGATACGGTTCTGGCCACAATGTCAAAGGAGGAAAAAGAAAACCTCCGCGATACTGCCGAAGCGCAAAAGGCAGCTGATCAAGCCGAAACGGAAGCCGGACAGGCTGAAGCCGAGGCCAGCGCAGCAGAAATGCTTGCGGGAGAAGCTGCTCAAAATGCAGCAGGAGCCAACTCGCAAGCGGGAGCAACTGCCACTGCCGGAGGTGGAAATTCCGGAACCCACAGCGGCATGACACCAGATGAGGCCCAAGCGATCGCAGATGAGCTTGCTAAACAAGCGCAGAAAGCGAAAGTTAGAGCCGAATCTCTCCGTGAAGCCGCAGATAGCGCGAAAGAGTTCGCCGAATCCATCGCTGACCAGCTTCTGGGACAACCTGGAACTGAAGAAGCATTGGAGAAAGCGAAAGATCTGTCGCGCCGTGGATTGGCTGCTGCTCAGAAGTCCCACACAGCGGTCGAGGAAGTTTCCAAGACCATTGACTCGTGGGGACTCGAGGAAGGCGAACTGGTCCAGATGGGCATTCCAGAAGCTATGAATCTTCTGGAAAAAATGCGGCAGAGCGAAGCATTGAAAAAATTCGCTCAACTTCTCGGCCGGATCAAAAAGATCGCCGCTCGCAAAGCGGCATCCGATGACAAGGCTGAGGGTATGCGTGTCTCGAAGCCGGAAACGGGTCGGGACATCAAGCGGGCGCTTCCCCGCGAGCTTGTTGCCTTGGCGCATCCGGCGCTTCGAGTCTCGGCCTTAAAACGCTGGACTCGGGGAGAGCTGGCTCTCCACGGCGAAGAGCAAAAAAGGAAGCTCGGCGAGGGACCGGTGGTTGTCTGCGAAGACAGTTCCGGTTCCATGGACGGAACAAAGCAACAGTGGGCCAAAGCGGTAGTTCTATCGCTCGCTCATTATGCCAAACTCCGCAATCGGTCGTTTGCGTGGATCATGTTCGACTCCAGCATACAGCGGAGCAGAATGTATCAGCGCGGTCGATTGTCGCCGAAAGATCTGCTGGAGATTGCCGAGAGTCGCTCGGGCGGAGGCACTGATTTTGAGTGCCCGCTTCGAGAAGCCACAAAGGTGATACACTGTGCCGGTTTGAAGAAGGCCGATATAGCGTTCATTACTGACGGTGACTGTGCGATCTCCGACGAATTCGCCCGTGAGTTTGGAGGGATCAAGAAGCAGCTAGAAGTCAACGTGTTCGCAGTTCTCTGCGATGTTGGCCACACTGCCGAAGCGACCTTATCCAAGTTCTCGGATCGGATTGAACGGGCCTCGTCTTTTAGCGAGACAGAGGCGGAACAGGTTTTCCAAAAACTCTGAAAGGAGGAACTATGGAGAATCATATTGTGACAACGCTCCGCGCAGACCGGGGCAACAAATACGACGAAGACGGTCTGTGCATCGGGACCTATCAAAGGTCAATCGTCTTCATGCCGCGGGAGGTACAGTCCGATCAGACTGTCCGAGTCCGACTCATTCCCATCCAGGACAGAACAACTGGAGAAGAAAAGAAGGACAAGGGCGGACGGGTTATGTACCGAGCGCAACTCGCACCACCGAAAATTCCCGAACGGTGTGAGTGGGAGGTAGCCCAACAAGCTGCTTCTTTGCGAAAACTTATCGCTCTGCCACGAGGAGATGGTGAAGCGGTCTTGCGAGTCAGACATAATCAAGGAGTTGCTCTGCCGTCGGGTTGGACTGGTTACGACTGGTATTATCTCGATGGTAACGACGAATCGGTTGTGTTCGGCTCGAGGTTTTCCCCTGCGGCTCTGCTTGTTCTCGAGAGCATGCCTACAGCTGTCGGAAGCGCGTATGACGAGCTTCTGGCATGGCTTATGGGCAATACTCGGGACAGCGGCGACTGGTATCACCGCAGACAGGCCGGCAGGATTCGGGAAGGTGAAATGCCAGAGTTTCCGGAAACGGAGATTCAAGCAATGGTTACCCGCCTTGAAAAAGGCGAAACGGTCATCGCTGACCGACTGGAAAGGAGGTAGCGATGAAGTTCTTTACGAAGTTATGCAACTTCAGAAAATGCTTATAGGCCGGGGATCCCTATGGTTAATGATCCCCACTCTTCTCCGGATGTATGTCCGGACTGATGAGTCCGAAAGGACGAAAAGAGTTATAATCTAGATGAAGTCCCCGTAAAGCTACGGGTCAATGACGGAATCAGATCAGGAAAAAGTGCGAGTGATCTTCTCAGAATGCGCAAGCAAGACGAGAAGCAAATCTCTCTCCTCTAAACACGATTTCTTGGCCTGTCTATCCAGTCGTTTGGTCCGTGGCTTTATGGGGATTTTTTGTACTCTGAGTTTGATATGAAATGCGGACGGCGACCTTCCCCCCGACCCCCGGCCGCCGTCCGCCCTCCACATTGCGATTTGCCCTCGCCTTTTTCCGGCGATTCCGCATTTTTTGCACTTTTGTGCTCCCAGCAGGAATCGAACCTGCATCGCGAGCTTCGGAGGCCCGCGTTCTATCCGTTAAACTATGGGAGCGCGTTTCGGCCGTTACTTGGCATCACAATAGTGCGCGGGACAGGAATTGCACCTGCATGCCCTAACGGGCGCTACCACCTCAAGGTAGTGCGTCTTCTAGTTTCGCCACCCGCGCGATTTTAATACTCACGAATGAATATTATTCTTTTTTGGGAGTTTCGGCAACCTCGGGTTTTTGTTCGGGGCCTTTTTCGGGTTTTGCACCAGTCTTGTTCTTATCAGTATTTACAGATGAATCATCCGCAGAAGCTTCGGTTTGCGCCGGTGTTTCCTCCTCGTATTTCGCCTCCATGATCCTCCTCATCTGCCGTTTGATCTCTTTCGAAGCCTTCTCGCGGATAAAGTAAAGCTTGGCGCGGCGAACTTTGGCGCGGCGGACCATTTCAATCTCGTCGATCATCGGTGAATACAGCGGGAAAATACGCTCTACGCCGATGCCGTCGATAACCTTGCGTACGGTAAAAGTCGCGCCTGCTTCACGACCATGTTTCCTGGCCAAAACCAAGCCTTCGAAAGCTTGTAGGCGCGTTTTGCCCTTTTCTTCTTCTATCTTTTGCCATACGCGCACCGTGTCGCCCGGACGAATGTCCAGTTTCTTCCTGAATTCGGTATTTACCGGTGAAATTATCTTGGTTGGCATTGTGGAAAATACACTAACATATAAGTTTATAGTTTACAATGATAAATTATTAATTCACCGACAACTTATCAGTGTAAACTGCAAACTACTTCCTTCCAGCTTTTGCTCTATCAACCGCCGTCAGATGCTTCTTGCGCAACCTAACACTTGTCGGCGTGATTTCCAAGTATTCATCTTCCCTCATCAACTCCATGCCTCTCTCTATGTCCAGCTTGTACGCCGGCGTAAGCATGATCGCTTCGTCCGATCCCGATGCGCGCATGTTCGACAATTGTTTGCCTTTGCAAGGATTGACATACATCTCGTCACCTTTCGAGACATCGCCGACGACCATGCCTTCGTATATCTCCATGCCCGGTTCGATAAAGAGCCGGCCGCGCTCCTGCAAATTCCACAGGGCGAAGCCGAGCGCTTTACCGGATATCATCGAAGTCATCGATCCGGTCTCGCGCTTTTCGATCTCGCCGGCATGAGGCTTGAATGACAGGAAGCGGCTGGCCATTATGCCCTCGCCTTTCGTGTCAATGATGAAAGCGCCGCGATAACCCAAAAGTCCTCGCGTGGGAATCTCGAACAGCATCCGCGCCAAGCCTTCTTTGGTTTTCATGTCCGTCATCACTGCTTTGCGCTTGCCCAATTTTTCGATGACGGTGCCGGAATATTCTTCGGGAATATCGATAGTTACTTCTTCATACGGTTCGGACCTCGCGCCATCGATGTCTTTCTCTATGACTTGCGGCTGAGAGATCTGCAGTTCGTAGCCTTCACGCCGCATGTTTTCGAGCAAAACCGCGATATGCAGTTCGCCTCGCCCATAGACCTTGAAGTAGTCTCCGGCCGAAAAATCAACCTTAAGCCCCACATTCATTTCCAGCTCTTTCTCCAAACGCTCTCGAATCTGGCGGCCAGTCACGAATTTGCCTTCCTTGCCGGCAAACGGCGAATTGTTGACCAGAAAATTCAAGCTGATGGTCGGCTCGTCGATCTTGATCGCCGGCAACGCTTCCGCCGCCTCGTCGTCCGTGACAGTCTCGCCGATATAGATATCGGGCAATCCGGCTATCATGACGATATCTCCGGCCGGCGCCGACGGCACCTCGACTCTTTTCTTGCCTTCAAAAGTGAAGAGTTTCGTTATTTTGCCTTGAATGGTATCGCCGCCGACTTTCTTCACGAATACTTGCTGGCCGTTTTTTATGGATCCGCCGTAAATGCGGCAGATGGCGAGCCGGCCCAGGAAGTTGTCATAACCCAGGTTAAAGACTTGCGCCGCGAGTGCTCCTGAGGTATTAGTCGCGTTCTCGACGGAGTGAGTTCCGCGACTTTCGCGAATGCCGCTCGCAACCGTCGATGTTTCCGCGGCCGGCAAGGGCTCTCGGACATGCACGCCCTTGCCGTCCG
>JAGXAG010000006.1 GCA_018971685.1 Patescibacteria group bacterium
GCGTAAACCGTCGTTATCACGCCGGTTTTTTCCATGCTCAACCGTAGCGGCGTTTCCGGCAATGCGTTGCCATCTCCGTCGAAGGATCTGAATGTGTCGGCGAACACCGACAGCTTCAATGTGTAGGCGCCATTCAGAGACGATGAATTAGTAATGATGTCGGTCGGGAGCTCCAGGAACCCCTGCGAGTCGATCAGACTCGTCATCTGATTGTTCGGATCATCGTTTCTGCTGTCGATGATTTCGAACGGCGTCTGATTTCCCCTATTGCTCACTTCCAGCCTTGCCCACTTCAGATTGGGGATGTAAAAGGAGATCTTTCCTCCCAAGGCCGTGGAGAAACCAGACATGTCCGGTACCGTGTACACTCCCTTGACCAGAACGGGTTTGATCAGTATATTCGATGGGGTGTAAAACAAGTACCATAAACCTTCGCCAAACCCATTCACGATTGTATTCCAATACACATACGCCGTCATGCCTTTCCCCTTGTCGGGGTTGAGGATCGGCGCCGTGTTTGTTAGAAAGTTCTGGAAAACAAACGCCATTTGGCCGGCAACGAACCGGTCCATGGCCAATTTGTTGGTGAAATACCCTTCTTGTCCGGTCTGCCAACCGCCGGAATAGTAAAGTATTTTCTGACCATTGGTGTCATACGCCCACATACCTAGACTAACGGCGTTTGCTTTTGACACCGCATAGTCCGTCACCTTCTGAACTGTTCCCAGCGATAGAGACTGAGGCTGTCCGCCCGCGTTCCGCGGAGAACAGACACTCATCACCATAGTCAAAGCGATCGCGAGGATCGCGGGAAAACCAACACGAGTCGTTCTCATACGACCCTCCTTTCTTTCTTTTCAGGTTAATGAGTGGCTCCGTCGACGGTTGTCAACGAACTAGCCAATCTGGTTATACTTATAGCATATCTGATGTATTTTGTAAAGGGTGGTGTGGGGACAGCGCGAGAGATAGCTGCAATCAAGGATCGTCATTTTTCATCTCCACTCATAGAGGCAAGTCTGTTTTTCTGGAAATCAACTGTAACGGACAATGGGCGTGGATTGAAGCCATGACGGGGCAACCGATATCCGCCAAGATTGCAGAAGTTCTGTCGAAAGGCTTGTGATTGTGAGTATTAAAGACCGAGCCGTACTGTGGTATCATTACGGTACGGCTTTTGTTTTTTATGAATGATGAACTCATAAAAATATTCAAGGAAGACCAAGACGACTTATGCCACCTGCGTAGACAGGCTGCTTATCCGCCAAGGCAAGAAGCAAAAATTCGGCACGCAGTATTTCAAGAAAGACGCCGAAACGCCGTGGAGATTATTGCCGGTCGATCCTAATGTTTCCGATGAAGAAAGATTCAAATTCGGTTTACCGTCGTCGGCGGAGATGAAGAAGCGCGTGGAAAAATTGAACAAAAAATGAACCTGCAGAAAGGAAAAATATATATCGGCTTCGCGGTACTTTTGCGCTACATGGGGAAATACAAGCGGGACATCATAATACTTTCGATCATGGGCGTGATTTCCGCGATCGGCAACGGCACCATACCTTATATCGCCGGCAAATTCTTCGACGCCGTGACCGGATCGGCCGCGGTTACATTCATGGACCAAACCATGCCTCTGTATATCGCCGTGCTTGCGCTCTGGACCGTGATCCAGCTCGCCACTTACTTCATGGACTGGCGAATAAATATCATGAGCGAATATTTTTCCAACGCCGTCTGGCTCGATTATTTGGCGAACGGATTTGGATTCTTGCTGCTCTTGCCGATGTCGTTCCACAAGAAGCACAAAATCGGCGAGATCGGCAATAAAATAGGCATGGCCGCCGGCTCGCTCGAGACTATTGCCGGCAGGATCGTCATCGATTTGGCGCCGCAGATCCTGTCGATAGTGATCGCGCTCGGCATCGCCTTTTATATGAAGCCGATCATGGCGGCACTGCTCTTGGCCGGCCTGATCGTCTATTTGTTCGTCCTCGTACGCAAGATCAAACCTCTGGCCGGTTACCAAAAGGCGTATTATGATATCGTCTCGACCGCTGTTTGGGGAGACAATTATGACACTATCGGCAACGCCATCGCCGTGAAGCAGGCCACGGCCGAAGAATACGAGCGGGCCAAAATGTCCAGAAACGCCAAGAAGGCCTTGCCGCTGTGGATGCGGCTGACCAAAGTTTGGGGTAACTTGAGTTTGTACCAGCGGCTGACGATACTTTCGACGCAGGTGGTTATATTTATTTTGTCGGCCATCTTCATCCGGGCGGGTACGATGACTATCGGCGAATTGATCGCGTTCAATGCTTACGCCGCGATGATATTCGGGCCGTTCGTGACTATAGCCAGGAATTGGCAGACGATCCAGAACGGCGTGGTCAATATCAACGAGACCGAGAAAATCCTGGAAATGGAGCCGGAAAACTACCGTCCGAAACGCGCGGTCGATTTTGAGATCAAGGGCGGCATATCGTTCCGGAATGTTAGCTTCCAATACGACAGCGGCAAACCGGTCTTGGAGGACATTTCCTTCGAGGTGAAGCCCGGCGAAGTGGTTGCGCTGGTCGGAGAGTCGGGGGTGGGCAAGAGCACGCTGGTCGACCTGGTGTCGGGTTACCATTTCCCGGACAAAGGAACGGTGGCGATCGACGGGCACGATATCCGCGAAGTCGATTTGCGCAAGCTGCGGTCGAAGATAGCGGTGGTGCCGCAGGAGGTGGTTTTATTCAACGACACGATCGAAATGAATATCAAATACGGCAACTTCGAAGCGCCGGCGGAGCGCCTGGCGGAAGCGGCGCGCAAGGCGGATGCCGTCGGCTTCATCGAGAAATTCCCGGACAAGTGGCGGCAATTGGTGGGCGAGCGCGGCATCAAGCTTTCGGTCGGCCAGAAGCAGAGGGTTTCGATCGCGCGGGCGATCTTGCGGGATCCGGTCATACTCATTCTCGACGAACCGACCTCGGCGCTGGATGCCGGCACGGAAAAGACGATCACGGGTTCATTGGACGGATTGATGCGCGGCAAGACGACCTTCATCATCGCTCACCGCCTGTCGACAGTCCGCCGCGCGGATATCATTCTGGTCTTCAAAGGCGGCAAGATCATCGAGCGCGGCCGCCACGAAGAGTTGTTGAAAATCGCCGGTGGCGAATACAGACGGCTGTATGAATTGCAGATAGGGCTGCACGGGTAGGGAGATGGCCGACGATTTTCGGCATAAAATAGCCGATTATCCACAAATTAGTACCCAATTTGTGGACTTTACTCCACAAATTTGGTAGTATTTGGGTACTATGTATCCGAGAACATTGGCTAAAATTGTCGCCGAGTCCTTCAAAACCGGTTTTATAACTGTTATTTATGGCGCCAGGCGCGTGGGTAAGACGGTTTTATTGGAACAGGTGAGGGCACTCATGAAAAACGACAAAGTCATCTCTTTCAATGGCGATACATCAGAAGCCGTAAACGCCTTGAGCACCAATTCCGAAGTGCGCCTGAGCGGACTCGTAAAAGACCGCGATGTGATATTCGTCGACGAAGCCCAGAAGATTCCGGGCATTTCCCTGGCCCTGAAGATTATCATAGACAAATATCCGGAAAAAAAAATCTTGGTCACCGGTTCCTCGTCGCTCGATCTTTCGCGCGGCGCGCACGAGAATCTTACCGGCAGATATCGGCCGTTCATCCTGTTTCCGCTCAGTACCGGAGAATTGTCTTACGACATGGAACCTTTCCAGAGACAAGCGCTCCTGGAAGACCAGCTCGTTTTCGGCGGATATCCCCATGTTTACGCGCTTCGTGACAGGGAAGAGCGGAAAAAATATCTTACCGATGTCGCAAGGGATTATCTTTTCAAAGACATTCTGGAATTGGAACAGCTGAGACAACCGGATGGCCTGAAGAAATTGGCCGCCATGATTGCTTTCCAAATCGGCCAAGAAGTGTCTTTGAACGAATTGTCGAGCAGTCTCGGCATGAGCGTAAAAACCGTGGCCAAGTATTTGAGCCTGCTGGAGAAAAGCTTCGTACTCTTCAAACTCGACGCATTCTCGACCAATCCGCGCAAAGAAATCGCCAAAAGCAAAAAATACTACTTTTACGATTTGGGCATCCGCAACGCCTTGGCCGAACAATGGCAGCCGCTCTCTTCGCGCGCCGATGTCGGCCAGTTGTGGGAAAACTTTCTCATGATCGAGCGGATGAAAGCGAAGGAATATTCCGGCCGGATATCATCCAGCTATTTTTGGAGGAATTACTCCGGCGCCGAGATAGACTTGATCGAATCGGCAGACGGGAAAATATCGGCATACGAATTCAAATGGAGCAAAGACGGCGCCAAGACGCCGAACAGTTTCAAAGAGAATTACGGCATCGAAGCTGAGACGGTGAACCGGGACAATTATTTGCCGTTCGTGTCATAAGAGCCATATACAGTGAAGTTTAGCTCGTAAAGAGCAGGATAATATGCAAAATTTTGTCCTGATTTTCGGAAACATCTTTCATAATCGTATCATTTAACGCCCGTAACCGTATCATTTTGATACGATTGCGGCGATCTTTTGCTATAATTAACGCAAACAATGTCGAAAAAAGTCATAGATCTGTTTTCCGGCGTAGGCGGTTTGAGCTACGGCTTTGCCAATGACCGCAATTTCGAGATCGTCGCGGCCAACGAAATATTGCCGAACATGGCGAAAGCGTACTCGCTCAATCATCCGTCGGTGAAGATGTACGCGGAAGACATTAAAAATTTCACCGCCGACAGATTGGCTATACAGCCATTGATACTGCTTCAAGGTGGAGATATCTGAAAGTATACAGTGACCAAACCACACACAACTCAATTAGATTTTTGGAGGAAGTCATGAGTAAATTTCCACACAGAATACATGCAATCAAATCTGATAATGGAAGTATATTTACTAACTACTACTTAGGCACAAACAAACGAAGTGATGCGACTGTAAAAACGATGCATGCATTAGATGTGTTCTGTACACAAAACAACATCATTCACTACCCTCACCCCATTGGCAGCCATATAACCGCCCGGGCGCCGAGATCTTTGCCTTTTGACTCTATCTTGAACTCGCCGCGGTGCGCTTTGACTATGGCTTTGACGACGGAAAGCCCGATGCCCATGCCGATGGGATTGAGCTCGCGCGCTTGATGGCCGCGGAAGAACAGGGAAGTGCCGATCTTCCCGCGCTCTTCAGGACTGATGCCTATGCCGGTATTCTCGATTGCGATCTCGAATAAGCCGCCGCGCTTGCCGGTGGTTATGGAGACAGAACCGTTCCGGCGGTTGTATTTGACGGCGTTCTCGACCACGATGAACAAACATTCCCGCATCTTATCGTAATCGACCGGGAATTCCGGCCAGGCGTCGGCATTCATGGGATACGATACGGCTATGCCGGACCGCTCTATGTCCAAGTGCAATTCGTCAATCACTTCCCGGACGGCCGGCATGAGGCTGCCCACGGAAGTATTCAGGATATTGGTGCCGGCCTTGATGGCGGTTATGTCCAGGAAGTCGTCCACGATATGCGTCAGGCGGTCTACTGAGCCGCTTGCCTCCATGAGCGCTTGCCTGGCTTCGCCGTCGATCTCCCCGCGCTCTCCTTTGAGCAGAGATTCTATTTCCCAACGGATGCCGGTTATGGGCGTGCGCAAATGGTGCTGGGTGATCATGATGAACTGGTCTTTGGTCTCGTTCAACCTCTCCAGGTCCTTCCGCGCTTTTTTCTCCATCTCGTACGCGTGCTTCACTTCGGCGGTCTGGTCGGCCACTTTTTGCTCGAGATTTTTGTTGAGGTCGGAAAGTTTGGCGCGCTGTTCGGCTTCGCGCAGGGAAATCTTCAGCAAATATGTTGCCAGGGCGATGAATACGATGAAAGTCGCCGCGCGGCCGGCGATTCCCCAAGACAGGTCGATGAATATGTTCACGAAAAATATGACCGTCATGCCGATCGCCAGCACCTCCGTCGCCACTGCCCGGACATTCATTTGGCGGTATTTGATGATGGAGTAGGCTATGAACGGTATCCAAACTATCTCCGTCACGGGTCCCAACCAATTAAGGCCGAAATATCCGAATCTGGGCAACACTATGCACATGAGGCTCGGCGGCGTGGCCCCCACGATTATCGTCAATAGCATGTATTTCAAATTTCCTTTGGTGTTTTTGTCGGAATAGTATTTGTATTTTCTATAAAGTATCGCCACGCCGTAAGCGAAAAATCCGAAAAAGACCAACTCAAACAGAAACGACAACGATCCGAAACGCCATCCCCACGGATGCGCGGCGCTTATCGGAAATTCGCTGTAGATTATCTTATCCGTGAATAAGAACAGGTAGCAGAATATGATCTGTAAAATTACCAGCGACCAAGTGAACAGAGTGCTCGGCTTCTTGTCTTCGGGGTAAGTGATGAAGAAATATAGAAACGCTGTCGCTATGGTGCTGCCCAAGAAATAAGTCAGCCGAGAATAAAAAAGAGCGCTTTGGTAATCTCTGGAAGACACGAACAATCCCACGCAAAATATCCAAATCGTGACCCATAATATACTGTGCGCGAATGCGCGCGACGACAAATTTTTACTTCCCAAAAATACCACTAATGCAAGACTGCCGATCAGAATTGATGTAAACCAAATTAGCGTGCCGTATATGGTTATTTCAGGCATAGTGTGATTTAATTATAACACTTATGAGAACTTATATTCTTACCGGAGGAACTGGATTTTTGGGTTTATATCTATCACGAGAAATTCTCAATCATGGAGACCGTATCATATTCATAGGAAGAGCCAGAAATGGTTTGTCTTTCAGGGAAAGAATGTCCAATGCGTTAGGGAGCTATGAAGCCAGATCTGCGGAATTCGTCGAAGCTGACATAGTCGACGGTGAAGTAAAATCAATGATTGAATCTGTATCCCGAATACCTTGGCCCGTAGATGGAGTATGGCACCTTGCAGCTGATCTGAGCTTTAATCCAAAAAACAGAGAGCGGGTCTTTAGTGTAAATATCGGCGGCACAAGGAATGCCATAAAGCTGTCAGAAAATTTGAAATGCCCGTTGTATTACATTAGCACCGCTTATGTACATGGACGAAGATCTGGCGTTGCCTTTGAGAGATATGAGGCACGGCCAAAAAAATTCAATAATGCTTATGAAGAGAGCAAGTTTGAAACGGAGCAACTGATAAAAAATGCCTCCAATCTGAAGACGGTTATATTCAGGCCGAGCATTCTGATAGATCATGATACCAAGCGTACAAGCAATTTCGGATATTATTCGTTTATCGTGAGCATGTTGCAGTTCCGCGACGCGTTGAAACTAAACGATTATCAGATTGCTTACATACCATTTCCATTTTTTTATTACAGTAAATCACTTCTAAATCTGATGCCGGTTACTACAGCTGTCACTATGATGTATCGCATATCTCAAGATGCGAGGTCTCAAGGAAAAATATTCCACATTTGTAATCCAAACCCTTTTCCTGTGGGTGATATATTTAAGCAGACTCTGGACGCTCTCTGCGTCAGAATACCCCTATTCGGAGTACCTAAAGCAATCGCACTGGTCTACTTTGTCATGTTTAGCTTTTTCGGATCATTTATGAAATCTTTCCGGTCGATCGCAAAGAGGATTAAATATTTCAAATGGTATATTATTGAACGCATATCGTATGATATGACCAACACTAAAGAGTTGTCTGGAGATAATTTTGGCGATTCTTTTAAATTTCCATCAGATTACATATATATCACAGCATCGTCTTTTTGTAGTAGAATAAGGTCACAATCACATGAAAACATTAAATATTGATTCTATAATACCGTCTTTCGGTATTGAAACAGTTACGGAAAGCAATTTTCCAGCGTATGTAACATTTAAAAAACAAGTAGAAATCCCCTCGCCTACTTATTGGTACTATCGCTTTCTATTATTCCTAATAAAAGTAATCGTCAAAATACGGTTGGGTATAATAGGCCAGTCGTATAAGAAATATAGAAGCCCAAAACATCTTAACAATGATGAGGTTGAGAAAGTGTACAATAGAGAAGCGGACAGCTACGAACGCAAACACCATTTGACGACAAATTTTCGTGATACTTGGTGGAGGAGACAGAGCGGTCTGGATGTGATTTCTTTTGTTCAGGAAAAAAGCAGGATGGGAGAAGAAGTAAATTTGTTAGATATTGCCACAGGAGTCGGGCTTTCAATTGAAGAGATGTTAAGAGTCTTTAGGCAATATTCCGTAAGACTTAATATAACCGCAATCGATTACAACAAAGAAATGCTTCGCGTGGCCAACGACATAGTCTTGGCTAGAATACGAAAATCCGGCACGCTTGATGGCGGGAACCGGCTGAGATTCGTCCGCGGTGATGCTCGCTCATTATCTCGTGCTTCAGATGGAGACGGCAATACTTCGGAGGAATTCGTCAAATTCAAAGAAGGATCCGTAGACTGTATAACTATTATGTTCGGTATCGGCGGCATACATGATTTTATCGATTCTTACAGAGAACAGTTGAAAATTCTGAAGTGCGGCGGTATAGCTTCAATCAATGATATGCATAAACCCGTCTTTGATTTTTCCGAAAAATGGCCTTTTTACATAGGCCGAAAGACTCGCGACATATTCAGCATGATGGCATGGGAAATAGCGGCCAAACCCTTGGCGTTGGGAACACTATGGGGTTGGCGAGATCCAAGCATTGATTTCCATATTCTCCCTTACATTTGCATCAGTGATCAAAAAAATAATAAATACTACGGCTTTAAGCAAAAATATTTTTCGTTGAACAATGAATTTTGGTGGTTCAAATTACCTGTCGTCTCGACTGCGCGTATAATTCTTGAAAAGGTCGAAATTGATAGGCCGGAGTTCGAACGGAGAAATGCCATAGTTGAAAGTATATTTGCCAGTAATTAGTAAATCCTCGACAAATAAATGGATTTAGTAAACCTATCGCTTCTTATAGTTTTTGCTATCATATTTGCTTTGGCGTGCTTCCTAGTCGCGAACAGAAAAATCTCTTCGGCGATATCATATTTCTCGCTCGTTTCATACAGCGCCAGTGTATGGGTGTTGTCAATGTATCTGTTCAGGAACGGCGAGTTTGTTCCGCTTATAGTCTCCACCAAAGCTTTGTATGTAGCGGGCATACTCATCACGCATTATTTCCTGTATTTTACGGATTGTTTTTTGGTGAATAAGAAAATAAACCGAATATGGCCCCAATTGAGAAATGTGGTGACGGCAATTATCGTCGTCCTGGTTATATTTACGAATCTGATTATTAATGGCGTTTCTACTTTTCCGGCTAACTCGGTGTCTTTCGGCTATCTCTATCCTGTATATGCTTTCTTTGTATCATTTTATTTCTTTCTGAGTTTCGTGAATCTGTTCCACAATCACGCTTTCTTCTCCAGGAACAAAGGGGCTGATAATTCCATAAAGGTCAGACAACTTGAATACATAATCATAGCGACAATAATACCGTCATCCATAGGAGTGCTCTTTGATATATTCTTGCCATACTACGGCTTCTTCGAACTTTATTGGTTCGGGCCGGCGGTGGTTATAATCTTCGTCGTCTTTAATGTGTATGCGATATTCAAACACAAACTTCTTGACATAAAGTTGATTACCGCCGAGCTTTTTACAATATTGATATGGATAACAACACTTGTACACACAATGCTGTCAGAGAATACGCAAGATCAATTAATAAACGGTTTTGTATTTATCCTCGTGACGATTTTCGGAATCTTACTATTAAGGGGAATGTTCAAAGAGATTGCCCAGCGCGAGCGCATCGAGAAACTGGCGGGGGAGTTGGAGGTGGCGAATATGGGGCAGCAGGAGTTTCTGCATTTCTTATCGCACGAGGTCAAGGGATACTTCACGGTTGTCTCCGCGCTCTACGATGCCATCCTTACGGACCCGGATTACGGGCCGGTGTCGGAAGAATTGCGAAAACTGGTATCGACCGGATTGGCCAGGAATAAGAAAGCCGTCGGCGACATCGAGGACATACTCGTTTCCGCGGATCTGCAGAATGGCAAGGTGTCATACGAATTGAAGCCGACAGACGCCAAAGCCGCCCTGCTCGAATTGGTAAAGGAGATGAAGCCCGAAGCCGATGAAAAAGAATTGGTCCTGCAAGTCGCCGCCGACGATGGCCCGGATTATTCCGTCATGGCCGACAAGAAGTACCTGTTCGGCCACGCCGTCAGGAACCTGATAGAGAATGCCATCATATACACCGAAAAAGGCGAAATCATGATCACGCTTTCGCGCCACGGCGGCAATGTCACTTTGGCGGTGGCCGACAGCGGCGTTGGGCTTTCCGACGACGACAAGACCAAACTGTTCACCCGCGGCGGCCGAGGCGCCGAGTCCGGCAAGATAAACGCTCACTCGACCGGCCACGGCTTGTACATCACGAAAATGATCATCGTCGCGCACCAAGGCAGAGTCTGGGCCGAATCCGCCGGCCGCGGCAAGGGCTCGATCTTCTTCGTCGAGTTGCCGGCCGTGAATAAGGGCGCGGCGTGAGGGAATTTGTAATGCGTAGGTTCTGCCAGTCTCCATGCTCTAGCGGAAGCAATGTCGTATTTTCCAAGTATGTTACCAATTAGCAGTGTTTGCGGTTTGTTACGAAAGACGGTATTATTTTGCAATCATGACTAGCACAACAGAAGCTTCGGTGATGGCCGGAGCGGTTGCCGGAGCGCGAGACCATGCCGATACCTCGATCTGCAAAATAGCCAAGAGAGAACGGGCGATCAACGCCTTCGCGCGCGTTACCCAATTCCTGGACTGGCCGATCGCCTTTTTGGTTTTCGGCGCTTTCTTCAGGGTGCGGATCGCCGGCCGCGAAAACTTCAAGGCCGTGAAGAGCCCGTTCCTCATCGTATCCAATCACATCGCGTTCTATGACAGCTTTTTATTTCGTCTGGCGCTCGGCTTGTTCACGCCGCATCTGCCGCTCCGGTTCATGGCTGTGGACAAGTTCGAATGGAAATTCTTGAATTTTCTGGCGTCGATCGGCGTGATCGAGTTTGTTTATTCGCTATTCGGCGTGTTTATCGTAGTACCCGGCCTCGGCATCGAGCGCAATCTGGAAAAAGCCAAGGAAATCATCAAAGTCGGCGGCAATGTGGCCATATATCCCGAAGGCAAAATCTTCACTCGAGGCGGCATTGGCCAGTTCAAGAAGGGTGCCGCGGTCCTGGCCAAGCATACCGGCGTGCCGGTAGTGCCGGTGGCTTTCCGGCTCGGCCCGAAGCATTGGCTGCGCCGGGAATTATCGATCAATATAGGTGCGCCGGTGCGCATGTCGCCGCGGGACTCGGACGAATCCGCGGCGGGGTCGCTCAGGGACGCGGTGACGAAGCTGTACGAGTCGGCTATTCACAGTCCGTCTGCCCGCGCTGTGGTACAATAGATCCATGAAAAAGATCATGTTTGTGGATGACGACAAGTTTTTGATGGACATGTATTCCACGAAATTTTCCAAAGCCGGATACGAAGTCAAAGCGGCCGATTCCACCGAAACGGCGCTCAAGATATTGCGAGACAGCTATGTTCCAGACATAATGCTCGTCGATGTCGTCATGCCCGGCATGGACGGGCTTGACCTGGTCGCGGCGGTACGGCGCGAGAAGCTGGCGCCGGGCGCGATCATCATCATGCTTTCCAACCAGGGCGCTTCCGAAGATATCGAACGGGCCAAGAAGTTGGGCGTAGAAAGTTATATAGTAAAGGCGACAACCATACCGTCGGATGTGCTGAAGGAAGTGGAGGAAATCTTGGCAAATAAAAAACCGTAATCATTATTTATTATCTGATCTCCGTTTTCATGGGGATGACAAACACAACAATGGACTACAAAAAAGAACTAGACGATCTGGTGAACCTGATAATAAAGGAGGGCGCTTCCGACCTGCATTTGTCGCCCGGCCGGCCGCCGATCATCCGTTCTGCCGGCAACTTGATACCGCTTGTCCGCAAAGCCGTCCTTTCCGAAGCGGACATGAAGGGGTTCCTGGGCGTGCTGTTGACGGCGCCCAACAAGGAACTCCTTGAAAAAGACAAGAATGTCGATTTTTCCTACAACTTGACGCACGCGCGCTTCCGCGGCAACGCCTATTTCCGCCAGGGCGCGGCGGCTGTGGCGCTCCGCCTCATACCCAAAGCCATTCGCACACTTTCCGAACTCAATCTGCCGCCGATATTGGAATCGTTTACCCGCAAGCCCCAAGGATTTTTCCTCGTTGTCGGCCCTATCGGCCAGGGCAAGACCACCACGCTTTCGACCTTGATCGAAATCATCAACCAAACCAGGAATGAGCATATCCTCACCATCGAAGATCCGATCGAATACCAATTCGATTCCAAAAAGTCCATTATAGACCAGAGAGAAGTGCGTTTGGACACGCCGGACTTCAGGGACGCTCTGACCGCGATGTTCCGCGAAGATGTCGATGTCTGCATGGTCGGCGAAATGCGCGACACAGACACCATGGCCACCGCCGTAACCGCCGCCGAGACCGGCCACCTCATATTCTCAACCCTGCATACCAATAACGCCGCCCAGACCGTCAACCGCATCATCGATTCCTTCGCGTCGTCACAGCAAGACCAGATACGCATCCAGCTGGCCGGCTCGCTTACGGGCATATTCTCGCAAAGGCTCATACCCAGGATCTCCGGCGGCCTTATTCCGGCCTATGAGCTTCTGATCAACAACAGCGCCGTGTCCAATCTGATCCGCGAAAAGCGCGTCCACGAAATACAGACAGTCGTCGAAACCAGTTCGCAGGAAGGCATGGTGGACATGAACAGGTCGCTGGCCGAGCTTGTGCGCGCCGGAGAGATCACCGTGGAAAGCGCGTACCTGAATTCACTTAGCCCGAAAGCGTTGGAGAGGATGATTTAAAGCCATGTTATTCGATTATTCAGCCGTAGACCAATCAGGAGCCAAGAAGTATGGCTCGATCGACGCCGTCAATGTCGACATAGCCATCTCGTCGTTGCAGAGAAGAGGCATGGTTGTGACAGAAATAAAAGAAGCCGGGGCGTCATCGTCGTTTTTGTCAAAAAATGTCGCCATTTTCGACCGTGTTTCGACCAAGGATATTGTCATATTGTCGCGCCAACTCTCGACTCTATTCGAAGCGCAAGTGTCGGCTCTGCGCATATTCCGCCTGCTGGCGGCCGAAACGGAAAACGCCGTTCTGGCGCGCAAACTGACGGAAGTTGCCGACGATATCCAAAGCGGCAGTCCTATTTCGGGCGCGCTCGCCAAGCACAAGAAGATCTTTTCCGACTTTTATGTGAGCATGGTAAAGGCCGGCGAAGAATCGGGCAAACTGAATGAAACCTTCTTATATCTGGCTGATTACCTGGACCGCAGTTACGACCTGTCTTCCAGGGTAAAAGGCGCGCTTATATATCCGGCTTTCGTGATCGTCACTTTCGTTACGGTCATGATCCTCATGTTTACCATGGTTATACCGAAGATCAGCTCGATCCTGACGGATTCCGGCGCGGACATACCGATATACACCAAGGTGATCATGGGTATCAGCAACTTTCTGGTCAGTTACGGTTTTGTCCTGCTGGCCTTGCTCGTAGTCGGCGGTTTCTTCCTGGTGAGATTTATCCGCACGCCGGCCGGCCGTTTTGCCTATGACCGCTTCAAACTGAGCGTGCCTTATGTGAGCGGCTTGTTCCGCAAGCTGTACTTGGCGCGTATGGCGGATAATATGGCGACGATGCTTGCTTCCGGCATTACGATGGTCCGGGCTCTGGAATTGACCTCGAATGTTATCAGCAACAGCGTCTATAAAACCATTCTCTCCGACGCTGTGGAATCGGTCAAAGGCGGCAAGACGCTCTCCGACTCTCTGTCCGTCGATCCGCAAGCCATTCCGGGCATCATGACGCAGATGATGAAAGTGGGCGAAGAGTCCGGCGAATTGGGCAATATCTTGAAGACGGTGGCGAAGTTTTATAGCAGGGAAGTGACGACGGCGGTTGACTCGCTGGTTTCGCTCATCGAACCGGCGCTTATTGTATTTTTGGGCGGCGGCGTGGCGATCTTGCTGGCTTCCGTGCTGATCCCGATATATAACATCGCGAGCGCGCAGTAGTGCAAGTTTTGCCGGATCCGCATACAAAAACCGTCTCCAGGCGGTTTTTTGTGTGCTTCCAGTTATCCCCATAGTTATTTGCGCCACTTTTCGCCGTTTTTGCTATAATTAAGCACGAACAACCTTGGTTAAAGGTCTGTATCAATTATTAGCAAGTTTATTAATAACATCATATTTACAATATGAAAAAACTACAAAGTTACGCGCGCGGCTTCACCTTGATCGAATTGCTCGTCGTCATCGCCATCATTGGTATCTTGGCGTCCGTCGTGTTGGTGAGCTTGGGGAGTGCGAGACAGAAGGGTGCGGATGCTAAAATTCAGGAAGAATTGGGTCAAGCTAGATCGGCTGCAGAGATATTTAGTTCAAATAACGGTAATTCTTATGGTACCGCGCCTACATCCGGAATCTGTACTACTGGAAGTATGTTTACGGATGGTGTTTCAGGTATGCGCCAAGCGTTGTCTGCTATATCTACAGCTACAGACTGTGGTTCAAACGGTACAGCCTATTCGATAGCTGCTGCCTTAAATACGAGCGGTCAATATTGGTGTATAGACTCAACGGGTGTATCTAGAAATACCACTGCAGCTGGTTCGTTATATGCAGGCTTAACAGGGGCTTCTGGCGCTCATGCTGCAGCAGGTGCGACAGTATGCAATTAGTTTGATTTAGTCTGGTTTTACTTTAGCCACCCGCTTGAAGCGGGTGGTTTTTATTCTTGCGTCAAGAAGCCGTAATTGATAATATTATACAAATGAAATTAAGAAAGATTTCCACGGCTAGATATTTACCTATTGAATTCTATGTTTTATTGTTGCCTTCAATTGTTATATTTATAACACTCCTCATCATCAATGCTCCATTTGTATCTATAATAGAACATTTTTTCATGGCGCAATCGATTAACGCCATAATATACGGTGATAAGATTCTCTTATCTGTTTTTTTTGTCATGGCGGTGTATATTACCATGAAGGTCGTGGTGAGTGCATGGCGAGCTATGTATATATTGGCAAAAAATGGTAGCAGGAGTTGGGCTAAAGAAAGCGTGATAAAAGGTACAATATCTGTAAGCAGAAGCGCAGTTTTTGTTTTTCTTACATACAGTCTGACCAGTGTTGTTTTAGTAGCTTTACTACTTCAAATTTTTGGTGCAGTAAGTTTTGTCAATGTCGTCAAATCAACTATTACTCTAACTAATATCGATAGTTTAATATTTGGTGGTTATTTACCGTCCGTTATACACTCTCTAAGCCGTATACCATATCTCGAACAAGCAATAGTTCGATCATATTTGTCTTTAGTTATAATAACGCCGGTAATTTTGGCGTTATTATTCTTGTTCAACAGAAGACTGTTCCGTAAATTTACGATTAGTTTTTTTTTGGTCTTCTTGATAGCTTTGCCGTTTTGGCAGCTAATTCCGGCTGTGTCCCCCAGCGCCATGTATAGATTCAATCTTTTCCAGGTACCTATACCCCCGAACATTGAGTCGAGCATGGTCAAATATCCTATAAGTCCGTATTTGAAAAATAATATAATCTCCATTGAGGATGACTTCATAAATCCGTCTTATAGATCTATCGCCGTAAGCACTTTTCCTAGTATGCATGCTGCTTGGGCTATGATTGTTGCATATTATGGTACGATTTTGTTCTGGCCTTTGGGTGTATTGTTAGTGCCATGGGCGATTTTCAATTCATTTGGGGCAATATATGTGGAGCAGCATTACGGTGTTGATGTGATATTTGGCGTACTTGTAGCAGTAACCGCTATAATTTCTGTCAGTTATTTATTAAAAGTAGAAGAAAAATACTTCAATGATAAGTATAATTTATTTGCCGTTATAGATATGGCAAATACTGATATGCGGAACTTGTTGAGAAAAGCAAACAATTTACATGCAAGATTGCATATGTGGATAAGGCAATCTGTAAATAATTCCAAATAAGGTTATAATGGTTAAGATGAACAGCATAAAATTCAAGGCAAATGATCGCGGCTTCACTCTCATCGAACTCCTGGTGGTTATCGCCATCATAGGCATACTGGCTTCTGTAGTCCTCATAAGCCTAAGCACCGCCCGATCAAAGGCCATGGATGTCCGGATAAAATCAAACTTGTCGCAAATGAGAAACCAGCTGGAACAAGATTACGCGAACGGGGCTTATGTGGATCTTTCGGCCGGGCAGAACAACACGGCCAATATAAATCCGACTATGCCAGGTGGCGCCAACCTGCTTGTGCTCGTCAACGATACCGGCAATCTGAACGGCCACGCGCAATTGACCAACTTGGCTTCCGGCGGCAATGTAGACTTGTTTGCCACCACCAGCGGTTCTACCGTCGGCCCCAATGCCGGCGATCCGTCATATTTGGATTCCGGCCTGGTTATATTTACATCCGCCGCCTCCGGCAATTCCGTTCAAGATTATGCCGTTTATGCCACCACTACGGCCGGCTATGATTGCGTCGATTCTGCCGGGAATAATGTGACGGATGGTACCGCCGTAACTATGCCGATAACTTCCGTCCCTCTGGACACCAACAATAAAGTTGTTTGCAAGTGATTTTCGGGGCTTCGAGCCGCGATACCGTGCCGGTTTTGCCGATCCTGCGCGGTTAGTTATGCCTGTGGACAATCCCCATCGACACTTGTGATACAATAACACCATGAAAAAGCATCAATTCTCCCGGGCGTTTACTCTTATCGAACTTCTGGTTGTCATCGCAATCATAGGCATTTTGACTGCCATAGTTATCACCAACCTCGCCACTTCCCGAGCCAAAGCGCGCGATGCCAAAAGGGTTTCCGACTTAGGACAGATCCAGTTAGCCCTGGAATTGTATTTCGACCGGTGCAAGCAGTATCCGGCCTTTATAGCGGGAACTCCCGGTTCCGGCACGGGATCTGTAACTCTAAACACCAGTTTCAATAATAATTGCCCTTCCGGCGTAAGCCTGGGAACATATATTTCGCAAATTCCAAAAGATTCTTCCGGTGCCAATTATGACTATTATGTAGATAATATGTCCGGGCCGTCTGATTACATTTTGCACGCCACGCTTGAATATCCCAATAGCGCGGTCCAAAACGGCCTGGACTCTTCTAATTTACCATCGTGGGCAAGCGGCATGACCCCTCCACCCACATGCAGTAATGCAAGCAATTCGACAAATTATTGCCTCGGACCCAAGTGATGGACACGCTTTCATCAATATTTTCATTCCTGTTCGGCGCCATCGTTGGCAGCTTTTTGAATGTCGTTTCTTTGCGGTACAAAACTGGCAGGAGCGTAGGCGGCCGGTCAAAGTGTATGGCGTGCGGCAAGGAATTGGCGTGGCTGGAATTGATCCCGATATTGAGCTTTTTCATGCAGGGCGGATCTTGCCGGAAATGCAAGAGCAAGATCTCATGGCAATATCCGCTGGTGGAATTCTCGGCCGGCGCTTTATTCGTGCTTATTTTCTTCAAATTTCCGCCGGTTTCATATGAAGCCGCGCTGGTTACGCTCTTATATGTTTTTGCCGCCTGTTTGCTCGTCGTGATCACTGTCCATGATATCAAGCACAAGATCATTCCGGATCCGTTCGTCTGGTCTTTCGATGTGCTGGCGCTCGTAAGCTTGTTCGTCGGCGGCAACTCGTGGTGGCATATTCCAAGTTACGAGAATTTGATCGCCGGCCCTTTATTGGCCGTGCCGTTCGCTTTGATCTGGCTTGTATCCCGCGGCAGATGGATGGGCTTGGGCGACGCCAAGCTGGTCCTGGGCATCGGCTGGTTTTTGGGGGTAAATCTCGGCGTGAACGCGCTGATTTTATCTTTCTGGATCGGCGCGGCGGTATCGGTCGGCTGGCTGTTCGCGACTTACAAGAAGTTCAAGCGCAACCAGGAAATACCTTTCGGCCCGTATTTGATCCTGGGCATGTATTTGGTCTTGATCTTCGGCATTCAGGTGATCGATATGGGCATGGTCCGGCAGGTAATGGGCGTTTGAATATGGATAGGCCTGCAGTATAATAATTACTATGTCACACCGAAATTCTCCCAAAGGATTCACCCTCGTCGAACTTTTGGTGACGGTCTCGATCTTCGTCTTCATGACAGCTCTTATGCTGGCCAAATACGGCAATTTCAACCAGAGCGTGCTCCTCACTAACCTTGCCTATGATGTGGCGTTGACCATCCGCACCGCGCAGACTTACGGCATCAGCGTACGCGGCACAGATGTGAACGGTACACAGAATTTTTCCACGGCTTACGGAGTAGATTTTAACGACGCCGCTACCCCCGCCTGCGACAGCTATTCGACCAAGTACGCATTTGCCATGTTCGCGGATTCTACGCTGAACGGCTGGTGTGACACGGGAGAAGCCATGTCTGACCATATATACCATATAACACGCGGCGATTTTATATCGGCTCTTTGCACCGGTTCTGATGAAAACAATTGTTCTACGGTGGTCAATGAGTTAGGCATATCATTTTTGCGTCCCAATCCCGAAGCTAAGATTTGCTCTGGTGCCGGTTCCGGCCCTGTCGATTGCACCGCCACATATGCGAGAATTACCATAAGCGCTCCGGACAATAGCACGCGTACCGTGTCAGTGAGGAGCAACGGACAGATATCAGTGGGCAATTAAAACACGCCATGCGCACTTCCGGCAATAAAATCAGCGGATTTACTCTCATAGAGATGATCGTCGCTCTCGGCTTATTTTCGGTTGTGGCGGTGATCGCTCTCGGTTCTTTGGTCAAGATCATTTCCGCCAATCAGAAAGCGCAGGCTTTACAGGCGACTTTCACCAATCTCAACTTTGCCCTGGAGTCGATGTCCAGAGAATTGCGCATGGGGACCGTCTATCACTGCGATCTTACCCCAAATACCTACCAGGGTTCTACTCTTACCGCTTTAGGGTGCTCTATCAACGATACTGCCGTCAATCAGAACAATCAGTATCAGAATCCTATGTCGACGATCGCCTTCTTGTCGTCTAGGGTCGGCACAGACCCGACAACCGGCCTGCCATGCGGCCTGGCCACAGCTTACCGGTTCGAAAATATCAGCGGGTTCATCCATCTGCAAAAAGCCGAACAGACTGCCTGTGGCACACCCATCGGTGATGCTTACGGTTATGCTCATTTTTATGATATCGTCTCGCCGAACGATGTGTCGCTCACGGATTATCGCATGGGAGTTATTACTACAGATTCTGTGGGTAATCAGCTTATATATCCGCGAGTGTTCATCAGGCTCATCGGATCGGCCGGAGCCAAAGCGAATATAAAAACCGACTTTGATATACAGACGACCATATCACAAAGAGTGCGAAATTGACCAATGAACCGCAAACCGAAAACAACTTATTACGGATTTACTATCGTTGAAACGCTGGTGGCTATCGCTGTGCTCATGATCGCCGTGTCCGGGCCGCTGGTCGTAGCCAACAAAAGCCTGGCGGCGGCCATATATGCCAAGGACCAGACTACCGCGGCATATCTGGCGCAGGAAGGTATGGAACTTATCAGGAGCGCGAAAGACAACGATATCGCGGCCGGGAATGATTGGAATAATACAATAAAGGGCAATAGTACTTGTAAACAGAACGGTTCCACCAATAATCCGACCGAATGTGCGATCGGTGTCGATAGTAGCGGCTATATACAAACCGGGGGTTGCGGTATATTTACGAACAACTGTGTGTTAAAAGTTGGCAAGATTGCATATTCATATTATGACACTCTAGGTAACAACGGCATCTTTAATACCGCACCTAACTCTATTTTCACCCGTTATTTTTACATAACGCCGATCAGCTCAAACGAAGAACAAGCGACAGTGATAGTCGATTGGAATGAAGGATCAGTGCCGAATGAAGTAAAATTTACCACTGAGATTACCAATAGCACGCTATGATCTCCATGAACAAAAAAAGGAAACAATCCGGCTACGCTCTCCTCTTTGCGGTGTTAACCGCCGTACTTGTCATGGGCGTGGCGGCATTCATCTTGGGCGTGGCTAAAAAGCAGTATGCCATTTCAGCCATTGCCCGCGACTCCATGTATTCTTTCTACAACGCGGACAGCGCCATTAGCTGTATAGAGCAAAGTTGGAACCCATCCGCTAGTAATCCGAGTGTTACTTGCGACAACAAAATCATATCTCCGACGCAATCGCAATCAACGAGCCCGTTATTTTCAGGCAACCCCACAAGATATCAAGGAGCCATAGATTTTGACACTGCAGGGTGCGCATTATTCAATATATGGGTCGGTACCGATCCTGTAACTAACAATCCCAAGACCGTCATTGAAACACGCGGTTACAATGTGTGCGGCGGCAATCCTTTGGCGCCTACCGCGACCGCTGTTGAACGCGCCATCCGCCTGACACAACAGTGACCGTTTTACACCGGTCCGACCGGTGTAAAAATGAATGCCATGCCCAAAAAAGCCCCGAAAGAGGCGGTAGAACGCCTAAATAAGCTCAAAGAGGCGATAGAGAAGCATCGCTACAACTATTATGTGCTAGACCAAACCGAGGTCTCCGACGCGGCATATGATTCGCTGGTACATGAATTGGCGGAAATAGAAGCGGAATATCCGGAATTATTCACGCCTGATTCGCCGTCGCAGAGAGTCGGCGGCGAGCCGTTGCCGGGATTCAAGAAGGTCAGGCACGAAGTGCCGCAATGGTCTTTCAACGACGCTTTCACGCCCGAGGAGATGCGCGATTTCGACGCGCGCGTCAAGCGATTCTTGGCGCAGGCGGGCGCCAAGGGAAGCGGCGAAGACGCGGGCGCGCCAAGGCCTTCGTACACCTGCGAGCACAAGATCGACGGGCTAAAGATCGTGCTTACTTACGAAAACGGAATTTTGAAACAAGCGGCGACCCGGGGCGACGGCACCGTCGGCGAAGATGTGACGGAAAATGTTAAGACGATCAGGTCGGTGCCGTTGCGGCTCCGTGAACCGATTTCGATGATCGTCGAGGGCGAAGCCTGGATAGCGAAGAGCACGCTCGAATCCTTAAATAAAACGCGGATTGAAAACAGCTTGGAGCCGTTCGCGAACCCGCGGAATCTGGCGGCGGGATCGATCCGGCAGTTGGATCCGAAGGTGGCGGCTGAGCGTAGACTGGACTCCTTTATTTACGAGATGGCGACGCCGGCCTCTCCCTCCTCGCCGCGACGAAGTGTCTCACATCCGGCTTCGTCTCGTTCGACACTTGCCGCCGGCTCGACGGTCGAGGCCGGCTTCCCGCGGACGCAATGTGAAGAATTGGAATTTTTGCGCCGCATGGGATTCAAGGTCAATAAAAACTTCGAGCATTGCAAAGACATCGATGAAGTAATCGCGTACTGGGAAAAATGGCGCGGCAAAATGAAAGATCAGGACTACTGGGCGGACGGGATCGTGGTGAAAGTGGATGAACGGAAATATCAAGAGGCGCTGGGCTATACCGGCAAGGCGCCGCGATGGGGCATAGCGTTCAAATATCCCGGCGAAGAAGTCACGACCGTCTTGGAAGACATCGTCTTCCAAGTCGGCCGGATGGGCACGATCACGCCGGTGGCGGTATTGAAGCCGGTTTCAGTCGGCGGTTCGACGGTTTCAAGGGCGACTCTGCACAATGAAGATGAAATCAAGCGACTGGATGTGCGTATCGGCGACACGGTCGTATTGCGCAAAGCCGGCGATGTTATCCCGGACATCGTGTCGGTGGTGAAAGAGCTCCGGGTGGCGTCGAGCAAACCGTTCGTCTGGCCTTCGCGGGTGGCGGCTTGCGGCGGCGACGGCAAGATCGAGCGCGTGCCGGGCGAAGCGGCTTGGCGGTGCGCCGACCGCAATTCATTCGAGCAACAAAAAAGAAAACTTTATTATTTCACTTCGAAACACTGCTTCGACATCGACGGCATGGGGCCGAAGGTGATCGATTTGCTCTTGGAGCACGGCCTTATCTCTTCGCCGGCGGACATTTTCACCTTGAAGAAAGGCGATTTGGAGAATTTGCCGCGCATGGGAACAAAGTCGGCCGATAATTTGATGCGGGCTATCGAGAAAGCGCGCACGGTTACTTTGCCGCGATTCATCGCTTCGCTCTCTATTCCGCAAGTCGGCGAAGAGACGGCGTATGATCTTGCGCGACATTTCAGTGCCACTACATCCCCGTCCGTTGTGGAGGACCTTCGGGACACGCCGTCGGCGCCTGCTGGCGCCGCGGCTGGCTCTCGGCCGCCTTCGCGACCTCCGAGGCGTCCCTCAGGTCTCTCCACGACGGACAGGGCGACTATCCTGTTGCGTGAAATGTTTGCAGCAGGTGTCGATGATTTTGAGAAAATCAATGGAGTCGGGCCGAAAGTTGCGCAGTCAATAGTCAGTTGGTTTGGAAATCAGGACAATCGCCGATTGGTCCACAGATTATTGAAGCTTGTGACGATCGAAATCGAGAAAGAAATAACAGGATCGGCAAACTCACTCGCCGGCAAATCGTTCGTCTTTACCGGCACATTGCCGACTCTGCAAAGGGAAGAGGCGCAAAACATGGTGCGCCGAAACGGCGGCAGTGTTTCGAACTCGGTTTCCAAGAAAACTTCGTTTCTGGTCGCCGGCGCCGACGCCGGTTCGAAATTGGACAAAGCGCGCGAATCGGGCGTCAAGGTTATTTCCGAAGATGAATTCTTGAAAATGATAGGATAAGTGGTAGAATCGCATCATGATAACCGAAAAAGAACTTGAACGCCTGGCGATTCTGGCCAGAATAAAATTGTCGGAAGGCGACAAAAAGTCGCTGGTCAAGGAATTCGACTCGATTTTGGGCTATATCGACCAATTAAAGAAAGTTGAGGTTTCCCTCGACGCTTCCGCGCGCGTCGGATCCGTCAAGAATGTTACCAGGCCCGATGTTGTCGAAAATACCAGCCGAGAAGATCGTGAGCGATTGTTGAACGAAGCGCCCGACCGCCAAGGCGATTTTATTGCTGTGAAAAAAATCTTGAATAACACTTAGATTCGCGCCAGCCGCCTCGACCGTCGAGCCGGCGACAAGTGTCGAACGAGGCGAAGCCGAATGTGAGACGCTTCGTCGCGCCGAGGAGGGAGAGGTGGCGGTCGAATTACCCAAGTTGAATTAATTAAAATGAAAATCGATTTGAAATCACTCACGATCAAAAAAGCCTCCGATCACTTGAAAAAAGGCGATTTTTCCGCCGTTGAATTGACCCAAGCATACCATGATGAAATCACCAAGAAGAACAAGGACATTAACGCCTACCTGGAAGTTTTCGACGACGCTCTGGATGCCGCCAAGCAGGCCGATGAAAAGATCGCCGACGCCCGGAAAACCCGCAAGGAAATAAGCCCGCTTGCCGGCATTCCATGCGGCGTGAAAGACAACATCCTCATAAAAGGCAAAATCGCCAGCGCCGCTTCCAAAATCCTGGAAAATTATCATGCCACTTATGACGCCACCGTTATAAAAAAATTAGCCGCGAATGGCGCCGTATTTCTCGGCCGCACCAACATGGATGAATTCGCCATGGGCGGCTCGACCGAGAATTCCGCTTTCGGCGTGACCAAGAACCCGTATGATTTGGGCAGAGTCGCTGGCGGCTCTTCCGGCGGTTCGGCGGCGGCGGTTGCCATGGACGGCGCTTTGTTCGCCTTGGGTTCCGATACCGGCGGTTCTATCCGACAGCCGGCGAGCTTTTGCGGCGTGGTCGGATTGAAGCCGACTTACGGCGCGGTTTCCAGGTACGGCGTCATGGCCATGGGATCTTCGCTCGACCAGATCGGCCCGATCGCAAAAACCGCCTCCGACGCCGAGATCGTATTCAATGCAATCAAGGGCAACGATCTGAAAGACGGCACGATGATCAAGGATAACACTTATACCAAGAAAAGAATCGGCAAAAACAAGCCGGTTATAGGCGTACCGCGGCATTTTCTAGCCGGCGACGGCATAGACCATGAAGTGTTAAAGGCGTTCAATGAAGCCGTTGATTTATTCAAGGCCAAAGGATATGAGATGAAAGAGATAAAACTGCCGAATATTTCCTATGCGCTCATGGTCTACTACATCATCATGCCGGCGGAAGTGTCGTCGAATTTGGCCAGGTTCGATGGCGTGAAATACGGCTTGCGCAAAAACGGCAAAGACGGCATTGACGATTATTTTGAAACGAGGCGCGTCGGTTTCGGCCGGGAAGTGATACGCCGCATTCTGCTCGGGACTTATGTGCTGTCGTCCGGTTATTACGACGCCTACTACAATCGCGCCAACGCGGTGCGTCGGATGATTACCGGCGATTTCCTGAAAGCGTTCGAATCGGTTGACGCGATCGCCATGCCGACCGCACCCTCTCCGGCTTTCAAGATCGGCGAGAAGGCCAGCGACCCGGTTGCCATGTATCTGGAAGATATTTTTACGGTTACCGCCAATCTGACAGGCTTGCCGGCCATTTCGATCCCGTGCGGCTTCGCGGAAAACAGCGGGAAAAAATTACCGGTGGGCTTGCAGCTCACCGCGCGCCACGGCGACGAGTCGACGCTGTTTGAAACCGGCAAAGACTTTTTGGGCGAGTCGTGATCGCGCGCCTGCCGCGCGCGAACGATTTTTTGCTATAATATGGTCATGCAACCTGCACTCGAGATCCCATACATCGATTTCGGTTCATTCTTCAAGTCGATCGGCTCAGCCACCGTTGATTTCTATCCGCATTTAATCCAAGGCATAAAGGATGTAGCCGGCATACTGATAGGCATTTCCATACCGTTGTCGCTCTTTTTCCTTATCGTCATCATCTACAGTACCGAGCAATTGAAGCGCATACGCAAGAAAGAGGCCGAAGCTTTCGACCTCAAGGTCGTGCCCGCATATGAAAAGACCGAAGGCGGCGATCCCGAAACCGCCAAACGCTGGCGGGACATTGTCGAGCACATTTCTTCGAACAACTCCAACGATTGGCGTCAAGCTCTGATCGATGCCGACATTATTCTCGATCAGACGCTTACCAAAATGGGCTATCAAGGGCAAACCGTCGGCGACAAACTTCAGCGCGTGGCCAAAGGGGACTTCAATACGATCGACGACGCCTGGAAGGCGCACAAAGTCAGGAATCAGATCGCGCACGAGGGCTCCGGTTTCGAGCTCAATCACCACGAAGCCAAAAAAGCGTTCGACGCGTACCGCCGAGTGTTCGAGGAGTTTTATTACATTTAACGAGGACTAACCTCGAAGTTCTGCTTGTTGCGGGGGCCGGAATCGAACCGGCAATCTTCAGGTTATGAGCCTGACGAGCTACCGTTACTCTACCCCGCGATAATTACCAATAGTATTGCACACATGTCTAATCGGCGCAATATGTGATGTGAACATGACTCGAACCATGGTATACTACTAATTATACAATATGTCGAAGTTCGAATTAAAGCCTGAAGTCATCAAGCTGAGAAAGTCTGGCAAAAGTATTTTTGATATATCTAAAGCAATGAGAATATCCAAAAGTACCGCATCCATATGGTGCAGGAATATCGTAATGACCGTTTCTCAGAGAAATAATCTTATCGATAGAATGATAAAAAGCGGTCATGCCGGTCGTATCAAGGGGGCGGAAGCCAATAGAAATAAGAAATATATAGTGCAAGAGGAGGCAAAGGTGTGGGCGAATAAAACAGTATCGCAGATATCTTTGCGCGACAGATTGATAGCTGGACTCGCTCTGTATTGGGCAGAAGGTAGCAAAGCGGATTCCACTTTTGGATTCGTCTTTGTAAACTCTGATCCCGTTATGGTCAGATTCATGTTAGATTGGCTTGTCGAGATCATGGATGTGCCAAAAGAGCAGATTACCGCCGCGGTGTCCATAAATATGATGCACAAGTCAAGAGATAAAGAGGTTTTGAATTTTTGGTCGCATCTGCTAGACTTGCCTTTAAGCTCCTTTTCCAAGACATTTTTTGCTTCCTCAGTGCGACGAAAGATATATGCAAATCACTCCAGACATTTCGGTGTGCTAAGATTGAGCGTCAGGAAAAGCAGTCGGTTGAAATATAAGGTAATTGAGATGATAAATGTGTTAAAAGCCGGTGTAGCTCAGGTGGTTAGAGCGAACGCTTCATAAGCGTTAGGTCCCTGGTTCAAGTCCAGGCACCGGCACAAGGTCCTGTGCTTATGGGCTTCGCATACAACAGTCACATATAATGCTGGTACGAAACAGGCCCGCCCTTTTCTTGTTTTTTATAGAATTTTTGATAAACTGATTTTGTCCGATCTTTTTATGCGCCCGTGGTGTAGCCTGGCTAACACGTTCCCCTGTCACGGGAAAGATCGTGGGTTCAAATCCCATCGGGCGCGCAGTTCGTTTAAAATTCAGTTGCCAATGTAGCTCAGTTGGTAGAGCAGCCCCATGGTAAGGGGCAGGTCGCCAGTTCAATTCTGGCCATTGGCTCCAGAATATGCGCGAAGTCGCAGACGCGCCAAAGTAGCTCAGTTGGTAGAGCACCGCTTTCGTAAAGCGGGGGTCGTGGGTTCAAGCCCCACCTTTGGCTCCAAGGCAAATTTATGGACAAAGAAAAAACACAACAGAAGATCGCCGAACTCGAGAACGCCATGAATGCGCCGGATTTTTGGGCGGACAAGGCGAAGGCGCAGGAGGCCATACGGGAGTTGAAGAAATTGAAAGAGGAACTCGAAGGCGCGGGGAAATATGACAGGGGGGACGCCATATTGTCGATCCTTTCCGGCGCCGGCGGCGACGATGCCGAAGATTTCTCCGCCATGCTCGCACGCATGTACCGCAAGTATTGCGAGTCAAACGGTTGGAGTTGGAATATTGTTCACACCAATGAAAATGACCATGGCGGTTACAGGAACATCACTGTTGAAATAAGCGGTGGTCCGATCGTGGTCAGACCGGCCCAAGGCTCGGTCGGTAAGGATTCAAATCACGAAAATTTGAATGACAATACAGCCGTGAAAACCGGCCCATACGGAGTTTTGAAGAACGAATCCGGAGTACATCGGCTGGTTCGGATTTCGCCGTTTAACGCCAATGAAAAAAGGCACACTTCATTCTCGCTGGTGGAAATATTGCCGAAATTCGAGAAAACTTCCGAGGGCGACATCGTGATACCGGAAAGCGATATCGAAGTGTCGATCGCCAAGTCCGGCGGTCCCGGCGGACAGAATGTCAACAAGCGCGAAACCGCCGTGCGCCTTTTGCACAAGCCGACCGGCATTTCCATACATGTTACTTCCGAACGGTCGCAGGCCCAGAATAAAGAAAAGGCAATGGCGATCTTGCGCGCCAAGCTGTGGAAAAAGGCAGAAGATGACAGAGTTGCCAAGGAGCGCGGCATGCAGATCTCCTCGACCACTTTGATCGAATGGGGCAATCAGATACGGTCGTATGTTTTACATCCTTATAAGATGGTGAAAGACCACAGAACCGATCATGAGACTTCGCAGGTGGATAAAGTCTTGGATGGGGATATTCAAGGATTTATTGAGGCTGAATCACAGTTGTAAAATCCCTTGCTCTTTTGCTTCGAATACTCTCGTTTCGTAAACCCATCATCCTGCTCCGCTAAGGCTTGCTCCGCGAGGTATTCTCAGCAACGAGCAAGGGATTTTCAATTGTGCTATGATTAAACCGATGATTTATTACGACAAAGTCACCAAAGTTTATCCGGACAAATCAATTGCACTAGAGGAAGTCACTTTTGGGGTCGAGCCCAAGGAATTTGTGACGATAGTCGGACATTCGGGCGCGGGCAAAACTACTCTGATGAAACTTTTGATCGCCGAAGAGAGGCCGAGCGGCGGCGCCGTCTTCTTCGAATCGAGCAATATACACCGTTTGGGCAAGCGCGACATGAGCAAGATACGCCGCCGGATAGGCACCATATTCCAGGATTACCGGCTGATACCGACTAGGACCGTCTATGAGAATATCTCTTTTGCCATGGAAGCGGCCGGGCGGGGAGACGGTGAAATCGCCGCCGATGTGCCGCATGTGCTCGAACTGGTCAATCTCGGGCACAAGATATGGAATTTTCCACGCGAATTGTCGGGCGGCGAACGGCAGAGGGTCGCTATCGCGCGCGCCATTGTCAATCAGCCGGATATCGTGATCGCCGATGAGCCGACCGGCAACCTCGATCCCGAAAACACCTTTGAAATAGTCAGGATTTTGCGTAAAATTAACGAATTGGGCACGACCGTATTGCTGACGACGCACAATAAAGGAGTGGTGGATACGGTCGGCGGCAGGATTATTACGATGGAGAGAGGAAGGGTTGTGAAAGACGATAAAAATGGGAGATATGTTTTGTAGTTTGTCATTCCCGCGAAAGCGGGAATCCAGAATAAAAAACATTGCGATGTTATGATCAAACCTATGATTTTCACCACATTCAAAAGAATAACCAAGACGGGCTTCGTCAACTTCTGGCGCAACGGATTCCTGTCATTCGCGGCGATCGTGGTCATCACGCTGTCGCTGTGCGCCTTCGGCGGACTTTTGTTCGCCAGCGCGTTCGGACGATCGCTCATCGCCGATGTCAAAGACAAAGTGGATATCAATGTGTATTTTACGCTTTCGACGCCGGAGTCGAACATTCTGGCTTTGCAAAGCGATTTGAACGGCTTGCCGGAAGTCGCCAGCACCACCTATATATCGAGCGATCAGGCGCTTGCGTCATTCAAGGACAAGTGGCAGGACAACGCGCTCATCATGCAAGGGCTGGATGAAATCGGCAGCAATCCATTCCCGGCGTCGATCAATATCAAAGCCAAAGATCCGGGGCAGTACGGCGCGATCGCGGATTATCTGACGAGCAAAAATCCGACCGATTCTTCGGGCACGCCGATCATCGAAAAAGTCAATTACGCGCAAAACAAGCTTATCATTGATCGTTTGAGCAAAATAATTCCGGCGGTAGAGCAAGCGGGGGCGGTTTTGGCGATCATTCTGGTTCTGGTGGCGATGATCGTGGTCTTCAACACGATCCGGCTGATCGTCTATACCAGCAAAGACGAGATTGCAGTCATGAAGCTGGTCGGCGCGAGCAATGTGTTCGTGCGCGGGCCGCTGGTTGTCTCGGGCATCATGTATGGCGTCATTTCCGGGATTATCACGCTCGTCCTCATGGCGGCTTTCGCCTATTGGAGCGACGCCCTCATCTTGCGTTTGGCGGGCGTCGACGTGGCTTCCAATTTCGAGCTGGTCGTGAACCTTCTATCCAACTATTTTGTGCGCAATTTCACGCAGATATTCCTGATCGTCATGGGCGCCGGAATTATTCTCGGCGGAGTGTCGAGTTATATTGCGGCCAGGAGGTATTTGAGAGTATAAAAACCGCCGGACGATCGGTCGTCCGGCGCGACAGGTGACGCTTGTCATCAGATCATCGCGGCAATTTCATGCCGCCCATTACCGCGTACATGAACGGTTGGGCGTCGTATCTGTGTATGGGCACCCAATCGAAGTAGATTGTTTTGACGCCGGCTTGCACTTCTTTGTATCCTTCATGTCGATAAAGAAATTTCGGCACCACACAGACAAAGAAGTATCTTTGGCGGAAAGTCCTTAGGTGCGGATATGACCGGGTACCTCCGGTGATCACCGGATCACAGCCGATCGCGGCCATCGAGTAACCACCTTTCCTGAAGTCGTCATTGAGTTCTTCGGCCAGTGCCCGGTGCGCGGCTTCTTCCGGTTTTTCTCCCGGCATTAATTTTTCGCTGACACTGGTGTCACGGCGTATTTTTCTTACCCGGCCGTCATTAAAGACTTGCCGGGTTTCGCGGAGGAAGTGCAAAGTCTGATCAGACAACGGATAGTAAACATAAATCGCGGCCACCTTGATGCATCTGACCAAAAAGCCGTTTACGAACCGGAATACGGCTTCACCGGCGTTCACTTCCTTGAGCAGGTGCTCGACCTTTTTGGCTTCGCCGCGTCCCCAAGAATCGATAGGGATGCGGTGTTCCACTAGCAGTTTTTCCAATTGTTCAATGTTCATAATTTATCTTACCCTGACACAATTCACGGAAAATAGCAATATTGGAATTTTCCTCGGGGTTTACTACAATGCAGGCATGGCAATACGCGCCCTAAAGAATCACCACAAGTATATCTTCGTGATCGGCGGAGTGATGTCGGGCGTGGGCAAAGGCATAGCGACATCATCGATCGGCACGCTGCTTACCGCGAAAGGGTATCGCGTCAATCTGGTCAAAGTCGATCCATACTTGAATGTTGACGCCGGTACCATGAATCCCACCGAGCACGGCGAGGTTTTCGTATTGAATTCCGGATTGGAGACCGACCAGGATATGGGCAATTACGAAAGATTCCTCGGCAGGGATTTGACGGCGGACGATTATATTACGAGCGGCATGGTCTATAAGCATGTCATAGAGAAAGAGCGCGCTTTGGAGTTCGGCGGCAAATGCGTGGAGGCGATCCCGCATATCCGCGATGAAATAGTGCACCGGTTCGAACATTCCGCCAAAGTCAATAAGTCTGACATTTCGATCATCGAGATCGGCGGCACGATCGGCGATTACCAGAATGTCATGTTTATCGAAGCCGCGAGGGTGCTTAAGATGCGCCATCCGAACGATGTTTTGTTCATTATGGTTTCGTATCTGCCGACGCCGGGCAAACTGGGTGAAATGAAATCGCGGCCGACCCAGAACGCCGCGCGCCAGCTGGCGGGTTACGGCATCAATACCGATTTTATCATCGCGCGCGCGGAAAGCCCACTCGACCATAAGAGGAAGGAGAAAATCGCGGTCTCTTGCAATATTCCGTGCGAGCGGGTGATATCGGCGCCGGACATAGAGAGCATTTACGATGTGCCGGCGAATTTCGAGAAAGATAAGCTCGGCATCTTGCTTCTGGACGCGCTCGGCCTGAAATCAAAAAAGCCGGACAAATCATTCGAGGCTTGGAAAAGAATGGCGCGGGGGATCAAGAACCATTCGAACCGTGAGGTGAATATTGCGATCGTGGGAAAATATTTCAATACCGGAGATTTTATTTTGTCGGATGCATACCTGTCTGTGCTGGAGGCGATCAAATTCTCGGCCTATGAGGCCGGAGTGAAAGCGGTTATCCATACGGTGAATTCGAGGGACTTCGAGGGAAATGATGTCGGGAGGCCTCTCCCTCCTCGGCGCGACGAAGTGTCTCACATTCGATCCGCCCATCCGACACCCGTTGCCGCCTCGACGGGAGAGGCGCAGGCAGCCGGTTTCGAGGTACTCGATAAGTATGACGGCATTATAGTGCCGGGCGGATTCGGCGAGTCGGGAATTGAAGGCAAATTGAATGTGATCAAGTACGCACGCGAGAACAAAATACCGTATTTTGGACTGTGTTACGGCATGCAGCTCATGACTATAGAATATGCCAGGAATGTTTTGGGCCTGAATGAGGCGCATACGGCGGAAATAAACCCACGAAGCCCCCATCTTATCATAGATATCATGCCGGACCAGAAGAAAAAACTGGCGGAAGGCAATTACGGCGGATCGATGCGTCTGGGATTGTATCCGGCAAAATTGGCGAAAGATACGATCGCGCAAGAAGCGTATTCATATTTCCAAGGCAAGCGGTTGCCGAAGCCGACGGCAATGATCAAAGAGCGGCACAGGCATCGTTATGAAGTCAATCCCAAGTACATCGAAAGGCTGGAGAAAGGCGGCTTAGTATTCTCGGGCTGTTCACCTGACGGCCGTTTGATGGAGATCGCTGAATTACCGCGCGAAGTCCACCCGTTTTTCCTGGGCACGCAATTTCATCCCGAATTTTTGGCGCGGCCTTTGCAACCGCATCCGCTATTCACCGCGTTTGTAAAAGCGGCAAAGGTCAGGCTCGGCGGCCGATGACCGCGCGCAACGAAAAAACCGCCTAATTTTTCACTTTTTTCCAGTCAACGGAAAGGTCTTCAATACTTTCCACGCGCGGTCTTCGCGGTTTTCTTTTACGAATACGGTAAGATTGTCGAATGAAATTTCAAATTTTGGCGCGGGCGCGGATTGCAGGTGTTTCCATACAGCTTCGAATTGCTGCGGTTTCAAAAATCGCGCGACGGACATATGGATATGCGGATCAATCTCTTGCGGTGTCAAATTCAGGCCGATATTGCGCAATTTGGACTGAGCCTTCTTTATAAAGGATTTGAGTTCGGCCGGCGGCTCTGGCGCGTCGACGAATATTGTGCGCGAATGGAAGCTGTTCCAACCGGAGAGAGCGAGCGGTATCGCCGGCGCCTCGGCGGCCGATGAAAGAATCTCATCAATGGCGTCGGCGTTCGGCTGGTCAAAAGGAGATTTTACGGTTATGTGCGGCGGCACGATGGCCGACACATCTTCCACGCCAAATCTGGCCGAAAGATCGGCACAAGTGGCCTTATAATATTCCGCCGCTTCGCCCCTGATGATGTTTCCGACGAAAAAACGCATATGAAAGCATCCTAGCATATAGGCTGCGCGGTTGCCAAGAAGCCGGAAAATTGGTAGTTTTATAGGCGGACTTCACAGGAAAAATCAACAGGCTGTCTGGCCTAGAAAGGAGATGACTTGAAAAAGCTGCTTCTGTTTTCTTGGCCGATTGTGGCCGAGAAATTGTTCGCTGGCCCGATGTATTACCTCGGGTTCCCGCTCACATTCCATGAATTGGGACCATGGTACGGCTACGCGGCGATCACTGTAGTTGTGTGGTTGCTGTCGGTGACATTCATGATCGCTTACGATCGGAAAAGCATCGATTTTCTCAAGGTGCGTGATGCGAGAGAAGCTGCCGCGAATTTTGCCTGCCGTTTCACCAAAAGATTTTTCGGTCGCGATTACTTGAAGCATGCCGATTTTATCGTCACGCTGATCGTAATGTGGCAGTTTTTCCCGCCATACTCGATCCTGGCACGCAGGGAAAAAGGGAGATGGGGGATCACATACAGGGAACTTTTACTATTGACGGCCGTCACCCTGATCTCGAACGCGTATTGGACATTGGTGGCCTATTCCGAGATGTTCTCGGTCTCGGGCCTGTGGCACCTTGTAAAGAGGTTAGTTTCGTAGCATCGCTTCTCTATATGATAACAAGTGGAAAAGAAGCGATTTTATTGCGGGATCATCTAGTGGTAGGATGCGACTCTCTGAAAGTCGTCACCTTGGTTCGAATCCAAGTCCCGCAGCATTCTAGGATTTTTGGAATAAATTTCTCCAGAATCCTTTATGGTTCCTTGCTTTTTGCTCAGTTCTAACATTTCAGAAATGAGCCAAAGCTCGTCATGGATGTTTTCGAGCGGTAGAAGCAAATCGTCCAATGAAATTCTAAGTTTTCCGCGATCGAGCAAGTAGTTCGAACCTATTCCGGTGAAGACCTCTTTCTTCATGTCTGCATTATTAGAAGACACAGCCTTCTTCATGACCCGGACGGCCTTCTCAGCAAAGTTGAACCCACGCTCGGCAATATCAAGCCAATTCTCGACTCTTTTATCGACATCTTTGAGTAAGGTAAACAGCCTTTCTTTCTCCTGGGTAAGCTCAATTTTCTTCCTCTTGAATTCTTCCTCACTAATCTCGCTGTCAGCACGCATATCAATGAGCTTGTCGATCTTGCGCAGGCAGGCGTCATAATCTTTCTGCTGTTTGCCGAATATGCGGTCACGGTCCTCAATTTCTCTGTGATTAAGCTCCTTGAGAGTAGTCATGGCCCATTTCTTGAAATCTTCAGGGATCTCAAATTTGGCTACGATTTTATTGATCTATCCATGGTAATAGTAATTTCTTCCAATCTACACTTTTTCAGAAAAAAAGAAATAGTGATGCGGACCGTGGGGTAGAGGTTAAGCTTGGAAATATGGCTTAGAATCGAACATGCGTGAATTTGCCGAATTTTGCCTCACACGGCCGAGAAGAAATCCGTAGCCGTAACGTTGGGCCATTCGGTTTGGAAAATGGCACACCGGGGCGAACAGGTGGCAAGAATGGTGTGAAGAATCCGAGGAGAGACCTGGGACCGAGCAATAGAGCCGTATAATGGTCTGGACAGCGCTTGACTTTTGTTATGTAATTATGCTATAATATACAACGTAAGCACTACGAAAAACCGTGCTGAACCGCACAGGAATCTTTCTCGGATTCCTATCATATGCCTCTAGAGTGTTTCTGGAGAAATGATTCCAATTATGGAGCGTGGTAAATCTCTGAAAGGAGATAAAAATGAGAGAGTACATTGTTAACCTTACGAATAACCTCATTGGCGAACACCAGTTCGACTCGATGATGGCCAACCTGACTAACGAGGGCGAGTTTATATTGCAAGCTTCTCGTGAGTTGTTGGTTCAGAATGTTTCGCGCATGTCCCCCGAAACTCTCGGTAGGATTCTGTGCGAACTGGATGGCGATGATATCAAGCCCGGGGTGCATTTCGAGCTTTCGGTTAACGAGAAGTGCGAGCGTTCGATACGCATTCTCGTTTCCGGATTGCTCGCACAGAGCATCTACAACCGTCTTTCGGGCAGAATCCCTTGCGGATACACCCGTCGCGGCACTGTCAGCCCGGAATTCAAGGCACTCATCGGCCAATTCGTTCAGCGCCGTCAGGATTATCTGGCCGGACTCAAATCCGGATCGTCCATGCTTAAGATCACTTACCAGGGCAAGCAATTGACCTGCGTATATCTGAGGCATACCCAGGACACAGTTACGGTCCAGACGACGAAAGAGATCGTAGATCACCTGTTCAACAATGGCACGCTGTGCCTCTCTGGTCCCTTCACTGACATGGCAGTTAAGTTCAAGTTGAACGAGGTCCAGATCGCCAATGGTTAGTCACTTTCGAGATTGAATGCAATCTCGGCCTCACAGAAATGTGGGGCACTCTAATGGATTCACGACACGGCGTCGCGGATCCTGAAAGTTTCAGTTCTTTAAACCAAAATACGGAAGGAGTAGTGAATGAATTCGAATCAAGTTCTGATCTGGCTGAGCAGCCTCATTGCGCTGCTCCTGTACTATCCACTGATCTCCGGAATCCTCAAGGGCGAAATTAAGCAAAGTGTCGCCACATGGATCCTCTGGGTTTCTCTGGATACGATTGCCCTCGTCAGCATCATCATGCAAAAAGGCAACTATCTGCTTCTGGTGTTCTACTGCACCTGCGGCACTATAGTCACCTTATCCCTCGTTTACAAGCGACTGTTCAGTTGGACAAGATTCGAGAGCTTTGTTCTCGGACTTGTTGTCATCTGTCTTGTTGTTTGGGGCTTGAGTGGATCGAGGTGGGCTACAATCGCAAGCACTATCGCCGTGTGCATTTCCGGTGCTCCGCAGATCCGTGATTCATGGCGGACACCTGATCGGACTACCGGATTGATCTACATGGGATACGTTCTCGCGAATAGCCTCTCCTTTTTCGGAGGCAAGACGTGGACGATCGAAGAGAGATTCTATCCGGGAATGATGGCGCTTCTTTGTCTGACGATTGCTACGGCGTCGTTCAGGAAGAAAGACCAGAAGTCTCCGGTGATCTCCGTAACCGCGCCGCTTTGAAAAACGCGCAACCCGGGTAATATGTTAGCGGCATATTACCCATTCAACTGGATTCATGATGGTTAGTCATGATCGTGGATCCTGAGAGTTATAGTTCCTTCAAACATCGAACCCCTTAATCGTATGGACGAATATGATGCAGTAAGAGCTGCGTCCGATTGGGGCTATAGGTTGGCTGACGCACACAAGTCGCAGGCTCGAATGTGTTCTGACACTCAACGCACGGAGGCGTGCCGGGAATCAGCATATGTTTCGATGTCTGGATCCTATGTAAGGATGGCTAAAATGGTTGTCGGGTTTACCAAAAGCGCTCCATATTCAAGTGCTACCGATGCGACTTTGGCGGTTATCTGCCAATGTCCAGGGTGCAAGGAGTTGTATTGGTACCACATCAACAAGGAAGCCGTCCAAGCATTTGTGTTGCATTGCCCATCGTGGCCGCCGGAGCAGAAAGATAAGTTTAAGTGATGTTTAGGGGCAAGGTTCTATTCCTTGCCCCACTCAATTGAGTCTACGACTGAAGTCGCGGATTCATAGAGTTCTTTGAGTCGACAATTCAACCAGGAGTGAAAATGAATATTGAAATGCATGGACTGCCGGATGATGAAGGCATTGTGTCCAACGTTGGCGAGGCAATCTGGCGTCAGCTCATTGTTACGCTGCCGGCGGCAGAATCGCGAGAATGTGCGGTGACGAACGTCCCCTCACATTCGTTCAACCACGAGGGTATGCGTGTGCCGTTCCTGCGAATTTATTCTGACAAGAAGGCTGATTTCGCAACGGCTCGCAAACTGCTCAAACCTATCCGCTTGCCGGGCACGCAAAAGAAATTTGTCGAATGTGTGCTCCTCGCAGATTGCTGGGAAGAATGAGTGTACAGGAGCAAGGTCCAATCCCTTGCTCCACTCAATTGGATTTACGATCATGACGATCGCGAATCCTGAGAGTTCAGTTCTTTAAATACGGTTTTAATTAGGTGTACCGAAACAATACACCAGTTTAGGAGTGAATATGAAAACGGTGAAAATCTTCGTGCATGTTTCAAGTTCAGGCGCACGCTCATATTTCCCTCAGGATAAAAACGTAGGGAGATTGTGTGAGCAAGACGGTCTTCAGTTCATGCCGAAAAAGCCGCGTGGACAATGGGGAGTGATCTCCTTCAGCGAGGCCAGGCGTCGAGACAAGAAGGCTGAGGCCAAAGTGGGTGAAAATGGCTTCAAGATCATCCGGCATATTGCCGAGAATCCATGTGGCAAACACCTGGTCAACGGTCGGATTGTGAGCTGTCGCCAGATTACGGCCGAATTCACCAATCGTCTATCAGCGAGTCGCGTCGACAAACTCGTAACGGATGCTATCGGGACCGCACTTGGTGTTCACACGGAAATCGTTCATGTGAGCTCGCTCGCTGAAATGAAATTCGTGTAAATTCTGTTTCTTTCAAAGGGCCTCGCTAACGGCGCGGCTCTTTTTGTTGTATACTAAAATCATGAAAAAAGTTAATTTCACTAAGCTCAAAGACCGGCCGAAGATTGAAGATAGGCTTTTTCATAGCAAAGTCATTGAAAGTGTAATTCGAGAAAAAAGAGATTTAATAAAAGACCCTGAGCTGTCGAAGATGTTCAACCAATGTTTTCCGAGCACTCTGGATACAACGGTCTATTATCGAGAGGATAATGAAAGTAATCCGGATACATTTATTGCAACTGGAGATATTGCGGCCATGTGGCTTAGAGATTCAACCAATCAGGTTTGGCCATATTTGAAATATATCAAAGAAGACGACGATTTGAAGAAGATGATTCAAGGATTAATATATCGCCAAGCCCGTTGTCTACTTATTGATCCATACGCAAATTCGTTTGAAGATCTGTCAGCCAAACATCCCGTAAAAAATCCATGGTGGCCACACGGTAAGCATTGGAAAAAAGGAGTTTGGGAAAGAAAATTTGAAATAGACAGCATTGCAGCATTTTTTAGATTGTCTGCAGGCTATTTTTCAACAACAAACGATAAGGCTCCTTTTAATTCCTCATGGGTGTCTGCAGTTAAATCTTGTTTGGAAATCATAAGAAAGGAACAAGAGACATTGAATAAGTCGGGGGTGAAGGATTTGTTTCGATTTATCATGGCAACTGGTAAGACATTTCCATCTGTTCGACTTTCTGGATATGGTTATCCTGGAAAAAAGTGCGGATTAGTCAGAAATATTTTTAGACCATCCGATGATGAAGCAGTATTTCCATACTCGATACCATCAAATGCGATGCTTGTAGTTACAATGCGCAATATTGTTCCAATTCTCAAGGGGCTGGACAATAACTTAGCAGATTCGATCTTGAAGCTAGCGGACGAAATTGATAGTGGCATAAAGAAATATGGCATCGTGAAGCATCCAGAGTTTGGAAATATTTATGCATACGAAGTTGACGGCTTTGGCTCTGTCTGTCTCATGGACGATCCGAACGTTCCAAGCCTTCTAAGCCTGCCATATCTTGGATATTGTTCGATCGACGATCCTGTATATGTCGCAACTCGCAAATTTATATTTAGTGAGTGGAATCCATTTTATGCAAAAGGGGAAGCAGTATCTGGGCTTACAAGCCCTCACACAGGAGTTGTGGATCACTTTTGGCCAATGGCCACAATTATCCAAGCCCTTACATCGAGAGATGAGTCAGAAATAATTTCCTGTCTTAAAGATTTAAAGGAAACTCATGCTGGAACCCATTTTATTCATGAGAGCGTTAATGTCGATGCTCCGCAAAAATTTACTCGGCCATGGTTCGGATGGGCCAACTCATTATTCGGTGAGCTTATACTCAATGTTCTAGACAATCATCCAACGGCATTAAATTACAATGAACGAGTACTATAAAAATCTGCCAAAAAAGAGAATGGGTGCTGGAGCTCTCTTTTTGAATGATGATGAGGAAGTGTTGATCGTAAAACCGAGCTATAAGGACCACTGGTCAATTCCAGGTGGAACAGTGGATGATAACGAATCTCCGAAAGCTGCCTGCATCCGCGAGATAAAGGAGGAGATCAATCTAGATGCAAGCCACGTTACTTTTCTGTGTGTTGATTATTCTCCCCGAGAAAGCGACGAAAAGAACGAGTCTCTACGGTTTATCTTTTATGCCGGAGTTCTTACAGATTCAGAAATTTCCAATATTAAGCTCGACAATAAGGAGTTAGTCGAATTTCGGTTTGCCCCAGTTTCCGAAGCTGAAAAATTGCTAGGTCATAAACTGGCACGACGTTTACCGAAGTGCATGGATGCCATAAAGACCGGTACCTCGATATACCTCGAGAACGGAAATTTTTGATATGCAAAAGCGACAGCATACGGTCCCGAGGTGTTATCTTGAAAATTTTGCAGACAAGGATGGATTTGTGTGGGTCCTCGATACAAAAGACAATATATTCAAAATCCGACCTGAAAATATTCTGGTCGAGAATAATTTCTATACAGTCAAATTGAAAAATGGTGACAAGAGTCTCATTGTTGAGGACACTCTCTCCAATATTGAGGCGGCTTACGCATCCATTTTCAGAGATAAGATTTCCCAGGACAAATCTCTCACAGATGAGGAACGCGCTAAAGTCGCAGTCTTTTTCGCAGCACTCATGCTTCGGACGCGGCCTTACCGGGAAAATATGCGTAGGGCTTTCACTACTCTCAAGGTCAGTATGCAGGAATGGAAAAAACAATTTGAGACTATTCCGAAAGAGAAGAGAAGGGCTTCAGTCATGTCGAGTGATGGAGAATCCATAACTATGGATGAGGTGGATGCTTATCTTGGAAATTTTGATGAAGAACATTCTGTAAACGTCCTTACGAATCTGCCCGAAATCGCTCAAATAATCTTCAATATGAAATGGGCCGTGCTCGTAAGTTCTGGCGATAAATATGTTACTTCAGATGATCCTTTGGTCCTATTGAGGCCTGAAGCGTTGAATAAGTACGGACCAAAAGTTATCGGCAGTCAGCCCGGATTGATGTACAAAGATGTCGAGTTGACACTCGCTCTTTCCAAGGACCGTCTGTTGCTTGCCGGATGGATTCTCGAGCAGGATTCGTATCTGCCAGTCGATAACGACATGGTCCGGCAAATGAACCACCGGACTATCATTCGATCCTCTGAAAGAATAATCACCTCATCGGAGGATCAGGCAAAGGCAATACGGGACCGTTACACCGAGACGGCGCACAAAAATAAAATGCCGACTGATAAAGTATAATGTTGTGAAGGGTGGGTCAGATAAGTGCCAAATCTTTTCGATAAGCAAAGAGTGTACGGCCTTCGAGAATAACAGTTCTGACTTGGTCCAAAGCGTCCAGCAATTTCGCAGAAAACTCGGAATCGCCCGAAATCGCACCGTCGCAAACCACAGGCGGAGGGCGAGCCAGTGTATGAAATTTGGGGTCCGGGCAAACGCTCTAGAGAAATAAAAACACACTTATATTTAGTTGTCAAATGCGGAGAGGAAGGGATTCGAACCCTTGATGCCCTTTCGGACATACATCCTTTCCAGGGATGCCCATTCGACCGCTCTGGCACCTCTCCTTATCGATTGTCGATCAAGTGAAGAGTATCAAAATTCACGCAATTTTTCCATTCATACGACATGTCATCATTGTAGTTATACACAGGGATGATTGAATTTGCGGCTAGTCGAGCTATAATTGTTCCAAACAATACAGAAAGGACACTTATGATAGATTCAGGACTGTTCTTGGAGTTCTACAAAGGATTGCGCGAAGACATCAACGGAGAGATCAATTCGTACTTTGCAGGTCTTGCGTTCGGGCATAGCCCGTCGTTTGAGGAAAAATTGGTCCATTTTATGGCAAACGGCGGGCTGGCCGAATATCGCCGCAGGTTTTTCGCGAAGCATCCTCAATTTGCGGCTTCGGTTAGCCAAGCCGCAAACAGTCAGGCGATCTCAACTGCGAGATCGCTTTTGTTGTGCAAGCGGAGTGCCTGAAAATTCCAGAATCTAGACATAAAATCACCTCCATGCGCCGATGATCGCCCCACCGATGACGAGGTTGAGTAGGACTGAAACAACATCTATGAGCGCCAGTTTGAAGGTTTTCTTTTCCCAGAGAATGCCGCTGGTTGCTGTAGTGGCGGTGAAGCCAAGCCAAACAATGAAGCCGAAGAATGCGCCGTTTGAGCCGCCGACCGCATTGGTCGATGCTATGATGAAAGCCAAAATGAAGAAGGATATAACAGTGACGACAAATTGAGTCACATAAAGTTTCCAGACCCCGCCCGCCCTGGCCTCCGCCAGATCACTATCGGTCGTCTTTGTAAGCGCCGCCCACTCTCCGCCGAAAAGCATCGGCGAATACCACAAGGCGCCGATGCCAAAAGCTACGATTGAAGCTACCAAAATCGGCCAAAGATTGATCGTGTACATGTTATTTTTTTATTAGGTTAATATTGTATAATATTAAGGATTCACCTTAATATTATACGGTACCCATGCTATACTAATAGTAGCATATTGTCACTCAAACACTATTCTTCATGTATATTCCTGTAATTTTTATCATCGTCGGCGTTTATTTTCTCTTCCGTAATTACGGCTGGCCGCCCGACTTTACCTTGAGTTGGAGTTTTTATTGGTCGATTGCGCTTGTACTGATCGGCCTGATTTTGCTTTTGAAAAGACGCGACTGATTTTTACGCGCAATGATGATTTTTATGGAAGGTCCAAATGAACAATCGAATAATTCCGGCCTGATGAAATCGATCGCGATAATCACAGGCATCATTGCGGTTTTTGCGTTGGCCGGATATCTGGTATCGTCAGGCGAATTTCCCTCACTCGATGAATTTATCGCCAGCTCGACAGATCTAACTGCAAGCCCGGCGCCGGTTGTACAAGCCGGACATGCGCGCGAGGATAAAACCGTATCGGTCCGGCCGGCCAGTGCGGATACATTGCCCGACTATTCATATTCTACCACTACGGTTGGAGCGCCGCGCGGTTCCATCCAAGCTCTTGTTTCCAACAATCCGGCCAAGAGGGAACTGGGCTTGAGTTACCGGACATCGTTGCCGGCCGATGCCGGCATGCTTTTCATTTTCCCATCGCCGGGCAATTATGGTTTTTGGATGAAAGATATGAATTTTCCGCTCGATATTGTTTGGGTCCGTTCCGATCGCGTCGTCGTCGGCGTCGAGAGGTCCGTTTTGCCGGACACTTATCCCGAAACTTTCTATCCGCCGTCGCAAATCCAGTTTGTCCTTGAATTGAATGCCGGCGAAAGCGACCGGTTTGGCATAGCCGCGGGGACGGTGTTGAAATTTTGACCCGCTCCGGCTATGGCCGAGGTCGTCCTTTTGGGACTACTACTTCCGGTTTCTTTTTTTTCGTGTCATAAATCGTTATCCACAGTTTTTTATTTGGTAAGCGTAGAGTAAAATGAGACTAACGGTCAGAAAAATTATCATTAACAACAATTAAGCATTCGCGGCGCACCGCCTGCAACGCAATATGCCAAAAAAGAAAAAAGCCGCTTCGGGGCAAGCGGCGAAGGCCACTTCCATCCCCACGATTATCAAGCGAGACGGTCGAATAGTGCCTTTTGATGTGGAAAAGATAGCCAATGCTGTCCGAAAAAGTTTCGGCACGACCGGAGAAGGGTCGGATGACGATGCCAAGATGGTCGCCAGTCAAGTCTTCGCCGAGCTTACGCGCATCAAGCGCAAGTTCAAGAACTTTATTCCTACGGTCGAGGGCATCCAAGACATCGTCGAAACGGAATTGATGCGCGCTGATTTCGTAAAAACCGCCAAACATTATGTCCTGTACCGCGAAGAGCGCGCCAAACTCAGGGCCAAGGGTCTCGAAGTGCCCGAGCATGTGCGCAAGTTGGCTGCGGAATCGCAAAAATATTTCAAAAACGCCTTGGGAGAATTCGTGTACTATCGAACATATTCGCGCTGGATCGAAAAGGAGCAGAGAAGGGAAACATGGATCGAAACCGTCGGGCGCTTCATGGATTACATGAAGGAAAATCTCGGCGGTAAGCTCAAGGAAAAGGAATATGCCGAAATTCGGCAATATATTCTGGAACAAAAATCGATCCCGTCGATGCGTTTGATGCAATTTGCCGGCATCGGCGCGCGCGCCACCAATGTGGCCGCTTACAATTGTTCCTACATAGCGCCAGAATCGTTCCAGGACATGTCAGAGATCATGTACATTTCCATGTGCGGCACCGGCGTCGGCTTTTCCGCCGAAAGCGCCAATGTGCAGAAATTCCCGCAGATAATGGTGCAGACCGGCGAGAAACTGCCGACGCATACGGTCGAAGATTCAAGGGATGGATGGGCGCATGCCTTCGTGGTCGGTGCGAACGCTTGGGCCGCCGGCAAAGATATAGATTTTGATTTCTCCAAAGTACGGCCGTACGGCGCCAGGTTGAAAACCCTCGGCGGCAAAGCGTCCGGTCCGGAACCGCTCAATCGTCTGCTCAATTTCACCAAGCAAATAATCCTGGACAGGCAAGGCAGGCGTTTGCGCAACATAGATGTTCACGACATCATCTGCATGATGGGCGAATGCATCGTCTCCGGCGGCGTCAGGAGAAGCGCGCTCATCTCGCTTTCCGATCTGGACGATCCGGAGATTCGCGATTCCAAGAAAGGCGCGTTCTATATCACCCATCCGCACCGGTCGCTGGCGAACAATTCGGCGGTTTATGTTAACAAGCCGACCAATGAAGAATTCCTGAAAGAATGGATGGCGCTTATAGAGAGCCATTCCGGCGAAAGGGGGATTTTCAACCGCGGTTCGCTGGCAAAAACTCTGCCGGAAAGGCGCGTCAAGGCTCTCAAGGAATACAAAGGATATTTCGACGCTTCCGGCGAGCATGTGATCGGTCTCATCGGCGCCAATCCGTGCGGTGAAATCATCTTGCAATCGAAACAGTTCTGCAATCTTTCGGAGGTCGTAGCTCGGCTGGATGATACCGAAGCTACGCTCATGAAGAAGATTCGCATCGCTTCTATTCTGGGCACTTACCAATCGACTTTGACGAATTTTCCGTATCTTTCCAAAGAATGGAAAGAGCACTGTGACAGGGAACGGTTGCTGGGAGTATCGATCACCGGCCAATGGGACTGCCCGGCGGTCCGCAAACCGGAAGTGATGAAGAGGTTGCGCAATGAAGCGATCAAGGTGAACAAAGAATACGCCAAAAGGTTCGGGATCAATGAGTCCACGGCGGTGACTTGCGTCAAGCCTTCCGGCAACGGCTCGCAGACATTCAATTGTTCTTCCGGCATGCACCCGCGCCATTCGAAGTATTATATCCGCCGCGTGCGCATATCTTCGCATGACTCGCTCTTCAAAATGCTCAAGGATCAGGGCGTGCCTTATTTCCCCGAAGTCGGCCAGACAGCGGAAAGCGCTACCACTTTTGTCTTGGAATTTCCGGTCATGTCGCCCAATGGCACCACTACCTTCAAGGATGACCAAACGGCCATGGAACAATTGGAATATTGGAAAATGGTCAAGGAGAATTTCACCGAGCATAATCCGTCAGTCACTATTTCCGTCGGCGACGACGAGTGGATAGAGGTGGCGAACTGGGTTTACAAGAACTGGGATATTATCGGCGGCCTTTCATTCTTGCCCAGGGAGAAGCATGTGTACAAACTGGCCCCGTACGAAGCGATTGACGAGAAAACTTACAAGGAGATGTTGAAACGCTTCGAACATATCGATTATTCCAAAATCTTGACCTACGAGAAAATGGATGAGACCGAAGTCAAAAAAGAGCTTGCCTGTGCCGGCGGCGTCTGTGAGATAGTGTGATCCGGTTTTTCGAGGCGAGTTATTGATGAATACAAAACAAGTGTACTTGTCAAGAGCGGCAAAATCGTATATATTGCCATTAGCTGCACTAGACAACCGCTCCGATTTAATATCGGAGAGGAAAGTCCGAACACCGCCCCGTGGAACCTTTGGTGAAGCGGGTGAGCAAAGTAACGGGTAACGCCCGCCGGGTAACACCCAGAGGTGCGAACAGAGACGCGTTTGCCGGAAACGGCGAACGGATCCTTCGGGATCAGCTTTTGCAGAAATGCAAAAGGTGCAACGGCCAAATCCTTATTTCGGTGCAAGGTCGTGTCCCGATCAAAATCGGGAAGAACCGCTTGACCCCGAGCGCAAGCGAGGGGCTAGACATATGGTTGTCAAATACAGAATTCGGCTTATTGTGCGGCGACATGAGAACACTTCTCCACAAGAGGGGTGTTTTCATTTATCCGCATTGGTTATATAATTGAACTGGTATTATTAATTATTATTAATTTTAAATAATATTTTTTTGAATTAAATGGACTATAATCATAATTCGTCGATATCCGGTGAATCCGTGCAGTTCAACCGCCAACAAAAACAGCACCAATTCCAACAACCTCCTAAGCAACCGGACCAAGCAGCGATCGCAAATCGGGATAAGCCGCCGAAAGTGCCGGCGGGCGGCCTGTCGAAAGCGGCATATTATATTTTCCTAGCCACGGTAATATTGGCGCCAATAGTGTTTATTCCCAGCCAATATCTGGCGCTCGATCTCGCAAAGACTGTCGTGATCGTGATGGGCGTTCTGGCTTCAGCCGTGTGTTACGGCATTGTGATATTGAAAGAGAGGGAAATCACCCTGCCGCCCAAAACTATTTTTTGGACGAGTATACTCATCGCAATCTCTCTCGTCGTATCTTCTTTGATTTCCATTCATGTCGGAAAATCTTTATTCGGGCAAGGATTCGAAGTAGGGACTGCCGGGTTTATCTTGGCTCTGTTCGTGTCCGCACTGGTTGCCTTTGAAACCATTCGCAGAGATCAAGGCCGAACGCTCGCCGTTTACGGGATATTGGGCATAATATTCGCAGTGTTTTTCGTTCTTCACGCTCTAAGGCTTCTGATCGGGCCGTCGTTTTTGTCGATGTCCGTATTAACCGCCGCCACATCGACCCTTTTGGGCAATTGGAACGATTTGGGCATGTTCTCGATAATGATTTTGATTATTTCCTCAAGCGCGCTGTTCCTGTTGCCTCTCACAAAGAAGATGAAGTGGATTTACGGCATCGTTGCTTTGTCGGCCATAGCAAGCGCATTTCTGATCAATCAATCGCTTGCTTGGGTTGCAGCCGCTGCGACATTTGCGCTTGTTTCGGTCGCGGTGTGGCGCGCAAATGCCGATAATGCCGCAATGGTTGACGCGTCGAACAAAAGATCGTGGATAAAAAATATAGTATGGTTGCCGGTTGCATTGGCGGTTTTGTCGTTGATCCTGGCGTGGAAAGGCAATGTGTTAGCCGGCCCCGCCATTCAAGGCACAAATACGCAGTATGTGGAACTCAATCTGCCGTGGCAAATGACGATAGATATAGTTTCCGGTGCCGTTAAAAACTTTCCATGGTTCGGCGTCGGGCCAAACCATTTTGCGCAAGCGTTCATGGCTTACAAGCCGTCCGGGTTCAATCTGACGGATGCCTGGTCAGTTGAATTTGGTTCGGGTTTTGGTTTTATTCCAACTCTGTTCGCGGCCGAAGGCGGAATAGGCATCGTGCTGTGGATTTTGTTCTTTGTCTTTCTCGGCATCGCATCAGCCAAATATTACAAGCGATTGCCGGCAGATCCGGTGAAACGGTTCATTGCGGTGTCCTCGTGCGGCGCGATGACATTTTTGTGGATAATGGCCATCTTGTATGTGCCGTCGCATGCGATCCTATTCCTGGCTTTCGTCATGACGGGCATACATATCGCTTCTTTGGTTTCTAATGGCGATGTCAAAGCCTTGAAGTTGGCGCCGGCCCAAGGCACCGTCAATCGTAAAGTCATCTTGCCGGGCGCGCTTGTCATCCTTATTTTCGTCGCAGTGATCTGGGGCATGGTCTATGTGAAAAAGACAATAGCGCTCGCCTATTTCGCTTCGGGCGTCAAAGATGTCAATTCCGGTCAGGATTACCAATCGGCGGACGCGGCTTTCAAAAAAGCGCTTTCGTTCGACCTGTCGGATGTTTACTATCAAGCGTTGGCGGAGAATGACCGCATGGAAGCCAGCCGGATCATCGGTACCGCCACTTCGTCCACGCCGGAGATTGCCAATAAACTCTCAACGCTCATAAACGCAGGCATATCGGCTGCCAGGCAGGCGATCGCTTACGATCCGACGAATTATTACAATTATGTTTCCGAAGCGCGCATCTCGAGCCTGGCGGCGCAATTGAAAATACCGAATGCTTATGACAATGCGGTCGCGGCTTATACCAATGCCATCCGCGCCAATCCGCTCAACCCGTCGCTCTACCTGAGTTTGGCGCAGACGCAGGCGGCCGAAGGCAAACTTGATGACGCGCTTGCAACCTTGGGTTCGGCATTGCAGGTAAAAAACAATTATCTTGACGCGGTATTCTTCCTCTCGCAGGTCCAGGCGGCCAAAGGCGACCTGCCGAATGCTATTATCTCGGCGCAAGTGGCGGTACAGATCAATCCGCAAAATCCGCTTCTTTATTTCCAGCTCGGCCTTCTCGAATACAATGCCAAAGCTTATGACCAGGCGGCCCAGGCCCTGGCGAAAGCGGTCGAACTGCAGCCGCAATACGCCAATGCCCAATACTTCCTGGGCTTATCATATGTGCGCCTGAACAAGATAGCTGATGCTATCACCCAATTTGAAGATCTGGCCAAGACCAACCCGGACAACCAAGAAATCTCTTTCATCCTCTCCAACCTCCGCGCCGGCAAGTCTCCATTTGCCGACGCCAAACCGCCGGTAACCTCAACACCCGAGAAGAGGGCGAGCCTGCCGGTTAAGGAGGGCAAATGAAATCGCAACAAATGAAATATTTCGTGTTAAAATAATCCTGACTTCCCGGAACGAAAAACGCGGAAAAACAAAAATGGTCAGGCGATGGTTTTCATTCATAGGCAAGGAAATACGCGGACTCCATGAGGCCGCGTATCTTCTGGCCTTTTTCGCGCTATCGTCGCAACTCTTGGCATTGGTCCGCGATAAACTTCTCGCCTATTCGTTTGGCGCCAGCCATCAGCTTGACATATATTATGCGGCGTTCAGGATACCAGATGTCATATTCGCGTCCGTAGGCTCGCTGGTGTCCGCATCGATACTCTTACCTTATTTCATCGAGCGGTTCGAAAAAGGGCACAAAGAAGGCAAATCGTTTTCAGATGCCATATTCACCGTCTTTTTTGCGACTATTGTCGTGGCGAGCGCCATTATATACATATCTGCACCATGGCTTGTGCCGAAAATAATTCCGGGATTTGCCAATGATCCGTATCTGCCGCAGCTCATAATGTCTGTAAGAATAATGCTTTTGTCTCCTTTATTTTTGGGCCTCTCCAACCTGTTTTCGTGTTTGACTCAGATGAGGCACAGATTTTTGGTATATGGCGCCAGCCCGGTGGTTTATAATATGGGCATTATATTCGGAGTGTTATTCATATATCCGTTGTTCGGAATTTCCGGACTGGCGATCGGCGTGGCGTTCGGGGCGTTTTTGCATATGGCCATACAAGTGCCGTTCATGGCGCATGAAGGATTGGTACCAAAATTTTCAAAAGCGATCGAATGGGTGAAAATAAAGAGCATTATTTTCAATTCTTTGCCGCGCACCATAACCCTATCCGCCAATCAGCTGGCATCGTTCGTGCTTGTCGCCATGGCTTCTCTCATGGCGCCGGGCTCGATATCCGTCTTTACCTTTGCTTTCAATCTGCAAGGCGTGCCATTGACTATTATCGGAGCCAGCTACTCTTCGGCGGTTTTTCCCACGCTGTCAAAATTGTATTTCCAAAAGAATTCAAAAGAATTTTTGGATAAAATGATTGTCTCCGCCCAACACATCATATTCTGGTCTATGCCGTTAATGGTGCTTTTTATCGTTTTGCGCGCGCAAATCGTGCGTACCGTTCTTGGCGCCGGCAAATTTGATTGGGCAGATACCAGACTGACCGCCGCCATGCTTGCCCTGTTCGTTGTTTCGACGATTGCGCAGAGCCTGATCGTCCTGTTTGTGCGCGCCTTTTACGCCGAAGGCAAGACGGCCAGGCCGCTCCTCATAAATGCCATATCGGCGTCGACGATTGTCGTATCTGGATACTTGCTACTCAAAGTTTTTTACGCATGGCCGGTTTTCCGATTTTTCGTCGAAGATTTGTTGAAGGTGAGCGGCCAATCCGGCACGAGCGTACTCATGTTAGGATTGGCGTATTCGCTTGGAGCCATACTGAACTTGATCCTGCACTGGTATGTTTTCAGCAAACATTACAAAGGCTTTACCAAGCCGGTACTCGCGACTATGTTCCATAGTTTTGCGGCGTCGGTCATCATGGGCTACGCGGCTTTCCTGAGTCTGCGCGTTTTCGACGGCATATTTCCGCTTACAAAAATATGGGGCGTCTTCATGCAAGGCTTCTCGGCCGGCATATTCGGCCTTGCCGTCGGCGTCGTCATCTTGATCTTGCTCAAGAATAAGGAGCTGGCGGCGGTCTGGGCGACCATCCACCACAAGATTTGGAAGACGCAAATTCCACCGGCGGAAGTGGAGAGGATGTGATATTTCTGCTATATTCAATGGACGATGAACCCCGCCCAAATACGCAATTTCTCTATTATCGCGCACATAGACCACGGCAAGTCCACCTTGGCCGACCGGATGTTGGAGTTGACCGGCACCATAGAGAAGCGCAAAATGCAGGCGCAGGTGTTGGATTCCATGGAATTGGAGCGTGAGCGCGGCATAACCATCAAACTCCAGCCGGTCAGGATGAAATGGTCATTGAAAGAGACCATCGCCGGCGCGCCCGCGGGCGAGTATGTGTTGAATCTAATAGACACGCCCGGACACATCGATTTTTCCTATGAAGTATCCAGGTCGCTCAAAGCCGTCGAAGGATCCATCTTGCTCGTCGACGCCACCCAAGGCGTCCAGGCTCAGACCCTAACCACCCTCAATATGGCGCGCGAGGCCGGCCTGGTCATCATTCCCGTCGTTTCCAAGATCGATTCGCCGCTGGCGCAGATCGAAGAGACCGTCAAAGAGATCAGTCAGCTTTTGGGTTGCCATGAATCCGAAGTCATCAAAGTTTCCGGCAAAACCGGCGAGGGCGTCGAACATTTACTCGACAAAATTATTAGTAAAATCCCGCCGCCATCCTGTGCCAGCCCCGCCCGAAACAAAGGAAGTTTCGCGAGCTCCGCGACTCTGCCGCGAAGCAATCCGTCGTTGCGTTTCCCGGACGGCAAGGGCGTGCATGTCCGAGAGCCATTGCCGGCCGCGGAAACGCCGACGGTTGCGAGCGGCATTCGCGGAGCTCGCGAAACTTCCTTTGTTTCGGGCGGGGCGACTGAATCTTTTTCGGCCGCCGAATCATTCAAGGAACCATTCCGGTCCCTCGTTTTTGACTTCCAATACTCCAACCACACCGGCATGATCGTCTATGTCCGCGTGTTCGACGGACAAGTCCGCAAACATGACAAATTGCAGTTCAAAATAGCCGGCAAAACATTCGAGGCCATCGAAGCAGGAATATTCGCTCCCCAGGAAACCCCCGTCGAATACATTGGCGCCGGCGAGATCGGCTATATCGTGACCGGCATCAAGGAGCCTGGCATTGCTTCCGTCGGCGATACCGTAGCCTCGATCAGAGACAATCAGCCGCCGCTATCCGGTTACCAAAGTCCAAAACCCGTTGTCTGGGCGTCGATCTATCCCGAAAGCCAAGACAATTTGCCCCTTTTGCGCCAAGCCCTCGCGCGCTTGCGCCTGTCCGATGCCGCTTTTACTTATGAAGAGGAGGCGTCCGGCACGCTCGGCAAAGGGTACCGATCAGGGTTCCTCGGCATGTTGCACCTGGAAATAGTCACCGAGCGCTTACGCCGCGAATACAACCTTGAACTGGTCGTTACCATGCCAACCATCATTTATTCCGTCAGATTGAAAAACGACAAAGAGACCAAAATTTATTCGCCGGCGCTGTTCCCCGACGATCACGATATCATGTCTGTGAGCGAACCGGTCGTAACCATGAAGATAATCACTCCACCGCCATATATCGGCGGATTGATGAAGTCAATTTATGACCACGAGGGCGAGATCGTCTCTACCGATAACTTCGGCGATAGCCGTACGATATTGGCCTTGAATATGCCGCTACGCGAGCTGATGCGCAACTTCTTCGACGAAGTCAAGAGCGTTTCTTCCGGTTACGCGTCGATTTCTTACGACATAACCGGCGCGAGGCAAGCCGATGTCACCAGGCTGGATATTTTGGTTGCCGACGAACCCGTGCCGGCTTTTGCCAGGGTTGTATCCAGGAGAAGAGTGCAAGAAGAGGCGGAATCTGCCGTCGAAAGGTTGCACAAACTGCTGCCACGCGAATTGTTCACTTTCAAAATCCAAGCCAAGGCCCACGGTCGTATCCTGGCTTCGCGCACCCTTTCCGGCATGAAAAAGGACGCCGCCGGTACGCTCTCCGGCGGCGATATCACCCGCAAGATGAAATTGCGCGAAAAACAAAAAGAAGGCCGCAAACGGCTGAAGGCGCGCGGCAAAGTGGCGATAGCGCAGGATGTTTTCGTGAAGATGATGCGCGCCGATTAGTACCTCCACACAGGGAAGTACAAAAGGATCATGCTGATGATAACCAATATGCTCACAACGATGAATCCTATGTTTAGCTTTTTTCTGGTTTTTTCATGAAATAGCATGCTTATAGTATACTTATTTGCATGAAGCATCGCAACCGTTATTCCTGGAGCCGATTTTTGTCTTCGCCGATAGCGATTATCATCTTGGCGATATTATTGATTTTCATGCTTCGAGGCGTCTGGGGCGTTTACGGTAAATCTTCCGCCGCCGCCGACAGATTGGCGCAAGCCCAAGCGTCGCTCGATGCCTTGAAAGCTCATGAATCGGATCTGGAACGGCAGGTTTCGTATCTTTCAACCGACCAAGGCGTCGAATCAGAGATCAGGAGCAAATTTCGCGCCGCCTTGCCCGGCGAATCGGTTGCGGTTATTATTGACGGAACGCCGACATCGACCGATAATGTGCCGGTCGTTGTTCCGGCGAAATCGTGGTGGATGAAATTATTGAGTGTGTTTGGGTTGTAGCGCAGGCGGGTATAGTTTAGTGGCAAAATGACTGCTTCCCAAGCAGTAGATCGGAGTTCGATTCTCCGTACCCGCACCCGAAGTCGAAAAAAGCGTCCGATTGCGCGCTTTGCTAACTTATTCCCAAAGACGACTTTAACTTTTCTTCGTTGAAGCCGACCACGATCTCTCCGCCGAGATCAATAACCGGCACCCCCATCTGTCCGGTTTTATCTATCATCTCTTTGCGCTTATCCATGTCGCTGGCCACATTGTACTCGGTATAATCGACATTGTTTGTTTTGAAAAAAGACTTCGCCATGTTGCAATACACGCAAGTCGGCGTCGAATAAATAGTTACGGTTTTTTGCATATTATTGTTTTTTTAAGTTATTGCCCTTGTAAACCAAGGCTTCTATTAGGGTTTGATTATAACTACAAAGTTAACCGCTTTGCAAGCAGGCGCTTGTTGATTTCCTGTGGAAAATGGAGAATTTCGGTTGCAATGGATTCGCGGTGCCCTCGGCAGGAATTGAACCCACATCAATCCCTTAGGACGGGACTGTTCTATCCGTTGAACTACGAGGGCGATACGATCAAATTAGCACACTTTCGCCGAAATAATAAATCTGTTATATTAGTCGTATGACGCCCGAAGAGAGATCATTGCTCGAAAATACGCACAAATTGGCCGAAGAGAACAACGAAATCCTTCGCAGCATCCGCCGGTCAAACAGGTTTTCAACGGCGATGAAAATAGCGTATTGGGTGCTCATTATAGGTTTGTCGGTCGGTGCGTATTATTTGATCCAGCCATATATGACTTTTCTTTCCGGCCTGTCCGGCGGACAGTCGCTCAACTTGAATAACGCGCAGAATGCCGCAGACCAGCTGAAAGATCTTTTGAAGTAACTTGCCGAGATAGCTCAGTCGGTAGAGCATTCCCCTGAAGAGGGAAGGGTCGCCAGTTCGATCCTGGCTCTCGGCACAGTGAAAGTTTGCCGCAGGATTAAGCGGTTCTCACCTTTAATTTCGATTGCTTCTTCTTGTCCAGTTTCGGAAGCATCAGAATGAGCAGACCGTGCTTCTCGACGGCTTCGGCTTCGTCGACATCGATCTCTTCCGGCAATTGGACCGTGCGCGAGAACGAACCCCAGTACAATTCCCGCAGAAAATAATCGTCGTCGTTTTCGATGCGCTCTTCTTCGCGCTTGCCGCGTATGGTAACCAAGTCGCGAGTAATCGTAACATCAAGGTCTTCGGGCCTGACGCCGGCTATCATGCTTTTTATGACGATTGAATCGGGCGTTTGATAGACATCGACGGTCAATTCGCCCTCCTTCTCCGTCTCCTCGTCTATCCATGAAGCCAAGTCACCGCCGTTCTTTTTGGACGGCTTTAATTCCGGCTCATGTTCATCGCCGTTCATCCTGACAGCGCCGGTCAATCGTTCGAAAAAAGTTCTTTTATCTTTGGTCATGTTTTATTTATTAATATGATTATACGATTAATTTCGGTCTTACCGCTTTTACTTCTTCGAACAGAATCATCAGTATCACCACGGCGATCCAGATCCACAGGAAAGATTTCAAAGTATCGGACGGCGATGAGCTAATTATAGACAAATTGAATCCGGCATGCAAAGCGATGGCTGTGATCAGGCCGAGCGTGCCGGAGACGATCTTGAATATCCTGCCGCGATAAAACGCCAGGCCGAGTGCGAAGCCGACCGTGGCGGAACTGACGATGTGTACGAGTGTGGCGCCGACGAACCTCATGCTGCCCGTCACGATACTCTGGGTTATTTCACCGTTAGACAGCGGGCTGAGCACGAACAAGGTGTTTTCGATAGCCGAGAATCCCAAAGCTACGGTAATAGCATATATCATGGCGTCTATCGGTTCGTCATTCCATCTGGTTCTAAGCGCCACCATTCCAACAGTGCCAAACTTGATGATTTCTTCAACCGCCGCCCAGAGAGTATAGCGGCCGGTTTCGTTGGCGACGGCGTCGGATATGTATTTTTCGGCGAATATGGCGACTATCACCGACAATGCTCCGGCCAAGAATGCCCCGGCGATGAGCCATCTTGGTTCCGGGTGCTCTATGTCTTCGTGGAGCCAGAAAGTGAGCCAAATAAAGGCGGGGATCAGCCCGGCCAAAATGGCGTAAAGAAATGCATCATAATTCATACTGTTATTATTATAGCTCATAGCCTTGAATTTCATACTGTTGACAAATATCCGAGGTGTTATATGGTGCTAGTAGAGTAACAAAGCTGGTTCTTGCTCAACAGTTATTGTGTCGCCGGACGGCGGCTATGTTGAGCTGGAATTGGTTGAAAAATTGATAGGTGTTTATGAACATTGTAAGTTTGGCATTGTCTCTGGTTGTTGCGTTTGGAATGTTTTCGGCCAAGGCGGCCCAGTCGCCGACTGTCGGCGATTCAGCAAAATCAACGGCACCCGGTGCTAACAACGGAAACCGCCAACCGAAAGGTCTGATCGGCGCCGGCAGTCCGGTAATCGTCGTTACGCCGGTTTTATTGGCGGCCCAGCCGTCGGCTTCGTGGGCGGCGGGTGCGGATATGGTCATCGCCGACGCGCTCGCTGGCGGATTGAAGTCGAACACAGCCGTGACAAATCCGTCCGATTATGCGGTGTGCAATCACCACATCGGTTGGCAAAATCTGGTCTATTCGACCGGCGCGTACATGTGGGACGGAATGTTGAATCCCGTCGCGCCGTTCAACGCCGAATACGGCCATGTCGTATGGGCGTTGGTTGATGCCAGATCCGGCACAGGCAATGACGATCTGTCATTAGACATGCTACAGGTTGTTACGGCGTCAAACGACGGTAACGCACTGGGCGGCACCAATGGTTTTTCCGGCGACAATTATACGGCTCGTGCCGTGGCAGTCAAAAAAGACGGTACTGTGGTTGAAAGCGGCACCGCATCACAGGAAGGCGTACGGGTGCTTGTGCTGGTCCAGTCGCCTTTATTCAACAATGGCGGGACTCAGGCCGGCCTCGACCAAGTGAAATCATGGGTGATGAGCCAGGGCAACTACAGTTTGACATATGTTGCCGAAGTCGTCGGCAATAACGCTACGGCGTCGGCGGCGTCTGTAACTGTGAACGGCGGTGTGCCATCTGTGAATCTGCGATTCATGCCGAACGGCCAATTGTCGGTTGTCGCCGGAGACACGGATCGTACCTATGTTCTCTATTCCACGGCAACTTTGCCCGGCGTATGGAAATTTGCCGGGACCTTGAATGGGACAAATGCTGTTACAGTCCAATTCACGAACACGGCGATGTTTTTCAAAGCCGTGGCCCAGTGAATGGTAACGGATCGGTAACATTTTGCGATCTCCCGGGGACGCACGCGCGTTCCCTGGGGATTTTTTATATAACATTGACAAATTCTAATGGTATTATAAGGTTCACGAAAGAGATACGCCCAAAAATACGGTTTGCACAGTAAATGAGTCATATTTATCAAGAAAATTAATAAAATTACATCAAAATGAACAAAAAACTGCTAATTTTAGCCATTTCAGCCACAATAATCGCTTTGCCGGCACTAGCCGCGGCGCAACCGACGACTGACAACAGCCTCTCTAGCGCGGCTCCGGCCGCTAAACCGTCTGTCGGCGATTCTTCTTCCAGTGCCGCTCCGACAGCTCCGCCGGCGGGTAATTCTTCTTCCAGCGCGGCACCAGTTACGCCTCCTGCCGGAAACTCTTCTTCGAGCGCAGCGCCGTCGACTCCTCCTACGGGAGGGTCATCTTCCAGCGCCGCTCCGGCCTCAACTCCTTCACCTGTCCCTCCCACCCCTCCTTCTTCCGGCGGCGGATCGACTTCAAGCTCAGGCAGTTTTATAGGCGGTGGATTCAGCGCCGTGCCTCTGGCGATCAGAACCGCAACTTCAACCGCAACGGCTTCGGCGGATTGTCCGCTTATAACTGCTTACATGAAGCTTGGCTGGAACAATCCGGCCGATCAGGTTGCCAAGTTACAAGCATTTCTGAAAAATTCCGAGCATCTGAATGTTTCCGTAACCGGCATATTTGACCAGCAAACCGAACAGGCTGTCGAAGCTTTCCAGAGGAAATATCTTGAGACTATCATGGGTCCGTGGAGCGCCACCAAGCCTTCCGGTACCGTCTACATTACGACCATCAAGAAAATCAACGAAATCGCCTGCAATCAGCCGCTTACGCTCGATCCGAAAGAACTGTCCACCATCGCGCAATATGTGAAAAATCTGGCTTCCGGTGCGCGAAATGAAACGGCTCAAACTATTGAAGTCGGCGCCGTCAGCAGTTCAACAACGGTTTCCGGCCCTGTCGTACCGATAGGCCCGGCTCTCATAGGCCAGAATGTAACGGCCAGCTCGTCAAACGCCGCCGCTGTTGGCAATGCCTCTGTCATCCAAAGATTTTGGAGTTTCATAAAAAGCATCTTTTAGCGATCAGGAGGGATGTACTATAACGCGTCTGATGTGAAGCGGAGGGACGCCCTATATATAGGGCGTCCCTCTGTATTTATCACGCCAATTTTTTTGTGCCGTGAGCTGTTATATCACCGCTTGATTCTTCAATGCCGCGCATTGCTCCCGCAAGTGCTATCATAAGGGCGTTGTCGCCGGATATGTGTTTTGATGGCAGGAATAAAGGAATGTCTAATGAATACGCCAGCCGAGCCAATCGTTCGCGGATCAGGCGGTTCGCGGAGACGCCGCCGCCCAGAATGAGTGATTTGGCGGAAGTTTGGTCTATGGCCGCGCGAGTCTTCGACTCGAGGACTTCGGTAACGGCGCGTTCAAACCCGAGGGCCATGCCTTTTTTGAAGTCGTCGTCCAGCCGGCCGTCTGCATCCGCCCGGGTTTTTTCCGCCTTTTGGATGGCGTAGAGTACGGCGGTTTTCAAGCCCGAGAATGAAAAATCAAGCGAACCGTTTCTAATCATAGGCCTGGGCAGATCTACCGGCGGTTCGATCCCTTCTTCTTCGGCTTTTTGCGCCAGCACGGAAATATGCGGTCCGCCCGGATAGGGAAGTCCGAGTAGGCGCGCGACTTTGTCGAACGCTTCTCCCGCGGCATCGTCGCGGGTGGCGCCGAGGATTTCATATTTCCATAGATTTTTTTTGACATATGTGCCGGCTTCTCCGCGCACGCTTTCGATTTTCACCAACTCGGTGTGTCCGCCGCTTACAAGCAGTGCCACCGACGGCAAAGGCAACGGTTTCAATTCTTGCCAAGTGCCATAAGGCGCGTCTGATCCCAAAAGTGATCCGACGATGTGGCCTTCCATGTGATTTACGGGAGTGATCGGGACTTTCCACTTTTCGGCCAGATCTCGCGCGAACACGATGCCGGTCCACAAAGCAGGCTCCAGGCCCGGGCCTTCCGTAACAGCGATGCGGTCTATGCCCGGCCTTTTTTCCAGAAAATCATAGCCGTAAAGCGGCTCCATGAGTTTTGTCAAAAGCACCGGCAGATTCTTTTGGTGTTCCCGTTTGGCCAGGTTAGGGTATACGCCGCCATACGCGCTGTGCAGTTCGGCTTGCGAATGAACCAGCGAATTTATCACGCGGCATTCGAATTTTCCCGCCGCTTCTCTGGTTTCGATGATGGCGAGCGCCGTCTCGTCGCAACTTGTTTCTATGCCCAAGATGGTTGTCATTCGGTGCGCGCTGTAGGACTTGAACCTACGACCCTTCCCACGTCAAGGGAATGCTCTACCAACTGAGCTAAGCGCGCCGGTCACGAAAATCAATTTACCACATCAGATAAGATAATGCCACGGCCGGGATCGTCTTTTACCCTCAAAGTATCTACATGGTCAAGCGTCGGCTTGCCGTTACCCGGCGATATGTACAATTCAACCAGCAACCCCTCCATGGTCTTGGCAGAGAAGTATTGATCGAACAGGAGATTGCCAAGCGAATAATAAACCGGCACTTCGCCAAGCCACTCATTGTCTCCGATTACATGCGAATGTGCGCCGACGATAGCGCCGGCGCCGGCCGCGGCCAATTCCCGGGCCTGCTTGCGCATAGTATCTGTCGGATGCGGCGAATATTCCACGCCCCAGTGCGGCATGACCACGACAAAATCGCCCTTGGCCTTTAATTCTTGGACGCGCGAGACGATCCGTTCGAAGCCTGATTGGAAAGCGTGATAACCGACCAAAGCGACGCAAACGCCCTTTTTGCATATGACCGCTTCGCTGGAAGTGGCGTTCCATGGCGTGCCGAACCACTCCACGCCCGCCGCCGAGAGGTATTTTCGTGTCTGCTCGATGCCGCTTGCGCCGAAGTTGTCGCTGTGGTTATTGGCCATGCTGACGGCATCCAAGCCGGCCCGCGCCAGCGCACCGGCGGTTTCCGGCGCAAATGTGAAGGCGAAAGAATCGGTCGTTGCGCCACGGTCGTTCAATGTTTTCGACGGTTCCGCCGTTATGGGCCCTTCGAGGTTTGCCACGGCGATGTCGGCGGCCCTGAATGTGGGAGCGACCTCGGCAAACAGGGTATCATAGCCTTTGATCTCGCCGAGCCGCCTTATAGCCCTGTCCATCATGATATCGCCGCCGATGATAACGGTGATTGTCTTGTCAGGAGAATTGTTACTTGCGGCAGTGCCGCCGGCGTAATCGGTTTTGCCGGGAGAAAATGCCGGCAGAATTGCCGCGGCTGTTTGCAAAAGATTTTTGCCGCCGTTCGCCGTCCTCGCCAGTTCTCCCACGCCCCGCGATATCGCCAACGCGCCGCCCCAGCCGACGGCAAGAGCCATAAGCGTTGCGAACATTACGCCAAAGCGATTTTTCATGCAAGTTCATTATATATCGCACGGCCTTTTATTAAAATAGACTCTGCCGATTCACGGCCGGCCATGTTTCTGCGCCAGGAAATACGCGCTCGGGCCGAACCATATGCCGGCAAACGGCGCTTGGACCAGCTTCTCCAAAAAGAGCAGGAATGAAATCGGCATAACCCTTTTCAAGAATAACCATCGGAAATTGGACACGCTCTTTTTTGCCAGGATATTAAATCCCACAGTGGTCAGCATGAGCGATATTTCATCCGGAATATGATTGATGAAGGCATTGTCAGGAACTATGGCAGTATCTATCGGCCTTTTGCGCCCGAACAGTTCGCGGAATTTGTTCTTGAAATGTTTCTTATTCGGTATCTCCAATATGAGATAGCAACCGGGCTTCAACACCCGATATATCTCTTTTATGGCTCGATCCGGCTCTTCGATGTAATGGAATACTCGCACGCACACGACCGTATCGAAATTTTTGTCCGGAAACGGCATGTCTTCCGCGATCCCGATCTCAAAATCCGCATCAGTCCCGCCATTCAATGTTTTCTTTGCGTGCCCCAATTGTTCTTTTGACGGATCGACGACTGTTATCTTGTCGGCGCGAGACATATACAATCCGATCATTCTACCGGTCCCTCCGCCTATGTCGGCCACTGCGCCGAGCTGGCCGGGAATCCGCGACAAAAGATCAGACACGGCTATTTTATCCGCCATATTTTCGTATTCACGCCCATTCCAGAACGCAGCGTAATCATATCCGTCGTATGAGACCATCGAAATTATAGTTATGCTGACTTTTTATCTCGCCTGTATTTGAAAGCCAGGAAAAACATGGCCAGAAATATCGGCTCGCCCAAAGCGACCGGCAAAACCGCTCCGGGGTTTAAATTTTGTTTCGGCGCCACATGAAAATATGTAATGGCGCTGCCTATGGGCTTGTCGTAATCTTTGACGACGGCCAGGATTGACAATGCGTAATCTCCCGAAGTCACGAAATGAATTTTCCAATCAAGAGGCAGGGTGGCCGCGCCGCCGATGGTTCCGACGAACAGCCCTTTTTCAACGCTCCAATCCTCCAAATCAACAGGCATATGAGTTTTTGTGTCCACCAGGGACAAATACGCGGTCACATCGGTTATCGGCTTGGATGCGGCGTTCTTTATGTCACCGTGCACTTCAACAAAATCGCCGGCCGTTCCGCTAAGTGTTCTTGAAGAAGAGATTTCCAAAATAATCGGCGGCATGGCGGGATCGCCGGCCGCGGTTTGGGCGGAGGAAATATTCGGCGCAAAAACGGCGAAACTTATTACCGCGGCCGAGATTGTGAAAAAATATTTTGTTTTCAGTAATTTATCTTTCATTTTTTTATTCTTTTATCACCCCGCGCTTTTCAAATATCCTGACCGACACGAATAAAAAAACGCCGGCTGCGGCCGAAAAACCGAGAATGGACAGCAAATACGGCCAGTTAGCGGACAACGAGGCGTGATAATCAACCAAGACATTATCCAGAGAGGCAAAAGCGGCATCAAGCGGATTTATGGCCGTTATGACGCTCGCGACAATGCCGGTTTTAAGGGTGGCCGCGAACAAAGCCGGAATGCCCGCCGCCAAAAAAAGAACAAGCGAGGTGGTCAGAGTATTCTTGAAAGAGCGGTATAAAAATGACAATCCGAAAACCAAAACCGTGAATCCGGCGATAAGCAAAGTCCCGTAAAGCGCCGCGTAAGCCAGAAACACCGCCGACAGGTTGCTTCCGGCGGAGGAAACGAGCACATACGGCACGGCCACGGCATACATAAGAGCCCAAACGGACATAACGGTTAAAAATTTCCCCAGGATAAAATCGCGGACCGGCAAAGGCGACAAAAACAAGTCTTCAATCGTTTCTTGTTCAAATTCCGTCGTGATAAGCGACGAAGCGTCTATGATCGCCACGAGAAGGGACGCGCCGATGATTATTTTTCCTAAGAGCCAGAGCATTTCGGTCTGATCAAGCAAGCTCAATTCTTTGTTCGTCAAAAGCAAATAGCAAGTGACACTGTAAATAAGAGCTGTCAAAAGGAGCCACAGGGCGCTTTTCCAGGTGTAGATTTCGGCGAGAATGTCTTTTTTCCAAATGAGTTTGTGCATAATGATTATTTGGTTAAGGCGAGGAAAATATCACGCAGGTCTTCTTTTTTTGTTTGTCGTCTCAAATCTTCAAGCGTGCCGTCGGCAACGAGCGCGCCGTCCGCGATGACGGCCATTCTATTGCACAAGCGGGAAACTTCGTGCAGAAGGTGGGATGAATAAAAAATGGTCATGCCTTTGTCATTCATCTTTTTCAACAGCCGCTGGATATCTTCCTGGCCCTGCGGATCCAGGCCCAGTGTCGGCTCGTCCAAAAAAAGGATTTCGGGATCATTGGCGATGGCCCGGGCAAGCTTCAATCTCTGTTTCATTCCCCTGGAATATGACAAGACCGGCGAATCGGCGCGATCAGCCAATCCGACCGCCGCGAGCAATTCATCAATCCTGCCATTCAAATTTTTTACGCCGTAAAGCGAAACAAAAAAACGGAGAAACTCCCGGCCGGTCATCCATTCGTAAAGCCCCTTGCTTTCGGAAAGGACGCCGATTTTATCCGAGCGGTGCGATTTTTCCGAAACCGGTTTTCCGGATATTTCAATCTCGCCCGTATCCGGTTTCAAAATTCCGGTCATAAGGCGGATGGTCGTCGTCTTGCCGGCGCCGTTCGGCCCCAAAAATCCGAAAAATTCGCCTTTGGCAACCGACAAGTTCAAATCACGGACAGCCTGCCTGCCGCCGTATGACTTATTCACTCCGTTCATCTTGATAATCTCGTTTGATTGCATGTTATTTCCGGAAAAAAACTAGCGCGGCCTGTTCGGCTCGGTCCAGAATAAATTGATAAGCAGGCTTGAAACGCCGATTACAACCAGAAACCAGCCGGTGAAAAAATTGACGGTGATTTGCGAATCCGGCACATCGTAAATAAATTCCAGATACCATCCGAAACAGAGGACGGCGATCGATATGGCGTAAAAAATGTATCTCATAATGATTTGATATGATTCGCGTTACTGATCCCAATGAAAACTGCCGACGACGGCGTCGAAGACTTTCGCCGCCCGCTGCCAGTCTGTTTCGGACGCGGACAAGTCTATGAGCGCGGCGTGGTCTTGCCCGGTCACATACACCCGTTCGTGTTCCAGGCTCTGCCCGCCGGCGGATGTTTTGTAAATTTTATAGACAAGCTTGTAAGAGAGGTTGCCGTTCACTTTGGCCGAACCGTAACTCACGCGCGCATATCCGGGAAGTTTTTTCAGGGCCGGCTCTTCCTGGCTCAATATGAACAGTTCCGGCGTGCTGTTGTCCGGAATATCTATTAGCCCAATGGTTCCCGATCCGCCGGAATAGGAAACAGCGTATTTCCCCGGAGCGATTGAGCCGGCATGCCAATCGGCCGGAATGGAAATGCGGTAATGATTCTGGGCCATATCCCGGTTGCGGAATTCTTGGACCAGCGCCGCATTTCCAAACGGGCTCGAAGTCGCCGCGGCCGCCGAAGTTGATGCTGACGCCGTAGAGACCGTCCCGCCGGCCGCGCCACTTGTGATAATCGGTTTTGCCGAAGCCGGATTGATGGATAATGCCGTCCGCAAGCCGGCAAGCGGACCGAATGAGTAGAGATAAACGGCCGCCAGGGCGACGATGGTCAGTCCGAAAATGGCTATTATCTTTTTATTCATAGCCGTATGATAAATCGGCTATTGTAAAGATTTTGTAAACAGCATCGCGCGAATAATTTATCATCAGTATAAAAAACCGCGAAAAACGGCCGGCGATTATGGCCGGCCGTTTTTCAATCATAGATAATATATTTAGCTTATAATGATTCAGTCTTTATTCCGCGCCGTTGAACTGATGGTCAGAGTTGCCGGTTGTCGTCGCGGTTTCATCCTGATGTCCGCCCGGACCATCTTTTTCCGCGCCGGTTTTTTCGGTATCCGCTCCGGCGCCGTCGGGAACTTCTTTGCCGTTTTCCGCCGAAACCGATCCGCCGGCCGGAGCGGTAACCGTTCCGCCGGATATATTATCGGGCTTATCGGCGGCATCGTTTTGAACCCCGCTTGAAACATCCTGTTTGATGACAGCCGGATTGGCCGTGCCGGATTGGCCGGCGGCGCTCGCTTGCAGAGCGATTGAACCGGCGGCGCCGAATAAAACGGCGACGGCAAGAGCTCCGGACGCGATAATGGTATTTTTATTCCATTTCATATTTTTTTTCAAATTAAAATAATAATTAAGACTGCCCGACCGGCATTTCAGGAAGACGCGACCGGCGAACACCGCGCGCCGACACCCGAAACGCCCCGTCTCGCCTTAAATATAAAATATGGCGGGTAAAAAGCCTGTAAAGGATTTCAGTTTGAACTTAGCGGGATCTTGATCGCCACCGTCGTGCCGGCGCCAGGCTCGGAATTTACGGATGCCGTGCCGCCGTGTTCAACGGCGATTTGTCTGACAATGGAAAGGCCGAGGCCGGCGCCGCGAGAGCCGGCGCTCTTGTAAAATCTGTCGAAAACATACGGCAAGTCTTTTTCGGCGATGCCGGAACCGGTGTCGGCAATCGATATTTTCACCGCGCGCCCGTCTTTTTCGGCTTTCAATGTTATCATCCCGCCGGCCGCCGTATGATCCAAAGAATTCTGGATGAGATTGAAAATAACTCTTTCAATCTCAGCTTCACGGCAAAGAATCGGCGCCGGAAAATCTCCGGCTTTGATTTCCAAGCCAAAATTGATATCCCGGCTTTCCGCCAGCCCTTTCATTTTTTCACCGGCCTTTCGGACAATCGCCGCGGCGTCGATTTTTGCCTTGGTCTCTTTTTCGATCGCGCCGGAACGGGCCACGGCGAGCAAACTGCCGGCAAGATCCGACAGCCGGTCTATTTCTTCAATGTTGCTCTCAAGCGTCCGGCGAACGCTTTCTTTGTCGGTAACCGGCCGGCGCAGCAATATCTCCGCGTCGCTCCGCATCACCGCGAGCGGCGTCCGCAATTCATGAGAAGCGTTTTCGGCGAAAGATTTCTGGTCGTCAAGAACTTTCCGTATCGGCTTCAGGGTGTAGCCGGCCAATATGTAGCTCAGAAATCCGGAGACGATGAATATGACCGAATCCAGAGCGATGATATCGTTTTTTATGAATGACAGAGTATGATCGGTAAATTCGGTTTGCGACTGCTCGTCGGTAAAATTTCCGTCAGTCGTGTCTTTGATATCGGACTGGATGGATAAATACAGGAAAACGCTGAAACTGGCGATAATCAAAAACAGCAGGGCAAGATACATGCCCGTCAATTTGAAGCGCGCGGCGCTGAAAATATCAAGCCTTGAGCTTGTAGCCGACCCCTCGGATTGTTTCAATGATGTTTTCATCTGTTGCTTTGCCAAGTTTGCCGCGCAAATTGTTGATATGGACATCCATCGCGCGGCTGAAAATATTGAAGGATGAATCCCAGACGCTATCTATGATTTTCTGGCGGTCAATGACTTTGCCGGAATTTCTCATGAATAATTCCAAAAGCCTGAATTCAGTCAGCGTCAAATCCAACCGCCGGCCGGAGACGAAGACTTCCCGGCGCGCCGAGTCCAGAGACAAACCGCCCGCTTCCAGAACCGGCCGGAGAACCTGCCTGGGCCGGCGGGCCAAAGCGCGGATTCTGGAGAGCAATTCTTCGAAGGAAAAAGGCTTGACCATATAATCATCGGCGCCGTAATCAAGGCCGGTTATTTTGTCGTCGACGGTATCTCTGGCCGTAAGCATAATTATCGGCGTCATGATTTCGAGTTTTCTGGCTATACGGCAAAGCTCCAATCCGTCTTTGATCGGCAAAGAAATATCCAAAACGACGGCGTCATAATCTCGGCCGTTTATTGTGAGGATTTTTTCGCCTTCGGCGCCGTCAAAAGCGCAATCCGTGGCATAGCCTTCTTGTTCAAAACCCCGCTTGAGCGAATGCGCCAATTTTTGGTTGTCTTCTATTATTAGTATCCGCATATATTTTGAACTATATCATAAAATTCGATTAAAATTGCGGCGCGCCGCAATTTTTCAGATCGGCCAATGTAAGCGGCCGGCCTGATTTCGCCTTATCAGCCATTATTTTGCAGGGAAGCTCAAGGGGCGGCGGCCTCATTCCGGCCAGGAATTGATCGGTAGTCAATCCGCCCCGGTATTCAAAATGGGGCAAATCGCCGACACCGCCGGATTCCAATCCGCAATAAGCGCCTATCTTGACCAGCTTCTGCCAATCGAGCTTGTATCCGGCCGTTTCGTCGGCGACATCTACGGCATAGCCGTAATTGTGGAGACTGTGGCCGGGCGGTGCTTCGCTCACGATATCACCGTTCTCGGTCCGGCCTTGATCATATATCGCTTTTTGTTCCGCGAAAGAACGAAAACCGGCCGTGATGCGGAGATCATATCCGACCGCTTTGGCCGTCGGCAAAAAACAGTCGTTGACCTGCCTCATAAAATTCGGATTCATCGCCGTCGGCAAAGGAACGGGTTTCCAAGCATAACTTATGCGTGCTGACATGTGCGAATATGCAAATATCGCCGCCGATAGGATCGTAATCGCAATCGCCCACCGTTTTTGCTTGCGCTTTCTCGTTACTGTTTTGTGGCTATAGATTCGTACTGACGGCATTAAACACAAGGATATACGGTCAAATGTAAATTTTCTGTATAGCCTTGCAAGTGGCTGATTTCACTTCCCAGGCTAGAGTTTTATCCATAGCTAAATTACTTTACATCCTTCCTCTCCAGGATCGCAAACCCACCCATGATCGCCTCACAGAGAAGATCCTCAAGCTGACTCAAGTCTTCTTTGGTCTGAGCTTTATAGAGATACGCATAGTAAAGACGCTTCTGCTCCTGACGGATAATCGCAGGTGCGAGATTTGCCTGGAGAAGCATGGCATTCATAAGAAGTCGGCCGATACGGCCATTGCCATCTGAGAACGGATGAATCTGTTCGAACTTGGCATGAATAGCCGCTGACAATCCAACGATATCTTTTGAATTTTTCACTACACGGTCCATGACTTCTAAGATCAATTTGCGGACGCTCATATGGTTCGCTGTGGGCAGATTGACGCCAGTGATTCTGACAGCGTGATTGCGATAGGCTCCGGCATCCGGTCGAATACCGTTCATGAGTATGCTATGTAGCTTAAGGATAAGATTTTCATCAATCTTTTCTCCTTTCTCGATATGGTCAAATAGATAGTTCAAAGCTGTCTGGTGATTTTTGGCTTCAAGCTGTTCGGTCAAGCTTTTATCAGGCAATGCTGCATTATCAAAAAGCACCGCAGCCGTATCAGGCTCGGTAAGAGTACTCCCCTCAATGCTGTTGCTGTGATATGTAAGTTTAAGAATGAATTGGTCCCTGATGTCAGGATTTTCCAAAATCTCTTTGATAACACTTTTATACTCGCCTGACTTTTGGTCTAGGGCGTGCTTCTTTGCTGTAAGCTGATCAGCTGGAATGATCTTCTGACCAGTTACCTCAAGGAATAACTCATCGATGGCAGCTAACGCTTTCGCCCTCGGCTCTGATTTTCCAGTCCACCAACTATTGAATGCAGCAAAAGACACGCCGAATCTTTCGGCCAGTTTGGTCTGGGTAAGACCCAGCATTTTCTGAATAATTTCGAGCTTTTGTTTGGTTGTCATGGCAATACAACTATATTACCAAACTTTATAAAGTTAGGCAAAAATCAGATTTGTTATAAAGTTTCAAAAATTGTAGAATGCAGACATGATTTCTAAGCCGCTCACAGATGATGATCGAGGAAAACCGCCTCAACGATGAGTTGAAAAAGTTCAATGTACAAGAATTGGCGTCTGATGCCGCCATGAATGAAGTCATAAAAGACATCGTAAAACTTTCAGAACTCTTGAGAAACGCCTCTGCTTATTGGTCTTTTGCCAAATCAGCCGAAAGAGAGCAGATTATGCGCGTAATTTTTTCAGAACTTTCGTTATCCGAAAATACCATGCAATTCAAGGTTAAAAAAGGATTTGCACCCTTTCAATCGAGACTTCTTGTTGTGGGTGACCCCTCAGCGTGGATATCCGAACTACAAAACTACGGAGAATACTTGCGAATTTCGATGCAGGAACTCGGTGCAATCGTGAAATAAGTTCACGACGTTCGCATGTTCACCGCTCTAGGCAGACCTGATGATGGAAATTCCAGTACAGGTCAGGTACTACAAATGAATTCTCAGCATCGCTTGTGAGTAGCCGGCTAACTATCTTCTCGTAGGCCTTCCTGCTCTCTTCATGAGCTTCCCGAGCGCTTTTCCCCTTTACCAAGGCTAGCGCCACCTGATTCGATGTCTCAAAGAATGGGCGGGCATAATTATCATCCAAAGGCTTTCTTACAAAATTTTCATTGGTCCAGAAACGGAATAGCTCGCTGTAGCCGATAAAGGCTTTGCAGCCTTCTCTCACGGCTTGCGGTCCGAGGACCTTGCCGGAATCGCATGAACGCATATATACGACCTTGTCTTTAAGTAAGTCAGAATTCTCACCTGCCTGGATAAGCACCTCCTCGTCCTGCCCAGTGATGCAGTCTTCGCTGCCGTGGCCATTCATAATGACGAGCTCGGGCTTCTGCTTTTCGAGGTAGCTTTCAACACGCGTCCGCGAAGCTTTACCTTTCTCAAGATCGATAACTCCTGACATTCGCTTTTTCGCTTCAGCTACAATAGCCTCGCTCCAGTGATAGAGGTAATGGGTGACCAACTCATATCTTGGGCGTGTAATGAGCAGGGTCATAGATTAAGCGACAGGCAGATTTTGGAGAGAGCGGAGGAAATAGAGCTGAGATTCGACGATCTTTTTGCCGACATCAGACTGCTTTTTGACTTCCTCTATGAGCTGGTCCACGGGCATAGGCTCTTTGCCATTACCAACGGAAAGATTGGCATTGGAAGGGATAGTCTTCAGGCGGGCGACCACGAGATTGATGATCTCCTGGCTCAAAGATTTTTCATTGTTTTTTGAATTTTCCTGCATATTATTTTTCGGCCGTCTTATCATCTACGGGCACGAACTTGAGCTCGATCAGCTTCTCTAGTATCTTCTTGCCGAGCTCTGTATCGGCATTTATCTCTCTATACGCCACTTCCCAGGTTATAGGTCCGCCCTGATTTTCTCCAAGGTCTAAGACAATCTCCTTTCGGAGATTCATGGGCAGATTGGCGTAAAATTTGAAAAATTTATCCTTCATATTCATACATCCCGAGGGATTGAAGCGAGTTTTCTATAACGACTACAGTATACTCCAAAAACCCTCAAATACAAAATCAATTTATAAGACGATGCAAACTTTATAAAGTTGCCAGATAATTAAGATATTTATAAAGTTACTAGCATAGTATTTATAACAAAAAAGCTGTGTTGTTAGGACAGCTTTGATCTATACAGATAATCGTTAGGGATCTGTTGGAATGTCTACGCGCGGCAGAGTATGATGGTTAGGATAATCGTCGAAACGCCGAATATAGTAGCGAGAACACATGCCAGAATAAATAGGGCAGCTGACTCTTCCCCTATTTTGCCGTGCGCGTCTTTTTTCGATTTCTTCCAATATTTTGCGGTGCTCCAAACAGCAGTGATAAATCCGAAAGCATTTAAGACTGCTAGAAAAAGCAGCCCTTTGTTAGGATTATTCATAAATTTTCGGTGTACAATTTTGTCTGAGACAATATAATATCTTATTTGTTTTCGCAAGGCAGCCACAAAGCGAGCCTCGCAAGCGCCGACAAAATGCACGGCATCAGAGGTTCAAAATTTTTCTAGAAGACGGCTTCTGTTACGGCATAGTTACCTGAAATGTAATCGAATTTGCATCGACGCTGGTGACTGGTCCAATTGTGACACCTGATGCCTGATCATAGAAAGCAGAAGGATTGGGATTGTCGGCTGCAGCATTTAGCGTTGAATGAATACCTGCTAAGTCGTATACCCATGCATTTCCATATGTCCCGTTTGAGTTGACATGCGCAACGGGGACCATATTCAACAACCGGTATGATTTATCTCGTTGCGGCCAAGTAACTACAAGCCCGCGTTCATTGTACGGATATCTATCGATGTAAGAATCAAAGCCGATAGGTCTTCGAAATTCAAGATAATATAAGGGGAAGGATATACCTGTAGGTTGAATAATCGCTGTCGCTATTCCGGTATCTGCCTCAAGTGGGTTTATCGTGTAAGTTCCCGATTTTGTAATCACCATTTTCCTTTCAGGTTTTATCCATCCAAGTAGGTCCTTGAAGTATGCGCCAAATTGAAACGCGTCGTGAGCAGTACCCATAACATCAAACAGGCCTCCATACTCATACGCCTGACAATTTCCGGAGATTATCTTATCATTGCAATCCCACCCGTTGGCATGTGCCAAACCAAAGTCATGTCCTGTTTCATGAATCATGGAGGCTTCAAACGAGGTCATTGGATATGGAGCTGAGGTCTGCTGTATTTCCGACGAGTTGCTTATAGGAATCTCAGAAACAAACAGATTATATGTTTTGCCATCTATCGTTAGATTTCTTTTTATTCCCTGAGAGCACGGGCCCGTATTAGGCGTGTTCACAATCAAATAAAGCCCATCATAATTTGAAAGGTCAATATTATTTTGTTTAAGATAGTTAATGATTTCCGGCTGAGGCTGCGCGGACCACAAAAGGCTACTCGATACAATGCAGACGGCATCGCTGTGGTTATCGTCATTTTTATTCAAAGTTATCCAGTCGGAAACATTTCCAGTAAATGAAATTTGATGATATGACGTCTCATCATAAAATTTCTCGAATGGACCGTTAAAAATTCTATCCTGTAACCACGATTTAGTTACAGGCGGTGTACCTGAATCCAAATAATTCACAAGCAAAACTAAAATCCGCTGATTGCCCATCGTCGACTGATTCGTACTTGTTACCACCGGACTAGGACTAGTTGTCACGCTAGGACTCGGAGTAACTGTCCCGGTAGAAATAGGGGTGCCTGTAAGCGTAAACTGGACGCCGTTACTAATGATATTCGGTTGAAAGTATGTATTTTCAAAATAGATCGTATAAGACCCGGGATACATCATGACAATCTTGTCTGACGGACACTGACCACCCCTACCTCCCAAACTCACGCCGCACATATTATTCTGAATCGAAAATGTTACTGTATTGAAATCGGCCATAGTGTCTACTATGGCCGTCTCTCCGCTGCTCCTTTTTAGGACAACTTGTGTCGCATATTCTGGTCCGCGATAGATCTCATTTGAAAATGAAACGTTCAACTTCAGTTGCGTTCCAACTTGGCCTGATGGTTGGGAAATAGAATTTATGGTAATTCCTCGACTGGAAGCAGGATTAGGGCTAGCTGATACTGTAGGACTGATAGTGAAATATGAATCGCTATAATCTTGAACTGCTCCGCCACCCCTAGCACCAACCCCACTTAGATAAGCGGAAACTTTGTATTGTCCGGGAACAACGCTTGAAGGTATGGACCATTCATATGAACCAGTCAGTGGAACTGATGGCGCAATTTGTAAAATATTATGTCCCGATGAATCACTGAGCGACAAGACGACATTTGGCGATACCAGATTTCCTGCATTAGATGACCAGCTAATAGCGTTAGTGCTTCCAACAGACCAATCTTCTCCTCCATTCGGAGAGGACACGGTTACCGAAGGAGTGACTGAATTATTTTTGCCGACGTTAATATTTGCGGTGTTTATCATGTCTCCCGGTTTACAAGTGGGTTGCTGAAGTCGGCCTGAAGTCGGCAATGAACAATTATTCTTCGCCAATTTCGCCACGTAGTTTCCCGGATTATTATAGATATGAGTCGTCGGCTGAATCGAGGCCACGTCGCTCCTGGCTTCGTTGACTAAGCCTAATATAGGAAAACTTTTTTGCTGACCATCACCGAAATCAACGGTGAATGGCCCATTACCATATATTTTCGTATCGATAGTTCCAGTAAAGGTGACCGTGAGCGGAGCAACGCCAGATGTCGGTGATGCAGAAAATAAGACGCCGGATGCTTGTGCATTATTTCCTAAAGTCAGAGAATTTACTATTTGATCGGCAATGGGAACAAGAGATTTTACAGAATCATCAAAGCCGTATCCAATCCCGATGATTTCGTTGCCACGCCTCAAATTTACGCTCACACGATTCGGTTTTGTATTACCACCAATGCCAGTGATATTCAAATACGTATTCCTCACGGCAGAAGTACCATTCAACATGATATTATCAGTGGTATTTGGTTTTCCAAATTTTGACAAATAGTTACCTAGGAAAGCATATGGATCGGCATTTTCTTTGTATGTTCCCATTGATCCATTATTAGTAACCTCAATTTTCGTGAAGCTCAGACTGATCAGGAAATAATCGGCGGGTTGTGCAAGATCGCCGTTTTTCGCATGATATTCGTCCATGTAGGTATCGGAATAATTGGAGATAGACGTATCTCCCCCGATGTAAGTAGATGGTGAAGGACCACGCGGAGTAAAATCCTGATTTGAATACGTGGTATTTATGTACCAATTCGCCGGATATTTTATTGAGTAATTGTATGCGGCATTATTATATGTTTTCCAGCCATTTGTATTAGCTAAAGAGGTATCCGGCGTCCCCGATTGGCCAGCAGGACTCGGCTGTTTATTTTTTTCATAAACATATATTCCGCTGCCAATAATCAGTGTGGCTATGACGGCTATTACAGCCGGAACAACGAAACCTTTATTAAAATTTTTCATATAAATTTACATTAGCTCGTTATTTGAGCTTGAGATGAATATGAGCGAAATCATACCATAAAGATGGTCCTTCTGCCAGGTTTGATGGCTTCATGACGATTCTTCACCCCGTTCTTGCCACCTGTTCGCCTGGGTGTGCGCTTTTCTGATCCAAGTAGACCGTTTTCACGGCTTCAAGCCTATAAACGCGCGTATGCCCAAATTTCGCAAAAATCGACTTTCAGAATATGTTGCAAAATATGGCTCGATTGAAAATAACCGTGAATCACAGTGAATGAAGACGATCGCGGCATGGCGGGACATAGAGGAGCACAAAGGTGTCTCAAAACGATACATAGCGATACAAGAAATCATCTGAAAAGAGCGAGAAATCGGAAAAGCTGCTCGTAAAAATAGCACTCTGAAATATTGGCTCAAAATATGGATCGTGCCAAAAAAGATACACAAAGATGCACACGCCAAAACGACACAATGCGCCACAAAATTGCATTCTAAAAATATGGCTACGGATATATGTTTTGCCAAAATAGATGGCCATAGATGACCACTCTAAAACCCTACAAAGCCCGACAAAAAATGCGAAACCAGAATACGGCTCACTAGAGTCTTGCTACCAAAATAAGGGCGAATAAAGGCGAATGAAAAATGATATCCATCGCCCCTTGGTTAAGCCATGATTTCAAAATAACCCGCAATCACCCGCAGCTCAATCGCATACGGAATTGAGCCTTCATCTGAAAATAACCCGCCATCAACTCCCACCCTACCCCTCAACTCACTATACTTTTTTCTGTCTGGTGCTAGGATGTTCACAATGTTCGCAACGTTCACAGGAATAGGTCGAGTTAAGGCCATTTGTGAACGTTGCTATGAAGATGAATATGTTCAGCACGGATTATTTACCAGAAAGCATCATATACCTTTGGAAAAAACTGCTCATAAACAAAGACGGGCAATTTGACAGTGTCCAACGGATTTCGAGCTTCAATTTCTTCAACGACGACGATCGCGAACAGGCACAGCACGAATTCATTGACCGGAGCAAAGAGACTCTTAGGCTCGCCCAGAAAGCATTCTCAACCGTTGATCTGACCTTGCCGCTTGTGCCCATCTCCCATAGATATTTTCATTTCGAACCGGTGCAGGCATTCTGGATGATATTCGGCGGCCTCGTAACCTCAAAAGCCGCTATCATCCATGATATCCACATCAGCCCAGATTTTCTTCGGAAACGCACGATCAAGGACTGCTTCGTTGAAATTGACAGAAAAATATTCGACAAAATTGAGCGGTCACATGAGCTCACGTCGGCCGAGGCTTCTCAGCTCCAGAGTCAGAGCAGATTTTTTGACTGTCTTACTTTCAGGATAAAGATATGTCACGAGAATCTGTCGAATGGCCCTCCCCCCGAATTTCATACACCGGTCTTGTATAATTAGCAGCACTAATAATATACAAGCATGGCAAAACAACATCGTGTGGCTCCTGACCTGAAGGAGCAGATCATTAACCGCATCAAGAACGACGGCGTCACCGTCTCACAAG
>JAGXAG010000008.1 GCA_018971685.1 Patescibacteria group bacterium
TGGCCGAGATCTACCGCTCAATCTGGATCTACAACAACGCCCGGATACATTCGTCGCTCGATATGGCACCAGCCCAGTTTGCGATTCAGGCCGCGGCGGCGTACAATTCCCAACACAAGGTCAGTGTCTGAAGAAATGGGGGAAGTACATGGTGACCCCATCGGGATTCGAACCCGAGTTCCAGGATTGAGAATCCTGTGTCCTAGGCCAGGCTAGACGATAGGGCCGTATCGACATGCTATCATTTTTTGAAAAATCCGCAAAAAATGGTATTGTATCGGAACGACCTGTATAACTTAGGCTATCGGCAGTTGAACTCGCCGAAAAACCACGGAGAGGTGGCTGAGTGGTCGAAGGCACCGCACTCGAAATGCGGCAGGCTCGCAAGGGTCTCGGGGGTTCGAATCCCCCCCTCTCCGCATTGACAATCTGTTAGTAACATGTTCCCATGTGGTCGATGTGAATAAGCGACCCATGAGGCTTTTTTCGTTACTGAGAAATAGATAAAGTGATAAGATGGGTTTACATATGGAAATAGAGCCTTATTCAATATATGTAAACAATCGTCCATTCAGGACAGCGTTCCTCGTCGATCCTAATAATCCCGGTTATTGGATAAATTAGATATTTAAGTTCAATAGAGAGTACTGGGGTGGTCGCTTCAACCCCAACTTGGGGAATGCGAGAGCGAAAAACCAGAAATTGGTGTAAAGTAATACTGTGTATAACTTTACACCAATTCGGCGACCCGTCCAGGTTTAAAACCCTGGGCGAGTTAGTGTTCGAAATCTATCAGACCATCTGGAAGTACAACAATACCAGAATACATTCGGCGTTCAACATACCGCCCGTGAAATTTGCCCTGAAAGCCGCGGCGGCGTACAATCATTGATACAAGGTTAGTGTTCTACAAAAGGGGTCCAGTACACTCTGCTCATCTCAATCATAAGTGCGTGGATGTATCCGAAGGTCGTAATATAACTATACATAAAAATACCATGACAAATAACCAAAACCTTGTTATCGACACGACCAAGACCGCACTAGTCGTGATCGATCTGCAAAAAGGTATCGTTGGGAGAAAAACCGCGCCATACCCATCAAATATCGTTGTCAAAAATGCCGCCGTATTGGCAGACGCATTCAGAAAGAAGAATGTGCCGATTTTTCTGGTGCGAGTCACGCCATCTCCTGATAAAAAAGATGCTCTGCGCCCCATAGCCGATGTGACTATGCCGACACAGGCCCAGGCGACAGACTGGGTAGAGATTGTACCGGAAATGGGTCCCAAAGAAGGAGATTTCGTCATCACTAAACATCAGTGGGGAGCGTTTTACGGCACAGAACTTGATCTGCAATTGCGACGTCGTGGTATTATGACGATTGTCCTTTGCGGGATTTCCACGAATATCGGAGTTGAAAGCACAGCTCGTTTTGCATATGAATACGGATACCATCAAATCTTTGCTGAAGATGCCATGTCAGCCATGTCGGCTGAAGAACACGCAAATTCGGTCATGAAGATATTTCCACGCATCGGCCAAGTTAGAAAGACGAATGAAATAATAGCGGCGTTAAAATAGTTAGCATATAAAATGATAAAATCAGGTGATAAACACTCAATTTGGTATGGGAGCATATCTATAGCGGTTCTGGTTATTGTGCTTGTAGTACTCTTCATTTTTCTGGTACGCCAATATCGCATAATCTTGAGACGGGAGGCTATTTCTTCGCAGAGAATCCATTTCGGGGACATTTTGCATCATCGTTCGCTTGACGCTTCCGACGCCGATCTTATCTCGTCGTGGATGACATTCGGGTATATAGGTGTATCATTCAAAGTGCCTGTCTCATATCTGACTGACAAACTTGACATTGCAAGCACAACACAAGGGTATCCAAACATCACCATTGGACGCTATGCCAAACAGAACGCTACTAGCTCTGATACCATCGTTACTGAAGTCCGTAATGCCGTAAAAGACTATTTGTCCTCGGGAGGAAAATAATGATTAGCCATGGATTATCTCCTGTCATCGCTTCTATCGTATCTTCTGCTCTATAAATACTTGGCCGTATCGGTCATCGTCTTTTTTTCGGGGTTGTTATTGCCATTGCCCTCCAACACACTCCTATTTGCCGCTGGCGCTTTCGCCAGCCAAGGCTATTTAAGTTTTGTTGCTGTTTTTATGTCGGCACTTATTTCAAATGTAATCGGCGACAGTCTCGGCTATGCACTCACGCGCTTTTGGGGAACTCGTTTTATCACAGAAGAAAGACTTAATAGATTCAAACCTGTGGCAAAAGTTGAACAATTTGTCCGTAAACATGCCGGATTAGCAATCTTTATCACACGTTTTCTCGGCACTCCCGGCGTCATCGTCAATTTTTTGTGCGGCCTTATCGGCGTATCATTTCGGCGTTTTGTTCTTTACGACATCGTCGGTAACATGCTTGATATAGGTGGTTTTCTCGTCATCGGTTATGTTGTGGGCGTATATAGCGAAAATTTCTCGGATATTGCGCAACTCGTCGGCTGGATAGTACTTATCCTCATCCTTATATTCATGATCGCCAGACTATTTCTGAAAGGAAATATTACCGCGCGGTAATAAACAAAAAACTGACTTTGGCTTCGGAGTCTCAAACCATTCCGGGTGAACTTTGTAGATAGCCCGTAATTCTTGTATACTTTTATCAATAATCGCGAAGTTTAGCCGTCTTTTCGGTTCAAACTTCGGGACATTGTCACCGCAACACAACGAAATCGTCGTCGGAAAGCGAAGTCGCGAATCGCAGGTCGCAGGCTCTGGTGTGCCTGCGAAGGCAAATGGTCAACATCGTCTGGTCTATGATGAAGCACAAAACTGAATACCGATATCATCAGATTTGATTGACTTTCTCTCATAGCGGATCTCGGCCGCCGTCCGCCATCACGACGCGCCGAGCGGAGCGAAGGCGCAACCATTCATGCGCTCATTGGGGCGGGTTTTCGGCGAAAAAGGTTCTAACTTTGTTCACTAGTCTCCGCATTGATAACTAAGTATCAGTGTGTCTTTAAGGTTTTATCGTCAAAAATTTTACAAATGTGACACAAAAATGCCTAGATGTAAGACATTGAAACCGAATGATTTATCGGTCGAATATAACTAGTTTGTACTAAGGGGGATTTTTCTGCTAACATTTCATCCATGGACAAGGAAAATGACATGGACAACAATGGCAAGCCGAACATTCCGGAAAGATTCTTGAAGCCTTACGATCCGGCGACAACCGAGGACCGGGTGTATGAAATGTGGGAGAAAAGCGGATATTTCAATCCCGACAAATTGCCGGAGAGGAACGGGAAGGGCGGGCCGTTCTCGATGGTTTTGCCGCCGCCCAATGTTACCGGTCAATTGCACCTGGGTTCCGCTTTGATGCTTGCCATAGAAGATATCATGGCCAGATACGCGCGCATGAAGGGCAAGAAGACATTGTGGATCCCTGGAACCGATCATGCCGCCATCGCCACCCAGGCCGTGGTGGAAAAAGAGATTCAAAAGAAAGAAGGCAAGTCGCGGCATGACCTCGGCCGCGATGAACTCCTGCGGCGCATAGATGCGCATGTCAAAACGACGCATGATGTGATCGTTTCCCAAATACGCAAACTTGGCTGCTCGATAGACTGGTCGCGCGAAGCTTTCACGCTCGATGACAAGAGAAACCTGGCCGTCCGAACCGCTTTCAAACGCATGTACGACGACGGCCTTATTTATCGCGGATTCCGCGTCGTCAATTGGGATCCCAAAGGCCAGACGACCATTTCCGACGACGAGATCGAATACGAAACCCGCAAGGCCAAACTCTACACTTTCAAATACGGCAAAGACGCGAAAACCGGCGAATTGATCCCGATTGCGATCTCAACCACGCGGCCGGAGACGAAACTGGGTGATACCGCCATTGCCGTAAATCCCGATGATGCCCGCTACAAACCATTCATCAGCCGTGAATTTGACGCTGTCTTTGCCGGCGAACCCATTCACCTGAAAATCGTCGCCGATCCGTCGGTGGAGCCAGGATTCGGCACCGGCGCTTTGGGAGTCACGCCGGCGCACAGCATGATCGACTGGGAAATGGCGCAAAGGCACGGCCTGCCTTTGAAGCAGGTCATCGGCGAATACGCCCGAATGACCGCCGGTTTTGACGAGCATAGCGCTCCTGCGCCGGCATTCGTCGTAAAAGGCAAGAAAGTCGCCGAGGCGCGCGAAGCGGTTGTGGCGTGGCTGAAAGCCGAGGGATTATTGGAAAAAGAGGAGGAGATTGAGCATAATATCGCACTAGCTCAGAGGACCGGCGGTGTCATCGAGCCTTTGCCAAAGCTCCAGTGGTTCGTTGCGGTCAATAAAGAATTTGATCACAATGGCCAAAAGACTACCTTGAAGAAATTGATGAAAGAGGCGGTTTCTTCCGGCGCGGTAAAAATAATTCCCGAGAGGTTCGAGAAAGTATATTTTAATTGGATCGATAATTTGCGCGACTGGTGTATCTCGCGGCAAATCTGGTATGGGCATAGGATTCCCGTCTGGTATCGCGAGGGAGAGGCGCCGGAGAACATTTTCATCGGAATTGACGCTCCCGAAGGCGATGGCTGGATGCAAGACGATGACACTCTCGACACCTGGTTCTCTTCCGGCCTATGGACCTTCTCAACCCTCGGCTGGCCTGATGAGAAGGAATTCAAAGCCAACAAAGAATATCATCCGACTACAATGTTGGAAACCGGCTGGGACATCCTCTTTTTCTGGGTGGCGCGCATGATACTGATGAGCGAATACTTGCTCGGCGAAGCGCCGTTCAAGACGGTGTATCTGCACGGCCTGGTGCGCGACACCAAAAATCGCAAAATAAGCAAATCGCTCGGCAACAACATCGATCCCTTGGACATGATTGTCAAATACGGCGCCGACGCGGTCAGGATGTCATTGGTTGTCGGCGTAGGGCCCGGCAATGACAGCAAGATAGACGAGGCCAAGATCAAGGCGTACAAGCTATTCGCGAATAAGCTGTGGAATATCGGAAGATTTGTGTTTGAAAATACGGGGGACGGGGAAGATCTACGATCTGCAATCTTCGATTTACGACCGAAATCGAGTATGGATTCGGAATTTACGAAAAAAGACAAAGAGTATGCGGATAGATTGGACGAACTGATGGCGGAGATAACCGGAGAAATGGATGAGTATAAATTTTATATAGTGGCGGAAAAACTGTACCATTACGCTTGGCACGAATTGGCGGATGTCATCTTGGAAGAAAGCAAAGGAATATTCAGAGACGGTTCCGAAATCGAGAAGAAATCCCGCCGGCGATTGCTGCTCTATATTTTCGACAAATTATTGCGTGCCCTGCATCCATTCATGCCCTATATCACCGAAGAGATTTATCGTGCATTAACCAGCGGCCAAAAGATGTTGATGGTTGAGGAGTGGGTGGCATAGTTGCCGGTTTTATTGTATTCGGTCATGGCTATAAGAAAAAGCGCCGCGAGCAAATCTGCCGCAACGCTCTCATCGGTTTTGTTTCCGCCTCAATCATCTTTTTCCGGCGGAACCGACCACGCAACCCGATTGCCGGTGTACCGAGCCGTGAACGGAGAGTTTTTGTCGATTCTTACCGGTCCAGTTGCTTTCGGAATGGTGTGGTCTGCATCAACTCCGTCAACCGCCAATCTCATCCGTTCGAACAACTCATGTCCTCGCTCTACCGATACCCTATCCGTTGTCGATCTTGCCATATATTCTCCTTTTGTTGAGCTTTGGTACTATCATACCACAAAACACACTTTTGTCAAAAAAGTTTTCCACAGGTCAAAAATTGGCTATATATTACAAGGCGAATAAATCAAGCCCGCACCTCATCTTTGGCCCGGTCGATGGCGAGACGCTCTTCGTCAGAAAGTTCGAATTCGGAGGAGTGCTTTTTGATCGGCTTGGAGAAGACGCTGACATGGTCGCGCGAATAGAGGCTGGAAACGACTACGCCGTCGCCGTCTTCATTCAAGAAAGCCGTGGCGAAGCTCTGGTTGCCGCCGCCGCCGGTGCCTTTGAACGGATTGAAGCGGACGGTATGCACCGATTGCACGCTCTTGCGCAAGCGCTTTTCGACGCCGGTCAAATATTTTTCCAATTCGCTTTTGAAGGCCTGCAATTCCTTCAGGTTCGAAGAGACGAATTCGAGCGAATCTCCGATATGTTTGGAATCGATGCCGACCAAGAAGCGACGCATCTTCAAAAACAAATATAGTACCAGACCGAGCAATATTAAAGTAGTGATGCACAGTACTATGAAACCAACCAACAGATAGTTTGAGGCGAATGTTGCTATCATGACGGTAATTATAATATCATTTACTATCATGTTCAATAGGAGGATATATCTCGATTACGCGTCGCTCACGCCGATCGACAAGCGAGTCATCGCAGAGATGAAGGAGTATTCAAGCGCAAAATACGCCAACGCTTCTTCGTGGTACAAAGAGGGCGTAGCGGCGAAGAAGGCGCTGGACGAGGCCAGGAGCAAAGTCGCGGGTTTTATCCACGCGCACCCGGACGAAATCGTCTTTACTTCGGGCGGCACGGAGGCGAACAACATGGCGATCATGGGGACGATAGAGGCTTTGCGTAAAAACGGTGCAAAGTACGAAGATATGCATGCTTTGCAAAGCGCGGTTGAACATTCTTCGGTCCGAGAATGTTTTGCCGAACTCGGGCGGCGGGGTGTGGCGATCGAGGAGGTGAAAGTGGACGGCCGCGGCGCGGTATCGATCGACGACTTGAAAAATAAATTGCGGGCGAATACGGCGATCGTTTCGGTAATGGCGGTGAATAATGAGACAGGAGTAATCCAACCGGTAAGGGAGATCGCGAAAGCGATCCGGGATGCGAGGCGCGCGGGTGTCCCGCCGGAAAAACGGACTTCGCCGCCGTCCGAAAGGTTCAAGTCGAGTGGGGGGAAAATGGGGAGCCGTTTTCATTTCGCTAACCTTTCGAACGGCGGCGAAGTCCGTTTTTCCGGCGGGACAGGCACGGAACAGTATCCGTATCCGTTTTTGCACTGCGATGCGGCGCAAGCAACTTATCAGGAAATGAATATGGAAAAATTGGCGGTTGATTTGTTGACGATTGATGGAAGTAAAATTTGCGGTCCGAGGGGGGTGGGGGCGCTTTATGCGAGGAGGAGAATAAATATTGCGCCGGTCGTCTTCGGCGGCGGACAGGAAAATAAATTGCGGTCGGGCACAGAGAATCTGCCGGCGATCATGGGATTGGCCAAGGCGGTTGAATTATTACGGAATGGAAAGGAAGCTGAGTCGGCGCGTTTGATAAAGTTGAGAGATTATTTTGTTTCGGAGGTGCGAAAAATGCGCGCCGGCGTGAAAGTCAACGGCGAAGGGGCGGAAATTTCGCCGCACATCGCGAATGTCTCTATTCGAGGCATAGACAATGAATTTTTCATAATGCAGCTGGACGCAAATGGAGTCGCCTGTTCGACAAAAAGTTCGTGTCTACGGGATGAGGGGGAGTCGTACGCCTTGAATGCGATGGGTGCGGACAGTAAGAGTTCCATAAGGTTTTCATTCGGCCGGAGTACGACATCGCGACAATTAAAAAGAGCGGTTTCAATTATTAGGAGGTTGTTGTAAGGGCGTATCGCGTCCGCAACAGTTCGGCCTTTCAAAGGAGGAAACTGTCTGAGCGTGGTTGAAATTGCCGGACAAAACACGAACCGTCATGTCCTCGTGAGTGTTTTGTCCTGAAATTTCCCGCGCGAGTTTTTCCGACTCTGAAAGGCCGAACTGTTGCGGACGCGGGGCGCAATTCACGATAGTCGATATCGGCCGCCAATCTGTGAGACCAAACCACGAAGCTCCAATTCAGATATTATCGAATTGAATTTCGACGAAGGCAATCCAATCCTTTCGATTAGATCGGTACTGGTCAAATTTTCGGAACGCAGGCAATCGACGATTGTTCTTTCTTCTTCGGAGAAAGAAACTTCTGCGAAATTCGGCAAAGCTTGTTGCATGCCGTCGGCGCGGAATATTTTAAATCCTAAGGCCTCCAAAATGTCTGAAGACGAAGATATCGGCGTCGCGCCGCGTCGGATAAGCATATGAGGCCCGTATGAGAGATCGGAAAATATGGATCCCGGTATCGCTAAGATGTCACGGCCGAATTCGGCGGCATAGTCGGCAGTGATCAGGGTACCGGAATGATGTTTGGCTTCGATAATAAGAGTGGCATGTGACGCGCCCGCCATCAATCTATTTCTGACCGGAAAAGTCCATTGCGTGCCCTCTTGGTCTATATTAAAAGGCGATAATAATGCTCCGCCCGAGTCGACTATTCTTTTTGCCAACGATCTTCTGGATGGCGGATATAATACTTTGTCTGATAATCCTGATCCCGGAAATGACATTGTGGCCAAACCGGCGGATAGAGCCGCTTTGTGCGCCAACGAATCTATACCTATGGCCAACCCGGAGACAATTACTACAGGGTATCCTTTTAGTCCGCTTATCAACCTTTCGCATGCTTCCTCGCCGTACTTGCTGTGTGCTCTGGACCCTATGACACATAGAAATTTATTGTCATCGGAAGGCAATTGTCCGCTCATATACAGGGCATCCGGCAAATTCTTTATTTGCTTTAGTAAATAAGGGTATTTTTCTTTCGCTAATTTTGTTATTTCCATGGCGTATTGCACCGCGCAGAAAATAATTTTCCGCGCGGTGCTATCATACCACGAATGCAATGTGTTACACTATATGTATCATGCTAGATATCAAATTCATCCGCGAAAACAAGGAATTGGTTGCAGAAGGAGCGAAGAAAAAGCGCATCAAGTTCGATGTCGGCGAGCTTATCGCCGTTGACGACGAGAGGAAAAGATTGATGGCGGACGCGGAAAGCAAGCGCGCGGCACAGAATGCGGCTTCGGAGCAGATCGCGCGCGCTAAAGACGCCGCCGAAAGGGAAAGACTGATCGGCGATATGAAATCGGTCAAGGCCGGATTGGAGAAGGACGAGGAGTTATTGAAAGAGACGATGAAAAACTGGCAGAAATTGATGCTTTCCGTTCCCAATATTCCCGACATGTCCGTGCCCGACGGGGCCGATGACTCGGCAAATTCGGAAATAAAGACTTGGGGCGAAAAAACAGAATTTGCTTTTGAGCCGAAAGATCATATCGAGATCATGGTCAAACTCGGTATGGCTGACTTTGAGCGCGGCGGAAAAGTTCATGGTTTTCGCGGTTATTTTTTGACCGGAGACGGCGCAAAGTTATCATTCGCGATCTGGAATTATGCGCTGCAATTTTTCTCTGGCCGCGGTTTTGTCCCCGTTATACCGCCCATCATCGTGCGCCGGCTCAATTTGTTCGGCACCGGATATTTGCCAGACGGCGAAGAAGATTTGTACAAGACTCAGGACGGCGATTATCTCGCCGGCACTGCCGAAGTTCCGATAATGGGTTATTACGCCGACGAAGTTCTGGCTCATAATGAATTGCCGAAAAAATACCTCGGTTTTTCGCCTTGTTATCGGCGCGAAGCCGGCGCGCATGGCAAGGACACGCGCGGATTGATACGGGTCAACGAGTTTTACAAGTTCGAACAGGTGATACTTTGCGAAGCCAATCACGAGATTTCCGTCAAGTTCCACGAGGAATTGAACCGCAACACCGAGGAATTCATCGAATCTTTAGGCATTCCTTATCGCACAGTCGTCAATTGCGGCGGCGATCTGGGCTTGGGGCAGGTGAAAAAGTACGACATCGAACTCTGGGTGCCGAAAGAAAACAAATACCGAGAAATCGGTTCGGCGTCGTATTTTCACGATTTCCAGTGCCGCCGCCTGAACATCCGCTACAAAGACGCAGACGGCAAACTCAGGTACGCGCACTCGCTCAATTCAACCGCTATTCCCACGCCGCGGATCCTAGTTTCTCTCATCGAAAATTTCCAGCAAGCGGACGGTACGGTCAAGGTGCCGGAAGTTTTGGTGAAGCATTTTGGCGCGGGATTTATCGGAAAATGAAAGCGTTATCAAGTATTGCAAGATTTATAATCGGCCGTTTCATTATCGAATATTCTTGATGAATGGATACAAACAAAAGTTTTATCGGAAACCTACGAGGCAGTCTCTGCGGTATGAAAAGAACAGGCGCAAGCGGACAGTGTGGATCGTTGTATTGGGAACGATTTCGCTCGCGGCGTGGCTTTTTGCGCTGGCGAGAATGACGCAATTGCCGTTTTTGTTGATCGACCGAATCGAAATATCCGGCGCCGACGCCGACATTGTGCCGGAGTTGACCGCGGCCGCCGCGCAGGCCATCCAAGGTAAATACGCCGGAATTTTCTCAAGGTCAAATATTTTCACATATCCGAAATCAGCCGTAGAAAGAGCCGTGGAAGGAGTATCACCCAGAGTCGAACACGCAACAGTGGCCAGGTCCAGCTCGAATACGCTCGAAATCACAGTGCAAGAGAGAACCAAAGCCGCCGTAGTGTGCGCAAACTTGCCGGATTGGAGCGGAAGCGAGCTCAAGTATGACGATTCGGACATTTGTTATTTCGCCGATCCATCCGGTTTTGTATTCGAAGCCGCGTCATCGACAGGTAGCTCTGATTATGAAAGGTATTATATGCCATACATCTCCAACAAACCAGCCGAGCATCTGAACAACATTGCCGGTGATAAAGTAATAGGAGATTATGCCGCGTCCACGACCGAGTTTACGGCAGTGAGGAAATTCTTCGATAATGTGAAGGCCGGCGGCATAGACGCGCAGGCCGTCCTCTCCAAGGGCGGCGGAGAATACGAGCTTTACGCGCGAAATCCCGTGCCAGACACTGCCGGTCAGGCACTTGCTTCCGGTACGCCGGGCGGTATATCTGCCGGCGCCACCGGTACGGTGGTAATTTACTTTAACGACCGCAACGGCTTTGACAACGAGTCAGCCAATCTGGTCGCCTTTTGGTCGGATGCGCTCGACAAGGCTAGAACGGCCGGCAAGTATGTATCATTTGATTCGATCGATCTTCGCTATGGCCCGAATGTGTTTTACCGGTTGGCTAAGTGAAATCAGGAAAATATCAAAATTATTGTGGAAGCGCCGTTTCCGTATTAAGATGTCCGTAATGAAACAATTTTTCGCAATCGTCTTCGGCGGTTTGTTTTTCATCGGAGCCGGCATGGGCGTCGCTTATGTCGCCGGCTGGGCTTGGCGCAACGCCGGCGTGCTGGCAGATATAAAAGCGCCTTCGATCGCGGCCGTGGCGGATGCGATCATAGGACAGCCGGTTGACGGAACATCCGTTTCAGGATTCAAAAGAATCATCCGCTACACCGCCGACGAAGAAGAAGATCTTATCAGTTCCGCGCCGCAAGCGATGAAGAATTCGGCGGCCGGCGGCGTAACCGCCAGAGGCTACATAGTCAAGAATTTGACTAAAAACAGCACGGTCATTTCACACAATGCCGAAATTGTCATGCCGATAGCATCTCTGACAAAGCTGGTCACGGCGGCGGTGGCACGGAAGCTTGTCAAACCTAACAGCCGAATAACAGTCACCCGGGATATCATGACGACTTATGGAAACACGGCGCAATTTCGCGTAGGCGAAGCGTTCTTGGCGCAAGACTTGTATTATCCTCTTCTCATGGTTTCTTCGAACGATGCCGCCGAGGCCTTGGCGCGCGATTACGGCCGTCTGCAATTTATCCAAGCCATGAATGATTTTACCCAATCCATAGGTGCGTATCGCACATATTTTGCCGATCCTTCCGGACTGTCGCCCGAGAATGTTTCCACGGCAAACGATATAGCCATTATTCTGGATTGGATCAGGAGGAATGATCCGGACCTGATCGGCATCACCATGTTAAAGTCAAAGACGGTCAAAGGACACACTTGGGTCAACCCGACACATTTCTTGAATTGGTCCACTTATCTTGGCGGCAAGAACGGCTACATACCGGAAGCCGGGCTAACCAGTGCGTCGCTGTTTTCACTGGGGCCGAGCAAGAATGTTTACGCGATCGTACTTTTGGACAGCAGTTCAAGGGACGGCGATGAGCTCCGGTTGATGGAAAAAGTGAAATAAGTTTTCACCCTGTGGCGGCAAGCTGTTGAACAAAATGAAAAATTTCTGGGAAAAATTGCCGAAACCATTCTTCGTACCAGCGCCGATGGCGAATGTGACGGATTTCGCTTTCAGGGAAATGATAGCGAAATACGGCAAGCCGGATGTGATGTGGACGGAATTCGTGTCGGCGGACGGTCTGGTTTCTTCCGGCCGGAATAAATTGCTGATCGACTTGAAGTTTTCCAAGAAAGAAAAGCCGATCGTGGCGCAATTATTCACCGGGCATCCGGGAGCGATGAAAAACGCAGCGCGATTTGTTCCCGGTCTCGGTTTTGACGGACTGGACATAAACATGGGCTGTCCGGATCGTGCGGTGGAGCGACAAGGCGGCGGCGCGGCTATGATGAAAACGCCCGGATTAGCGCTCAAGATCATCGAAGCGGCGAGAGATGGCGCGGGCGCGTTGCCGGTGTCGGTCAAAACGCGGTTGGGTTACAATAAAGCCGACTTCGGCTGGATCAAGTTATTGTTGGAGCAAAGACTTCCGGCGCTGACCATTCATTTGCGAACCAGGAAGGAGATGTCGGTAGCGGCGGCGCATTGGGAATTGATGCCGGACATTATTAAATTGCGTGACGAGGTTAGTCCGGAGACGCTTATTATCGGCAATGGGGATGCGGAGTCGCTTGATGACGGATTTTTGAAAGCGAAAGAATTTGGATGCGACGGCGTAATGGTTGGTCGGGGGATTTTCGGCAAACCTTGGTTCTTCGGCTCGCCGCAACTGGAGAGGCGATGCGAGTATGACAAGACGACGGAAGGGAAGTTGGCAATAATGTTAGAGCATGCGAAATTGTTCGAGAAGACATTTATTGCGGGGAAGGTAAAACCTTTGAAAAGTTTCGATACGATGAAGAAACACTTCAAAGCGTATGTTTCCGGTTGGGATGGCGCCAAGGATTTGCGCGTGAAGTTGATGGCGGCGAATAATGCCAAAGAAGTCGCCCGGATCGTAAAAGAATATCTGTCCGAAGAAAAGTCCTGAACTTTGCACTTATCGTTTTTCGCTGTAAAATGAGATCCATGACCGTTCTCTACCGAACATACCGCCCGAAGAGCTTCAAAGAAGTGATCGGACAAGATCATGTGGTATCGGCTCTGGATGGTGCGATCAAAAACGGCAAGGTCGCGCACGCGTATTTGTTTTCGGGCTCGCGGGGTACGGGCAAGACGAGCGTGGCCAGGATCGTCGCCAAGGAACTGAAAGTGAAAGACGAGGACATCTACGAGATCGACGCGGCGTCGAACCGAGGCATAGATGACATCAGGGAAATCCGCGAACATGTGTCGGTACGGCCGTTCTCGTCACTTTACAAAGTCTACATAATAGACGAGGTGCACATGTTGACAAAGGAGGCGTTTAACGCGCTTTTGAAAACATTGGAAGAGCCGCCGACGCACGCGATCTTTATCCTGGCGACTACGGAACTGCACAAAGTGCCGGAGACGATCGTTTCGCGTTGCCAAACATTCTCGTTCAAAAAGCCGCCGCGCGAAGTGTTGTGTGCGATGATAATCAAAGTGGCGAAGCAAGAAGGGTACTCGCTCGAGCCGAACGCGGCGGATCTGGTAGCGCTTCTGGGCGACGGTTCATTCAGGGATGCGCTCGGCATGCTGGAAAAGGTCACGGCGATGTCGGCGGACAAGAAGATTTCATTCGACGAAGTGTCGGCCATTGCCGGCGCGCCAAAAGCGGCATTGGTGAACGGATTGGTAGCGGCTTTGGTCGGCAAAGATTGCGCGGCGGCTCTCTCGGCGATCTCGGCGATCGAGGGCCACGGTATTTCGACGGGCGTGTTCGCGACCCTGGCCCTGGAAAAGTTGCGCTTTATTTTGCTGGCGGAGCATGGCGGTTTGCCGGAAAATTCCAAGCAAAGGCTGTCCGCCGACGATCTGGATTTCGTATTGGCGCAATCGAAGAAAAACCTTCTCTCGGCCGCCTCGGTCGCCGCATTTATCCGCGCCGCCGAATCGGTCGGCCGCTCCCCGATCGAGTCGCTGCCGCTCGAGTTGGCGGCGGTGGAGATTTGTGGTTAAATAACTTTGCGTCGCTGACATATATATTTAATTTTCCGCCGTTTTGAAGCTGGCCATCGAATCGTTCGTGAAAGGTCAGATCGGTGCCCTTTGATTTTTGGGTTTAAAAGCGATATCCTGAATCTGTTGTCGGTAATATCAATAATTGCGGGATCGTCTAACGGTAGGACATCGCCCTTTGGAGGCGAGTATCTTGGTTCGAATCCAAGTCCCGCAGCCAAGTCGAGATAGGTTATCGCGCTCGAGGAGCGTCGATGGCTGTACAATTTTCCCAAAAAATGGTTTCATACTATGTATGACTAAAATCGCTCTTAAACCTCTTCCACCTAAAGAAAAAGAGGATGTTCAGATTGGTCTTGAAAATCTGTCCGTTACAGAGCGTAAAAACTTAATCGTTAAGTTGCTTCAAGAGCAGATATTGGATCAAAGACTCAAGCTTCATTTTTGGAAAGATCTCACTAAACAGGCCGCCCAAATAGACACCGGATATATTGCTCAACATTTAGTCAGTTTGATTACCTCGTTACCTGGTGGGGGAATGAGGGGGAAAGGTGACGATCTCATAGATGGTGATTTCCAACAAAAGCCAAGCGAAATCGTTGATGTTGAGAAACCAAAGCGAATCAGCGAGCCTTTCCCTAACGGTGAAAGTTACGTACAGACCACGGCAAGAATGAAAGATTTTTTACAGGATCTCCTGAAAAATTATGACGGTAAACGGGTGATGGTCATTGGTCATCGAGCTACCCAATATGGGCTTGAAAATCTGATCAACGGTGTGCCATTGGAAAAGCTAACGACCACTCATTTTAAATGGCAGCCGGGTTGGAAATATGAATTAAATTCGATCTAATATGAAAGACTGCACATATTGCACATTGCCGGAAATAAAAGCCAGAAAAGTCGCCGAGAACGATTTAGCGATAGCTTTTCCGACTAATATTCCGATTACGCCCGGCCACATGCTCGTGATACCCAAAAGATGTGTTGCTCGTTATGAGGATTTGACGAAAGAGGAAAAAGAGGCGATCGAATCGCTACGGGTGAAGATCGTGACAGCTCTAAAGAAGGTGTTTAATGCTGACGGTTTCAATTTTGCCTGGAATGACGGTAAAGTTGCCGGTCAATCCATTCTTCATTTTCATTTGCATATTATTCAGCGAAAGAAGGGTGATGCGGGTATTTTCGAATATGAGCCGAGGAAATTCATTTATAGGCCAGGGGAGCGAGAGACTTCACCGGAAGAGGAGTTGCTTGAGATTAGTAAACTTGTGAGAGAAGCTATGGCATAAAATTTATGAGTAACACTGAACAAAAAGACGTATATTTTGTAGCAGTAAAAATCTTCCTAGAAAAAGACGGCAAATTTTTGGTAATGAAAGACAATTTTGGTGATTGGGATTTGCCGGGAGGTCGGATCAAGAAAGATGAGTTTGAAGCACCCCTGGAAAAAATTATCGAAAGGAAAATGATACAAGAGTGTGGTTCGGAAGTTAAATACGAAATTGGGAAACCGCTTTTGTTTTTACGGCACGAAAGAGTTGAACAATCAGCCGGCAATCCTACCGTTAGAATATTTGCCGTTGGCTATCCGGCAAAATGGATAGACGGAGAAATTAAATTGTCTCCAAGGCATACTGAAATGTTGTGGGCTGACACTAAGACATTCAAACCAGAGAACTACTTCAAGGGAGGATGGCTTAAGGGGGTTCAGGAGTATATGGCTATTAGAAATTCAAAATGAATGATTACTACAAAAATTTGCCGAAGAAGAGAATGGGTGCCGGAGCTCTTTTTCTTGATGAAGGTGGAAATATTTTGATAGTCAAACCAAGCTATAAAGATCACTGGTCAATCCCTGGTGGAACAGTCGATGACAATGAATCACCAAGGCAGGCTTGTGTGCGCGAAATCAAAGAAGAGATAGGATTATCATTCAGTGATATACGGTTCCTATGCATTGATTATAGTCCACAAGAAAGTGATGAAAAAAGCGAATCACTCCAGTTCATATTTTACGGGGGTATTCTAAACAAAGATTTGGTATCGAAGATAAAATTGGACGGCAAGGAATTAGTTGAATTCCGGTTTGTCGCTATTCCGGAGGCGAAGAAACTTCTTGGCCATAAACTTGCAAGGCGTCTTCCTAAATGCGTTGATGCCATAAAAACAGGTACATCTGTATATCTTGAGGATGGTGAATTTTGAGCCAGAAATATAAACACATGAAGAAAGTCTTTGCGGAAATAGGATTTGGAAATAACTCATTTTTCTCAACAGAATATGAGGAGGGTGACAAGGAGTATAGAGTTCCGAAATTCATTATGCCCGGCAAGATACATTCACTGTATTTTCGTTTCTGGATTTTTAAAAAAGTGTTTATCTTGTCCACGAATCATGGCATCGAGATAAAATATAAAGAAAAGAAGAGACTGAAAATCTTGCTTGGCATAAGCGGCGAAAGCAAAACTCTCAAATTCACACCTGAATTATCTGCAAAAATACTTTCGGGTGATAAGACTTCAACATGGAGATTGTTTGATGACAAAGATTTACAAAAAGGTGATCGGCTAATTTTTATTAACAAGGGCACTGGTGAGCAATTTGGGCATGCGATCATCACTTCTCTAAACATAAAAACGCTTGGCACACTGACGGATGGAGATTGGATTGGCCACGAGCGATTTCCTTCTGAGGCTGAAATGTACGCGGCGTATCGAAAGTATTACGGCGACAAAGTGAGCAAAGATTCTGAGGTCAAGATCATTTCCTTTGATTTCAAAAGTGATATTCTCTTGAACTCGAAAGCTTACGATGTCGTACTTGTACCGGAGACAAAAATAACTAATGAGGCGATAAAAATTAGCCATGATCTTGAAAAATTCGGCACCTATTTTACGTTGGATAACAAAACATATTTTCCGCACGTTTCCATATACATGCTCCAGATTAAGGATTCAGATTTGGATAAAGTTTTCGGCCTTCTGAACGAGGTTGCGAAAGGGACACGGACGATCACAGGAACACCGAGATTATTCGGTACACACAATAACTATATAGATGTTGAGTATGAAAAAACTGAAGAAATGAGGAAATTGCAAATGAATGTTGTAAATTTACTAAATCCGCTTCGTGATGGATTAAGAGACAGGGACAAGGAAAGATTACTTACTGCGACGGGTGTAGAAAAGGAAACAATATTGAAGTATGGATATAGAAGCGTCGGCGAATTTTTTGAGCCGCATCTGACATTTACACGATTCAAAATCGAGCAAAAGGATACGGTTAATAACATGCCAAATATGTCCATCTTCAGTGGTAACTTTCCAGAAATCGGGATATATGAGATGGGTGACAATGGCACATGTGTTAAGGAGATCAAGAAGTGGAAACTCGGCTGATATTATATAAGATACATCACATGATGACCATTAATCGTACAGTTGCAGTAATCAAACCAAAGAAGCCATATATCAAATGGGTGTACTTCCCCCATTTCTTCAGACACTGACCTTGTGTTGGGAATTGTACGCCGCCGCGGCCTGAATCGCAAACTGGGCTGGTGCCATATCGAGCGACGAATGTATCCGGGCGTTGTTGTAGATCCAGATTGAGCGGTAGATCTCGGCC
>JAGXAG010000009.1 GCA_018971685.1 Patescibacteria group bacterium
ACGCCTTCGTTTCGGAAATCCCCAAAAACGCCAACAATCATGCGGGCGGGGCGGCAGGAGGGGTCTGGGGAGGAATGCCGCCCCGCCCTCAACATTGCGATTTGCGCTCGCCTTTTTGCGACGATTCCGAGTTTTTCGCTTTTTTGTCCCGATTCCTGAACAAAGTTCGAACCTTTTTCGCCGAAAACCCCGAAGGAATCAGTGCATGAATGGTTGCGCCTTCGCTCCCCTGCCTGCCGGCAGGCAGGGCTCGGCGCTCGGTGTCGGGCGGACGGCGGCCGGGGGTCTGGGGGAGGTCGCCGTCCGCCCTCCCTCTTTGTTTTCGCTCGGGTCGCGGCGGGGGCGGTTCTATAAAAGCCGCCAACGACTTCAAAAATCTGTCAAAAATGTTAAAATGCTTGGTGCTTTGGAGTCACTGAATAGTTCAGGTCGATCATTTACGATGTTTTTTCGCCATTTACACCAAATATACGGTCAAGGGAATATCACAGATAGTTTCTGGGGTGGTTTTGCAGGTGCATTCTTTGCGTTTCTTTTTGGGATAATCACATATGTAATAACTAAGCGCCGAGAACGTTTCGTGCTTCACAGAAATACTCTTATTAGGTTGGAACGCGTTTTATTAAAACATCTATACGATCTGGATGTTCTCCAAAGTGTAATCGTTGACAGCGAAGCCATAATTGGTACTGGGAAGGTTACGAGTAATCGTCTGATTAAATTGGATATTCCAGACGATATGAGTTCTGGCCTAGGAAGCCTGACTGTGGCCAATAAGTTTCTTATTTATCAGATAAGTATTGAACGCTTGAACTTTAATTCTGATTCAATAAATCGTGCCCTGACCAGATTAGAGGATTTATTTGTCGGTGGGCAGATCCCGCATGTTGAGAATTTTAATTTTGTCAGATCGACCCTGGTTTCTTTCAATCAGGAGTTGCCTGGATTGAATGAGAGAATTAAAAAATTTCTAGTCATCGTTAGGCTAAATATATCCAAACTCAAGACGAAGATAGCGTTCGTTCAAGGGATAACTAGAACTAAGTGGGAGCTAGAGATTTCAGACGAAGAGACTAGGAGAGAACGAGAGAAGCTGGACTCTGAGGGGAGGCATCCCGCTGGTGATTTTTAGGGGTTAGTCCATACTAACTTTCGGCAACCATACAAAATTATGAAAGCTACTGTAAAAAAACAGAAGACGAAAGGACAATCAGTTATCACAATAAAAGATGAGGGTCGACCTGTCTCTGGAGCCCATGTTCTATTGCTTGCAGATAACAACACTTTCTTTGAGGGGAATACTGGTACGGACGGTACATATATATTTCGAGATCTACAAATCAAGTCGTACTCGGTTTATGTCGCACATCCATTGTACCCGGGCTATGTAATTGACGGCTTCGTCCCCGACTCGGATTTGGACATAGATATTAAAAAAGAAGGTGATGTAGGTTCACTGATTTGCGCTAGTCGTACAGGTTATATTCCTGGCTTAGATGGGAGATTAAATCCAATACTCGATACATCAAACAGGACTTACCTCTATGCGGACAATATTGCAATTGATGGTGGAAAAAACCAACCAGTTACATTCGATATCGGAAAGCAGATTACTCTTGAAGATAGAAGCGGTGCCGTCTTTGCTGTTGTGTTCTTGAGAATCAAAGGTGATTCGTCAATCTTACAGTATAGAAAAATCATAACTGACAATATCGCTCAACCAGAGGGGCGTATCACAGGTCTTATCATAGAAGCTGGAGGTAATATATCTAATTCTGGAGAGATTCTTGCTAACAAGGACCAATATATTATTTTGCGTTCTGCGAAAAACATTATCCATTCCGGAAAGATCGATACTTCAGGAAATCCAAATCACAAAGTCGGATTACTAGAACGTCTTACTAATAATCAGACTGCAGCAATAGTCATTGGCGGCCTAATTTTAGCCGCAGTTATTTATATAATATACCGCTATAGTGGAATAAATCTTCACACATAAATTTATGCACGCAAAAGACTTACAAATATCCTTTGACGGCCTCGGCATCGGCCCATACACCGAAGAAACTCTCCGGAAGCAGTGGCCTGGCGTCACGAATATAAAAGGTCTCGAGCGCTGTCAGATCGTCGATATCGACGGAGAACGTGCTTTGCAGGTGACCTTAAAACTGCCATGAACATCCGACATCGTGCAACAGCCGTCATATTGAAGGGCAGAAAGGTTCTGATGTTCCATAGGATAAAACCCGGACATGATTATTTCGTGTTTCCAGGCGGAGGAATAGAACCTGGAGAGACCGCCGAGGAAGCGATGAAAAGAGAGATCAAAGAGGAATTAGATCTTGATGTAAAAGCCAGCAAGCAGCTCTTTTCAATAGAGAATATGGACGTACCAGATTGGGCTACTATACATACAGGACAGAAACAGACGCATCACTATTTCCTCGTCGAAGATTTCTCCGGAATACCGAAGCTAAGCGGACCCGAAAAAGAACGGGCGAATGACAAAAATGAGTATCACATTGTCTGGATGGATCGCAGCGGATTGGAAAAGACGGAAAATATCTTTCCGAAAGAAGGTGCGCAAAAGCTTCTAAACATTATTTGATTCAAAGAAACAGAAGGCCTTTCACGTAATATTGCTGTCTCTCATCATAATCTCAGTCGTGGTCATGGTATTCGGTTTGCTGAGCGGATAAGTAAAAGCCCTGCGCGTTTCCGCACAGGGCTATGGTCAAGGAATACTTACGCTGTCCCGAATATCCTCGACAGCTCCCACTTTGGATTGGCCATAATCTTCCGGTAGAACCATGGCGCGAGCACGATGGCAAAGAACACGTTCCCCGCGAGATGCCGCAGAGTGAACGGTATCTGGCCTATGGCCGCCGCGCTCCACGACATGCCGAACATCAAGGGGCCCATGATCACGCCCGTGATGAGGTCGAAGAACAGAGTTCCGACCACGCTGGCTATGACGAAGTTCTTGGCGGAAGCGGAGCGATTCCTGAAGAAATACGCTCCCCATACGCCGACCGCCCCATAGCACAGGGAAGTGACTATAGTCCACGTCCCGAGCTTGTGCATGAGCGCGTCCAGGATGAACATACTCAAAGCACCATACAGGCCGCCGACCCAAGGACCATAGGCCTTTGAACCGGCGAATTCTGTTGCCATGAGCGGCGATACATTCCACAAGCCCATGAATGGGGAAAGGAGCCTGAAGACGAGCGTGCCTGCGAATCCGGCCGCGTATTTCGGCAGACCGGCCAATGAACGGACATTATTATTTTTCATAACATGTGCGGGGTTAACTATTAACGACCCACACAGCGTACCCTTTCTAGGTTTCATCGCGACGGCGATGGCCTCATGCGGGCAAACCGGCGTTGTGCCGGGGTGTACGAGATCGGACTTTACCGTTGCGCGACAGTGGAGGATTTTCGCCTCACTTCATCGTACACGCTGTATGTGCTAAAGAGTATAGCATATGAGATATAATGTTGACATTCATATTGTTAACCGCTAGTATCTTAGTCAATGACAGCAATTAACCGCGCTTTCTTCAACTTCGAGAGCTTTACTTCGACCGAACGAAGGCCGGTTTAGTGTTGTATCCTCCATATCACAACATACCGGCCTCGGGGCCGGATTTTTGCGTATGGAGGGATTGGTACATTGAAAACATGACAAAGGAAAAGGACTGAAAATGAAAATAACGTATCTAGGACCAGCAGGGGCCACATTTACGGCTATCGCATACGATGAATTGGCGAAACGATTCTCTGCTCCATATTACTATAGAAAAGTCAAGCCCTTATCTTGACATACAGAACTAATAATGATAGGGTCAGGCCAGGCTCGAGAAAACCTGTTGTTTTCTCATCAAGAGTCTTTGACAAACAGCAAAAGCAAAAGAAGCTTATGAAAAAAGCTCCAACGATGGAAGCCGTCGTAACGTCGGTGACCGGACGAAAGGGCAACGAATACGTCGTCACGAAATTGACGCCGTCTTCGCCCCGTCTGGCCAGTCTTCCGGCGGAAGCGACCGTGACCTTTTCATTGTCTGAATGGGACGGCAAGCATGCTCCGAGACCCGGACAGCTGGTCTGCCTCGCGGACATCGAAAGATTCACGAAGGGATGGCGGGCGCGTTCGGCATCGCCGGTGCGCGCATAACCAGCAACAAGAACAAGCAACAGAAAAGGAAAGTATGAAAAACATTGAAATCGGCGGCAACCCAAAAGTCGTCGGAAGCGCTCCGAAAGAAGCGCTTGAGAAACAGTTATCGCCGCTACTCGATCTGACGAGCGCGTCGAACGTCACATTGAACCTCATCCGCCGTCTGCCTCCGGGCGACACGGCCGGCGTGTTGATACAGCGCGTCGCCCCATCTGGCGGCGTGCAGGTATCTATACATACCGATACTCCCGAGAAGCACAATTATCGTTGTCTGGTGGCCACCAATTCGGTCAACGACAACGACTTCTTCAAGGAGCTGCGTGCGGCCATGAAGAAAGTCGCGAAAGACTCCGGTGTTCCTCAAATGCGCCAAAAGTCTTATCCTCGCCGAGCCAAGAAGCGCGACGGGATAGCGGTCCTCGACAATCTTCAGGCGATCATCGCCTGCATTGCCAAAACGACCGCCGGCGGTCCCGCTGGAGCGAAACAGATCACTGCCGACCTCATGAAGACATTCAAGCTGAAGGGCAAGGCTTCATGCACCGGTATCATCTATCGCGAACTGCGAGGGGAAGGTTATCTGAAAGTCAACGACAATGAAAAACCGAAGACTTACGAGCTTACCGACTCGGGCATTCGCTTTGCGGATCTGGTCAATTCGGGCACGCTTATCAATCAGGCAAAGATAGTCGGTCGCGTTCGTTCAACACGTCAAGCACCGTCTGTTGTTCATCCGCTCTCGCCGCTTCAGCAAAAGATCATTGAGCTGGAGCAAAGCGAGAACAAGGTGAATGCGCTGACCGCCGAGATTTCTTCGATGGAGGAGGCCATTTCGGCGAAACGCATCGAACTTCAAACGCTGCAGGCGTCAATCGGGAAGCTCGGGGAGATCAAAAAGCTCCTTGAGCCGAACCAGGAGGAAAACGTCACGACCTGACCTTTTCCGGATCATTCACAACGAGGGTATCTAACGATACCCTATTGTCCGCTCTTGACTTATAGCGGGTTGTTATGTTATATTCTTTCCCAGAAAACGGATAGATAACGATATTTTGACAACACAACGAAAGGAGAAACACTATGGAAATCACAACTGAAAGGCCCATGAATGACCTGATGGCCGATTATCTCGGAAAAGGCGATTTCACCGATCTGGCGCTGTTCATGAAAATAGGCGTCGGTGCGGCGAAAAGGCTTTTGACGAGCCGTCATCGCGGTCTCACGTCTCTCAAGCTGGCATACTTCTTTGAGGGACGAGGCGATAAAGTGGCCGAATTAGACAAATTGCCCAGGGAGGTATACGAACTGGGGAAATTGTTGACGGAAGGCACATTGTCGCAGGATACGGTCGTCGGCGAATACCCGGACGTATTTCCGTCCAGAGATTCGCTTAACGACATATTCCGTCGTCCCGGAAAACGAGGCGAGCAGACTCTAAAAAAAATCTCTGCCATTTGCTCCGCGTCCCGGCACCCGGTCCAAACCGTTCCTACTGTGTCAGCACCGGATTCCGGCAAGGATGAGGTGTTGAAGAGCTTCGCCTCGATGATCGAGGCATGCACCGCATTGGGCAAGCTAGTCTTGTCCGATAGATACACCGACAAAGAACGGCACAAACTCCGGATAGAGCTCTTGCCGGGCGGACGCCTGACGAGATTCTCGGACATCATGAACGCTCTTACGAGCGAACGCGCTCGGGAGCAATACACAGCGACGGATAAATACAAAACAACCATCAAACGATAGAAAGGAAAAGCAATAGCAATGAAAACGAATGAAACGACGGCACAGTCTCGGATGACCAGGATCGGCGTCCATATGGGCAACGTCCTTCTCATCCTGGCGGAACGCTACCGCAAACTGCAGAAGATGATTCTGGAGCAGATCCAGAACGCTCTGGACGCGGAAGCCAAGACGATCTCCATCAAGATCGATCTCCAGAAGCGGGAGTTCCACATTTGGGACAACGGCACTGGAGTGAGCAGGAAGGAGTTCGACGAGGCCCTGTCCCTGATCTGCAAAGGGCGCAAGGAAGTCGGAAAGCTCGGCAGGTTCGGCATCGGGGTCATATCCCCGATCGGGAAGTGCAAGTATTTCACTTTCACTTCGCTGGCCAAGGACGACGTGGGCAGGGACGTGTTCAACGTCTGGACCTTCAACAGCTCCGAGATAACCAAGGCGGAGTCGGACGTGAACATCCCGTGTGACGAGCAGGACAACCTGCTGTATTGGCCGGACACCAATCTTGCCAGGCCCATAAAGCTTCGGGGCAAGAATTGCGTGCCCTGGAAAACCCAGGTCAAAGTGGTCGGCCTCCGCATGGATCGCCGGCTGTCGCGAATCAACATGAACTCCCTCAAAGCCGAGATCGTCAGCAACTTCGGAAAGGCGATGCAGGAATTGGGGGCTGTCGTGAAGATAACCTACATCGACGAGAACGGCCGCATGGCCAGGACCGTTGACGTAGTGGCGGAAGCCTACACCGGAGAGGAACTCCCCGTGTTCAAGAACGACTCTACCGCGGCCGGCACGACGTTCTTCCGCCTTTATCTGGCGGACAAGAAGAACGGCGAGCGGAGCGGAAAAGTCAACGTTAGCGCCATCGGTAACCCCTTCAGGGTGCCGGCGCGCGCTTGCCTATCGGAACTCATCGGTTCCGGGCTTCTTGAAAAGGAAGTCTTCGATGACATCGTCTCCGGCGTCTTTGAAGGAGACATCGAGTGCGAAAAGCTCACCCTCAAGGTTGAGCGTGACGGATTCGTTGACGACGATACCCTGGCGGGACTGGCTGAAGCATTGGCCGACTGGCACAACCAGGTCGGTCTCCGGCACGTCTTGGCCGTAAAGGAGTCCAAGCAGGAATCGGTGTTCCAAAAGACGGGCATGTGGGCCATGAACTTCATCGAGACGCTTTTCAAGCGTCCGGAGTTCGAGGATCTGCTGTCCTATCTGAAGACCGGCACCATAGGCAAGGGCCATAAGGAGAGGAAGTCCATCGGCGAAACCGACGAGACGCTCCTTTCACACGACGGCGGCAGTCTGCAGCCGAGGAAGCGCAGGGTGCTCTCCGGCCGGAGCAAACCTCACGGCAAGGGCGAGGAGCGCAAGACGCATAGCCCGGGCACGGTTGCCGGGCCTCGCGGCACCAAACGGAGCCGCGTCAAGGGACACAGTCTTGGTCTCCAGTTCGAGCACGAGCGGCTTTCGGCCGACGTGGTCTATGACTTCGATCCGGACAGCGGTGTCCTGACATACAATACTTCCCACGAGTATTGGCAGATATGCGAAGCGGCGGGGGAAACCTCGTTGGCCGTATACCAAGCGACGGTCGCTCAAATCGCCCTAGTCCTCCTTCCGTATGTTGACAGCACCCAATACGAGATCCAGGCGGAGATTCTGATCGATTTCCTCGGTCTGAATATTCACCAAATCGTAGAGGGCAAGTCGTTCTTTACGGACAAGTTCAAAAAAGCCAAAGTCTAAAAAGCCTTGGCCCACAGCCACCGGCACTTCGTCGGTGGCTTTTTCCATATCCTATGATATCTTGACTATAGGAGCACATATGAAAATCAAGCATCCCAACAAGTAGGAGTGAAGTTATGATACGCATGACCGGAATAACAATGTCTGATGAGGAGATTGAGAAGGAGGTCAAGGCTATCCAAAAGGCTTCCAAGGAATTGCGAAAGCATACCCCGCGGCAGGCCCGGGCTTTCCTGAAAAGAGTCGGAGCCATAGTGGAAAAAGGCGGCTTCGTAAAATCCAACGCGAGGCAAGGACCTTTTACCAGGGCGGAATTGTTGAAGCTTCATGAGGAGGCCATCAAAGAGGTAAAGGCGATGACTCCCGAAGAAGGATTCCAGTCGCTTATCGAGGCTGGCATATACACCCCGGATGGCAAGCTGGCTCCGGAATACGGAGGACCGCCTAGGGAAAAAGTAAGTTTGTGCGCCGCTCGATAAATCGAGCGGCATTTTTATATTTAGGATTCATCTATCCCACCAGAGACATATAGTATAATGAAACCATGAGATTGAAGACCATTGTGAAAGGAGGCATCGTTGGCTTTGGTGTCGGGGCGCTGGCTTTCATTGCGGTTTTGTTGGTGACGGATTCATCATATACGTGCCCAAATATAGCCGGAACATATTGTCCGCAAGGATTAAATGCCGTCATACTAAACGTAAAAGATTCATTTACGTATAGCACTATGGAATCTGTAGATATTGTTCTGGGATTTGTATTGATCCCGACGATACTTGGGGCCCTGGTGGGAATTATTTTCGCAAAAATGAAAAAGCCGAGTATAGCTGTATCTGTTCCCGAAGCTAAGAACAAGCAAACGGAGAATAAAGAACGGGAGAAGAAAGCGTTATTGGATTCCATGGCAAGCGGCAATCAGCCGCTCACAAATGAACACGCTAGGATGATGCTGGGAATATCGGAAGCCACGGCCACGAGATACTTCGACGAGCTGGAAAAGGAAGGCAAAATAAAGCAGGTGGGTAAAGAAGGGGCACATGTATTCTATGAGAAAATATAAGGGTTTTAACGGCTCAACGCCGATGAGCCGTTGGAATCAAGCAAAATATGGACGAAACCAAGGATCAAAATACGGATACTGCGCCTGTGGCTCCGGAGCCAACGACACCCGTAGCGCCCGCTGAACCGGCCACACCGGCCCCAAATATCTCTCCAACAGCCCCCGAAATGCCCACAGAGTCTCCTGTGGCGTCGGAACCTGCACAAGAGTCACCTACGCCGAATCCAGCGCCAGAGCCGAGCCCAGCGGCCCCTGATGAGCCACTACAGGAGCCGGAACCTGCTGTGGAGTCCGAGCCTAAACCGACTGATTCAGCCAGTAGCGAACCACAAACACTTGAAACCACGGATACGCCGTCGACTGAGCCAGCTCAATCGGAACCAATGCCGGAACCTCCACAGCCTGAAGTTTCAGTCGAAAGCAATCCCGTGACTCCTGGATCCACATCGCCAGCGCCGGCGGCACAGACTCCGCCAGCGCCACAGTCACAATCGCCGGCGCAATCTCCACAAGCTCCAACACTGGAAACGCCGACACCGATGCAAGCGGCTGAACAACCGCCGCAGACACCTACGACGCCAGAGGCGCCGACACCTGCACCGAGCGTGCCAGCACCAGCACAGCCAGCCCAGCAAACAGCGTCTCAACCAACAATTCAACCCCAGCCAGCTCCACCAACACAATCCACACCTACAACTAACCCCGATTTCCAACACCTGAACGAAATCAGGACGAAAGAACACCAGAAAGTCCAACAACACAGACAGAAGAAGATAGAGAAAGTCATAGAATACGCGCAGAAGAAAGGAATGATCACCAACGACGAAATAGAGAGACAAATCCACGTCTCTGACTCCACAGCGACCAGATACATCGAAGAATTGATGAAGCAAGGACGATTGGTCAGGGAAGGATCGCCAAAGCACGCCAAATACAGATTCATACGCTAGAAAAGCTTGTGGGTCAGCAAAACCAGCCTGTGGGTCAATTCTTAGATTTGACCCACCAACTTTTGTCGAGAAGCGGCCGACTTCTTCAAGAAGTGGGCCGCTTCGAATCACACGACCTGCGATTTCTGTAACCATTAAAATTTTTTTGATTGAATCCTAAAATCGCCTCCGCCGCGACGCGAGCGAAAACAAAGAGGGAGGGCGGACGGCGACCTCCCCCAGACCCCCGGCCGCCGTCCGCCCGACACCCTGCGCCGAGCGGAGCGAAGTCACAACCATTCATGCACTGATTCCTTCGGGGTTTTCGGCGAAAAAGGTTCGAACTTTGTTCAGGAATCGGGACCAATGATATGTACCCCATAAATAGGAATTAAATTATTTGTCAACAGTTCTTTGGCTTCTGAACATTGTGATGCGGCCGATTCGTCTGGCCGCTTTTTGATTTACAGCCGAGGCTTTTTCTGTTTTAATGGATCATAATTTATGAAAGACGAAGACAATTCACTTGTAGAATATCGGACTGAAGTCGACAAGACCATTGATTATGCGTTAAAAAGGCTGAAGGACGAAAAAACAAACCGAAAGTATATCCAATATTCGTCGTACTTTTCATACTCGATCAGGGATGAGCTGGCCGGTCACATGAACGAATTTGGAATCGCGGACATTTCGGCGGAGTTGTTAAAGATTGATTTGCCGCCGCCACACATCGAAGCTGACCTGACGATGTCCGTATTCGAATACTGTAAAAATATGAGGACATCCCCGGATCAGCTTGCAAAAACTCTGTCCGAACATATAGACAGATCGACAAAAAAAATTCTTATCAAGTCCGCAAGCTTTGTAAACGGATATGTAAATTTGATTTTGGACCGAGAATCCGTTTTCAAGCGAATAGTGATCGATGTCAATAAGCTATCCGATAATTATGGTAAAACAGATTTGTACCAAGATAAGATTGCACTTATCGATTTCTCTTCTCCGAACATAGCCAAACCATTCGGTGTAGGCCATCTGCGTTCTACGGTCATAGGATATTCGCTTGCAAAGATATATGAAGCGACCGGTTATTCAGTAATTCGGGACAATCATCTCGGCGATTGGGGTACCCAATTCGGAGCTCTTATATACGCCTATCGACAATGGGGAGACGATGCCGTGATAGAGAAAGACCCGATAGAAGAACTGAAAAATCTTTATGTCAGGTTCAACGAGGAAGCTTCCGAGAATCCTGTTTTGAAGGATGAAGCAAGAAAATTATTTTCGCTTTTGGAGAAGGGCGATAATCAGTTGATAGAGCTGTGGAAAAAATTCCGGGCGTTGAGCCTAGCCGAGTTCCAGAAGACATACGAGGTCCTGGGAGTCAGGTTCGATATGATGCTCGGCGAAAGTTATTATACTTCAGGCTCAGACGAGGTAATAAAAGATCTGGTCAAAAGAGGACTAGCCAAGACCAACGAAGACGGAGCGGTAGTCGTGGAAGATTTGGATGGACTGCCGTCCTTTCTTCTAAGAAAGAGCGACGGCTCGACGCTATATGTGATGCGTGATGTTTTGACTTTAATTCATAGAAAAAAGATCTTTCATCCCGATGCTATCGTATATGTGGTCGGATCAGAGCAGCAGTTGAATTTTAAGCAGCTTTTCGCTCTTTGTGAAAAAGCCGGATATTCAGGTTCGACAAAACTTTGTCATGTCAATTTTGGCCTTGTCCTAGTCAACGGTCAGAAGATGGCGACTCGAAAGGGTACGCTGGTGAATCTTGAAGATGTTCTGAATCAGTCTATAGATAAGGCCAAGAAGATAATGTTGGAGAAAAATGAAGTCAAAGCGGGGGATATCGATTATAAATCACGCATCATCGGGACAAGTGCCGTTATATACAATGATCTCAAGCAGAATCGTAACAGCAATATAGAATTCGATTGGGAAAAGATGCTCAGCCTGGAATCCGGAAGCGCCGTATATCTACAATATACTTATGCCAGAATTGCTTCAATCCTAGAGAAGGCCGGTTATAATCTCGAACTGGGCGTTGGCGAGAACCTGCATCCAGAATTTAAAGATGACATAGAATTTAAGCTTGCCATCAGGATCGCATTCTTTCCAGACATAATACTTAGGGCGCTTGAGAACAATATGCCTCATACAATAGCGACATTTCTAGAAGAGTTGGCCGCCGAATTCAACCGGTTCTATGCTGATGTGCCTGTTCTGAAGACGGATAACGCAAACTTGAGAACCTCCAGGCTCGCGCTTGTATCTGCGGTCGGGATAACTATAAAGAACGCTCTCTCTTTGCTCAACATACCGGCCTTATCCAAGATTTAGCCATCGCGAGGCTTTTTGTCTATTCAAAATGCATCTCTTTTCTCTTCGCCTCGACCGCGGCCATTAAGATCGGATGAGTCGAAAGCGACGCGTCAACCTCTATCATTTCCCGCGCTTCATTCCGGGCCGCCTCGACCATTTTCAGATTCTTGAGGGCATCCATGGCTATATCGGAGACGCCCCATTGGCGCGAGCCGCCCAGAGCGCCGGGGCCGCGTTGGACCAAGTCTAACTCGGCCAGCTCAAAGCCGTTTTTGGCGGAGACGAACGCTTGCAGGCGGGCGATCGATCTGGCCGAGCCGGTTTCGGTGAAGGCGTAACAGTAGGCTTGGTCCGAACTGCGCGAGACGCGGCCGCGCAATTGATGCAGTTGTGACAGGCCGAAACGCTCGGCACCCTCGATGACGATAACCGTGGCATTGGGCACATTGACACCTACTTCGACCACCGAAGTGGCGCAGAGGATCCGCGTGTCACCGTTCTTGAAACGGTTCATGGCGAGGTCTTTTTCTCCGGGTTTCATGCGGCCGTGAAGTGTGCCTATGGAATATTCCTGGAAGACGCGCTCTTTCAAGCGTTTGGCTTCGGCTTTGACCGAACGCGCGTTCAAGGCCAGCTCCTTGTCCGGATCCGGTTCGTCGATCCTGGGGCAAATGACATACGCTTGGCGGCCACGCTGCAATTCCAAGCGGATCTTTTCATAAGTCCGGTCGCGATGGTTAGGCAATACGACTTCGGTGATTATCGGTTTTCGGCCGGCAGGCAATTCATCTAGCAGAGTCAGATCCAAGTCGCCGTACATGGTGAGCGCGAGTGTGCGGGGAATGGGAGTTGCGGTCATGGAAAGCAGGTGAGGCGCGGGGGCAAAATCGGCTGATTGCTTCTTGACCAATGACGCCCGTTGGGCCGTGCCGAACCTGTGCTGTTCGTCAATAATCGCCAGAGCCAAGTGTTTGAATCTGACCGATTTCTGGATGAGCGCGTGCGTGCCGACGATGACCGGGATCTCGCCGTTCGCGACCCACTTCAAGAGTTGCGCGCGCGAAATCTCCGTCCAGCCTTTCGGGTTCACTTTGGACGGAAATTTGCGGCAGCCCGAAGAAGTAATGAGGCCGATTTGGATCCCCAAATATGAAAAATATTGGATGAAAGATTCGAAATGCTGTGTTGCCAAGATTTCCGTCGGGCACATGTATGCGACCTGCATTTGTCTCGTCGCAAACGGCACCGACATTTGCGGTTTTGCGGTTATGACCGCATAAGCCGCCGCCGCCGCCACCGCCGTCTTGCCGGAACCGACATCGCCTTCGAGCAAACGCGACATCGCGCGGCCCGAACCCATATCGGACAATATGGCGTCGATGCTTCGTTTTTGCGCGTCTGTAGCTTGGAAAGGGAAGCGGCGGACAAATTCAAGGACATGATTCTTGTCCGGATCGATCTCGAACGACGGATATGACTCGTATTCTTTGCGCGTCCGCTGCGCTCCCAGCTGGATCAGGAAAATTTCTTCGAACGAAAAGCGCTTGCGCGCCGAAAGAGCATCATCGCGCTTCATCGGCGTATGAATCCAGACGAGCGCCGTCTTCACACCAGGCAAGTGATATTTCGCCAGAATATTGTCGGGGATTGGTTCGGGTATCTCGTCCAAGATGCCGCTCCGAAATAATTTCTGCATATTGTGATACAGCCACGAAGACGAAATGCCCCGCGATTCCGAATACACCGGATACATCGTATGCGCTTCGCCGTCTGTGCCGAAGAGCGAATCGCCGACGCCGGTCGGCAATTTCACCACTTTCTCGATCCTAGGATTGGAAAAATACAATTCGCCGCGTTTTTGCCTTTGGCTGACTTTGCCCTCGATCCTGACCAGCGCGCCTTCCGGCGTCATTTTCGCCAAATACGGCTGGTTGAACCACACGCACCGGATTTTGCCCGACTCGTCTTCGACTACTCCATCCGCCATCGTCATCCCGGCCTTGAATGTTTTGCCGGCCGTGAGCTCGGTTATTTTCCCGTAAATGACCGCCACATCGCCTTTTTGGAGCGCATCGATATTGCGCGCCCGGGCGGTGTCGCCGTAACGCACCGGGAAATGGTAAAGCATGTCGCGGATACTCTCGATGCCGAGCTTCTTGAGCGCGCTCTTTTGCAGAGGCGTCAATCTGAAACGCTCCGCTACCGGATCCGCCAAAGAAATATTCATGCGTTTATTTTATGGCTTTTTTACGGTTATTCCAAGGCCGAACTTTGGGTGAAAATTTCTCCGGGGAAACCGGCTGACCTTTCGAAGGAACGATCACTTCGGACGATCAAATATTCGAAATCGTAGGCGGGGGCGAGCGTGTGCGGCGGCACGAAGAACAGGCAGGTCGCCAAAGCATCCGCCAGCATGGCGGTTTCGGCCGTAACCCAGATTGCCGCGATATCGGTAGGCGAGACCAGTGTCTTCGGGTTCATGATGTGCGTGAAGTTTTGCCAGGCGCGGCGGTTGTGGGCCGAGCCGGCAATGGCACCGGTGCCGAGCATGCAGACACCGAGCACCTGCTTTGTGTTTATCGGATCTTCGAGCCCCACTCGGATCGGCCTTTTGCTTTTGTGCAAGATGTCGCCGCCGGCGTCGATGTAATATTCCTGAATGTCGTTCAGCTCAAGAACCCGCGCGACCAGATCCACCAGATATCCTTTGCCTGCCGCGCCGAAATCTAGCAGGACCGGCCTTTTGATCGTGAGCAGGGGTTGTTTATAATCAAGAGCTTCATCCCAGGAAGGCGGCACCTCCAATTCTTTTTTCTGGCGGAGAGAATACCTGGCGTCATAGCCGGCATCCGACAACAGATTGCCGACCAGTGGCGTGACCAGCCCGCCTGTGCGGCGGTACAATTCAAGGTAAAGCGAAAGCATCGGCTCCGCATCCGACGGCAACTCGAACACGCCTGTTTCCCGCGACATTTTCGTCACCAGCGAGTCTTCGCGGAAACGCGAATATGCTTTGTCGAAAAGTTCGATGCGGGCTTTGATGGCGTACAACAGTCTTGCCTTTTGCGGCCGATCGAATTTCGGATGCAAAACTATTCGCCATCTGGTTCCTATCGCATCGAAGTCGAATCGGGTTTCCTGGGATGATTGATCCATAGAGCGAAAGTCGCTAATGATTTTAGGCTTTTGCCTGCGCTTTGATCTGCGCGAGCGCGTCGTTAAATCCTATGGGGGTGAGCGATGAACCGGAAACGGCGGTCAACTGCACATCGGCGATATTCTTGCCGATGACATACTGCTTGTATCCGGAAATGAAACGATTTTGATACCTCTCGGAAGTCCGGTCGCCGGCCGCCGGAGTGACGGAAACATCAGTGATGGTGTCATTTTTGAGCGTAAGAGTCACCGATATCTGGTCTTCGCCTCCGGGCGACATATAAGAGCCGGTGGCGGAATAAGTGCCGTTCTTGTACGCGTACATCATCGGACTTTTCGGCATGTCTGCGGGCGGCATGCCTGAAGACATCATTCCGCCGGCATTGGTCTCTGAAGCCGGTCCGGTCGTGGTGACACCTGACGATTGCACCGAAGAATTCGACGCCGAATTCTGATTGTTCGCCGCGGCTTGCGCATTTGCCGCCGTTCCCGCATTCGCGGCCGCTACAGGCGCTTTTCGCTCGGCGAAAACAATCGTAAAAACCACCGCGCAGATCACGATGACGCTCAATGTTATGCCGACCTTTTTATTCAATTCAAGTTCCGGTTGCTCCATGTGTTATTGTATGTATTACTATTTCGCGCATTTGCCGCATCATTGCCGTTATTTGCATAATTTGCGTTCATGACGGAGTTTTTCCCTTGTTTTATGCAGAGAATGTCGGGACCGTTCATGGCTATCACCAGCGTCGCTACAGCCAATCCGAAGTCGCGCGCGCCAATCTCGCCGTAACCGACCGTCCACATGATGTCGAACAGGTGCAAGGCGAGCAGCAAAGCCACGATCCGCGTCCGCCAGCCGAAGACAAGCAATATGCCCATAACCAACTCGAACGCGGCGTTGAAAAATACCAGCGTGCTTGCGCTCAAATGGCTGATGGCGACCGCATAATCCGGCACATACGCGGTCCATAGACTGTTGTGCAAGAACTGTTCGATGCTGAACCAAAGGATCACCGTTCCCATGCCGTAACGCAAAACGCTCGGCGCGTAAAGCTTGAAAAACAATTTTATTCTTTGCGCGTTCATTGTCGCATTTGCGGTGCGATTAATTATACACCATTGCGGGCGATGTTGGTGCATCGTGCATATTTGATCGCGTTTGGTCGTGGCGGCACTTTACAAATTTCCAAGGCATTTTGAAAAAAACGATATTTTATGCCAGAATGTTATCGCGGCAACGATGGTCGCCTTCGCCCTGTCAGGGCTTCGGCGTATCGATGGAGACGTGGCTGAGCGGTCGAAAGCGGCACCGTGCTAAGGTGTTAGGGGGGCAACTCCCTCGTGGGTTCGAATCCCACCGTCTCCGCCAATAGAAACTTCGTCACTTGAAAGGGTTGCTCCGCGCGGCCGCGAGGCGGCCGCGCGGAGCAACGCTTTCAAACGCTGAAGTTTCTATTGGCGGTGATATTTTACACTTTGCGCGAACCTTTTTTGAACGAAACGGCTGATTCGCCCCGCCGCCGCTCGCTAACGCTCGCCAGCCAGCAAAAAAGTTTTCTCTGCTTTTCTTTTGCGCGCGCCGGATTTTTTCTTCTAAAAGGAAAAGAAAACTTTTT
>JAGXAG010000010.1 GCA_018971685.1 Patescibacteria group bacterium
CCTCTTTGAAAAAAGTCAGTCGCGCGCAAATCAGAAAAGCAAAGGAAAATTTTGCCGAGGTGTCCCCGCCGTAGCGGAGCGGAGGCGGGCGGGGCGTTCAGTCGGGATTTTGCTGGAAGTAAGTCCGAACTTTTTGGTATAATGACCACCAAATGATAATTTTCGTCAACGAAATGCTGATTTGATTCGTAAATTAGAGATAATCCCCAAAAACGCCGGCCTGTTTTGACCATTTTGTCATGAATTAAAGCCGTTTATTAAAAGCTCGCGCGGAAAGCGAAAAATAAAACATGAAAAAAATATCACTAATCTTTATCTTGTCGTTCATCCTCAATCTGATTTGGGAAAACCTGCACTCCTATCTTTATGCCGACTATATGGGCGGCAAGATAACCGAACTTATTCTTCTCAGAGCTTCCGTTGCCGATGCGGTAATTATTTCCCTCATGTCTCTGCCGTTTGTCCTTATTCCAAGCTTAAAAGGAAAAAGCTGGATCATAATTTTCATCGGTATTTTATTTGCCGTATTTATCGAGCTGTATGCTCTTAATACGGGAAGGTGGGCATACAACGGGTACATGCCTTTAATTCCAATTCTTGGCGTCGGCTTGACTCCCGTGATTCAGCTCGGGCTTCTTGGGTACATTTCATATCGGTTCGTGGTAATCAAAAAAATAATTTAGACGGCATTGTATCGAGTCCGCAGCGCCAAACCTATAATATGGTCGACGAGCTCGCCGGTGCCGCTACCGACCGCCTCAAGCGCTTTCGGAAACAGCGATTCTTCGGTCAAACCCGGCAGAGTATTAACCTCCAGAGCGTAAATCCCCTTTTTGGGATGGATAATAAAATCTGACCTTGAATAATGGCGCAAGCCGAGCGCGCGATGAATTTCCTTGGCTAGTTCGTGAATAGTGTTTTTAATCTGATCGGTGAAAGTCGACGGCACAATCTCTCGTGATCTGCCGGCGTATTTGGCCTCATAGTCAAAGAATGATGTTTCAGGCCGGATCTCGATCGCCGGCAAGGCATACAATGCTTCGCCACGAAAATGTTCCATCACACCGCAGGTTGCTTCAACGCCAGGAATATATTCCTCGATCATTACTCCGCCGCCAGGCGCCGCAGCAACCGCCAATGAACGAGGCAAATCGCCGTAAGCGCGGACGATCGAAACACCGACCGACGAACCGCTCGATACCGGTTTTACTATGGCCGGCAATAACAGTGTCCGGAACAGACTGCTTGCCGATCTCTCCGGATCCGCCGTGATTTCTTCGGATTTTATTTCAATATGTCGCGGCGTTTTAACGCCGCTATCAGCCATGATTTTTTTTGCGGTTATTTTATTCATGGCCGCAGCGGAAGAAAATGAACCTGATCCGGTAAATGGCACACCATGCATTTCCAATATATGTTGAACTTTGCCGTCTTCGCCGAAACTGCCGTGCATGGCGTTGAATATGCAATCTATCCGCTCGCACGCGCGGCCGGCCGAAATTGCCACGCCATCAAAATACCAATTGCCGCTTCGGTCGATCAAAACATCGTGCGGCTCATATTTATCAGCGTAATTGTTCCTCAAAACGGCAAGGACATTGGAACCGGTTTTTAATGAAACTCCGTATTCTTCACTCGGCCCGCCGCGCATTACGCCTATGCGTATTGTCTGCGTCATAGCTCCATTATACCAGAGAATTATGTTTATTCGTGCAAATGGAGTGTGGTGTTTTGCTGAGGAACACCCCGCGCCCTGTCTTATCGCCCTTTAGAAAAAGATTTTGTGGGGATCTTCGGGCGACTCTGCGATTTCCCATATTTAGTCATCGTTGGGCGCTGCCATATGGGGCAACCGAACCAGCTCCGCTCGACGGGTTGAGAGGCGGTTGCATCGAGCCGGCGGGCTTCCGTACCCATTACCCTGTACCAACCATGGCCAATATACCATGCGGCCATTATCCGCGCAAGTTGCGATGGTACTTCAAGGCAAAACGGTGTGCCTCGGCATTGGTCGCAATGATCAGATCTCTAAACTTACCTACAATCTCCTTGTCACCAATAATTCTCGAAGCGCGGTGTTTCGCATCTTTTACGACAGCCGTGATCGGTATGGAAATATGCCGCGACTTTAATGCGTGTTCGGCAACCTTTACATGCATTTCATTCCCGTCAACCACCATTAGATCCGGATACGGCCATTCCGGATGATTCAACCGTCTGTTCAAGAGTTCGGCCAGATTGGCCAGATCATCATTACTGTCCCGGGAAATCTTGAATCTGCGATATTCGCTCTTGGCCGGTCCGCTGTCTATGGAAACAGCCATGGCGCCGACAGTTTTCATGCCAGACAGATGGGCGATATCGTACGCCTCGATGCGGAATTTTCCCAAAACCTTGTCCTGGCGCTTCAGCAAAGCGGTATCGTTGATGTGGTCTACGGCATACAGCAACTTTTTTATTCTGTCCGCTTCTTCAAATTCCATGCTGGCGGCGTATTCTTCCATCTGTTTATTGAGCGAGCCGCGCAGTTTCTTTTTGCCGCCTTCGAAAAATGTTACCAGATCGTCGATTGTCCGAAGATATTTTTTCCTGGCAATCTCGTCTACGCCTTCGGGCGATTTCCCTATGGCAGTATAAAAAGATTCATGTCTGAAATCGTGCGCCTTTTTGTCCCTGAATGGGAACATCCGCCGCAAAATCTTCATCGCTTCGATTATTATCCCTGAATACGCGAACGGTCCAAAATTTTTTTTAACCGCGTAAGGCAATGTGCCGTCTTTTGTACCCTGTTCGAAATCGCGCGCGCGCGCCAGAAAGACCCTGGGCCAAGCTTCATCTGTCACGACTACATAATTGGAACTTTTATCGTCGCGTTCTTCCACATTGTAACGCGGCTGGTATTTCTTTATCAGCCTGCTCTCCAAGATCACCGCTTCCAATATCGAATCGGTTTGTTTCCATCCTATGGATTTCGCCTTGACGACCATGTCCGCTATTCTGTGTCCTCGAGTTTCGATAAGGTCGTTGCTGAAGTAGCTTCTTACCCTGTTTTTGAGCGAAGTCGCCCTGCCTATATATAGAGGCCTGTTTTTCGAGTCCTTGAAGATGTAAATGCCCGGTTCATCCGGCATATTGCGCTTTTTCAGCCATTGACTCTTCATTCTCGTAAGAGTATTGTAATCAACTGAAACTTGCAACCAGAACTTTCAAAAAAGGATCAGGTATGACTCTCATTACTCGGATCAATTCTGATTGGGATATCGACGAGAAGCCGCGCCGAAATTTTTCGTGGATGATAATCCCGCTGTTGGGATTAATAATCTGCACAACCATAGAAACCGTCAGAACGGTAACAGCAATCTGCAAGAAGATGTTCCAACCGGTGCGTGCAATAAAGGCTCCGGACATCATGTCTATAGTATGGCCGCTCGTGGTTTTTATTGCGACATTGGGCTTGGTCATGGCGATCATGTTTTTCTTCGGAAAGATCCTCTGCATGATCATCTGCCGATGATGCTCGTAGGCAGGTTGTTAGATGAGCCGGGACCAGTCGCGCCCGGCTTTTCAATACATTTACGGATCCGATTTACAAATGTCGAATCATCTCTTTAGAACCCTCTTCAGATACTTACCGGTATAGGATTTTTCATTCTTTGCCACATCCTCCGGCGTTCCCTTCGCAACAATTCGGCCGCCGCGTTCGCCGCCCTCCGGACCGATGTCGACGATATAGTCAGAGTTTTTGATCAGGTCAAGATTGTGCTCTATGACGACAACCGTGTTGCCCTTGTCCACCAGCCGCTGGAGAATCTCGATCAATTTTTTGACATCTTCATAATGCAACCCCACCGTCGGCTCGTCCAGCAAGTAAATCGTCTTTTGAATATGCGCGCGGTACAATTCGGCGGAGATCTTAACGCGCTGAGCTTCACCGCCGGAAAGAGTAGTGGCGGATTGGCCGAGTTTGACATAGCCGAGCCCCACTTCATTCAAGGTGCCGAGGCGATCGGAAATCGCCGGAATGTCCTCGAAGAATTTCACGCCCTCCTCGATCGTCATGTTCAGAATATCGTGAATGTTCCTATTGCGGTATTTTATCTCCAGCGTTTCTTTCATGAATCGCGTGCCGCCGCAGATGTCGCATTTGACATAAACCGTCGGCAAAAAATGCATCTCCACCGCAATCTCCCCGTTGCCCTCGCAGGCCTCGCATCGCCCGCCTGGACGGTTGAACGAAAATCTGCCTGGACCCCAGCCCCGGGCGCGCGCTTCCGGTTCGGCGGCGAACAGGTCGCGAATATGCGTCCATGCACCGGTATAAGTCACCGGGTTTGACCGCGGCGTGCGCCCGATCGGCGACTGGTCGATCAAGATGGCGCGCCCCAAATATTCCGTGCCCTTGAATTCCTTGCAGTTGATCGCTTCGTTAGTGCGATGGCGCATTTCGAACCGCGCCGCCAAATTCCGGTGGATGATCTCGTACATGAGCGATGATTTGCCCGATCCAGATACGCCGGTAATTGTATTGAAAACCCCGAGCGGCAGGTCGAGATTCAGGTCCTTGATATTGAATGCTTTGCCGCCACGGATCATCAGTTTGCCTTTCGACTGGCGCCGCTTTTCCGGCAAGCCGATCTTCATTTCGCCGCGCAAATACGCCAAGGTGAGCGAGCCTGATGTGTTATTTTTGGCTGTCAGAAGCCGGTCCAAATATCCCGAAATCACCACTTCGCCGCCATGAACGCCCGCACCCGGACCGATGTCTACAATATAATCGGAAGCGAACATCGTATCTTCGTCGTGTTCGACCACGATGATCGTGTTGCCCATGTCGCGCAGATGAAGCAAAGTGTTGATCAGTTTGTCGTTGTCCCTCTGGTGCAATCCGATCGTCGGCTCGTCGAGCACATACAGCGCGCCGACCAATCCCGATCCTAGTTGCGATGCCAACCTGATCCTCTGCGCCTCGCCGCCCGAGAGCGTATGCGCTTTCCTGTCCAGCGTCAAATATTCAATGCCGACATTGACCATGAATTGCAGGCGCGACGAAATTTCTTTCAGGACGACCTTGGCAATCTCTTTTTCCGCCGCCGTCAGTTTTATGTCCTTGAAGTACGGAGCCGCCCGTTCGATCGACATTTTCGTTATGTCGACGATGTTGTGCCCGTCGATTTTGACCGAGAGCGCCTCGGGACGCAAACGGTCGCCCTTGCAGGTCCTGCACGGTTCGTCGCTCCAGATATTTTCCGTGCCCAGACCGTTGCACGCCGGACAGGCGCCGTAAGGGGAATTGAACGAAAACAGCCTGGGCTCGATCTCCGGATACGAAAAGCCGTCGTACGGGCACATGAATTTGACCGATAACATTTGTTCTTTTATACCGGTCGTAGCATCGCCGGCAACGGAGCCGACACTTCGCGGAGAGAGTCTTACCGGCGGGGTGCGATGATGCTCTCGAAGCGAAGTGGTCGGCGACGGAAGCGGCGATGCGGATCCGACAACATTGAATGGGTATATGATTTTGATCAGTCCGTCCGCCTCCTGTATCGCCCTTTCCAGCGCTTCGGAGAGCCGCTCGCGGGCATCGCCGGCGTGTTTTTTGTCGCTGAATTCGCTTATGAAAATATCGTCGACCAGGATGTCGATATCGTGCTTCTTGTTTTTCTCTAGGATTATCTGCTCGCGCAATTTGTAATCTTGGCCGTCGACTCTGGCCCTTTCGTATCCTTTGCCGAGCATGTCATAAAGCAATTGGTAGTATTCACCCTTCCTGCCGACCACCACCGGCGCGTATATGGCGATCTTGGCGGCCGCGATATCAACGCCGAAAACCTTTTTCGCCCGCACAGTCCTTTCGGTTACGGTTTTGAGCACGGTCTCCAATATTTCTTCCTTGGAAACCCGGTGGATGGGGCGTCCGCAAACGAGACAGTGCGGCTTGCCGACGCGCGCGTATAGCACGCGCAAATAATCGTAAATCTCGGTTATGGTTGCGACGGTCGAACGCGGATTGTTAGACCGTGATTTTTGGTCGATAGCAATCGCCGGCGACAATCCGATGATCTCATCGACATCCGGCTTTTGCATTCTGTGCAGGAATTGCCTGGCATAAGCGGAAAGCGATTCTATGTACCTCCTCTGCCCTTCGGCAAATATGGTATCGAAAGCGAGCGACGACTTGCCGGAACCGGACAATCCGGTGATCGCGATCATCTTGTTCCTCGGCATCTCGACGGTTATGTTCTTGAGATTGTGCGTGCGTGCGCCGCGAACTATGATCTTGTCTTCGCCGAGCCGGCTTTTTTGTTCATCTTTGGGCATAATGCGGCGATTCTACCATACTTTACGGCAACTTCAAAATCCGCGTTATAGCTCATAATAAATATGACCGTAGAAGGCATCTCTCTCGAATCCGAACTGAAGAATATCGCTCAGCCCGGCGGCGAAATTATTTTTCGGCAAAAACGGCCCGTATCGAGACATACCTCGAACCTGGGACCCATTGCTGGACACCTTGGCAAAGTTAAACGCGCTCGGCCAGTTGCCGGTCATGAAAACCGACTTGGGTTGTCATAGTCATGATATTTTCCATTCGGAATGATCCGAGGAGGACAACCTTGCTGTGAACGGCAAGGTTGTCCTCCATACCACCGAGCATTCTCGTGGTATGATTCTCGTCATGGAGATCGAACCGGCGTATTTCGAGGAGAGGAAGGAGAAGGCACGGAAAACCTACGCCGCTCAGCAGGCACTCTTCTGCCCGTACTTCGATAGCCAGGTCGTCCTCAATTCAGACGGGTTCCATCACCTCCAGTTCTCCGCCCGCCGGGAGCGCTCCAAGCAAGAACAGTTGTTGAAGTTCAGACTCCTCCCGCTGGCCCTCCAGGTAATCCACAAGTCGGGCACGCTTCAAGAGTATCGCAAAACCCTCGCGCCGGTCGGCAAGAAGTCCCCGCGAGACGGCAGCGTGCCGATGAAAGAAGTCCAGTACTGGGGCTTTGTTGCCATCGCGGGAACCGGCAACCCCGTCCGTATCCGCGTCATCATCCGGCGGGTCGGCGACGGCAACATCACCTTCTGGAGCGTCATGCCTGACGTGAAGATCAAAGACGGCAGGCAAAAGCTGTTCTCCGCCAATATCGAGGACAAGGAATAACGACAAAACCGCCCGGAGGCGGTTCTTTCGCGTGCCTGCCTTCAGCTTAGGACAATCCTTGGCTGAACGGGGCTTGCGCCCACAGGCACACAGATAGCATATCATACTCCAATTCCCCCGCAAACAGCCCGTGGACAATGGGGACATCCCGGAACCTGATTGCCAATCGGGCGCCACAACGCTACACTTGGGACATGATCTGGGAAGCCCTTGTAGCGGTTGCCACGTGTGCCCTGGTCGGTGTCACTTGGCGGGCCTTCAAGGCCCAATTGGCCGTCGCACGCGATCAGATGAAAGTGGAACTTCAGATGAAGCGGGAGGAGATTTTTGGCGGCGAGCGGCTGGTCCGCCAACGGGCGGCTTTGGCAACTCAGTTGCTCCGCAAAGCGCCGCACGACGAGATTCAGGAGGACGTGATGAATTTTTTCGAAACGGTGGGCATGCTCCTGCGCCGCGGCTATCTCGATCAAGAAATGGCCTGGGTTGCATTCAGCTACCACGGCATCCATTGGTGGAGCGCGTGCAAGGAGTACATCGCCGAAGAACGGCGGCGTCACGAAAACGACGATACAATCTTCGCTGAATTCGGGAATCTTGTCGAGGCGCTCTACCGCATTGAAGAACGGGAACGAGGGAAAAGTCGGGCGGAACTTGAGCCATCCGCGGAGCGCCTTACGAGGTTTCTTCGAGAGGAAGTCGCCCTGGAGAGCGCGCCGAGGCCGGCGGGCACTCGCACCTCCTTCGACACGGTTTCGTAGGCGTGCTTCCCTTGACACCGGACATGACACCCGCAACGGATGTAACGTCTGGCGTTCCGCGGCAGGTTTGCGGGGAATGTGTCGCCGCGCTCACGACCGACAAAGAACGCGGCGTAATGAATCCTTGCACCAATTGCTTTTCAACTACGCGCGGGACAAATCCTTGAATTCGAGTAGGCCGTGAAATAGGAGAAAAGCATTGCGGCCGGGGATAACACCGCCGGGTCTTTGAACGCATCCCTTGACTCGCAGCGATGTCAGGGGCAAGCCGAGCTTCCGCGTCACGCGCTTCGCGGCTTCCGCCTCGGGTTTGGCTGCCAACTGTCCGTCATCGACATGCAGGGTCCGGATAACCGGCGGCGCGGGGAACCGGCCAACGCAGGTGCCATTGGCTTTCCCGCTGATACGGCAGTGACGGTTGGAAGTTCCATCCGCCGATCAAGCTGAGAATACCTCGCCAGCCTGGAAACCGCGACCGAAAGAACAGTTGACGCCCCGTCGCGCCGCCGAATATCGTGCGTGGCGAAGATCGTGAAAATGGCCGCACGCTCCAACGCCGGAGATGTCGTGGATGTTTTGATTCTCCACGGCATGAGCAAGAACATTGTCGATTATCTGAAGGATCTGATCGGCAGTCTCGGCCTGCGTGCTGCGACCGTTCTCGACCTCCCCTCTCATAAGAAACCTCAGGAACAGCGGGTGGACTACTACATCAAGGATTGCTTGATCCCTCTCGTCCTCGTCACCTTTGACGAGTCAGAGAAAAACACGACGAAGGCGCGGCCCAATGTTTACGACGAAATGGCGCGCTGTAGACAATTCAAACGCTCCGACACCCTGGTACTCCAAGAGATGCGGGAAGGGCGGCTCGTTGAGCTTCCCAGCAACGTACTCGGCCAATTGGTGACCGTGCAGTTTGACGCAGCATTGCTCCACAATCTAGTCCCGCCTCTCCTCACAGAACTCCGAGGCCGCGGCCTGCTTCTAGGCGCGCTTACGCGCCGTGGCGCTGGAGAAAACGGCGGCTTGCTTGGCGACTTTCTCGAAAGGATGGATCAATTATGGGAAAAAGAATTCGATGAAGCATGGGACAATCTGCACCGGCTCGATTACGACGCCGAAAGGGAACTTGCCCTTGCCCTCGATCACTTCTTTCAACAGTACCACAGTGTGTTTCGCGCGCTTATCCAGGAGCAATGCCCCGCTCACGAACTCCAGAGCCTGTGCGCCGCGGCGTATGCGCAGGCGCTGCAATGGGCTGCCCGAGCCTGGGAGCACGCAGCCGATGCCAAGATGATCAAAGCTGACACGTTGCACAAACAAATAGGCCAGTCCGGGCGGAGATCAAAGCACCATAAGCCGTACAATGATGCTGCCAATCAATTGCGGAAGGCAAAAAAGGCCGCCGAGGAGAAGGACAAAATCGCCGGGTTCAAAAAAGCCATACACTTGGTCAACCGCTATATGGAAACGGAGAATGGAATATAAACCTCATCCTCACGTTGCTCGCCGGATCATTGCGGGCGAACGCGTAAAGTTATATTATTGATGACATGGGTAAAGGACCGGTAGTAATTAACGCTTCCAAGACGGGATCAAATAAGACTTTCGGCTTATCCGGTGCCGGCACGCTGACCTATGTGTCGAAGGGTGATCTTGGCAAGGGATTGTTTGCTCGGCGCAAAATCCGGGCGGGCACTATGATCTGCCGGTTCAGTGGCCCAATGATCAGCTTCGCTGAGGCAGCCAGCAAGGGGGAGAAGGAATGTTACCCGCTCCAGATCGATGACAATAAGTATATTGATCTTGACCCACCAGGGTGCTTTGCCAATCACTCGTGCGAACCCAACGCGGGCATTCGCGCCGATTTAGAATTGGTAGCGTTGACTGACATCCCGGCGGGCACTGAGATTCGATATGACTACTCCACCACCATGGACGAAGATTATTTCACGATGCCTTGCCGGTGTGGTTCGGAGAGTTGTCGCGGCAAAGTGGAAGATTTCAAGTTGTTGCCCCCCAGTGCTTCAAAACGGTACCTCACTTTGGGGATTGTGATGAGTTTTATTGTCCGGAAATATAATGTCAAGCCGTAATACGCTCCACAGTCGTTACGGTCACGTCCGCCCCGGTTTATGGCCACGTTCGGGTAAGCGTAACGAGCGGCAATAAATCCCCTGGCGCTCAAGGCAGACGCAACTGGGCTTCCAATTTCGTTTACAGTACGCATGACGGCGTGGCGTGGGGTGCCGGACAGTTCGTAGTAGCCTCCGGGGCGGGCTACTCTATAAGCCCTATCCTCAGCTCGGCAGACGGGAATGATTGGACCCCAAGGAATGGTGCGGGCGGTGCGCCAGCCCGTTTCAGGCCGAGGGGGGAAAGGCCTCCCCCACGTGGGCAGGGAGTAAGTCTTCGCCGCGGGGTTCGGGTCCATTCCGCGCTTCAACATCGCGTACGGAAACGGCGCATTCGTGGACGTGTTCGCAGTTAGTAAACCATACAACACAGATTTGAAGCCCTCCCACCATTCAGCCGCCCCCAATAAAACAGTGGCGCGGTTGATTTTGACTTGTGGAGAGTGCATACGACTTACGGCGATGACAGCACCGTCCTCTGTACGAGCGACCGCCTTAGTGTAAGACGTGCCTATATCGATGCCAACAGCAACATCAGTCATAGCCATGATTGATGAGAAGGGAGGAGAGAGCACGATAATCATGCACTGTATAGTCGACCCATGTCGGTAAAGACTGTGTGGCGCCGAAATAGATGGTAGTCAGCCCAACATTCTTGGCACCCTTAAGATCAGCTGCTATATCGTCGCTCACAAAAGCAATGCGCGTTTGATCTTGCCTCATTTGCCCGAGTCGGGCTACCGCAGCCATATAGGCATGCTGGCTTGGTTTCCCCATCACGAGAGCCTGTCGCCCAGTCACATATTCTAAGCCTGCCACCCAAAAACCATTGTCAACGTGCAATTGTTTACCGTCAGACCAGCGCGCATTGTGTTGCATCGCCACTAAAGAAGCACCGTCGTCGACAGCCTTCGCGGCCTTGTCAAGCAGACACCGATCATAATGAGAGAATAGATCGCCCACGACAACGGCGTCAACTGGAGCCCCCTCACGGATACTGAGCCCTTGAGCAATGTCCGGCAAGGCGCCAGGGGCGCCAAGATAGATGATCGCATATGTCGCCGTCTCCTTGAGCCACTCTCCAGTGACTTCTCCGGCAGTTACGAGTTGGTCTGCTCGCATAACTAATCCAGCCTTCGTCAACGTCTCATGTCGCTCGGCTTTTGAAACGCTGCAATCATTCGTCAACAAGCAGAAAGGCATTCCCTTTCCGCGAAGTTCGTCGAGGAGTGCTCCGGCACCCTGTCCTGGCGCGCCTGCGATCCAAAGCACACCATCCACGTCAACCAAGCGTTTTGGCTTTCGGTTCCGGTACGCCGGCCGCACGGCCGCGAAACGGTTATCAGAGAAGTGGAAATTACCGAGGCACAATCCACGGCTCAGTTGATTAAGCTGACTCTATTCCACGCGTTCCGGCGCGCACCCTATTGGCCTGCCATTGACGAACTTCTTTCGAATCTCGAACCGCTGCTATCGGCCAGCACTTTGGGGCGACTTTGTGTTGACATCACCTGTTCGCTCCTACGTATCACGAGTCGGCATCCCACTGTGTTATTCGCATCCTCACTGCCGGTGCATGGGAAGGCCTCGACTCTGATGTCCGCAATCTGCCGGAGCTTGGGCGCGGCTACGTACCTCGCTGACAGTGGTGCATGCAACTACCTACAGCCTACCGACTTCACGAGCATCGAGGTGCTGTGGCAGAATTGGCGCGAACCCACGGAAAAGTGGCCGGGCATCACGTCATGGAGAGACATTGCGAGCGTCAATTACCTTTCCCGAGTCGGACCAGAGCGGTTCACTGAACATCTCCTCAAAGGTGAGTTTGTCCCCGACCCGACTTGGAACCCCTTCGCACCTGCCCCGAGCTTGAGTCTGACATGAGTTACGGAAGTGATAGCTTTACTGGTGTAGTCCTTGTCGCCGTGAACTGCAACGATGCGTGCACGATTCTGCCATTCCCTAGGGTTGTACTGAACTGAGTCAAGAACACACCACACATCGGCAGCTGCGAGTTTCTGGAGGACCTTCAACCGAGGCAAGAAATTGGGCTGATGGACCACCACACTGAGGCGAGTTTGCGCCATGACTTCAAGCGATTTGTGATGCTGGGGGTGCCCTGCCACTTCCAGCGTTATTATGAGCCAGCAGCTTACGATAGCCGATCCTCGTTTAGCTTAAGGACTTCAGCAAGCGTAGGGTGGGAGTAATAGGACAGAACCTTGAAAGCTGGGTCGATCAGTTCTAGCATTTCCATGTTTTTGCGCTGAATTAGATTCCAACCTGGCCTACCGAGGTGGGTCTTCTTGAGCGTCTCATAGTTGGCAACTGTGAAATCAGCGTCTCCCCGTTCCGTGCGCTTTGGATCGGGCCGTCGAATTTTCAGCAGCCGGAGCGTTCCCGCGACCGTCGAGAGTGGAGCGATGTGGAAGACCGGACCTGTTGCCGTATCTTCTGCTACTGAACCGAGTTGACGAGCCGAACTAATCAATTCCTCGTACTCAGTTGGGCTCTGCGCGAAAACGCATGCATAATTAACCGGCGCGTCGGGTTCGTTTGTGTGCGCCGCGTTTAACTGACGTGCCTCGGCAACGATTTCCTGTGCGAGGGCCTTGAGTTCATCAGGTTTCATAGACCTAAATTAACAAAAACGATGGTGCTTTGTCAATTACGATAGAGGAGGACTTGAGGCCTTGGGGAGATCTCGTGGAGAGGGAAAAATCCAAGCGATGGGTAAGACTGGACATCGCGGCGTCTGCCCCTTCCTGAAATTGTGCGCTGAGATTTCAGTCTGCTGCGTTGCGAGCAAAGGCGAACAGTGCGCGAGTAAACCCGGACAATCGCGCGAGCAAAGGCGAACACTCTCGGCCCGCAGGGCCGCCGCGCTCGCTTGGCTCGATCGGCTTTGCCATCCTCGCGGCGATGAAAAACATTATCGCCAACTCCCACACCGCCTCGGGGCTCGCCTGATACGTGAAGTCCTGGCCGGCTTCCGTCGGGGCGAAGGCTCCGCCAACCGCACCCGCAAACTCGGCATCGGCGCGTCGGGGACCGGCAAAAGCACGCTCCTGTTCAACCTGATCAAGGCGGACATCGAGAACGGGCAGGGCGTGGCGGTGCTTGACCCGCACGGCGACTTGGTCGAGCGGATTCTGGGGATCGTCCCCGAGACGCGCGTGGGCGATGTGGTGCTCCTCGATCCCTCCGACGAAGAATACTCGGTCGGGTTCAACATGCTCTCGGCACATTCGGAGTTAGAAAAACGGCTCCTGGCTTCAGACCTCGTGTCGGTCTTCCAGCGCCTCTCCACGTCCTGGGGCGACCAGATGGGCAGCGTGCTCCAGAACGCGATCCTCGCCTTCCTCGAAAGCAATCAGGGCGGGACGCTCGCCGACCTCAGACGGTTTCTTCTGGAGCCGACGTTCCGCGAACGTTTCCTCGAAACTGTAAGCGACCCGGAAATCGTCTATTACTGGCGCAAGGGGTTTCCGCAGCTTGCCGGGAACAAGTCCATCGGGCCGGTCATCACCCGGCTGGAAACCTTCCTCAGCCCCAAAGCCATCCGCTACATGGTGTCGCAGTTCGCAGAGCAACCAAGAGCAGCGGAGGCGAGGAAGCCGAAAGCCGAAGCCGGCGCACCGCCGCAACTCGCGCCAGCGAAGCCGACCGAGGCGGTGCGGGATCAGGCGCCGGCCGCACCGGCTGCGCCCGCGCCGCATGTCGAAGCGAAGGCGCCGCTTAAACAGCCCGCCGACCTGGGCCGGGGCGGAGCGCAGCACCAGGCCATTCAGCATCGGCTCAAACAGGCTGCGGAAGCCCTGGGGTTCCGCAGCACGGTCGAGAAACCGATCCTCGACGGCCAAGGCAGCGTGGATTTGCTCTTGGAGCGAGCCGACCAAATCATCGCGTGCGAAATTTCCATTACCACGACAATCGATCACGAGGTCGGCAATGTGGCCAAATGTCTCAAGGCGGGCTTCCTGAAAATCGCCGTGGTGTGCGTGGACGAAGACCGGCTGCGGAAAATCGCGGCGGCGGTGTCCGGGAGCCTCGGCCCTGAAGCTGCCGGACGAACGGTCTATTACCGTCCCGACGATTTCATTGCGGACCTGAAGACGCTGGCGGCACCCGCCCCGAAAGCTGCCGCGGCGCCGGAGATGCGCCGCGGCTACAGAATCAAGCGCTCGCTGCCGGCGCTCACGCCGGAGGAGTGGAAACAGCGAGAAGACGAAGCGGTCCGCGCGATTGCGGAAACGATGCGTTAGGAACAACCCCTTGGTTTTCGCAAAGGCGCGTTTCGAGAATCTTGGACCTTCCGTGTTCTGGCAGGAAATATCGAGAAAATGATCAGTTGGCACGTAGTCCTTTTCGGGCCTCGACACCGAGGCAGAATTCTGTTGACTTGCAAATGCAAGAACGTTAGAAATATGCACAGTGCCGCGAGTCAGGCGGCGCCAGTGTTGTCGGAAAGAAATGTTGTAGGGCCGAAGTCTTCAATGCGCAGCGGTTGACTTCGGACTCTCGCTTTGCTAATCTATTAATAAATAATGCTTACGTCAACGATACAACTGGGCGCGTTGTCGATCGGCGGGGTTCCCCGGGTGGTTGGCACAATTTCAGACTATGATTGTCTGGTCCGATTTTCGGGGCGACGGGAAAAACATTGCGACATTGCAGAGGTGCGCTTGGACGAGATCGGAGTGGAAAGAGATTGGCTGGCAGCGTGTCGAGCAATCGAGCAGGCGGAGATTCCGACAATTCTAACCATCCGATTGGATTCCGATGGTGGCAAGTGGAATCGTTCCGACGACGAACGGAAGGCACTTTTCGAAAAAGCCATATCGCATGTCTCGGCGATTGACGTGGAAATCAGTAGCGCGCTCGTTTCAAAATGGCTCTGGGACTTGTCCGAGCGATACTCCAAGCCCGTCCTACTCTCTTACCACAATTACTCCGCTACGCCGACATTTGATGAACTAATCAAAATAGCCAGTGTTGCTTATGACAATGGCCAGTTACTTAAGATCTCAACTATGGTGAGAAGTCCATCCGACGTGGAGACTCTTCAGGGGCTTCTCGCGCGCGACTGGAACGCGCCCCTGTGCGTAATTGGCATGGGCAGTATGGGCGCGCATACGCGAACGAGTTTTCCGGCCCGCGGTTCTTGTTTTACGTATGGGTACTTGGATCGTCCGAGTGCTCCAGGGCAGTTTCCAGCGCAATTCCTCGTAGAGCGCCTGCGGGAAGCGCTACCTGAGTATAACGAAGATTTCGTCATTCGGAACAAGGTGCTTGAATTTGCTTAGCGAACTTCTTGGAAACGCCGTCCGCTCGTCACAAAGTTGCGAGCGGAAATACGGCGGGCTTCCCGAAACAGTGAATCAAGCCGCACGATTAACACCGAGTTAGTGGGAACACTCCCCGGAATCATCCGCACCAGTTTCCACGAATCGGATGAACGCCCTGTCTTGGAGCGGCTTGAATTTTTCCCAAACGGCTCTGGGAATCGGCAGCGCGAAGAACGCAGCGATGTCTTTTCGCAATCCTTCCGGCGGCGGATACACGCCGACCCGGATGGCGCAATGGACGCTGTAGAGGTGGAGAATGAGCGAGTGTGCGAACAGTTCTTCTTCCGTACTGAGAGGCGTCCGCTCCAGGTCCGCCGCCGCGTCGAGCACCCGCGCCAGCGCTGGCCGCGCCGAGAGACTATTCCAGATGTCGCGGTGATGCGCGGTGATCGCAATCAGGTTGCTGATGCGCCGCACCTTCGCATCCTGCCGCAGAGCCAGGGCGGTAAGAGCCAGCCCCGCGATGATCCCGGCGGACTGAATGGCTTCAAACCAGTGCTTTCCAAGCCAGTCCAATACCCCCATTAGCCGGCATTGTACCAGACAGTCCCGGCTTGTTCAACCCCCCCGCGGGGCGGGCTAGAGAGAACTCGGAATATCGGGCCGTGCGAGGATCAAGGTCTTCCGCGGAATCCGCACGATGCACTCCTCCGGTCCGCAGCTTGCGCCAGGCGGCAGGCGGTCGGCTGCCGCCCCGGTGAAGAGCACGCGAAGAAACCCAAGCGCCCAGGGAAAAAACCGGTGCATCTCTTCGCCGGCCTCGCCTACTGCAGGTGCGGGCAGAGGATGTACGTGAAAGCAAACTCGCCCAAGTACATCTGCGAGAAATGCCGGAACAAGATTCCGATCGTCGATTTGGAGGCGATTTTCCACGACGAACTGAAGGATTTCTTTGTCGCTCCTGAGCGCATCGCCGCCCACCTGTTGGAGGCCGATCAGAACCTCAAGGGCAAGGAAACCCTTCTGGAAAACCACCGGCGCGAAATCCAAAAGGTGCGTGACCAGATGGCGCGCACTCACCAGCTTTACCTCGACGGCAACGTCACGAGCCAGGGATTCGGCGAGTTCTACAAACCCGCCGAGGAACGCCTGAACCAGCTCCTTGCCGAACTGCCGAAACTTGAAGCGGAAATCGATCACCGCAAAGTTGCGAATGTGTCTGCCGAGGAAGTCGTCTCCGAAGCCCGCCAACTCTATACCCGCTG
>JAGXAG010000011.1 GCA_018971685.1 Patescibacteria group bacterium
AAAAAGTTTTCTTTTCCTTTTAGAAGAAAAAATCCGGCGCGCGCAAAAGAAAAGCAGAGAAAACTTTTTTGCTGGCTGGCGAGCGTTAGCGAGCGGCGGCGGGGCGAATCAGCCGTTTCGTTCAAAAAAGGTTCGCGCAAAGTGTAAAAACTGCCGCATTGACAACCTGTTAGTTTTGTTGACCCGTATGCTCGACGTCGAGCTGTGACCCGCAAGCCAGCAGATTGCAAAAAAAGAGCGATAGTGTCGCTCTTTTTTGCTAAAATAATATAGACAATGAAAATAAAACCGTATTTTAAATCAACACTAGCTAAGCCATATCAAGGAAAACATTTTCATGATGTTGGAACGGTCGTCGTAATGAATACAGAAGTACACACTAAAAGTGTCGGTAATTTCATTGTCATGCTTCCGCTTCCAGACATATTGCTCCCAATATGGCTTATTCGATAGCCATGTCTCAAGACTCTCAATTGGGGTTTCTTTGTCCATAAGGTTAAGATGTTTATAAGCCCATTATAGGCCGCTTGACTTCCATTTGTCAACAATATACAATGGAAAGTAAGGAATATATCCATTCCATTAGACAGATTAAACATATGGCCACAGACAACCTAATTGCAAAACTTTATGCATCCCCCAAGACCATCCTGACAACCAAGGACATTGCTTTGATTTGGGAGGAAACCAACAATTTGAATCTGCTCGGCAAAATTAAATATTATGCCAAGCAGGGATCGCTGATCCGTCTGTCTCGTGGCATTTTTGCCAAAAGCAAGGAATATGATTTGAAAGAATTGGCCGGAAGCCTCTACACTCCTTCCTACATCAGCTTCGAGACCGTCCTCCGGGAAGCTGGAATCATTTTTCAGCATCATGATGCCACCTTTGCGGCCGGTCCCTACCCGATGACCAAAAAAATAGATGGACACACTATTGTTTTTCGCAAACTAAAAGATAGCATTTTGTATAACGGACTCGGTGTGAAAAAGGAAAAGGGCTACAGCATTGCCACACCGGAGCGAGCATTCCTTGATACCATTTATCTGTCCCCGAAATTCTACTTCGACAACCTACGATCAATTAACTGGGAATTGTGCTTTGAGCTGGTAAAAATTTATGAAAACAAACAACTTGTGAAGCGATTAAAGAATTATCAAAAATATGCTCAATAAAGAAAAACATCAGCTTATTATGGGTCGGATTTTGCGGGATATCTACTCCGACACTTCCATATCATCCCTCATTGGATTCAAGGGCGGCACTTGCGCCTACTTTTTCTATGGCCTCTCCAGATTTTCCGTTGACTTGGATTTTGACCTGTTCACAACCGATGAAGCCACGCAACAGATGGTTTATGAAAAGATTGGAAATATGCTCAAGCCATATGGCGAAGTCAAAGATCATTACATCAAACGAAACACAATCTTCTTCCTGCTTTCTTACGGCGATACTGACCACAACGTCAAAGTTGAGATCAACGTAAGGATTTTGATGCCCGACATCAAGGAACACTACGAACTCAAGGAGTATCTTGGCATTTCCATGTTGGCTGGTAAGAAAGATTACCTCTTTGCCAGCAAGCTCGCCGCTTTGACCGACCGGCGAACACTCGCCATGCGTGACATTTATGATGTTTGGTTCTTCGCCAAAAATAACTGGGATATCAATACCGAAGTGATCAAAGCAAGAACCGGAAAAACTGTCAAAGAGCATATGGCCGACTGTATTCCGGTTGTTGAGTCGGTCAAAGATAACGAAATATTGCGTGGCCTTGCGGAACTTCTGCCGGACGAAAAAGCCAAAGCGTGGGTTAAGAATCATTTGCGGGAGGAGACTGTCTTTCTGCTCAAGAATTATCAGTCTGTATTAAAATAAAGGCTCTAGACTAGCTTAGCCCATGCTAAACTAGTCTAGAGCCTTTAAATTACTATGGAAAACACAGTTACTCAAAATAGTACTCAAACACAAATCAACCCTGTTCCGCCGCCGCCACAAAAAAACAAACGATCAGTTTCTTCAAAAATACTTTTTGGTTTTCTTTTTATCGCAGCCGTCATCGTGGTATCGGTGATACTACATTCCGTAGCATCTAATAACCACCCTGTCATTTCAAAGTCTTCAGCAATAAATATAGTAAATGCAACGCCTATGAGAGTTTCTGGTATTATTGGTCAGCCCACAGGATTACAAACTACATTTGGTTCAAGCACATTCATGGTAACAGCTGACAAAGATTCGAACAGTAGTTACCTCTATCGTCTTCAAAATGGTACAAGCCATCAGATCAAGGGCATGCCACGACATTTTATTCAATCGAAATTCTATCCGACAAGCCGTGGATTAGTACTCGGTGTTGCTGCGAGTATTTCTCCGAAGCAGGATTTCTACCTGATCGATATTAACGACAAAGCAACTCTTGTTAACTCAGATCTGCCCCAAGAGATATATGTCGATCAAATATTCGATCAAGTTGTTGGGTATTCCCAAGAGACTAAAAGCGCCTATCTCCTTATGGACGGAAAAATCGCAAATCGGATAGATCTCGCCAGTTATTCAACTGGATTAAATGGACAACCAGCTATTCCTAAAATCATCGTTGCTAGCCAAGGTATAGATCATAATTCAATTTGGCCGAATGCATATGTCATCAAGCAGCAGAAAGCATCAGTGATTTCGGATGTTTCCTATCTTGATTTTCAAAACCAGATTCTTAAGAATATATATGACCAAAATGGTATAGCTATCAGTAATATATGTAGCTATGCAACATATGATAATGCCTTTTGGTTAGTTACTTGCGATGGAGAAAAGGGAATAGTTTGGAAGACACAGGGTGATTCGGCTACGCAAGTGACAACTTTTACCCGTGATTCATCAGGACCTACAGACCTATCAAATCCAAAACTGAATAGTTTCGAGAACATTCTGCTACTCGACAACGGTAGGTTCTTGTCACTTATCACAAATAATGGTTTGCAACAGATTGTTACTGCCAAAGAATGGTATGCCAATATGTGCATAGCTAAGTTACAAAATACTCTCTACTGTTCTTGTCCTGATGCAGCAGGTTTGGGAATATCTCCTAATATTTGCAGTTATCAGGTTGACCAAACACCTATTAAGAGTGCAGCTGTAGGTCAAATTGATGGAACCGATCTTAGAATTACGAAGAGTGTGTACGATGGCAACTATTATATCAGCACTGATTTTGCAGAAGGACCAACATATTATTATGTCTTGACGAAGGACGGTTCGTTATATAAGACAGATGAAAATGCGAATCTTGTCATGTCTCAGACGAGTCCCACAACTGAATATACAAATGATTTTGTTAATATTGTGGGTCCTGGAGAGGTAAAGCATTATACTATTCCTGGAGATATCTTCAGCCAATCGCTTTGCAATTTTTACGCATGCGGTTCTGATGATGGTGGTTATTATTATCTTGGAATAAAAACTGGCACGCAAATATTGAACACGGGCTATCCAGCCAATATTGAAGGTGTCTATTATTTGAGAAAATAGTTTCTGCAGGTTTTCTTTTGTATTTGGCCTCACACCACAGTTCTTCTCCACCCAGTCCTGCCAGACATCCCAATGCTAAAGCCATATTAAGGCAGAACTTACACTATTGCAATAATTGCGGTATCATTGGCCTATTATGAAAAATTTCATAATCTCAGTGGTAGCGTTGATCGGATCATTGTTCGGAGTTCACAATCAGCAAATCTCGCAACCCACAACCACGCCGGTAGTGCAGACGCAGGCTCCTGGAAATGTTTCCAATTCGTCAATGCCGCAAGGGTTAGGTCTTCCGTGCGATTCCGACAAAGGGATCACGACCGATTCGATCAATGGTCCGGTGTGCGATGAAAGTGCGAATGAGAGCGCAATGTCCAAGTACTCCGATTCGGGATTCGGATTTTCATTTTGGTACCCGAGTGGTTGGCATGTTGCCAAAGATGCCGTAGATAATTCTACAAAATATCCTGGCGGCACGGTTACAAATCAGATCACTGTGGCCAACGGACAAAGAGTGATAACAATCGAAGAATTCACTTCTTTCGGGTCGACAATAACGGACAGCACCGGAGTCGGGGCGTGTCCTGTATGCAGTACTGTCCGCTATTATTTCGATTTCAATCAGCACACTTGGATGGCCGTATATCCTGACGGGGTATCGTCCGGTCGTATTGCTCCCGGAGTCCCGATCGCTGCAAATGTGTCGACAAATACGATGGGCGGGCTTCACATGCTTGCGGGGTCGCAGAGATTTGGTGCAAATGTCATAATCCCATTGAGCGCTCAAAATTTCCTAATAGTTACGGTTGATGGAGCGATCGCAACGGAAAGCAGTGACGCTCAAGCGCTGGCGAAGACTATACTTGCTCTCGACCCTTCAGTCGCCACACCGGTTAGTCAGGCGCAACAAAATCAGACAATCCGAGCGGAATCGGCCGCGTACTCGAATCTTTATGGAGCGTCTTCAAATACGGGCAGTGCGATCGCCCCTAATCCTAACCTTAACACCTATGATAATTTTGGTATCTCCTTCCAATATCCTGTTGAATGGGGAATACCAAAAGAAAATTTTTATGGCAATGGTCTCGGGTCTATCTATTTCAATTACGGCTCTTCAGCCGGACAACCCTTCGAGGTATTTATTGAACAGGACACTAATCCTCAAGGCAGTGGACTACTGAATGAGACATTCGATGCCATGATAGCCAGGTTCAGAACCAACGATCAATATATCTATCAGCAAAAAAGCATCTCAGCAGATGGTATACAAGGTGTAGAGCTTTTTTATAACAGTATGGTATAAAATTCTGTTCTACTACGAGTGGAGATGTTGGAGCAGGACAATTGTATACTAATTACGATTACACGACTCTTCGCAACGGAAACGCTTATACAGTAAGCTATTCGGTCCATACTTCGAACGGCTGCGGCGTCTATGAAAATTCTCCTGATCCCAAGGCACCGGGAAATGAGAGATACAATGAATGTCTAAATGCCCAGGCAAATTTCGCCAATACTGTGGTGAAGCCGATCCAGAACAGTATTTCTACTTTCACATTTACGAACTAAAAATGGGGCAGACACACTTATTCTAAGCTAAGGCGCATGACAGTATTTGTGCTATAATAATATTGCCTGAATTTATTATTATTCCTCTAATAAAACCGAAATGTTAAATCTCGCAAATGTGCATGCGTCTTGGAATCCGTGGATACCGTTCGGCATCGGCGCCGGCGTGATAGGTATCGTACTTTTCGCCATACTGTTAATCATCGTTTTGGTCCTGAAAGGCTACGCGCTCTGGACCGCCGCCAGGCTCAATCACAAATGGTGGTTCATCATACTGCTCATCATCAACACCATCGGCATTTTGGAACTGATATACCTCTACTTTGTCGCCAAGAAGTGGCGCGGCGTTCCGGCAAACTCGACACCCAAAGCGTAAGCCAGTCCGGTCATTGTCGTGAGTACATGAATATAATTACCGAAGAAAAGGCGATAGACGAAATTTTGACGAGAAGCGTTCAAGAGATTTTGCCGTCCAAAGAATCGCTGAAAAAAGAATTAATGTCAGGCAGACAGTTGAAGATCTATATAGGCGCCGATGCCACCGGCCCGGCTTTACACTTGGGCCATGCGACGAATTACATCATTCTGGAAAAATTCAGAAGGCTCGGCCACAAAGTCGTTATCTTGATCGGCGATTTTACCGCGCGCATCGGCGACCCGACCGACAAAACGGCGGCGAGGGTACAGCTTACCAGAAAACAAGTCGTAGAGCATACAAAGACATGGTTGAAACAACTATTGCCGATAATCTCGATCAACGACGAAGATAATCCGGTGGAAATAGTATACAACGACGACTGGCTTTCAAAGATGACTTTTGAGAATGTCATAAATCTGGCGTCGAATTTCACGGTGCAACAGATGCTTGAAAGGGATATGTATCAGAAGAGAATGAAGGAAAACAAACCTATTTATCTTCACGAGTTCATGTATCCGTTGATGCAAGGATACGACAGTGTTCATCTCGGCGTCGATATGGAAATGTGCGGCAATGATCAGAAATTCAACGCTTTGGCCGGCAGGACATTGGCGCAGAGATACAACAAAAAAGAAAAATTCGTGTTCATAACGACTCTGTTGGAAAATCCGGTTACAAAAGAAAAAATGATGTCGAAAAGCCTCGGAACGGGCGTGTTTCTGGACATGTCGGCGGATGAGATGTACGGAAAGATCATGGCTCAGCACGATGAAAATATGCTTCAGTTGTTTATCGACTGCACTTATTTGACCGCGGAAGAGATTCTGAAAATCAAGGAAACGCTCGGCCGCAAAGATTCAAACCCGAGAGACATAAAAGCCAGACTGGCTTTTGAAATCGTAAAAATATACCACGGCGCCGATGCGGCCCAATCCGCCGCTGATGGATTCGACAAGACTTTCGCCAAGGGCGGCGTGCCGGATGATGTCTTGGAGATAAAATTGGGCGATGGCGAACCGCTTCCGGACGCGCTCGTCAAAGCGGGTGTGATACCTTCCAAGGCCGAATGGCGCCGGCTTATCGAGAGCGGCGCCGTTCGCCTCGAAGACGATTCGAAAGTGGTCGATCCTCATTTTACCCCGAATGTGACGGTGATTCTGAAAATCGGTAAAAGGCGCTTTGTCAAAATATCAAGGTGAAAAAACTTCGAGGTTAGTCCTCGAGGACTAACCTCGAAGTTTTTTCAGTGCGCGAGCGACAACCCCAGAACCTTTTCGAAGCCTGCGGCACGCAGGGTTTCCATGGCCTCCTTCATGGTACTGCCGGTGGTTATAACATCGTCGATCACTATTGCCGTCGAAGCAGACAGTGCGCCCGGCGTGCTCGCTTTTATCTCGTCCAAAGCTGTTTCGTTGATTGCAAAAACACCCTTAGCCCCGGCCAACCTTTCCGGGCGACTCTTCAGAGTTTGCCTGTCGGCGTGGTGGACGCGAACCAATAAATCGTTTTTGATGGTAAATTTTCGCTCGTTGCCCGTTTGCTCGGCCCGCTTTGCGTCCAGCTGCGCGATTTCACCGACTAACAATTCGCATTGATTGTAACCGCGCTCTTTCCGGCGTCTTTTGGTCATGGGAATCGGCACTATTATGGTAGTTTTGCCGCCGGCGATTTCTTCGAGTGTCCGGAATAATGCCGTGCCACCGATCGCGACCGCGCGCGGCTCGCGTTTGTATTTGATATTCCAGACCAGCTTCGCCACCCGTTCGTCCTTGTAGGCGAAAATAGACATGGTGTTTTCCAATGGCGGCGTCGGTGCGGGTGGCAATTCATCCATGGCCCGGACGGGCGAATACGACAGAACTGTCTTCTCCGCTGAGGTCAGCGGAAAGAGAGCGTCGAGGATCGCATGATAAAAGTGGGCGAGTATCGGCATGCTGGTTATTTTATACCGATTTTCTGCTATAATTGTTTTATGTCATTCTTTTCCTCCATATTCAAGAAGGAGATCAGCGTGCTCGGGCTGGATATCGGGTCTTCCGCCATCAAAGTAGTCCAGCTCAAGAAGAAGCGCGGGCGCGCCGTCCTGGAAACTTACGGCGAATTGGCGTTGGGCCCTTATGCCGGCGTGGAGATCGGCCGCGCCACCAGTTTGCCGATCGACAAAACCGTCGAAGCCGTCAGAGATATTTTGCGCGAGGCCAAGACCACCACCGTCTCCTGCGGCGCCGCCTTGCCGCTCGCTTCCAGCCTGATCTCGTTCATCAATGTGCCGCCGGTGCCGGACAAGCAATTGGGCGAAGTCATATCGCTTGAGGCGCGCAAATATATCCCGGTGCCGCTTTCGGAAGTGATGCTGGACTACTCCATAATACCGCGCGAAGAATCCTATGCCGACAATGACGCCGGCGGCGCCGAGCAACAATCCAAAGATGCGCTGGTGGTTGCCATCCACAACGAATTCGTCAACAATTACCAGTCGATCATGGCCGGCACCGGCCTTGCGCCCAGTTTCTACGAAATCGAAATCTTCAGCTGTATCCGCGCAGTCGTCGATCAGGGCGTTTCGACATGCATGATCATAGACTTCGGCGCGCGCGCCACCAAGCTCTATATCGTCGAGCGCGGCATGCTGCGTTCGTCGCATATCATCAACAAGGGCAGCCAAGACATTACGCTGTCGCTGGCCAAGGCGATGTCGGTGTCGATCTCGGAAGCCGAAAACATGAAGCGTGTCCACGGCCTGAAAGGCGGCCCGGAATACAAGGAATTGTCTGAAATCATCACAGTGAATCTGGACTATATGTTCTACGAGGCGAATTCGACCTTGTTGAATTATCAGAAAAAATACCGCAAAAATGTGGCCAAGGTGATTTTGACCGGTGGCGGAGCGCTCCTGAAGGGTTTTACCGATCTGGCGAAAATCGGTTTTCAGACAGAGGTGATTTATGCCGATCCGTTCAACAAGCTGGAAACTCCCGCTTTTCTCGCCGAAGAATTCGCCCAGGCGGGCCCGGAATTTGCCGTGGCGATCGGCGTCGCCCTCCGCCGATTGTCGGAGCTGGAATAACTAAAAGAAAACTGCGAGGTTAGTACCCGTTTAAACGAGGACTAACCTCGCAGTTTTCTTTTAGTTATTCACACCTAGAAATCCTTTTGTCTGCTATAATATGGCAAGCATGGAGACACGATTCCAAACTTCATTTATCCCCAAGAAGACATTGCCGACAACCGGCGCGTCCGGGGCTGCCGGTTTGACCGGCGTCGGCACGAATTTTCGGTCGACGCCGCCGCACAGGATAGGCAGTTTGTTTTTCGATCTGGCCGTGTTGTTGTTTATCGTTTCTCTCGCCGCCGCCGTAGGCATGTACGGGTGGAAAAGTTTATCATTGTCGCAGCAGGACGCCCTGAAACAGCAGCTGGCCGAGCGGCAGCAGCAATTCAATCCTGATCTTATCGCAGAACTGAAGCGTATCAATGTCAAGATCGATGCGGCCAAACAGCTTTTGGCCAGCCATCTGGCTTTGTCGAATGTCTTCGGCGTGATCTCGCGGATGACGGCCGAAAACATCAGATTTACCAGCATGGATCTGACGGCGCCGACTCAGCAATCGGGCGACATCAAAGTCGCCCTGGACGGTTACGGCAAGGATTTGAGCGCGGTGGCGTTCCAATCCGATGTGCTGTCGCGGCTCAACCAGTACGGCTTGGACAAGATCGTGAAAAACCCGATCCTTTCGAACCCGTCGCTCGATCCAGCCGGCGCCGTGTCGTTCAAGCTGGCCGTCTCGCTCGATCCGTCCGCGCTTTCTTACGCGGACAGCGTTTCCGGTTCGGCCGCCAACGCTTCTTCCGCTCCGGCGGGCAATTCCGGCCAATGACACTCACGGCTTTTAAACATTCCAATTTTTAAATTTTTCAACAAATGAACCGTAACATCACAGCCACGATACTCACAGTCCTCGCCGTCGGGATCTATTTCACTTATACCAGCGCAAAGTGGGACGAGGTCAATGCCGTGCGCGCTGTCAACAACGAGTATTCCCAAGCCATCGCCAACGCCGACAAGCTTATCCGGACGCGCGACCAAGTTTTGCAGTCCTACAATTCGCTTTCGGCCGATGACCGGGACCGTTTGGACAAAATGGTACCAAATACGGTTGACAACATCCGCTTGATCATAGACTTGAACAATGTGGCGTCCAGGTACAATCTCACCTTGCGTAGCATTAGCGCCCAAGTGTCGTCCGGCCAAGGCGCGCAGAACCCCCCCTCGGCTCCGCCGCCGGCTGTTCCGCCCATGATGCCGGCCGGTTCCGGCGCCAACGCCAACGGTTCAATCCCCACGCCCTCGCTCGACACCGTGACTGTATCGTTCGATGTGACGGCGCCGTACGCGCAGTTTGTCCAATTCATGCGCGATATCGAGGCCGATTTGCGCATTACGGACCTTACCCACTTGACCGTGACCGCCAACGACAGCGGCAATTATGATTTTAGCGTCCAACTTACCACTTATTGGTTGCGCCAACAATAAAACAGCAGATCGCTAAACCATTCAATAACATGCATAACCAACGCCCTTCGTCGAAGAAAACTTGGATCTGGATGGCAATTATAGTCATCGTAGCGCTCATCGCTTATTTTCTTTTTTTCTCCGGCGCTCCCAGCTCTTCCAGCCAAAGTTTGTTGCAAACCGGCTCCGGGAGCGACGCCGTCGGCACGCAAGTCTTGGGCCTGCTAAATCAGATACAAGCCCTGCAAATCGACGCATCGCTTTTCCAGAGCCAGGCTTACCGGTCTTTGCAAGATTATTCCGTGGCGATACCGCCGCAAAATGTCGGCCGCAACAATCCGTTTGCCCCGATCCCCGGCTTTACGGCGCCGACGCCGAGCGGCCACTAAATGGCCATGGCGACCGGCCGATCTCCCGATCATCAGCGATTAACTCTCTCTTTAACCAACTAATCTCCTAAAATGAGCGTTCTCGACATCCTTATCCAGAAGAAAATCATAAATAAAGATGATGCCAAAGAGATCAAAAAGCAGGCATCGGGCGGTTTGTCTCTGGACGACGCTATGCTCGCGCGCGGCATAAAGCCGGAAGACATCCTGTCGGCGCGCGGCGAATTCTCGAACATTCCCGTAAGATCTGTCGACAACACCGCAATACCCTTTGACATCCTTGCCTATATTCCCGAAGAATCCGCCATTCACTACCGTTTTGCGCCGGTCGGCATGAAAGACGGCGTGCTCGAAGTCGGCATCGTCGATCCGGACAACATGGAAGCGCGCGACGCCCTCTCATTCCTGGCGGCCAAAAACAATATTCCTTACAAGATCTATCTGATCACGCCGGATGATTTCGGCAAGGTCATCGAGGCGTACAAAGGCCTGACCGGCGAGGTTTCCAAGGCGCTGTCCGAGCTCGAAACCGAACTCTCGACCGAGACTGACGAAGTCAAGAAACAGGGCGACGATGCCAAGAAACAAGCCGAAGGCGAGGCTATCATCATCGAAGACGCGCCGGTCGTCAAGATCGTGGCGACGATCGTCCGTTATGCCGTCGAAGGCGACGCTTCCGATGTCCATATCGAACACATGCGCGAGCGGGTCCGCGTCAGGTTCCGCGTGGACGGGATACTTAACACCTCGCTGGTGTTGCCGCCGCAGGTGCATTCCGCAGTAGTCGCCAGGATAAAAGTGCTTTCCAATATGCGGCTGGACGAGAAGAGGAAGCCGCAGGATGGCCGTTTTTCCGCCAAGATTGACGGCCGCCGCATCGACTTCCGCGTCTCGACCTTTCCGGCCTATTACGGCGAAAAGGTCGTCATGAGGATTCTGGATCAAGCCAAAGGCATTCGTTCGCTCGACGAACTGGGCATGACCGCAAAAAACCTTGAATTGTTCCGCGCGGCCATCAACAAGCCGTTCGGTTTGATCCTGATCACCGGGCCTACCGGTTCCGGAAAATCGACCACTCTCTATTCCGTCCTCAATGAGATCGATCGCGAAAAATACAATGTGCTCTCGCTCGAGGATCCGGTCGAATACCAGATCGAAGGCGTCAGCCAATCCCAAGTCAGACCGGAGATCGGCTACGACTTCTCGACCGGCTTGCGCACGACTCTGCGCCAGGATCCTGACATCATCATGGTCGGCGAGATCCGCGACAAGGAGACGGCCCAGCTGGCGGTGCAGGCCGCTTTGACCGGCCACTTGGTCTTTTCGACCCTGCATACCAATACAGCCGCCGGCGCCGTGCCGCGCCTGATCGACATGGGCGTCGATCCGTATCTCATAGCGCCGACCCTGATCCTTTCGGTGGCACAGCGTCTGGTCGGACTTATGGTCGGCGGCGAACCGATCAAAGTGGAGGGCAGTATCAAGGCCATGATCGACAAACAATTCGAGGATTTGCCGGAACAATACCGCCGGCAGATACCTTTTTCGGATACGATATACAAGATCAAGCCTACGCCGGAATGCCCGAAAGGCACCCGCGGCCGCATGGCGGTCTTTGAGATGTTCGCCATGACCAAGGACATCGAGGGGCTGATACTGGAAAAGCCGACGGAACAGGGGCTGACCGGGTCCCTGCGCGCGAATGGCTTCATAAGCATGAAAGAAGACGCTCTCATCAAAGCGTTCGAGAAGAAGATTCCTTTCGAGGAGGTCAATAAGCTGTAGGATCGCGCTTTACTTATCCACAACCCTTGTTGTCAGTAGTCGGGCATGTTTTGTTATAATGGTATTGATGCACGAAATGCGATAAATCTCCATGTCCGATCAAAATTTCTTTTCACTTCCGGAAAAACATCACCATGCGCGGCGGCTCGTGGTCCTGATAGTTTTTTTGGCTGTTGCGGTTGCCATACTGTCTGTATGGGCGTATTACTTCCAGTACGGTGCCGCGTCGCCGGCCGCGGTTCCGGTCCAGAATTTCGTGCCGTTGACTGAGATTGGCAGTACCACGACGCAGGACCTGACCAATAAGATCATGGAGAGGATCTCTGTTCCGACGAAGCTTTCTTCGGGCGAGCGGCAGATCATCGTAAAGCAGTTCGGCGGCGTCGCTTCCAAGCCGTGGCTGTCTCTTTCTCCGGACGAGAGGCAGGCGGTTATAAGCGCGCTGAATAAATATTAGATGAAAATCTCATTTCCAAAAATTCTGTCCGGAACGATCGGCGCCGTTGTTGCCGTTGCGGCGGTGGCCATTTTGACGGCCGGCCATGCTTCGGCTCTGACTTCCGGCCAGACTACCATAACCTTCACTCCGTCATCCGCCAATCCGGCTACCGGCGTGACATATTTTGGCTCCGGCGCTTATAGTATAACGGTTCCCGCCGGCGTAACATCTATTACCGCCAAAGTTTGGGGCGCGGGCGGCGGAGGAGGCGGAGGAAACTGTTCGGGTTGCAGCGGAGATAGTGGCGGCGGCGGCGGCGGCGGTTATACGCAAAAAACTTTTAATGTTACACAGGGAGATACTTACATTATTTATGCCGGGAAAGGCGGGAGTGGAAAGTCTGGCAACAATTCAGGCGGAGATGGATTAGCCAGTTATGTCCTAAAGGGCACCGGAGCGTCATCATACGGCCCTACTTCTTACCAAAGTACCGATTTATTTGCAACTGGAGGAAAGGGTGGGCAGTTTAGCGGAAATTCTTCTCTTCAGATAGGCGGGCAAGGCGGTAGCGGTAATAACGGCGATGCCGGCATGAACCTTAGCGGAAATGCCGGACAGGATGCTTTGAATCTTTACGGCAGCCGCGGCGGGTTGAACGGTTATGACAATAATAACAGGACGACGACATGCGCCTCTGCGCCGTACAATCAAAATGTTAACGCCTATTATGTTGCGTATGGGAGCATACCAAACTTCGGGACACCCGCCGATTATCTGACTCCCGGGAAAGCTTTTTGTGAAATGGGTTTTCAAGACAATGAACCTAATACGATCTCTTCCAACACATTTACAGGCTTCGATCATCCGAGTTATCCGCCGCAATCTGGATATTGTGCTAACGGTTCCGGTGGAATTGGTTGTAATTTTTATCCAAATTTAGTACAAGTCAGTCCGCAGTGGTGTTATGATGTCACCTCACAGGATCCGAATGTCAGCAATTCTGCCAGTGATTTTTCAAAGGGAAAATCCGTATCTTATGTATGTCCATCAAATGATATCATCAACAATTGCAACCTTAACGGCAAATGCAATGTAACTTGGACTAATTGGTACAATCCAATTGCTATTGTCTTACCCCAGAATCAGGATATAAGTGTTCCTGCGACATCTGGGACATGGTGTGAACAGCTAGGCAGTGTTACATACACTAGTACATACAATCAGCCCTTCAACCCATATTCAGCTTTCTATAGGTGCACTACCGACTCGTCTCTTATGTATATCTCCGGTGGGAGAGCTCTGATCACGGAAACTAACGGCGGCGACGGATATTCTCCGGGCAACGGCGGGGCGGCGGGCAGGGGAAGTTATAGCGGCGGCAACGGCGGCGACGGGCTGGTGGTGATACAATATAATAATACGCCGGTGGCGTCTAATGTAGATTTTTCCATAACACCCGGCGCCAATGTCTCCGTCCCGCCAAACACTTCGTCTGTTTCCAATACTGCTGTGCTGAAAATGATATCCGGAAGTGCCACTGACGGGTTCTTCGACGGATTCGTTCTCGACTCCACCGGCAACGATCAGAACATGACGCTTGGCATTTCCAGTTCCGGCGGCGGTTCAATAATCCCGCCGGCGACGGTAAATTTTTCTTTTTCATACGGCAATTCACAGTCATCGTTCGCAGTCGGAAATACCTATACGGCGTATATAACCGAAGCGGTTGTTAACGGCATTAGCGTCTTATGCGGAGACAAAAACCAAAGTAACACATCGTCACCGCCGCTGCCTTATTACGAACATTGCAATATAATAAGTTCCGGCCCGAATCTGTGGGTCGTTGCGGCCGCACAGAGCAGCAGTCTATACAATAACTTTATTTCTCAAGTAGTAGGTTCGAACTGCGGCACAGGAGGTTACACCGTAAATTCTTTCGATAATAATGTCCAATATGTTTATTGTAACATATTGAACAATGTAAAAATCAAAAACAATATCGCGATTCATACCGCCAAATTCAATATAACCGTAGTACCCGCGCCAACTCTTACTCCCACGCCGCACTGTTCTTACATTTTCCTTAGTTGGAGCCCCGTCGCTGGCGCGGCAAAATATGTCATAACTCGTACGACGGGAGGGACAAATGCGCAAACATCTACCACCACAGGTACGACATATTCTGACAATACCGCGGGATTGATCACAATGTATGCATACACTGTCCAGCCGGTTGATGCGAACGGCGCGTCTATCGGCGCCCCGTCAAATACCATGTATGCCAACATCGACCCGTATGCCAACAACGGCCCGACGGTACTATCGTGCAAAGCTACCAATGTTACCGCCACTACCAACTGCGGCACGCCTACTCAAGCGGCGGCGGTTTTGGATGCCGTATTGGCGGCCGGCGCCGGTTCCGGCAATACTCCTCCGTCGACCGGTTCGTATGTCACTGTTTCTTGGACCGTGCCGGGTGATACGGCCAATCTGGTCGGTTACAATATCTACCGCAACGGGGTGAAACTGAATGCAAGTCCCGTAACCGCCAGTCCGTACTATGATCCCGCCGCGAATGTCTCATCGGTCAATTCGTATGTGGTAAAGAGCGTTTATACTGTAAATGGAGCGCAAACCGAAGTGGATTCATCTAGCGCTGTTTCATCACAGACATGCAATTCAAACAACACCCAGTCGATAACGGTAAACGCAACACCGGCATCCGTCTGTCCTTCGGGCGCTACAACCTTTCCTGTACAGGTGAGCTGGAATCAAATATCAGGTGCGGGCACTTATAATTTGCGGATAATGTCTACGGATAGTAGCGGTAACAATCCAAATTACAATTATGCGATAGGTGTTACCTCGCCATATACAGACAACAACACGGTGCCCAATAACATTTACACCTATACCGTCACTGCCCTTGATGGATCCGGCAATACTATAGCATCCGGCAGCAGTGTGCCGTTGACGGGGACTGCTTGTCCTAATAACAACAATCAGAGTCAGGTTCAGTTGTGGTTCCATGGGGCAATGCCCACCGGACAAAATGCCAACTGGAACAACCAAACAAAGACGGTAAGCGCCGGGACGCCGGTAACTCTGGATTACGCGTGGCCGTCGAGTCTCGGATTGTGTAATGGTAGAACAGATTCATATCCAACAGGTTCAATTCCTCCGGCATCATGGAATGGCATATCGCTGTCTTTGTCAGGCAATACTCAAGGATCGAAAACACTTAATGATCTAAAACAAGGCACTTACATATTGCATGTAAGTTGTCCTAACCCAAACCCCAATATACTAGTTCAATTACTTAGCAACACCGTGAAAATAATCGTCACCAAAACCTCTATACAAGAGATATGATCCCGGAATAGGGAAACCACGAAAAAAGCGGCAGGCGATCACTTGATCGTCAGCCGCTTCGAGAGTTTGCCGTCATCATCTACCACGACAACGGCGCCGTGTTCGCTGTCACCGTCCGGAAGAACAATCCGCGAACCGTCGTCATCGGATTTTTCTCCACGAAGACGAATCGCTGTCCGCCGCCGCCCGGAGCCACGAATGTTACCGGACTGCATGTAGCCCAGTGT
>JAGXAG010000001.1 GCA_018971685.1 Patescibacteria group bacterium
CAGACCCCTCCTGCGGGCGGGAAATCAGCCGAGGCAGGGCGAATCCATTCCCCCAGACAAATTGTTTCGCCCTGCCGAGTCCATTTTATTAGTTTTAATCATTTGGATTTTGCTCGAAATAGTTTCGAACTTTGTCCAACAAACACCGCATTACGAGGTTTTTCTCACACAAAGCATCATGCCTGGACAATCAAAACCGTATTTGTGTTATACTACAATCGCCTTGGCTTACACCCTATATGTCTTGTAAATTTCATGAAACGGAAAATATTTAAGCTCACAAAAGAAAAACTTCCTCGCTCTACGAATATTATTCTCGCGCTGTCGTTCTTTGTGAATGTTGTCGTAATATTATTCATATTTAAAAATTTCTTATGAAAAAACAACGGGGCTTCACCCTTATTGAGCTTATGGTAGTTATTTCCATTATCGGCACTCTCTCTTCGGTTGTCTTAGCCGCCGTAAGCGGTACCAAGGTCAAATCCCGAGACGCGGTGCGCACGATGGAAGTCGGCCAACTCAATACGGCCGTACAAAGCTATACAGCCTCGGTGGGCAATGTGCCGCTTTTGAAAAGTAGCAGCAATAGTCTCAACTGCGATGCCACCCAAACATCTCTCAATGCAAGCACTGTATCGAACTGTGTTGCCAACTCCAATGCCGACCCGGCTTCCCCGCAAGGGATCGCGTGGTCAAATTTTAAAAGTGAATTGTCGGCGTATGCGCCGGAAATATCAAGGATCAGCGATCCTTGCGGCATCAATTGCATCACCAGTTCCGGCACTCAACTCGGTTACACATATGTGGCGCCGGCGGCAATGAAGTACATCTGCGATCCGGCCAATCATGTCATTCCGGCCAATTCAAATTGCCCGCCGCTATCCGAACCCGGTAAATACAATCAGTTGTACCAGCTGTACGCTCCTAATGAGGGCGCATCAGGGGCGGTCGGCATAACACCGGTCAATGTTTACTACGCGCCGACATCTCCGGCTCAGATTTTGTGTCCTACCGGCCAAAGTTACAACGGTTCTTCATGCGTGAGCGGCAGTGTGAATACATTGACGCCGAGTGTAAGCATCACTTCGGTCACGCCGGCGAGTGTCGTACAAACTGCTACTCTTTCTATATCATGGAGCACCCAAAATGCCCCGGCCGGCAGCGCTGTTGTGTTATTGGCATATGATAATTCCGGCACTCTAGCCGGAAGGATCGCGCAGGATTTGCCGGTACAGGGAAGTTATTCGTGGACGGTTCCGGGACCGGCTTGCACGACTAGCCCGAACGGTTTTAAATCTTGCACACAATTTAGTGATTCCGTAGGCGTCAACGCAACCAATCCGGGTACCTACACCATAATCGCACAGCTGTATACACCATCAGGAGGTTTGGGCGGCGGCATGCTCCTGCCATCGCCTTCATTAACCTATCTTGCTACTTCACCGAGCGTATTGTTCTCAATACAGCAGTCACCAGTAACGCCGGTTATATATTCAATCACACCTTCAACTGTTTCATTTCCTGATCTGGTGACTGTTACCGGAAGTGACCCCAGCGGAAATTTCGGCACTGCGGTCAGTCCGAACAACGGTGTATTAATAAATGACCAGCCTTACATGACTCTCTTTACCACGCAAACGCCTTCGTCTATCACTTTTGCGCCTTTTGACTCTGTATTAATGACGAACCCAGGCATTACAAGTGTTGTAGATAATATAAAAGTAAAAACAGCCAGCGGCGTGAGTAATGCACTGCCTATTACAATTGTAATGCCGTCTTTGACTTTTTCCGCGACGCCTTCAAGCGTGGCCCAGGGTCAAAATCTCAACATCACATGGGATCTGCAAAACGCCACTGCCGGCAGTCTGGTATCCATGATATTGTATAATTTTGCTACCAACAAACAAGTTCCCGGCGAAATTTTACAGGGTTTACCGACGCAAGGCACAGTCGCGTGGCCGGTTACCGTCAGCCCCGGCTCATACCAGTTAGTGGTCGGATGGACGACTCCAAGCGGTACTTATCATTATTACACCTTATCAAACAATTCGTTTGTATTGTTTTCTGTTACACCGGCCACAAATTAAATATCTATTTTAATGGTACCTGATAATCCGCTTTAATGTTCGCAATTCACATACGCTTGCGTGCGGGTAATGCTACAATGAACGCATGGCCACCGAATCACTCATTTCATGGAATGCGCCGGAACATTTGCACACCGAAAAGGGACAGGATTGGTATTGGGCGGTCGGGATCATCACCTTGGCGCTAGCAGCTGTGGCGATAATTTTCGGCAACATCATCACGGCGATTTTCATAATAGTCGCGGCGTCCGCCCTGGTAATACACGCGGCGAGACCGGCGCGGACCGTTTACCATGAAGTGAACGATCGCGGCATAATGGTCGACAAGGTGCTCTTCCCTTTCCTCTCGCTCGAATCGTTCTTCATACCCCATGATGAATTCCCGCCGAAAATTTTGATCAAATCGCGCAAAATATTCATGCCTTACATTGTCATCTATATTGACGATGTTGATCCGGAATCCGTCCGCGAAGTCTTGCTCCGGTACATCGCCGAGACCGAACATCATGAATCGTTATTGAAACATCTGCTTGAACGACTCGGCTTCTAATGATAGTCTTCAACTATCGCCCTCGTCGTTCAACGGATAGGACGCAGGATTGCGGATCCTGCAATAGAGGTTCGATTCCTCTCGGGGGCACCGGAGAGGACAGGATGGCGTTTTATGATCTCCTGAAAGGGATTTAACGGCTCAATGACAATGTTTTTCCCGTCCACCGTCCGGTTCGAGGTCACGATTTTCACCAAATCGCGTTTTTCCTCTGCCAAACCCGTTTTATACAGGAAAGACGCGGTTCCGGCCAGTTCGAGGAATTCAGTGATCCTGTCCGGAACGGACTGCCTGTCCTGGCGCAGATTCGCAAGGTTCTCTTCAACGGCTTTCCGCTCCATGAGCAAGACCGCCTTCCGTTCCTCAAACAGGGGCTTTTCAATCGTACCGTCCAGAAAAGCGTCGGTCAGGCGATGGAGCCGGTCTTGAAGCTGATTCTGTCGTAGCATAAGCGATTTGATCTCGTCTTCCCGTCGGTCCCCCCACGTCACTTTGAGCCTTTCGAGGCGAGCCTTGAGGCAGGCCTTTTCGGGGCCGCTGAACCGAAGAGCGGCGAGGACTTGCCGCAGAGCCTCCTCCACCACTTCCTCCCGGAGACACGTTACCGGGCATTGCTTTGATTGACAGCGGTAATACACATGGCCTTTGTGGAGTTCGCCGACGAGGGAGTAGCCGCAATGCTTGCAGGCAAGCAATCGGCGGAACAGGAAATCATGCTTCTGGCTCCGGGTGTTGGTTTTGCCTGTGAGAACAGAGTGGACGCGATCAAACAGCAACTTCGGGATGAGCGGCGGGTGGGCGCCGGGGAACGTCTCGCCGGTCCGCTTGAGTCGGATCAGGCCGATATAGAACGGGTTGTTGAGCAGGGTGGAGAGTCCGGTTCGCGTGACCGGGCCGCCGCGTTTGTTGCGCAGGCCCAGACGATGCAGTTCCCGCCCCAGCGTGTCGAGGTTGTAACGGGCCGTGGCGTACATCTCGAACGCCTTCCGGACGAGAGGGGCCGCAATGGGATCGGGTTCCTTGGCCCTCCCCTTTCCTTTGTCCAGATACCCGACTGGCGCGGGCAGCGGGAACAGTCCCTGCTTGATGCGGCCGTAGAAGCCCTTGCGGGTCTCCTCCCGGAGGTTCCTGATGTAGTCGGCGGCCACGACCGCCTGGATGTCGGCCGAGAGCCGCCCGCCGCGCGAATGGAGGTCGAGGCTCTCGTTGACGAAGTGGACTTCAATCCCCTGGTCGATGAGTTCGCCCAGGTCGGACCAATCTTTCAGGTTCCGGGCGCTCCGGTCGATCTTGTGAATGACGATTCCTTGGGCCTGACCGCGGCGCAGACGCCTCAGCATGTCGTTGAAGATGGGCCTTCCCCGCTTAGCGGCCGTCTCGCGCTCCTCAAACCAGGCGGCGATGGCAAGCTGCTGGCGGCCGGCGTACCGGACAATAGCGTCGCGCTGTTCCTGGAGCGAGACGCCTTTTTCGCCTTGCTTGGCGGTGGAGATCCGGATGCGCGGAATCGGCGGCGTTGGTGTTCGTTAGCGTTAGCCGTTATTAGCGATTTCCACCGCTACAGTCAACAAAAAGCAAACGCATCGATTTCAACGCGAAGTTGGCGCGAGTCGGCATCGTGGTGGTTTTCCAGACCCGCAAGGAACTTTGTCACCGGAGCACGACACGATAAAATCGCGCGTTCGACTGTGAAGGCGGAATATCGGCATACTCAAAAAGACCCTGCGCATCGGCCGCGCCGACGCCCAATGTAACCCAATTCTGGTGGTCCAGGCTGTCGGATGCTTGGATCACGTAGGTCTTGCCCGGGACCCCGGTGAACCGCAGGCGGAAGGCGCCAGATTCGATCCGTATGCCGATGCATCGAGCTGGCGGAGTGTCGGCTACCGTAATCATTCCGTTCCGCCAATCCGCCGGAACCGCCTGCAAATCGGTGGTCAGCTCTCTAAGCGTAGGCAAGTCTCCAAAAGAGACGGCCGAAACGGCCCCGCCCTTGGCGATCACTCGGAGTTGAATGGAGAAAAGGACGCCTCCGTCTTCGACGCTCGCTCCCAAACCCGCCGGGTCGTCCCAGGCGAAGGCCAGTTTCCCGCGTGCGGTGGTATTGAAATTTTCCGCGCCCACGCCGCCCAACGCCGAATTGGACACCGACAGAAATTCGAGAACGGCGGGATCCCATCTGAGGGTGAACTGCAAGCTGGTTACGCCCCTGAAGTTCCCGGTTCCGACCGATACCGCCACGGGCTCTCCGGGCGCGGCCGTTTGGTTCCCGACGGACAGTGTCGTCGAGATCGACTTCGTGGCATGGCGCGACGGACTGGCCAGCGAATCCGGCGCCTGCTCGGCAGTCGCCAACACAAGCGGCGTCGGTGCCCAGCCGCCATAGACATCGCCGAGTTTGATGGCGACGAAATCCTGGCCGGTCCAGTTGGAGGCCAGCGCTGAATAGGTCCGATTCGTCGGCCAGGGAGCCGACCACGGGTTCGCGGGATCGGCGAAGACGAAATCCGCCGGCAGGAATTTCCACAGGCCCGCCGGGAGATTGTTAGTGATGCCCAGGATGAGCCGCCGGATCAGAGCGATGTCCAGGGAATTGATTGTCTTCTGGTCATTAACGTCGGCGGCGATCATCTTGTATGGAGAATCCAGTTTCGCAATGCCCAGAATGTGCCGGCGAATCAACGCGATGTCGAGGGAAGTGATCCCGGCACTGGGCGAACTGTCACCGGTCTTGGAAGGGACAATCGTGTAATTGCCTCCCGGCGCGAGGGCGAAGGAAAAAGCCCCGTCAGTTCCGGTAGTCGTGCTTTGTGAATCATCTCCGCTCAAGGCCAACACTACGCCCGGAACGGTCGCGCCTCCTGTGTAATAGTTGACGGTGCCGCTGACTTGCCCGCGCACCGTCACCTGGAAATCGGTCGAGACGGCGGCGCTCCCGTCGCTTACGATCACCGTCGCGGTCGTCGTGCCGACCTGACTCGCCGCTGGCGTGATCGTCAGGGTCCGATTGGTGCCCGAACCGCCAAAGACGAAAGCGGACTTTGGCAACAGCGTTGCGTTGCCCGATTTGGCCGAAACCGTCAGCGAATCGGCCGGGACATTGGGATTGGAAACCGTGAACGGAATCGAAGCCGAAGCCACACCGCTCGTGACCGTCTGCGCGCCGATGGGCGAGATTTGCGTGGCCACGGTAATGACCCGCTGAAGGCGGTTGCCGGCGGGGTCATAGGAATATGATTCGGCGGAGCCACCTGCGTAGGCTGTATTGGTGAGGCGGTTCAGGGGGTCGTAGGATGAAGTGGAGGTTGCTGCAAGCAAGCGTGTTACTGCTGAAAGCAACAAAGCAAAACAACCAAGTCGTAAGTGGCCTAGCATCATGTTCATTACCTATTAGTAGATCGAGATTCAGACTTCGCGAGCCTCTGAAGGTCCTTTATGGTCTTAAGAGTCTCACTGCGTATCCACGATTTAGGGTGACTCACAAAGCGTTCAATATATGCTAGGGCTTTGTGCGCCTTAAGTCTTCGAAGTGCCATCAACGCATGGCCGGCGACTTCGTCGTCGTTCAGCAATTCGATGAGCACATCGACAGCCGCTGGATTTCTCATGTTGCCGAGTGCGACCGCTAGCATTTCACGAGACTTACCGTGTTGCTTGTCCTTTACCAACGCCACAATGTCGCCGAAGATCGCATCTGTCGAGACCACGGAGAGTGCATTAGCAATCGCCCACTTCAGCCCGATGTTGGCATTGGGACTTGGGGGCACGGCTCGAAACTCTGCAACTAGTGCAGACCCAGCTTTGCCACGAGCTTCTTTCACGGTCAATGCGCGAACAATGCCTTCCTTAATTCCCATATCTTGCACACTAGGCAAGTGCTCCAGTAAAACAGGAACTGCCGCTGGATACGACTGCTTCCACTTCATTAGGTCGAACACGCTCGCTACATCCATTCCGAGATGGTTGAGGTCAGCGGTGACTAGCTTGTCTTCTTCTTGGCGAGTCATGGTTTTATCGGGCTGGATAGATTCGATTAATCTGAACACCGTATTGGCCGATGAACTGTTGCGCATTCGGACCGATGATGGTGTTCTGGCGAATGTCGAGGATGAATCGGAGATTGCGCTGCTGCGAGTATTGGCCGAAGTCTATCAACTGCGGGGTCACGCGAAGTTCGCCTACATTCTTTGCATCGCGCAGCGACACGTCCGGGATCAGTTCGTCTGGCACGCGGTAATTGGCTGTTCCGGTCAAGGATGGAATGCGCGTCTTCGGCCCCACGATGCCGGACATCTGTTCGCCCGCGGTGCCTAGTTCCTGAGCCAAAGCCGGTCCATTCTTTGTAAGTGATGCTTTGGAGTCGTTTCTGATGCTATCGGATAATTCGCTTCCCAAAGACCGAAGGCCATACCCACCGGCACCAATTGCCGGAGCAGCGATCTGGATGAGTGGTGTCGCTGCGTCAATTAGTTCTGCGGCGATCGCGACATAAAACAGTGCATTCCCAGTGTTCTCAACTAGAGAAGCGCCGAACTCCTGCCAAAACGCCTGCCAGTATGGATCATAATGGAACGCAACGGACGGCGTAGAGTTGGCGTTGGCGCCAGGCTCGTATAGGAAGTAACCTTCCTGCGGTCTCAGTCCTGAAACATCCAAAATCTTGAGCGGATTATTGAGTGCATAAACATACCGGTTCAGCCTCTGGCTATCGCTGTCCTTTCCTGTGACTGGATCCTTTGTCAAGAATCGGCCAAGTTGCGGGTTGAAATACCTGGCGCGAGCGTGGTAAAGTCCGTTTCCGTCATCCACTATACCATACCGCCCCAAATAGCGAAAGGACTGTGGCGAATCGCCGTCATTGTTCGCCAGCCCACCGAAGGAGTCGTAGGCGTAGCTGTCGGTGACATTTCCATTCGAATCCGACAACGCCACGGTGCTGCCCTGAATGTCATAATGGTAAGTCGCCACGGAGGCATCGGGCATAATGCGCTCTGCCAGGCCGATGCCATAGATGTAATAGGCCGAAGGCGAGCCGTTGGTATCGGTCTCAGCGAGGACTTGCGTAAGCGTTCCGAGTCGGTCCAAGACGAAGCGGGCGGTCTGGCCGTTCAGCGTGCGGGAGAGACGGCTGCCCAGCCCGTCGTAGGCGCATGCGCCGGAGATATTGGTTACCGTGAACCGGACCAGCCGGTCGTTGAAGTCGTAAGTGTAGGTCGTATTGGTGCCAATGCCGGTCAGATCGCCGTTGGGGTTGTGTGTGACGGTCTGGCCGTCGAGGGTAATCAGCCGGTTGTCAGAATCGTAGGTGTAGCTGTTTGTCTGGTTGGAAAGAATGGGAACCAAAGGCTGGGTTTGGGCGGAGGCCGTGTGATTGGCAATCGGGTCGAGGGTGAGCGCATACGCCGCAATGACGGCGACATCGGGGGCGAGGTTCGTAAGCGTCACCAGCCGGCTGGCATCATCATAGCCGTAAGCCGCAGTCGTTCCGTTGGCGTTGGTTGAGCCGGTCAAGTTTCCACGGTGGTCGTAGCTATAGGTGACAACTCCGCCCAACCAGTTGGTCAGCGCCCTCATCCGATTCAGCGCATCAAACCCGTAGCGAACCGTGTTGCCACCGGGATATGTGAGCGTGACGCGATTGGCGTTCGGATCGAAGGCGTTTTGAACCGTCTGACCGAAGGGGTCGGTGACGCCGGTCAAGCGGTTGAGGGGATCATATTTCCAAACCGTGTCCCCCAAACCGTCCAGCATATTCGTGCGGTTGCCGTTGGGATCGTAGGCAAAGCTAACCGGCGGACCGGTCGGGTAGGTAATGTTAGTCAGGCGATTAAGCCCGTCGTATGCGTAAAGGATGTTGTCGCCGTTCGGCGTGATCTTGTTCGTCAGGTTGCCGACGGGATCGTAGTAAAGAAGCGTCCTGTGGCCCAAGGGATCATCTTGCTCCACGAGCCGATTCACCCGGTCGAAGACATTGGTCCAAGTATGCCCGTTTGGGCCGGTCGTGCGGATGCGGTTCCCGTTTTCATCGTAGGCAAAGAAGACGGACTGGCCGGCCGCATCCATGACATTGGTGAGCCGACCGATGGCATCGTAAAAGAAGCGCGTCACCTGGCCGTCAGCATTCGTCGTGGCAGACAGGCGGCTCAAGGCGTCGTAGCCGGAGGCGTTGGTGTGGAGCAGGGCATCAACCGTAAACACCCGGCGGTTCAGGGCGTCGAAGAAGTTGGTGGTGACTCTTTCGGTGGGATCAATGACGCTCGTCTGGTTGCCGTTTGCGTCGTAGGTGTATTGGGTCACTTCGCCGAGGGCGTTGGTGACGGCAACGAGATTTCCGACGGCGTCGTAGGCGTAGTTGATGGGGTTGAGGCGCGCGTCCACGGTTTGGACCTTCCGATCCAGCGGATCGTAGTTGTTGGTAATGGTGCCGCCCAGGGCATCGACCACCGCGACCAACCGGTCTTTAGTGTCGAAGGAGTTCGCGGTCACGGCGCCGCGGGCGTCGGTCGAGGACGTGCGATTGTTGTTAACGTCGTAGGTGTAGGCGTTGGCGAAGCCAAGCGCGTTGATTGTGTTGGTCAGATTGTCGCTCAGGTCGTAGAAGAAGAAGTTCGTGCGGCCCAAGGCGTCGATTTGCCGAGTCTTCCGTCCCGCCACATCATACTCGAAGCGGTTGGTGGCCCCATTGGCGTCAATCATGGTAATCAGGTCGCCCTGGCCGTCATACTCGTTGGAGCATACCGGCCACACGTTCCCGACGGCGCTCGGCGCTCGGGCGATGGCCTACCGGGTGCGGAGCTCCGGGCCGGACGCGGTCTATCAGACGGCCAACCGGGAATACGAACTGGCCCAGCGGCATTGGGAGCAGGTCAACGCCGCCTACCAGGTGCCGGATAATTCGGGTCTAGCAGTCTGGTGCATGTATGACTACAACACGTTCCACAACGTCAACGAGCAGGGGCTGGTCTGGCATGGCGTCTGCGATTTGTTCCGCCTTCCAAAGTTCAGTTACTGGTGGCACCAGTCGGAACTGACGAGCCGGCCGATGGCTTACGTGGTGCGTGTCGATGCCACTAACGCGACGGTGTTCAGCAATTGCGAGCAGGTGCGCCTGTGGCAAGACCAGGGCCACGGCTGGCAGGAAGTCACGACGCAGAAGCCGGACACCAGCTTTACCGCAGCCGAGTTCGGGCAGATGAAGTTTGCGCTGCGGCATCCACCGTTTTCCTTCGCCGTGGCACAGGATGCCATGGCGCTCAAGGCAGAGGGTCTGATTGGCGGCGCCGTGAAGGCGGCTTATGAATGGAAACAATTCGGCACTCCGGTCGCGCTCACGTTGGAAGCCGACCGTCCGACTATCACCGCCGATGGCGCCGACCTCAGCCGCATCATTGTCACTGCGGTGGACACGAATGGTACCCCGGTGGACACCTGCAATGCCTTGGTGACGTTTTCGGTCGAGGGATTGGGCCAACTCATCGGGCAGAATCCCGTCAAACTGCGCGCGGGCAAGATGATCATGCTGGCCCAATCTGCGTTTGTGCCGGGCGAAATGGCCATCAGCGCCACGGCGCCCGGCCTTTATTCGGCGAAAGTGACGCTGAAGACGCTGCCGGTATCTGCCGACGTTGACCTGCCGAAGGACTTGCCGGCCAAACAACCGACGCGGCGGACGGTGATGGCCGACCGGTGAAGCGCGTTGTGACTGCCTCACGCGGCAAGTTGAGCGTCTTTTGTCTGACTCTCGGCGACTGTATGATGGTTCAAAAATGCAGAGAGTTTGTCCAAGACCGGCAACTGGCCGAGCGCGTTTAACTTTGCCAAGGTGTCCAGCAATTGGTCCCAGGTTCGAGGTATGTCTCGATCCGGGGCACCACCTATTGAATCTTGTTTGCCGAAGCCATCGCACGCGATTTCAACCGCGCGGCGGTATTTGGTTTGAGATAGCCAGTTTTGGCGGCCTTGTCCAGCGCTTTATAGAGGACGGGGACGAGTTTGGCGGCGCCGGCTTTGTCCTTGGCGGCAACCAGTTTGCGGAAATTCTTGAGCGTCCTGTCAACCGCAGACTTGCGGCGCAGATTGAAAGCGCGCTTTTTCTCCGAGGCGCGCAGGGCTTTTTTCGCCGATGAAGTTATCGCCATAAGTGATGATTAAGTTAGCACGAAACTGTGGTATGATGCAAGCGTCGGAAATATTCAAGACCATGATCGCCACCATAAAAGGAAAAATCACCGAGCTGGGCAGCCGTTCCGTCATCGTCGATGTCGGCGGCATCGGCTACAGGATTTTTGTAACAGATGATGCTATACATTCCATAAGATTAAACTCCGAAGTGTTTTTATGGACTCATTTGGCCGTCCGTGAAGATGCGCAGGATTTGTACGGATTCATGACCAAGAAAGAACGCGATTTTTTCGAGCTTCTCATAACCGTTTCCGGCATAGGTCCGAAAACCGCCCTGAACATATTGTCTTTGATATCGAGTGACACGCTTGCAAGCGCCATACGCACTAGTTCCTCCGCACATTTGGTGAAGGTTTCCGGCATAGGCCGCAAAACGGCGGAAAAGATAATCTTGGAATTGAAAGACCGATTGGGCGTATTTACAGATGATGGGAACGGAAACTTGTCGGCCGATATGTCCAGTGACGCCGACGCGCTCGAGGCTCTAAAAGCGCTCGGCTATGACTTTGCTGAAGCCCGCGAGGCGCTCAAAAAAATCGACAAGAGTATTTCCGATACCGGCCTGAAAGTAAAGGCGGCACTCAAATCGCTTGGGAAATAGTCTTTATTTTTTATCATCTGAATCAATCGAATAATAAGCCCATGCTCGACAACACCCTGGCGAAAATCCGCAAAATCATCCCGGCAAAAACATTCCGTTTTTTCCAGCCGGCGTATCACTGGGCCCTGGCATTCATGGCCGCCGTTTGGTACCGCTTCCCTTCAAGGAAACTAAAGGTCATCGGTGTGACCGGCACCAAGGGCAAAAGTTCGACGGTGGAAATACTGAATGCGATCCTCGAGGAAGCCGGTTACAAAACCGCTCTCTCCAATACTATCCGCTTCAAAGTCGGCGAGATGTCGTCCGAGAACCTTTACAAGATGAGCATGCCCGGCCGTTTCGCCGCGCAGAGGCTCCTCCGCAAAGCCGTTAACCTAAAATGCGATTATTTTATCATTGAAATGACTTCGCAGGGCTCTATTCTCTACCGCCACCGCTTCATCGATCTCGATGCGCTTATTTTCACCAACCTCGCACCAGAACATATCGAATCGCATGGTTCATACGACAATTATGTCGCCGCGAAAGTCGAAATCGCCAAGAGGCTTTCGAATTCCCATAAGCCGGACAAAGCCATCATCGCCAACGCCGATGACAAGGAAAGTCCTAAGTTCCTTGAATGTAATGCCGAGCGGAAGATCACTTACTCGGCAAAAGACGCCGAGCCTTATGAGGTAAAAAGGGATGGTATCGATTTTACTTTGAGCCAAAAGACTGTTCACTCGCAATTGTCCGGGCTGTTCAACTTGTACAACATCATGGCAGCTATTTCGGCCGCGCGAAGCCAAAATGTTTCAGACGAAATAACAATTCGCGCCGTGGAAAAATTCAGCGGCATTCCCGGCAGAGTACAGAAAATCGAGCTTCCGATGTCCCGGCTTGGAAGAAATCAGGATTTCACAGTGATCGTCGATTATGCCCATACCCCGGATTCGTTGGAAAAACTTTATCAAGTATTCCAATCTTCCAGAAACATTTGCGTGCTCGGCGGCACCGGCGGCGGCAGGGATTCTTGGAAGAGGAAAGAGATGGGCAGGATCGCCGACAAATATTGCGATGAGATCATCTTGACCGACGAAGATCCGTACGACGAAGATCCCAAGAGGATCGTCGGGGATGTGGCGACCGGCATTGTATCGCAAAAGCCGGAAATAATTATGGACCGCCGTTTGGCCATACGCGAAGCCATCAAGCGCGCCCGTACCGGCGATTCTGTGCTTATTACCGGCAAAGGCACCGACCCGTACATCATGGGCCCTAATGGCACCAAGACCCCGTGGAGCGATGCCGATGTTGCGCGAGAAGAGCTTGAAGTAAACCGACGAGATTAGTCCTCGAGGACTAATCTCGTCTCAAATGCCAACCGCCGATCCGAATTGTTTGTTGAGTGCCTGGAGAGTTTTCGGGCCCGTTACCCCATTCTCGCCGGTAATACCGTTTTCTTTCTGAAAATCCGCCAGCGCCGCCATGGTGCACGCGCCGAAAGTCCCCGTGCGCGGACAATCGTTTTTGCTTTTATCGTTCGGCGGATACAACCCGCCGAAGGTCAGCGCCGATTGTAAAGCGTAGATATCGTCACCCGGCGCGCTCTTTACCGACATTTCTCTCTGCCACCTGTAAGGCAAGACCAGGGTATCGTATGCCAAGCTGTAATTATTTCCCGCTCCAAAGAAATCCTGCAATCCCAAATAGGTCTGGAATGCCAGATCTTTCAGCGCCAGCGAACGCGTATCCGGGTCGACGAATTGCGGCTCGTAAATATAACCGTATTCGATGAGCATACTGGCCGAGTCAGCCGTATTGTTGGCGCCGACCGCTATCAATTCCGGATCGTCTATAACGCCGGCCTTCTCATCCGGCATATTTGACACTGGATTGTATTTCTTCAAGCGATTAAACACGGCATCGGCAACCGCCTTGGTAGTCGTACTGTTCAAATACATCGCCGACGGCACATATATGGCAAAGCCGGAATATTCGCCGGCAACACCGTTTGCGTGCCCAGGATAATCGTTGAAATGAATATGGATAGTTATGTCTATATTATTTTCATTCGCCCATTTGGTGATACCGTATAGTCGCGTAGCTACATCGGCCGGGGCAGTGTTGTGATATACCATAACTTTCGGCTTGGGTATGGCGCCGACAGAAATAAGCCGTGACTGTTCCGTGTGATATGATTTTTCCCAATCTACGATATCATTCCAATGTTCCTTGAAGTAATCCGCGAATGGCGGCAACCACGAATTCGCATCACGCGTCGTGAAGACTTCGTATCGGCCGTTTTGCCGAAGAAACTGATCCAGATAGCCGGCCAATTCCACAGTCATGTCCCTTTCTTTGAGCGAACCGAACTCCGCGCCGCCGTAACCGGGCTCATGCCCAGGCACAACGAGTATGCGCACCTTCGCCGCTCCCTGCTTCGCGGCTATGTCATACTTTGACTGTATGCCGGCAATCGTCCTGGGATTATGCATGATGACCGCCGCCAGTTGGTCCACGGCGTCAGCAAGCGCGCTTGCTAAAGTGTTAGTCGCAACCCTAATTTCGTTCGGGTAGTTGAAAGCGAGCCAAGGAACCAAAATGAGAATGGACAGCAAAAGAGCTACAGTGAGGTGACGCATGTTCATATTCTAACAAATAACCAATAATCAAGATACAATCACCGAAGCCCACCGTTTGATAATTGCTTATTGGAATTTGTTTGGTTATTGTATCTTGGTTATTTCATCCCAATGCCCGAATTACCCGAAGTCCAAACAACCGTAAACGGCCTGAACCGCGCCATCGTTGGTCTGCGCATTACCGACGCCTGGTCGGATTACAACAGTATTCACCACAAAGGTTCGGATAACATCAAAGACCCTCGCTATTTCGCGCAGTTTCGCAGAACAATCATTGGTTCAAAGATCGTATCCGCCGAAAGAAGAGCCAAAAATGTGCTCATAAATCTGAACCATTCAAAAACCATATTAATACACATGAAAATGACCGGGCATTTACTATACGGCGAATACACAGGTCCGACCTGTGGCACGGGTCGGACATGTGTGTGGCAACCAATAGCGCCGGAACCGCTCAAAGATCCATTCAATCGCCACATACATCTTGTCATTACCTTTACCAACAGCAAACGATTGGTTCTTTCCGACGCGAGAAAATTCGCCAAGGTTACTTTACTGCCAACAAAAGGAGCCGGCCAGTCCGATCATTTGAACCACATTGGACCCGAGCCGCTCGACAAAACTTTTACACCGGAAATTTTCGCCGCGCGGTTACATTCAAGGCCGAATGGAAAGATCAAGCAGGTGCTCATGGACCAGAAGGTGGTGGCGGGCATAGGCAACATTTATTCCGACGAAGCGCTGTGGCGCGCCGGCATTCATCCGTTGGAAATAGTAAGAAATATTCCGGACGATAAAATGCGCGCGATTTTCAAAGCGGTGAAAGAGACGCTTTCCAAAGGCATCGATCTGGGCGGCGACTCGATGTCTGATTATCGAAATATCGGCGGTGAGCCCGGCAAATTCCAACTGCATCACCGCGCCTACCGCAAAACCGGGACCAGATGCACCAAGAAAGACTGCGGCGGCACGATCCGCAGAATAGTGGTCGGCGCCAGAAGCGCGCATTTTTGCGATAAACATCAGAAGCTGCGCGGTTAGTCCTCGAAGGCTAACCTCGATCAATTATCCGGTACAAAAACACCCCGGCGGCGACAGACACATTTAGGGATTCTTTTTTACCTTGAATAGGAATCTCGGCGATCGTGTCCGCCAAATTCAATAGCGCCGGACTGATACCGTCGACTTCGTTGCCGAGGATGACAAGTGTTTTGTTTTTAACTTTGACTTTCTTGTAATCAACAGACCCTCTGGCTTGTTCCAGAGCGATTATAGTAAAACCATCTTCTTTTAACTTTTTCACCATTTTAACAATCTCCTTCATTTCACCCAGATATTCCCAGCTAACCATTTCCTCCGCGCCAAGCGACACTTTTGCAAAATCTTTCCTCTTGCGGTTGAAACGGTCGATTGGTACGGGAGTGGTTCCAGCGCAGTATATTTTGGAAATACTCAATGTTTCGGCTGTTCGGAAAATCGAACCGGCATTGTGCACGCTGCGGATATTATCGAGCAACAAATATATGCCTCCTTTGCTCATTCTTTTGGTCATCTATTAGAAATTAGTAATTGGACCAATTAGGACTTATAATATAGCTATTACTCATTAAACCGCAACCACTACCATGTTATCTCTATTTCCTTCCCTGCTCTCTTATCAACAACTATCGCCGTTTTTGATTCGCATCGTTCTGGGTTTCGTGTTCGTATTCTGGGCCTATCGCGCATTTAAACACAAGGGCGCTTCGACTAATATGAAAATTTTGGCGTCCGCCGAAGCGATTGCCGGCATCTTGCTCGTTATCGGCTTGTACACACAAGCGGCCGCGCTTTTTGCCGCCCTTGACCTTCTTGTCCGCCTCGTCGACCGCATCCAAAAACGCGCCTTCCTCACCGATGGCGTCAACTATTACCTCATCCTCTTAGTTATGGCCGTCTCCCTCATGTTCATCGGCGCCGGCTTTTTCGCATTTGATTTGCCGCTATAATAAAAACCGATCTGCAAATAAAAGTGCGCCCTATTGAACGAAGTCAGAACCGCTGTTCTCGGGATTTCTGGCTACCCGCCTTTTGAAATCGTGAGGTCGTGGTAAGCGGCATTCAATGATGTTTTTCATATTATCAGCTGTTATACTTACACGCAATGAATAAGGATTTTAGAATCTGGCACGATCAAAAGAGCGATATGCACGAGAATAAAATCCGTGCTCATTTCCATGAACGCGAGATTTGGTCCGCTTCTCTCGGAGCGAATGTCGGCTTTGAGCAGGATGGTCGCGGCGAAAGATACCTGCGCCCGGTAATTGTTCTCAAGAAATTCAATAACGAAGTGCTCTGGTGCATTCCTTTGACCACAAACCAGAAAAAGCAGAAGTATTACTACTCATTCGACTTTGCCGGTGGTGTAAGCACGGCCATTCTGTCACAAATCCGTTTGATAGATGCCAAGAGACTGCAATATAAGGTTGGCGATATGCCAAAGGAGGCCTTTGAGGAGATAAAAGAAAAACTCAAGCAATTGCTCGCTTGAGTCTTCCAGTTTATACCCCTTTCGGGGAGGGCCGAAGCCGTTTGTAACCATAGACTACCATAACGGCTAAAAATTACAAGCAAAAAGATGTTGATATGCCAGACCTCTCAAAATACGATTGATAATGAATTATGGGCATTAAAACTTTTCTAGAACCTCTCGATGTCTTTGCGCCTCACCCCAGACAATTTTAAGAATCTCATCAAAATGTAATTGTCTACCCAAACAGTCCTTATAAATATCAGTAAAATGCTGTGACATGCTTTTTTCTCCGATCTTAAGATCTACAAATGATTGATAACCCCATTTGACTGGCTTTATGAGCTTACTGATTTCTGGATGACACTGAAGAATGATAGGGTCCATTATCTCGCTCAGTCGCCAAACAAGATGCGGACTCTCAAACTCTTTTTTGTCAGTTTCTGGAAATATTTCCGCCCACTTCTTAAACCATAGAAAATGAAGGATTTCGTGGGCTGCAGTCTCTATCATATTGGCAACATTTTTATAACCAACGCAAAACGAGTAGTCTTTCAAGAAACGTGGATAGGCTGGGAGTGCAGAAACATATCCGATTATTTCGTGTCTATCTTCAGGCCAGTCGGTCTCAAAATGCTCCGATAGGACTTCAAGAAATGCTTGGCCAATCTTCTCCCATTCTGTCTGAACATACTCTTGTGCGGATAGCATTGCACCTTTATCTCGCGCATGTATACCTTCAACAAATTTGCCGTACCTTTTCAAACACTCATCCTTATCTTTGCTCTCTTTCTGTATCTCTCTCAATTCAGGATAAACCCTATCGAAAACAGCACTCCATCTGCTACTTTTCATAAAGTCGTAAAACAACTCTGTTTCTTTACCAATATCTATTTGTTCGAATTTTGTCTTAGGTAATTTTTCATTAGATTCAACCTCATTCATTGTTTCTTGATCATATATTTGTTTTTCCATAATTTTAATTATGCCATAGAACCTGTGAAAAACAAGATGTCACAAGGAGATTTGGAAGAAATCTACTCCAAAAATCCAATAGTGTGCGCCCTATTGAATGAAGTCAGAACCGCAGTTCTCGGCATTTCTGGCATCTCTCCATTCGGGCTGGTCCGATCATGGTAACACAATTTTCCGGTGCTATAATGCATTTATGACTGAATATAATATCTACTGCGACGAAAGCAATCACCTTGAGTCTCAAGCTATTTCGCCGATGATTCTTGGCGCGATCTATGCGCCAAAGGAAAAAATCAAAGCTGCCAATAAAAGGATTCGGGAAATCAAAGAGAAAAACGGCTTGCCGGTGAAGACTGAAATCAAATGGGTCAAGGTTTCTCCCAAGAAGGTCCAATTCTATTTGGATGCCATGGATTATTTTTTTGATAACGACGATCTGCATTTCCGGGCAATCATAATCAATAAAAAGACGCTCAATCACAAAGATTTCAAGCAGACTCACGACCAGTTTTATTACAAAATGTACTTTGAGTTGTTGAGTAAAATCCTCGATCCGCAGCTGAAATATCACATCTATGTGGACATAAAGGATACCCAAGGCAGCCGAAAGGTGAAGAAATTGCGTGACGTGCTCTGCAACAATATGTATGACTTCGACGGAACGATTATCCATAAAATCCAGCAGGTCCACTCGAAAGAGGTTGAAATATTGCAGCTTACTGACGTTCTCATCGGCGCTTTGCAATTCTTGAACCGTACCGATGTAAAAAGCGAAGCGAAGAAGCAGATTATCGAGAGGATCAAAGCTCGGTCCGGCTATGACCTTCAGAAGTCGACACTGTTGCGCGAGCCGAAGATGAATATCTTTTACTGGGAAGGGCGAAATAATACTCAATGATATGGCTGACTTACCGGCATGGCTTGGTCCATTGATTCGTCTTGAAGATTGCGAAGGTGGAGCTGAAAAATATGTAGAGTACGTCTTCTCCTTTTTCAAGAAGGACTTTATTGATTCTGTTCCGGCTTTCAGAGGTAAGCACGTCGGATTTGATAGGGCTGATGATAACGGTAGGCCTGCCGGATTTACTCATATCACGACCGAGACTGACCACAAAACTGGCGAGCGTGTTCTCTCGATGCGGCGCTGCGAACGAATCGGCTGGATACGATCAATCATTGAACATTCGACTGATCCGGCTGTTCTTATGTGGGAGAAAGAGCACTTTGCCTCACGTCGAATCACGAACCGAATTTATCTGCTGTTGGAATGCGGTGACTTCATCGTAATTCTCGATGAAAAGAAGAAGGGTTATTACATGATTACTGCAATTTTCGTTGATGATCCGAAGCAGAAAGCCAAGCATTTGAAAGCTCACGAGGCGTATCACAAAGCCAAGAAAGAGGCCGATAAACAAGAAACCGCCCGTAAAGGCGGCTCAAGAGCTCGGTTTACCGTTGGTAAATGAGTAACCCCATTATACGGTAATCACCGTAAATTTTCAATGCGATGGGGATAACCATAATGACGCCCGGAAGGGGTGATTTGTTACGACTTCCCGAGTATTTTTCTGAATGCAGTGACGTAAAATGACATCAGAATGAACGTAAAAAGTAGAGAATAAATGCCTACACTGATTATCTCAATTATCATTGGCCGAGAGTTAAGTAAAACTGTCGGATTAATGAAATTGGAGAGAGCAAGTATGATGAACATGAGTAACAGGGTCCAAATAAACAAGATAAGATAGTAACCAAGATTCCGCTTAGTCATATCGATGTCAGCTTTGAGAAGCGAAATGAACTTGGTCTCCGAACTGATTGCCATAATGAGAGGGGTGAAGATGAATAGCACTACGAAAATTGGGTGAAAATAATATGCGATCCAGCTTAGATTTGAAAACAGCAAGTTGTTAAAAGTAATCATACTGCCAGGCATTATCATGTGCAGATAATTCGGAAGCAGAATAACCTGATTAACGAAATTCGTTGATATGAAATAAAGCACCAGATTGAATATAAATAATGGCCTGAAGAATTTTACAGAATGTTCAGATAGGAGTTCGAAAGATATTGGTTCACGTGACAGTAATCTCGAGAGAAGTGCAATAAAAGCTGATTCGACAATTGTCAGTAGCAGAATGGATAGAACCCCTATGCTGACCAGAGCTATTAGGCTTCCCAATAATACCAATATCTGACTCCCTAAAAAGAAGAGAGCAATAAGAGTTATTACCGCCCCAACTAACAGTGCAAGTGCAGAGTAGAGGGCAGTTTTCTTGATAAAACCTGTCGATCGTAAAATCTTAATTTTCTTGAAGAAAAGTAGAAAAGCGACTACGAGTCCCAGAACACCGAAAAGCGCCGGAAAGGTAGTTGAGCCCAATACACTCAAAGGGTGAATGGAATGAGTAGCATAGAACAACTTTGCAGTAATTGATTGCTGGACATATTGATTCACCCCGTTGTTAATTATCGTATTCCCGAGTGTTTGAGTAAGCAGAAATTTCTGTCCTATCAGCGAAGGAATTTTGAAAATAACGTCGCATGCCACGAAAAATAATATCGTGCCATAAAGCCACTTATTATCGATAATTAGCGCGAAAGATTTTTTGTAATCGGCTACGAGTTCCTTTAGTATGCTGGCGTTCATTGCTGTATACAGTACATCGCGAATCGATATAAGTAAAGCGCCAATCTTTTAATTATGTTTCAAACGTGGCATAATCGCAGTGATGAAAATCCGTGTTAAGAAGTCAATTAGGGTGATATTCGCTCTTATCACAGGAGTCTGGATTTTCTTATTCTTAAGTTCGCTTTACTCATCACTCTGGGAGTTGCCGATCTTGTTAGGAGTGTTAGGTCTATTTTGGATAATTTTGTTCAAAAAGGTCTTGGTTGATTCGAAGATTGAAATCAATGGAAACAAAATAACCATTGTCACGCCAAAATTATTTCGGGTGGCGGCTTATAGGAACTTCACACTTGAAAAATATGAATGGCCCTTGGCCGAAATTAAGTCATTGATACTGAAAAGAGTTAAGAAGCCTATTCAGAATGAAGCAAGCTATATTGGATACGGTCAATTATCTCTGATTGTCAGTACCTCAACCGGTGAGCATATTATTCCGGTAGATACATTTAGTTATGACGCAATGGTTAGATTATTTAAACCTTTTCCGATTTTCAAAGAAGAAAACCCCACCGGTCGGTGAGGTTTTGTGGATCAGTGCCGCAGTCAGGCTGTGCCAATTTCAATGCACGCCATTTTCTGGGGATGATTTGCTAAGCTAATCTTTTTCGAAAGGGCTTCGATCTCTTTTTCAAAACCGACGCTTGTATGTTCCAGGTCCGGGATCTGAAGGACTTTAACAGGTTCTGGCAATATAATCTCTACCTCCGGACCAGCCTTGCTTTTGACCGCGGAGATGAAGCTTCGTCTTTGCGTGCAGAAGGGCTCCGGCATTGAATCCCATCCATGGCCCCAGCACTCCATTTCTAACTTTCTCAAAGGCAGGTAGCGGATGAGTAGCTTTGAAGAAGATATGCGAAGCTCGACATCTTCTCGAGGGTAAAACCTCTGCACCGCAACCTTCATTAAGGTCCGAGGATCACACGTAGCCACTGTGCGGCAATACGGACCACCCGGCTCGATGGTTGAGAAAACCAGACCCGGGAAGTGTTTGGTCAAGAGGTCCTTGATTTCAGTCATCGTCAGCACCTCCCGATCGGAATCCTTTTGACACGAGTCGTCTACGAACTCCTTTAGTCTTGGCAGTAACATTGAATTTTCAATTTTCATACAAGTCTCCTTATGACGGTTTGACCAGCCCACCTTCTACCCATTCGATGACACGATAATCGCCGAAGCAACTATCGTTACGCCATTCATTGCAATCCGATAGGGAGCTCCACTCCCAGTTGATTCCATGCCATCTCATGCAGCGAATGTCCTGCCGGTGTTGCAGACCCAACATCGCTCCATTGGACGTGAAGCCCAGCACTGTTCCGAAGAAGTAGATTTCAAACTCTCTCCACTCGACGGGAATCAGGTATGGGTATTGAAGCAGATAATCCAAAAGGTTTGTGTTACATGTAGGCCTGCCGCGAAGCACAGGAATCATTTGACCGATCGTGGGGAACTTATTTCCTCTTTTCGGTTCAGGTAGACATTCCGGAATGCTTAACCGGACTGCGTCGGGAGCCCAAGTGCGACGCCCCTGCTTCACGTGTTCATCAACTCCAAACTGATTCGGAACAAACGGATCAGCATCGCAGTCGATCGTGTGAACGATGTTTTCCCAGCACGGCTGCTTACGTAGGTATCGATTGAGTTGGTATTCATATTCTGGACCATCTTCACCTGTCACTTTGATCATCAGGTCAGTAAACGGTCCGCGCCAGAACTTGCGGAGCGTTTCTGGATTACCGAGTATGTTGGTAGACATAGTCAGTTCCTTTCGTTTTTCGAGGTTCTTGTTGCTGGACTCTTCGCCACAGCGGAAGCTTAACTTCTGACATAACAATACCATTTCTGTAAGGAATCGTCAATCCCACCCTGTTTTGTACCCCGTTATTGCCACCTGTTCGCCCCTGTGTGCGCTTTTCAGTGCGGAATTGGCCGTTTCCACGCCTTCGGGCAAGTTCATGCCGGTGTGCCCGAATTTTGCCTAAGTTGCCTATTGCGGAAAAGCTCGGTCGAGAGTTAGGATGGATTTACGTAAAAGAACGCCATATGACTACGAACGCCAATGACATCGATGCCGGTATTAAACTCCTTTTAGAAAAGCTATCTGAAGAATTTGAGATAGTAAAAAGGCAGGGTTTTCCTGCAAAAGCATATTTTCGTTCGTATCCGCCTCGAACGTGTGATGTAAGCATTCCAAGTCCGAGGTGGCATGCCTGGGCTCGTGAGCTCGATGTTGATGAAGTCCGATTCGAAGCGTTGATAAAAATTCTGGCAAAAGAAGGTTTTCTGGAAGGTTATAAATTTATCTCTGAAAGCCAATGATTAATCTTGAATTATGGTTTCCAGAAGATTTCGACAAGCGATATGCAAAATATCGTGAGGATCATGTTGAAAATAAAATGCCGGAACCTTTCTTTTCCGAACGTTTGCAGAATGAACGAAAAAATATCTTATCTATAAAAACCGAAGATGATTTCCGAAATGAAATTGAAAAGTGGAGTCCCCTTAAAACCATTATTGATGCCATTCATAAAGACCTCTCTCCATTTTTGCCTAGTAGCGCTCAAGTAATAAATATCGACCTTACAAAATTGGGAATCTCTGAAAAGGAAGCTGGTCATATTTTGATGATGCTGGCCTACGAGCGAATTTGCAGATGGAAAATAAATAAGAGCTCGGCAGTCATATCAACAGAGGCTCTGGCGGGGTATTTAGGCGGAAACGGCATCGTCATTCCTGACTACGATAAATTTCAAGGATTTAGGAAAGAGGTTATGGATTTCTATGAATTTTTAGAGGATCAGAGAAACCAGAAATTTCCGAAAAGTAATGCGGCGAAGGCGGAAAATGTGAAGAATAATAAACAGGAATCTGCGGCTGATTCCGACGTAATTGATGAGACTGTAAAAAGAGTGGCCGTATGGGGCGGAGAAACTGTATCCGATTTACCACTGATTACCTATAACGAGGTCACTGGCAAAGGTGAGGTTATTGGTAAAAAGAAATTCAAGTTTAAAGACGGTAGCCCGGAGTATAAGATTTTCAATATGCTTTATGCCAAGCTGGCTAAAAAGACCGCCAAACTCGAGCGGCAGGACGTGCTGATAGCCGGTGGTTTTTACAAGGATTATGAGGAGCCTGACCCGACACGAAAAACAAACGAAACAGCATTCATAAACGAGGTAGCTAAATCTATCAGAGAAAAGACTGGTTTGGATACCGAGGAGCTCGTGAATAATAACGGCAGTTTAACCTTGCTCGTCTTGCGGCAGGATAAGAATCCACCAAAAGTCACCAAGTTCGTCCCGGTCTGGGGCTAAATCGCACCAGATTGCCTCTAAATTAAAAGCTTGCTCAAGAACATAATCTGGCAAGCCCAGCTTTTTTCATTCAGCCAAATCCGAACGCCATGCGGAGAAGTCAATTTTTTGCATAGTCCGTCCTTACTGGCGTTCGGAACGGATTATGCAAAAAGCGGGCTTCTTACATGCTGCCACAAGAAGCCATAGATGAGTTCAAAAAGCTCTATAAGGCACGCTTCGGGGTCGATCTCACCAATGAGGAAGCGTCTTTCCGAGCCAATAACCTCGTGAATCTGTACGAGGCTGTTTATGATACTTCCTGTGGCAAGCAAAGCGAGGCTCCTGAATCTAAACCATGCCAGCCATGACCAGATTCAACCCTCAAATTATCAGCCGACATTTGAGCTACACCTTGCCGGAAATTGCAGCGAAACTCCACATGACCAAGAAATCTCTATATCGATGGATTGACGAGGGTCTGCCGATCGTTCCGGGCCAGAGGAAACCCATCCTGATCCATGGCGATGACCTCAAGACGTTCATCAATGCCCGCAATTCGAGACATAAAGTGAAGCTGAAAAGACACGAGTTCTACTGCTTCAGATGCAGGGCTCCGAGGCAAGCAAAGAGGGGTACGATAACAAAGTCCGGCTATACGAGAAGTGGTGAGTGCAGTGTTTGTAACGGCAAAATGCAGAGGAAATTTAGACCCTATCAAAAGGACTATCACATATCCTCATCTCCCGTCCAAATGTCCACATTGTTCGATAATCTGACATAACACCAAAATGACAAAAATTAGTGAGAAAAATGAGCCTGAAAAGCTCACCGAGGATACTTCGATTCCGTACCGAAATGAGCAGGCCAAAAGACGCTTCTTCGAGCACCTTTCTGGCGGTGAAGGGTTCGCCGGTGAGTCGGTTTCAACCTTTGCCGAGGCTGTCGGCCAATGGCAGCAGTTCTCCAAAAATGATGACTTTGTTAATTTCGATAGAAGTAAGGCAACGGAGTTCGTGGCTTGGCAGAAAACGCGTCCGACCAAAGCCAAAGGCGGAAAGCTCGCATTGCAGACGCAATATAATTATCTTCGCCGCATCAAGCGATTCTTTATGTGGCTTGCGGAGCAGAAAGATTACAAGAAAATTAAGAAGGATGACATCGATTATCTGCGCCTGCCAAGAAAAGAGGCTCGAATGGCCACTGCCGGCACGACCAGAGTGATGCCGACGTTCGAGGAAGTGAAGCGGATCATAATGAGTATCCATCCGAAGAATGAAATCGATGAGCGTGATCGCGCCATATTGAGCTTAGCTTTGATAACTGGCATGCGCATATCGGCCATAGCAACCTTGAAGATGAAGAACTTCAACCGAGCAGATAAGCTCTTTGATCAGAACCCAGGCGATGGCGTGTTGACCAAGAACTCAAAGAAAATCCTGACCACGTTCTTTCCGATCGGCTGGGATGAGCCGGAGCGATTCTTTCTCGACTGGTATGACCACTTGGTATCAAAAGGAGCAAAGCCAGATAGCCCGATATTTCCATCGACTCTCAAAGGATTTTCGGGCAAGAATGATTACAGCAAGACTCTTGTAAGCGATGAGAGCTGGGCCAGCTCGAGCGGTGCCAGGAAGATATTTGAGAAGCGATGTAAGGCTGCCGGTGTAACTTACTTCAATCCGCATTCGTTCCGGCATCTCATCGTAAACTATATGAGCAAGGCCAGATTGACTGAGGAAGAAAAGAAAGCCATCAGTATGAACCTCGGACATGAGAATGTCGGCACAACATTCGGTTCCTATGGTTACGGAAATATGACACCCATTGATGCCGTTCATATCGTGCAGAAGCTAACGATGACTCCGACCAACGGCCAGAGCGTCATTATTACTCCCGAGGAAAAAGCTGCACTCGAGAAATTATTGAAACGTCTATGAAGAAAATCAGCTTGGCTTCCATGCCAAATAAGCACATAATATCAACATGAAGAACGCCAAGGAAACGCCAGTCAAATACTTCCTGTATGCCAGGAAATCGACCGAATCAGAAGACCGGCAGGTGCTTTCGATTGAGTCGCAAATCGACGAGCTGAAAGCTATCGCTGACCGAGAGAACATAAAAATTATCGAAGTGCTCCACGAATCGCGGTCCGCTAAGGCTCTTGGCCGACCAGTATTCAACGATATGATTGACCGCATCAATCGTGGAGAGGCTACCGGCATCCTATGCTGGAAGCTCGATCGCCTGGCTCGTAATTTCATTGACGCGGGCAAGGTCATCGAGATGTTGCAGCACAGCGTCATTCGGCACATCCGAAGCTATGAAAAAAGCTACTATCCGCAAGATAACGTGCTCATGATGAGCCTCGAGTTCGGCGTGGCCAACCAATTCTCCCGCGACCTTGCGGTGAATGTGAACCGAGGCATGAAGAAAAAGGCCGAAATGGGCTGGTATCCGGTCCAACCACCAATCGGCTATCTGAACAGTAAGAATAAGGGCAAAGGCAAGAACGACATCTCAAAAGACACCGAGCGATACGACATCGTGCGAAAAGTCTTTGATCTTATGTTGACTGGCACGATGTCAGCTCATCAAGTCTGGCTGACTGCTACGGAAAAATATGGACTGCGAACACGGAAAGATAAGCTGATTTGCCGCAGCTCGATTTACTACGTGCTGACCAATCCTTTTTACTACGGCATGTTTGAGTGGCCACGAGGAAGCGGGACGTGGTATCGAGGAGCGCATGAACCGATGATTACTGAAGAAGAATACGATCGCATTCAGATATTGCTCGGCAGAAAGGGCAAGCCTCGCCCAAAGAGTCACATCTTCGACTTCACCGGCATGTTTCGATGTGGAGAGTGCGGCGGCGTCATCACGGCAGAGGAGAAGATAAAGCGACCAAAGAACGGAAACGTGCATCGCTACATTTATTATCACTGCACAAAGCGTGTCCATCCCGACTGCACGCAAGGCTCTATTGAAGTGACGGAGCTGAAGAAGCAGATCATCAAAAAGATTGAATCCTTGGAGATTCCTCCAGAGTTCCACACCTATGCCTTAAAATGGTTCAGGAAGAAGAACGAAAAGGACGTTGAGACGAATACAACGATTCTATCCGCGCAACAGAAGGCCTACGATGCCTGCGTACGAAAAATCGGCGCATTGATTGATATGCGTGCCACCAACGAGATTACATCCGAGGAGTTCGCCGATAGGAAGACATACCTCGTAAAGGAAAAGAGTCGACTTGAAGAGCTCCTGAACGATACCGGCGATCGCGTCAATAAACAACTTCAGAACGCCGATGATCTATTCACGTTCCTGCGCGATGTTGTCGAAAAGTTCAATACCAAAGGTTTTGAGACCAGAAGACGCATACTTTCGACACTTGGTCAGAACCTTTTGCTAAAGGACAAAATACTAAGCATTGACTGGGAGAAATCGCTGTTGCCATCACAAAAGCTCGCCGGTGAAGTGAAGAAAATCCACGAACGGTTAGAACCTACAAAAAACAAGATGTCACAAGGAGATTTGGAAGAAATCTACTCCAAAAATCCAATAGTGTGCGCCCAGTTGGAGTCGAACCAACGACCCACTCCTTAAAAGGGAGTTGCTCTACCAGCTGAGCTATGGGCGCATACATTACATGTTCAACAATAACACGGGTTCCGCACTCGATCAAACCAATGCGCGATCAGACACAATAGTCAGATCAGTCAACACGCCGTCACAACTCCGATTTAATCCCGAGCAACAGTCTTTCGATGCCAAGTTCAAGGTCAATAGCGCCGCGATGAGCGTCGTGGTAGAGAACGGTCAAATTCCGAAGGAGTGAGTGCAGTTCGACCGACGAATAATTGGCGGCATACCTTTTCGATTTGTTGAAAACGAACGGGTTCATGTCCGATTCGACGACACTTTTTGATTTTGCCGCGACCGCCATCGATTTTGCTTGCCAGAATAAAGTGCCGACAATATTTTCCGGCTCAGTGCCGGCACCGATCGCTTCGCAGTAGAGCGACCAGGCCTTGAATGAATCGCGCGCGCCGAGCGCGTCCGCGAGCGCAAATATGCTTTTGCCGTCGGCTTTTCCGGCGCCAAACGAGACGGCATCGTCGTTTTCAACTGACCTTTCCGCGTGTTTTTCGAACGCTTTTTTCAATTCCGCGTTCAATCTGCCCTCGAGCACGATAAATATGTTCGCCGATTCATTCATAGCCTCGGCAAAACCGGCAATTTGTTCCTTGGCCTCGATGTTTTCCGCAACCCGGTCTAGGAATATTATGTATTTATTCGAGAACAGCCCTTGGCCGTCCAAGTGTTCCTCTATTGTCGCCGGACTCCAATGATCCGCATCGATTGCCACAAAAGCCGCGTCGGGACGCTTGCTTTTCAGTGAATTCAAAAGTGTGTGCGCCTTTTTCGCGCTTAACTCCGTGTTTTGGCCGTGAAAAACATATAACATGGCGGCTATTATTTGTGCATGTCCGACATGTGTATCGATCTGTCGTTTTCGCCGACAGCTTCAAACTCGATCAGGCGTGTATTGTTCGGCAATATTTCTTTTACTTTTTCCATCCACTCGATCAAGATCAGATTGCCTTCGTCTGCCACAATGTCTTCGAAACCAAGCACCGCCAGCTCCCTGCCCTCTTCCAATCTATAAGCGTCTATGTGAACCAGTTTTTTCCAAGGTCCGATCTTGGGATCATACAACTTCATGATGACGAAAGTCGGACTGGTTACCTGTTCGACCACTCCCAATTCCGCGGCAACCGCCTGGGCAAATGCCGTCTTGCCCGAACCCAGATGGCCGGAAAGGCCTACAACTGTCGCTTCATCCGCGCTTTTCTCGAACGAAATCACGGTCAGACAGTGGCGGGCGATTTCGCGCGTTTGTTCTGGTGAATGTGAGATGAACAATTTCATAAAATATTTACTCCGCTAACGGATTCTCGCTTTCACGGGAATAATAAACCCTTTCAACTATGCACATTCACTTCAGCTCGCCCCAATTATCACCGACGCTCTCATGTGCCGCCAATATTATCCCTTTCGTATTCTTCGGATCAACAACCGACTCCATGATCCGTTTTATTTCCTTGGCAACCGTTTCAACTTTATCTTCTCTGATTTCGTAGATCAATTCATCGTGCACTTGCAATAACGGAAAAACTCCGCCGCCTGGATTTTCACACTCCAAATATTCATCGATCTTGACCATGGCCAGCTTGATAATATCGGCTTCGGTACCTTGGATCGGCGCGTTGATTGCCATGCGTTCGGCCTGCGCTTTGATATAGGGGATTTTCGAATTTATGCCCTCGAAGTATCTGCGCCGCCCGAACAAGGTCTCCGTGTAACCGCGGCGCGCCGTTTCTTCCTTGATCTTGTCCAAATAAGAAGCCAGCGTGGCAAATTCCGCAAAGTAATCATTCAAGAACTTTTGCGCATCTTCCCTGCTCGCGCCCAGATTTTGCTTCAAGGCCAAGACGCCCATGCCGTATATGATGCCGAAATTGATCACTTTCGCCCGGCGTCTCATTTCCGGCGTAACATTTTCCGGCTTTACCTTGAATGTGAAGGCGGCCACGGCGGTATGGACATCTTCGCCTTTTCTGAAAATATCGATCAGTTTTTTATCACCCGACAGAAACGCTGCGATGCGTAACTCCATCTGTGAATAGTCGAAAGCCGCCAACTTGAACCCCCTCTCGGCGACAAACGCATATCTGATCGCCTTGCCGAGTTCCGATTTGACCGGAATGTTTTGCAGATTGGGATTTTCCGACGCCATGCGGCCGGTCGCCGCGCCGCTCTGGATGAAATGCGTGTGCAATCTGTCGTTTCCATCCAGCAGCGGCGGTATGGCGTCGATATATGTAGACAACAATTTCGACAACTCACGGTAATCAAATATCATCGGCACCACCGGGTGCATATCACGCATCTTTTCCAGCTCCGATTCGCGTGTCGACCGCGCGCCGCCGGCCGTTTTCTTGCCGTTTTTTATCTTCAGCCCCAGCTTGTCGAACAAAAATTCGCCCAGCTGCTTCGGCGAGTTTATGTTGAATTCCCCGCCCGCCGCGTCCCAAATCTTCTTTTCGATCATTTCCAACTCGGCGTGGTATTTCTCCGACAGTTTTTTCAGCGCGTTTTTGTCGACTTTTATGCCGCGCTGTTCCATCTTGCGCAATACCGGCGCAAGCGGCCGTTCGATCTCATTGTATATTTTACGCTGGCCGCTTTTATCCAATTCATCGAATATCACTTTTTTGGCTTCATTTAAGTTTTTCACGCCCGTAAAATTCATAATATCTTCCAACTTTGGGTTTGTCATATTGGAATTCACCAGCCATAAGGCGAGCGCCGCCTGTTCGAATTCGCCTTCGTTCGCCGACGCCTTCCGCAAATGAGACCCCTCGAGTTCCGCGACTCTGCCGCGAAGCAATCCGTCGCCGCGTTTCCCAACCGACAAGTCCGTGCATGTCCGAGAGGACTTGTCGGTTGTGGAAACGCCGACGGTTGCGAGCGGCATTCGCGAAACTCGAGGGGTCTCATTTGCGGAAGGCGCGGCGCCGGCGAAAGTTGATGAAATGCCAACAGCCTTTTCAAGCCTCTGCGGCAATGTCCGGAACTCCAATTCGCGCCACAGTGTATTGATTTTCTCCAAATCAAGTCCTTCCTTGAAAGATTTGTCCGGCAGCGAAAATTTGATGGGTGCGTCACGGCGAATCGTCGCCAGCATTTTACTGAATTCGGCGTCTTCTTTGCTCTCTTTCAATATCTTTAAAAGCCGCGGCGTCAGTCCGGCCTTCTTAAACTTTTCATCATGTCCGGATTCCAATTCTCGGTAAATATCATCAATCCCGCCAAAAACGGTTATAAGAGCTGTGGCTGTTTTCTCGCCTATGCCCGCCACGCCAGGAATATTGTCCGACGGATCGCCCCGCAGGCCTTTGTAGTCCGGAATCAATTCCGGACCAAAACCGAAACGCTTTCTCACCGCGTTCTCGTCGTACATGATCGTGTCGTTTATGCCTTTTTTGAGGGTATAAACCTTAACATCTTCGCCGTGAATTAATTGCATGGTATCCATGTCGCCGGAGGCAATAACGATCTCAACTCCATTGTTAGTCTCCTCCGCCGTCTCGACGAGAGAGGTGGTGGCCAACTGATGAACAATAGTCCCGATAATGTCATCGGCTTCAAAACCCTGCGCATCATATATGGGAATACCGAGTGCCGCAAAGATATCACGAGAACGAATGATTTGCGCGATGAGATCATCCTCTGTTTTTTTGCGGCCGGCTTTGTATTCTTTGTAAACTTCATGGCGATATGTTGGACCTTTGACATCGTAACAGGCGATCATGTAATCCGGCTTCAAATCCTCGATGATTTTTATGAGCATGGTCGAAAGCCCGTAAATCGCGCCCGTCGGTTCACCCTTTTTAGTCGCGAAATCCGGCAAGGCGTGATAAGCGCGGTGGAGGATCGCGTGGGCGTCGAGCAATACCAAGCGTTTTTTGCCTTGAATGGTTTGCGGCATGACTTTATCTTACACCATCAAGCGGTTGTTGCGCATTACGCGCAAGTCGGATCCGCACATCCGTGTCCATGGTATAATAATAATGACATGACCATCACTTTTGACGAAGACAAACAGAAGCGCAGGTTGAGTGAACTACACCTGAAAGAAGAAGAGGATCTGGTGCAATTGCTGTCGGCAAAATACGGTGTGGAGTATGTGAACCTTGCGAGTACGCCGATAAATGCCGACGCCCTGAGACTGATCAGTGAAGCGTCGGCGCGCGAAGCTCAAGCGGCCGCTTGGAGCATAGTAGACAAAAAGGTCAAAGTAGCGGCGCGCAATCCGCAATCAGAGAAGACACGAGCCATTATTGACGAACTAAAAACCAAGGGATACCAGCCAGAATTATATATATCCTCGATGCACGGCTTGGAAAAGGCATGGGATACTTATAAAGACTTGTCTTTCGCTTATGAAAGCCGGGCCGGTTCGCTCGAAATATCAAACGAAGAGATCGCGGCGATCGTTGAACAGGCGAAAAGTTTGCCGACCATCGTCTCGATATTGGAAAACACTCTCGCCGCCAAGAAAAGTTATCGTGTGTCGCGAATTTTGGAAACGATCATCGCCGGCGCATTGGCTACGGACGCTTCGGATATACATTTGGAGCCAGAGGAAAGCTATGTTCGGCTCAGATACAGAATGGACGGCGTGCTTCAAGATGTCATCCGATTCGACAACGATACTTACGGCCTGCTGTTGTCGAGAATAAAACTGCTTTCCGGCATGAAACTGAACATCAAAAAGGACTCCCAGGACGGCCGTTTCAGCATAAGGTTGCCGATCGGTGACATTGAAGTCCGCGCGTCCGTGCTTCCCGGCGCTTACAACGAATCGATCGTCTTGCGCCTGCTAAATCCGAAAACCATAAACATTCCGCTCGAAGAACTGGGCATAAACCGCAAATTACTAGATATTTTGCTAGATGAAATAACCCGACCGGATGGCATGATCCTGACTACCGGCCCGACCGGTTCCGGAAAAACAACAACTCTCTACGCTTTTTTGAAGAAAGTCTACGATCCCGGCGTGAAAATAATAACCATCGAAGATCCTATTGAATATCACTTGCCGGGAATCGTCCAAACACAGGTCAACGACAAAGGCTACAATTTCCTGGAAGGTCTCCGCGCGGCAGTTCGCCAAGATCCGGATATTATAATGGTCGGTGAAATCAGAGATAACGAAACCGCCAACATTGCCCTCAATTCTGCCCTGACCGGACACCTCGTATTCTCGACCCTTCACACCAATGACGCCGCAGGCACTTTCCCCCGCCTGGTTGATCTCGGCGTAAATTCAACGATTATCCCGTCGGCGCTTCGGGTCTCAATGGCACAACGGCTGGTCAGGCGCCTGTGCGATCATTGCAAGAAAGAAAAGCCCGTCGAGGGTGAATCGAAACGAGAAATCGACTTGACGATTGAATCGATCGAGGACAAATCGCTTGTGCCTCCGGAACATTCCAGAATGTGGACGGCCGTAGGTTGTGATAAGTGCAATCATACCGGCTACAAAGGCCGCATAGGCATATATGAGGCTATTTTAATGAACGAGCAGATCGAGCGCTCGATCCAATCCGGCGCTAGTAATCGCGATATCTGGCTTGCCGCCAAAGGTCAAGGCATTCTCACCATGAAGCAAGATGGGATATTGAAAGTCCTGGCCGGAATTACTTCTTTTGAGGAATTGCAGAGGGTCATTGCGCTCGAAGATTAACGCATTCCTACGCACCGGTCGGACCGGTGCGTAGGAGTAATCCCCAGAAAAAGTTGCTTTTTAATGGGAGCGGCGGTAGTGTTGCGACAGAGATGCTCGAGAGCAAGAAAAGAGACGAAAAACGAGCCGGCGAATCTCTAAGCAATATCTCCCGGCGTGATGCCGGAAGTGAGGCAAGGCTTCGAGGATAGATCCAGTCATTTCTTCGTAAAAAAAGAAAACCAGATCGTCCTTAACGCCGTGCCCGAACCTGAGTCAGGTCATTGCTTAGAGATTCGCAAGCTCGTAAATTTATCACAATTTCTCTAACATGCTAGCATATCTATATTAAAATGTCAAGAAGTTCAAAAGATGCCGGCGGCAACCAAAAAAATGAACGGGATGACAACAAAGAAACCGGATTCCTCGATCAAACTCTGCGCCCATCTCGTTGGGATGATTATATCGGACAAAAAGGCGTCAAAAACAACTTACACATACTTCTGACTGCCGCAAAAGAGCGCAATCATCCCCCTGAACACATTCTCTTTTACGGTCCGCCGGGTTTAGGCAAGACCACCCTTGCAAATCTCATCGCCAAGGAAACCCGGGCACAAATGAAAGTAACCTCCGGGCCGGCAATCATGAAGATCGGCGATCTGGCCGCCATCCTTACAAACTTATCGGCTGGAGATATTCTTTTCATCGATGAGATCCATCGGTTGAACAAAGCCATCGAGGAGGTACTGTATCCTGCCATGGAATCTGGGACGCTTGATATCATCATAGGCAAAGGGCCTTCGGCAAGGACGATACAGCTGGAACTTCCCCATTTCACACTGATCGCCGCCACCACTCGTATCGCCATGATATCATCGCCGCTGCGCTCACGCTTCTCCGGCGGCGTTTTCAAGCTTGAATTTTACTCCATTGCGGAGATTTCGCAAATTATCCGCCGGTCAGCGAAAATTCTTGGCGTAGACATCGACGACGATGCTATTAACGAGATCGCCGCTCGTTCAAGATTCACGCCGCGTACAGCCAATTATCACCTAAAAAGGTGTAGAGACTACGCACAAATAAACAAAACCGCTATAGACAAGAGATCTGTCCTGGGCGCTTTGGAAATGCTCGGTGTAGATTCTTTGGGACTGACAAGTGCTGACCGTGATATTTTACGGGTCATCATCCACAAATTCAACGGCGGCCCGGTCGGCCTGAATACCATTTCCGCCGCGCTTTCGGAGGAACAGGAAACTGTCGAAGAGGTATATGAACCGTACCTTATACAACTCGGCCTTCTGGAGCGTACTCCTCGCGGCCGGACCGCCACGCATAAAGCTTACGAACACATCAGTGGGGATGGTGCCGGGATGTTGCTTTAATTGACAATGGTGAAAACATGAAAATCATCGGAATCGATCCCGGATACGACCGCTTGGGCATCGCGGTCGTAGAAAAACCGGAAAAAGGCAAAGAGGCGGTATTGTTCTCGGAGTGCTTTTCGACTTCTTCCGAAAAACCGATATACGAAAGATTGTTGGCGATAGGAAACGAGGCGGCCGGAATATTGGACAAGTTCAAACCCAACGCCGTAGCGCTCGAAACTTTATTTATAACCAAGAATCAAAAAACCGCCATGCGCGTCGCCGAGGCGCGCGGTATTATTATTTACGAAGCTGTCAAAAGAAGCGTCCCTTTGTTTGAATACAGTCCAATGGAAATAAAAATGGCTGTTACCGGCGACGGAACCAGTGATAAGGCGCGCATGATAAAAATGGTCCACTTGTTGGTTCCGATAACGAAGAAGAAACACGACGACGAATATGACGCCATTGCGGTCGCGCTTACACATGCCGCCAGAACATGATTACCGTCCATCCGCACAATGCGCCACCCTCCCTTCACTGGCTTCGCAAGACGGAGACGATGATCGAGATAACAAAAACTCAACTTGAAGCCAGTGAATGGCGGCGGCGCCTTGTGCGGATGGGGATGTGGTTATCCACAGTTTTATAATTGTACATATTGCCAAGTTTTTATCGCTTTGCTACAAATTAATCGTTTCGGTATTACAAGTTAAAAACAGCTGCCGTGTCCAGAGTAAAAGAAAAAACAAAAAACGCAACGATGGGTGACAGTATCGATGAAATAAAAAAGCCGATAGATATCATTGAGATCGATGATGTCGTCGAGGAAAAGCTGGTCGATGCCGTATTGGACGAAGACGACATGGCGTCTGACAATGACGAATCTGACGAAATAGACAGTGATATACTTGACTCTCTTCGTGATGAGTGGGAAAGTTAGCTCATGGCCAAACGCCGAACCAAAAAGTATCGTGTGATCCGTTCCGCAATCATTCTCATGGTCTCGTCAGTACTCGTTGCTACCGGCGGCGGTGCTTTGTGGGTGGCAACGCTCAAAATGCCGGATCTGAACACTTTCGATACCAGGGTTGTGGCCCAGTCGACTAAAATATACGACCGTACCGGCACAATACTCCTTTATGATATCAACACCGACGCAAAAAGAACCGTGGTACCGCTTTCTGATATCTCTCCATACATACAAAAGGCCACTGTCGCCATTGAAGACTCGAATTTTTATACCAATATCGGCATCGAGCCGACCGCCATATTGCGCGCCTTTGTGGCCGATATATTTTCCGGCGGATTTAGCCAGGGAGCTTCGACAATAACACAACAGGTAGTCAAAAATTCCCTGCTGACCCAAGATAAGACCATTACAAGGAAGATCAAGGAGCTTATCTTATCAATAAAATTGACGCGAATGATGAGTAAAGATCAAATATTGCAGACTTATTTGAACGAATCGCCGTACGGCGGCACCATATACGGAGTCGAGGAGGCTAGTCAATCATTCTTCGGTAAACCTGCGAAAGACGACACCTTAGCGGAAGCGGCCTATTTGGCGGCTATACCGCAGGCGCCAACATATTACTCGCCATACGGATTGCATTTAGATGATCTTAAGGCCAGACAGCGATTGGTCCTTCAGAGGATGAAAGAACTCAACATGATCTCTGCCGACGAATACAACTCGGCTCTGGCGGAAAATGTAAAGTTCCTTTCGAAAAATTCATCCGGGATAAGGGCACCTCACTTTGTAATGATGGTAAGAGATTATCTGGCGCAAAAATACGGCGAGGACGCGGTAAACAACGGCGGTTTGCGCGTCATAACCACTTTGAACATGGACATGCAACAAAAGATGGAGCAGACGGTCGCCAAATTCGCTCCGACTTTGGCGCAAAATTATAATGCCAGCAATACCGCCATGGTCGCTATAGACCCAAAAACAGGTGATGTGTTGGCGTTGATGGGTTCGCGTGATTATTTTGACCCATCAATAGACGGCAATTACAATGTTGCTTTGGGTTTAAGACAGCCGGGCTCAACATTCAAACCGTTTGTGTATGCCACGGCTTTCAAAAAAGGCTACACGCCAGATACGGCATTATTCGATGTGCGCACAGAATTTTCTACAAAGTGTACTCCGGATGGAAAACCCATCAACCCGACAGATGACCCGAAAAAAGTTTGCTACTCGCCGGATGAATACGACAACAATTTCGAAGGCCCCATGACTATGAGATTTGCTCTTGCACAATCACGCAACATTCCGGCAGTAAAAACTCTTTACCTTGCGGGAATTCCAGATTCAATCCAAACAGCTAAAGATCTTGGTATTACCACGCTGACCGATCCCAACAGATACGGACTGACGCTTGTTTTAGGTGGTGGTGAAGTGCGGCTTATAGACATGGTTAGCGCGTATGGTGTATTCGCCGATGACGGCGTCAGAAACCCGTGGAGAACTGTCCTCGAGGTAGATGATGCCAATGGAAATGTACTGGAAAAAGCAACAACTACCCCATCGCAAGTCCTTGATCAAAATATCGCCAGAGAAATATCCGACATACTTTCCGACAACAAGGTCCGCATGACCAGTTTGAAGCCCATAGCCAACAGTATAGGCCGCCAGGTAGCTTTAAAAACAGGCACGACCAATGACTACCGCGATGTTTGGACCATCGGTTATACGCCAAACCTGGTGGTGGGTGCGTGGGCCGGCAATAGCGACAACACACCAATGAGCCATAATATAGCCGGACTCATTATTACGCCGCTCTGGGGTGCATATATGGACCAGGTGGCGCGTGATTTTCCTCCGGAAAACTTCCAGCCACCGGAACCGCAACCGGCAAATCTGAAGCCTACATTGAGAGGCATATGGCAAGGCGGCATATCGTATTGGAAAGACAAAATTTCTGGCAAAGTCGCTACAGAATACACTCCAAACGAAACAAAAGAGGAGGTTGTGTTCAATAGTGTTCACAGTATATTGAAATGGGTTGATCCTAACAATCCTACAGGGCCGATACCGGAACACCCTGAACAGGACCCGCAGTTTGCCAATTGGGAATACGGCGTCCGTGACTGGTTCAAAACTTACCAGGCAGCCAATCCAGACTTCAAAGAGGCGTCTTCTTTTGATATACCAACCGCAACCGACGATGTTCACACCCCAGAAAAAGCTCCGAAAATAAGCGTAGTGTCTCCCGCAAACGGCACGACGGTTGATCCGCAAAAATTATTATCAGTACAGTTGAAAGATGATGGTGCTTACCCTCCGCAAAAAACAGATGTGTATGTAAACGGCAAGTTTGTGTTATCAGATTCTATCGACCCGTTAAATTTCTCGTTCGTGCCGGCGGATGTCGGCAACCTTTCTGATACCGGAAACACCTTATCGGTTATTCTTTACGATAGTGTTTTCAACAAAGACCAGGCTGTCATAAATTTCTCGATCAAAAAATAATCTCCAGAAACACATTGTTTGACTTTCAAGTGTGTAAGTAAAATTATTTTATATCTCTTATTTTATACAACTGTTGTGTTTTATTGATCAAAAAAACAATCGGTTGTTTTTTTATGAAAATTGCCGATCTGGCGGCTTGTGATATATCTTTGATGCTGATTATTCCGCCGCGAACGGAAATCGACTCGATTTTGACACCGAACCCAACAATATCTCCGATCGCGCGTTGAACCGCCGAACGAAAAACAACTTCTTTCGCTTGGGCGTTTTGGAATTTCCCAAAAAACTCCTTTATGTTTAGCATGTTTTACCTGTTCATCGGCATCGCCAGATACAAGAACGATTGGTCGCCTGAGACCGGTTTTATAACCATCGGACGGTTAGGGCCGCCCAATTGCAAAGAAACACTGTCAGAGTCAATGGACTGGAAACAATCTATGATGTACTTGTAGTTGAAGTTGATTTCCATTTTTTCACCGTCTATTTTCGCATCAACCGTTGTTTTATTCTCGCCGATATCGTTGTTTCTGGTTTCTATTTCGAATACTTTTGTTTTTGGATCGATCGAAAAATGAACTTGGTTGAACTTGTCTGAAAAAATATTCGATACTTTTAGGGCGTTAAAAAAATCGTGTTTCAACACAACTGCTTCTGCAATATATGTTTTTGGAATTATTTGTTTGTAATCAGGAAAAACACCATCAATAATGCGTGAAACCAACCGCAACTTACCATCAACTTCAAAAGATATTAAATTTTTACCAACCGTGATTGTTATATTTTCTCCAATTGCTTCTAAAGTCCTTACAACGTCGGCTACATTTTTTAACGGCAACAATATGTCATTTATTTTTAAATTACCAGGCAGTTGGACTTTCTTCTCCGCCAAACGAAACGAATCGGTTGATACAAAAACCAATTTGTCTCCATTGGTGTACAAATACACACTTGAAAGTTCCGGTTTAATACTTGATACCGACGCGCTATACCATACAGACTTTAACCCTTTTACCAATAAATCCGGAGGTATCGATGTTTTTTGATCACCATCAAGGTTAGGTATGTTTGGAAAATCTTCATGAGGAACTGTTTTTATAACCCCTTTTGAGTTTTTGGTGGTTATTTGTATGTTGTTTGATATAGATTCGATTTTTACCGTACCATCATATTCAACAACTTGACTCAAAAAAGACGATAGGATTGAAGCCGGTACGGCAAAAACGGTTTCCGAATCAGACCTAACAGGAACCGTAACCTCTATTCCCAAATCTAAGTTTGTCGCTTTGATGATTGTGTTATTTTTTTTTACAACAAACAAAAAACATGATAGTACCGGTAATGTCATGTGTTTACCGGAAATCTTTTCCGAAAGAGATACCGCCTTTTTAAGTTCACTAAAGTTAATTTCCATTTTCATAGTAATTATTGAAATTTGTTTCTACGGTATAAAATCAAACAGATTTTATTATAAGTGTTGATATGTTGATAATCAGATTTAATCATTGTTTATACTTGTTAAAAATTGATCAGTAACGGCATTTAGTTTGTTGATATTTAGCTGGTTTGTTTTGCGTGCGAGGATTTTTGCTTGAGTTGTTACGGACAAACAAACAGTTTATCAACACGATTATAACATGGTTCTTATTTGCGATATTTCTTGTGATAATAATTGGTTGTTTTTAATATCGGATCTTATTTTTTCGTATGAATGTATTATGGTTGTGTGATCTCTGCCACCCAACTTGTCGCCAATAGACGGAAAAGAAATATTAAAGTCTTCGCGCAAAATATACATTATAACTTGCCGCGGTTTAACCACCTCCTTTCTTCTGGTCTTGCTGTATATACTATCTTCTTCAATGTTGTAAAAACCACACACTGTTTTCACAATCTCTTTTACAGATAGCATCTTTTTCGGTTTTATGTTGTTTTTCAGTATAACCTTCACCTCATTCAAGTTTAACATCCTGCCTCTGTGCAGAGTGTTGTGTGCGATAACATTTACAATACCCTCAATTTCCCTGATATTGTCTTCGATTTCATCGGCGATAAAGTCAACCAACCCGTCGTCAAGCGATATGTTGTGCGGTGTGCACTTTGCCCGCACTATAGCCATCCGCGACTCCTTATCCAACTCGGATATATCGATGATCATACCCTGATTGAAGCGGCTTCGAATGCGGTCTTCCAATTCCGGAATAATATTCGGATGACGGTCAGCCGAAAACACCAATTGTCTTGATGTGTCGTAAAAAGTGTTAAATAAATGAAAGAACTCTTCTTGGAATTTTTGTTTACTCGAGAAAAACTGCACATCATCCATAACGATAACATCGTATTTTCTGTATTTTTCTTTGAACTGTTGAGCTTTGTTGTTTTGCAAAGAATCGAAAAAGTCAGAACCGAACCGTTCGGCCGTCAGATAAAAAACCTTTTTGTTTGGAAAGTCATGCTTTATCTTGTTTCCGACAGCTTGTATTAAATGTGTCTTACCTCTGCCGGTACCACCATAAACAAACAATGGATTGTAAGCCAGTCCGGGCGTCTTGGCTACGGTTATCGCCGCGGCATGAGCCAATTCATTGAATGGTCCGACCACGAAATTGTCAAAAGTATACCTTGAGTTCAAATTGTCTTCTTTGCTCACATAAAAATTCTCCAAAGGCATTGACATGGTCGGTGCAACAAAAGCTTGTTTTTTTGAGTTTACAGCCTTTTGTTCCTCGTCCTTCAAAACGACATATTCGAGCGCCCTAACCCCCTCATTCAATTGTCTTAATATGCGCAGTATTGAATTGTGGCACTTTTTGAACAACCATTCGCGGGTAAATTCATTGGGCACGCCTAGATAGATCACCCCTTCCTCCTCCTTTATCAACCTTGTCGTTTTTACCCAAGTCGAGTAGTTGGCCGGAGAAACCAACGACTGTATCTCTATAAGCGCGCTTTGCCAGGTTTGTGACAAGTCGTTCATGGTGCTTTGATTATATACCTGTTTATAAATATGGAAACTTGTGGAACCATGAAAAATATGTTGATAAGTTGTTGATAACCGCACGAGATTTTGTGATCCTTGCGCAAATCAAAAAATAATGCGATACTCCACCCATGTCATTTACATACAAACCAAACAAAAAGAAACGCGCCCGAACGCACGGATTCATGACCAGAATGAAATCTCCCGGCGGCAAAAAAACGATTGCACGCCGCAGAGCCAAAGGAAGATTCAAGCTGGCTGTTTAAATGTGCCAAACACCAGTCCCTGTGTGTAATCTCATTTCATGTTAAAAAAGTCGCGCAGACTCGTAACCAAACAGTTTAACGAGGTTATGGCAAAAGGGCGGGTCTCGCGAACTCCCCTATTTGTGGTGCGAACGCTCGGCGGCTTCAAAGATACGCGGCTCGCGGCGGTAATGCCGCAAAAGATCGCCAAAAAAGCGGTGATTAGGAATATGGCTAAAAGGACGATATATCAAGCAGTCGAATCAATCTTCGATAAAATCAGGAACGGCACGCACGCGCTCATAATTGCCAAAACGGATATCAGCAGTGCCGACATAATGGAAGTATCAGCTGAATTACTTGAAGTTTTGCGATAATATATACCACTGCACCACAGATTAAATAGTTGTTGGAAATAGTGTATAGTTAAACAATGTACAATACTTTAATCTTTGAACCGCTCTATAATGGTTTGGTCGGCATTATGGACTTGTTGCCATGGATTGACCTTGGTATGGCAGTTATTATATTTACGATCATTGTCAAATTGGCGTTATTTCACCTATCGAAATCATCTATTTTAACTCAAGTGAAAATGAAAGAGGTCGAGCCGGAAGCCAATAAGATCAAAGCGCAATACGCGAACGATCGTCAAACACAGGCGTTAAAGATTATGGAACTGTATAAATCAAAAGGCATCAAGCCGTTTGCGGGTATTTTGCTGTTAATTATTCAATTGCCGATTTTGCTCGCGCTCTTATCTGTTTTTTACAAGATTATTCCGACTATAAATCCAGATTACCTGTATTCGTTTGTCAGTATGCCGTCGGTCAAGACAATGTTTCTCGGTTTGATAGATTTGACCAAACCAAGCTTGATTTTGGCGATTATGACGGCAGTGGCGCAATTTGTGCAGCTGCATTTTTCGTTGGCGTCGAAACAATTCAAGCCGGCTACCGTAAACAAGGACCAGACAGGCACTCCGCCGTTGGATTTTGCGGCGTCTATGAACAAGCAAATGAAATATATGTTGCCGGCGCTGGCCTTTATATCAACTTACTGGTTGATTCCGGCCAAATTCCCGCAGGCGGCTTCCATCATTGCGCTTTATTGGTCAGTAAGCGCGCTATTTACTCTTGGACAGGAATTAGTTATCCGCAAGCGCTATCTGAAAAAGTGACTCCAGAAACCGTACCTTGCAATTCAACGATATGAGTCCCGCAGATGCGAAAAAAGATGTTGCCTGCTCCATTACGGTTTCAACTTTCAATTAGAAGACACCAAATCAAGCGACCATAATGACAGGTCGTTTTTGTTCATGAAGAACAAGTATTGATCATTTTCGTCCAACTGCAGATTAAAAGCGTCGATTATGGCGTTGCCTTGGTTGAGCAGATCGGCGACCTGGCGGACTTGGCCGGTATCGGCGTCGAGGAGCCAAATGCTGTCAATGAATGAATTCTGGCCGAGGTACCAACTGTCCGGATATGTGCCGGCCGGTATTTGCGAAGATACGCCGCAATAAACCTGTTCTTTGAATACCGCCGACCAAACACATTTGTCAGCCAGTGTCCGGAATATGGTTGGTGCCGACTTGCCGCTCTTTATGTCATAAACGGCGGTAGTGATCTTGTTATTGCCGTCATAACTCGAATACAACACTTTGGTGGCGTCTTTGCTTACTCTGGTGGCCAGCCCCTTGATATCTCCCATAATTTGTTTGACGACACCGGTCTTTACATTCACGAAATATAAATAGCCCGAATAATAGGCGCTGGCCTTAGTGGTTACGGCAATAGTGTTGGCTTCTGGCCATTCAACGGTCAATTGAGTAAAAGGCAGGCTGAATAATTGGGTTTGTTTTGACCCGTCAAAATTGGAGATATAGCCGACGGCACTGTCGTTTTCATCGGTCACCACCAATATTTTGTCTCGTTTTGGCGAAGCGGCGACAGCCAAAATGTCGCCCGAGACGATCTTACCTTTTAATTCATAAGGAGTTTCGGTTATGTCAGGCAATTGGGCCGTTGAATTTAATGCCATCGAAGATGAGGCGGTTGAAGATGCGTTTGCTGAAGCTGCGGTTGGCAAATTCACGGTCGGCTTCGGCAGTGCCCTTTTCAAAACATTTGCGATCACCGTAGTTACCTGGTCGCTGTTATCTCCCAGGTATTGCCCCACGAATGTGGTGTCGTCTTTGTTCCACCAGCTTTGGTAAACGCGCGGCAGTAGTGTATTCGAAATAGTGGTAATGTCGAGCGAATCGCCCCGCGCCTCGTAAATATTCCCTCTCCCTCTATCTATCCACCTGACTACGGTTGTGCTGGCCGTGGTGCTGGCGGCATATCCTCCCACCGGCGTGGCGCTCAATTGCCTGATCACCGGCAAAGGCACGCCGGCATTGCTCGTTGTTGTTGTCGTCCCGTTATTTTGACCACCATTTTCATTTTGCCCTGAATTATTTGCCGGCAGAGCGCGGTTGAAAGGCACGAATCCGTTCTGAATCTGGTTTGGCGCCGCTGTTATCGACGGTCGCGCTGTCTGGCGGATGAAGAAATACCATAAAGCGCTCAAAACAACAATTATGATTATTACTGTGACGATTATGTTTACGGTTTTTTTCATTTGCCTGAAGAAAATTTTTGGCTAAACGAACTGTTTACTTTGAGCAGTTCGTCTTCCAAGTTCTGTTTTAATACTGGATCCTGGATGTCTTTTATCGATGTTTGTATTTTATTAAGCTCATCAACCGTAGTCGACTTGAAATCAGTAATTGTAAAATAGTCTTGTCCTACCCAAACCCGAGATTGCGCTAATCCAAAAAACTGTGGATCTATGGTCGCACTGTTTATTTTAATTGATTCTCCCTGTAGCTTAAGCATAAGCTGATCGGCGTTGGCGTTATCGTTTATACCACCGGGTTTACTTATAGAGTCATATTCTCCCAATTGCGTCAGCTGTGCATTTCGAGTATCTCTTTGTTGGTCTATAAAGTTTATACCATTGTTAATTTGCTCATCTATACTTTTTGCCGAGATCGAATTATCCAGATTTTGTGCGTTTATATTTTGAATTGTATTCGAAATACCGCCGTTACTCATGATTGATTTTCCAGTCAAAACGATCATATTTGCTTGTGCGTCGTTTATCTTTTTGTCGATTTGAGCCATCTGCACCTCTGACGGTAAGGTGTCTATCTTACTTTGTAGATCTGTTTTCTCTTGAAGTAATTGGTTTACCGTATTTTTGGCTTGCTGAGCTTGGTCTACATATTCTTGTCCAACGGCATTATATTTTTGTGCCTCCGCATTTAACTGATCAAATAATGTTAGCGGTGACTCCTGTTGTGTAGCTGGGACAGATATGGGCGGTATGCTGGCGGGAATTGCGACGAGTTTGGGATTGACGGTCTTCAGGATGAGATAAGAGCCGAGGACCATTAGTAATCCCCAAATGGCGTTCCAGAATTTGTCTTTGCCGGCACTCTTCTTATTCCACGCGTCCGAAGTCATATATTCAAACCCGCCCCAGACCATCATGAACACGGCGGCGACGGCGGATAGGGCGATCAATAGGTTGAATGCGTAAATAAAGAAAGTACTCAAATCAACGGTTGTCTGAGGTGCGCCGGCGCCTCCGGGACAATCTACCGTCTTACTCATTCCGCCACCGCCGGGCAGATCAACGCTGTAAGTATATGGTATGCACGGCAACGGTTCCAATAAGGTATAACTTTTTACACCGGCAGATGTTACCGTTGGTGTAGGTGTTGGAGTTGGAGTAGGCGAGTTAGATTGTGCCGCGGATATATTCAAGGTCAATAAAAACACCGAGAGTAACAAGAAAAATGTTCTGAAAAAGCGGCGATATGTTGTTTTGTGAAGATTATATGCCATTGTAGTTATTAAAAGTTGTGCTAGTGGCGGTTTGAGAACCATTGTCGGAAAAGACGGCAGAGAAACCATTAGATGCGCTTTGGAGAATATCTTTGGAGTTTTCGACGCGAAGCTGTATGTTGGAAGAGCCACTTTGGCCGGCCGGCGCGCGCAGGACGATCGACTGGCTGGCGGAAAGCGCCGCTTGAGACAAGGAATTTACCATCCAAGAAAAAGATAAATCATTCGTGTTGCCGGCCAGTCCGTTGAATCCATAAGGAACCGCCAAGACTGAAAGCTCGCCGCTGGAACCCAAACCGACACTGTTCCCTATCGCTTTATTATACAACGGTCCATATAAAGGGTCGTTATTGTAAAATTGGATGAATGGACTGCCGGCTTGCAAAATAACAGTCTTTTCAGCCGAAGCAGTGCCATCGCGGGTAGTGACCTTCAGGTTAATCATTCTGGGGCGTGGCACAACCTCGTCTGTCCAGATAAAAACTTGTTTGCCATAGCCGCTTGCGGATTGGACGACTTTTGTGTCTTTGGTCCACTGATACACCAGTGTTTTCGGATCATATTCTACGCCGGATGAATTGGCGATATGGGGAATAGCGATTACTTTGTAGGTGTTTTGATAGACCAACGGTATTTTGCCTTGGAAGAAAGGCGGCGTATAGCCGTCGCTTTCTATAATAAAATCAATACTGCCGGTAGTTACGGTGATATTCGTGCTCAAGGTTTTGCCGTCCGGCGTGGCGGCTGATACTGCCACGGCAAGCTTTTTGCCCAGGTCGGGCGCTATCACTTGGATCGAGGTGACGCCTATGCCTTTTTGGTATGTGTTGCCGTTCAAAGTCCAAGTGATATTGGATGAATTCAAGTCCGCAATGTAACTTTCGGCCGTAATCGTCAAATTTTGCCCGGGCGTTGGGTTATCGGTTGAAAGTTTCAGGTCTATTCCTTGAATGGAAGTCGGCACGCCTTGCGCGAAGGTGAACAAGAAAGGCAACATAACAATTGTTGTCATCCCTGCGAATGCGCTGACCCAGAATTTTACCGAAAAAACCAGAGGTCTCATTAACAATATTGTACCAATATCGGAAAAAACTTGCGAAGTTGGTTGTGGAGAGTATTCAAGTCTTAGACGCGCGCCTGATGCCGTCATTTACCAAAGGTTTGGTATTGGCGTTTCTATATGCCGAAGGGTCGTAAGTGTTTGCCGTTTGCGTAACCATCTGTGGCTGGCGCACGCCGTCCTTATAGAGTGGTTGCTGTACCGTATTTGATAACATTTCCTCCTGTTCCTTTTGCGCTTGCAGTTCCGCGTCTTCCTGCTTGACTGACCGCTGTATATACCAAATATCGACGATCCAAAAAGAAGCAATGCCGCCGGTAAGTTCTCCTATACCTGCCACCCCAACCAGCGAGATCAATCTTCCCGGTCGTTTTATCATTGACACGCCGCGAAGCTGGAAATATACGCCGATAAGCGCGCCGCAAGCCGGATCGAATATCATATTTATTACCTCGCCTATTCCGGTGAAATCAATGACATACTGTATAATGTCTATTATTCCGGTAATTCCATATAAAAACCACCACTCCGTTTTTCCGATTTTCGATGCCATAATTCTGAATTATAGCACGGCAATTATTTTCCCGATTCCTCCAATTGCCTCTTGGCCTCTTTGATATCCATAAGCTGCTGCGGATTGGTCGTGATAATCTGGTCTTCCGTGTATGATCCGACGATCTTGATCGCCACATGCTTTAGCCCCACGAAGAATATGCCTTCGCCGACATCTGATTCAAGGAGCAAATACTTCTCTTCGTCGGTCAGGTTGAAAGTTCGCTGAATATAATCGATGACCGCCGGCGACTGCTTGAGCAAGACTTGTATCGAAGAGTTCGTGACGATCGGCATGCCATAAGGCGATTTCAAGAAGTCGTCGACATCCTGGGTTATAGTGGCAAGTCCCAAGAAGTATTTGCGGCCTCTTTTCGCCAAACCGAATAGGAATGAAGCCGTGTCTTCGGATTTCATCATCCACCAAGCTTCGTCGATGACCAGTAGGCGCTTTTTCAGATTTTTGCGAATGGCGTTCCATATGTAGTGAGTGATCAAGTACATGGCCACCGGCTTCAGCTCATCCTCCATGTCCCGGAGCGAAAACACGACGAATTTCTTGTTAATGTCGATGTTGGACGGACGGTTGATGAAGCCCGACCAAGTGCCCTTGGTGTACTTGGATAACCTTTCAACCAGCGAGTCTGCACCCTCCATACCGGCTAAGACAAGTTCGAAGTCGGAGAGCAGCGGCGGTTCGACACTGCGAAAATCAGAATCGGGAGTTATGTCTTTCAAGGCGTAAGTCTCAGTTATGGCGCGGTCGATGATGGCGTCTTCTTCCTGGGTCAAGCCGCCCAACATTATCCGGAACAATCCGACCAAATTGATGATGTTTGAGCGCAAGACATCTGAGGCGGACTCGTCCTCTCTCGGTATCGGCAGGTCGAATGGGTTGATATGATGCTCGGAATTGAGCGAAATGTTGAAATATTTGCCTCCGGTCGCACCCGCCATGTACTCGTATTCTTTTTCCGGGTCGATCACGATGACATCCGTATCGAACATAAGCGTGCGCAAGATTTCCAGCTTTGTGCAATACGATTTGCCAGCGCCGGCGACCGCGAAAGTCACCGAATTGTAATTTTCGAGCGAGAAACGGTCGAAAAGCACCAGTGAAGAATTGTGGCGGTTGATGCCGTAAAGAATTCCTTTGTCGGAAGTTAGGTCGAAAGACACGAACGGGAACAAGCTGGAGAGCGGCGAAGAATTCAGCTTCGAATGTACGCTCAACTGATCGTCGCCCATGGGCAATACGCTTTTGAAGCCCTGTTCTTGCTGGAACAACGCCGGTTTCAAGTAGACAAGCTTCGATTCGAGGATCGACTTGATCTCCGATTCGAGCTTGTCCAATTCGCCTTCGGAATCGGCGAAAATCGTTATATATACGCCGACATCGAACAGCCTTTCTTGCGCCTGCATCAGCTGATCGCGCAAGGCCTCTAGGTCTTGGTAGGCGGTGTCCAGGGCCGGATCGCGCACCAATCCGCGCTCTTCCCTTCTCGATATCTGGCTTTGAACCTCGGCTACTTTCTTCTGGAAATGGCGCAGGATTTTAGCCGTGTCTACCGGATGGATGAATACGGAAATATTAAAGACCTTGTCCAAATTTATAATCGGCGCGAACCAGCTTTCTTGCAGGAATCTGGGATATGAAATGACGAACAGTGTGCGCCCGACCTTCTCTCCCAGATTCAGGTCTTTCGGGCTGACTTTGAGCGCCGAGGGCGCGATGATGTCTTTCAATTCAAGCACGCCGGCCTGATAGATTTCTTCGGGCAGGATTGATACTATTGGCGACTGCTCTTTTCTCTTGAATATGTTGTTGAAGAATGACATATTTTATGTTATTTGTATCGGCTTCTCGGTCTCGCCGGGGTTGAATAACTTATAGAACAATTCTACCACTTCTTCCGTGCCCAATTCCGCGGTTCTGATGCCGCATCTGACCAGTCCCTGTTCGACCACTGAGACTCTCTGTTCCAGTTGCGTGCGGTATTCATTGAACTGTTCGTCCGGGGTCGGCCCCTGGCCGCCGTTTTTCCGACCGGGCAGGAATTTTGAAACAGGGTTTTTGCTCGCGGTCATGATCGGCGGGTCATAAGGTACGACAACGAAGAAGCTCTTGGTCATAATGTTGGTGTTTTCGACGAAAGTCTTGATGAAGTCTATGTATTCGCGGACCTGGATCTTCATCAGCTCGGTAGTCTGTTCTTTGTACCGCCCTTCCAACAGGGCGATATACGGCCGTATGTCTAGCTTCTTCGATTGCACGAATATTTGCACCGAAAAATCCAGCGAATTCAGGAAATTCTGGAACTGGAACATGATGGAATTTTGTTCATCGGCGGACTTCAGGGCGAAATTCAAGGACGATGCCAAGACGACGGATCTCATGCCGCCGTTACGCAGGATGATCACACCGTCGCGAATTTCGCGGATTGGCACGAAGTCTTGGGTTGTTTGTGATTTGGTGGCCATTATTTCTGGTTCTTGTTCGAATAAACGCTCTCTTTGATATCCAGACTCCACGCCAAGTCTTTCAATTTGCTGTCGGATATTTTCGGCACCATTACGGAAGCGTAATTCCGGATCTCTTTTGCGGCGGCTTGGCCGCTTGCCGGCGGCTTCTTGTCTTCTTTTTTCCATATGTACAGCTTGCCCCCCCGCCAATATTTGAACGCCGACTCGGCGACACTCAACAACGGGAAGTGGTTGTAGACTTTGTAGAAAGCGAGCGCCGCGGATACGGCCATTATTACAAGCATTGGGATCAAAGCCAATGCCAAGTTGCCGATGATGACATAGGTTATGAATGACAAGCCTCCCCCGCCGGCCAGGTATATGAATTGCTTCAAGGTGAGCGGGCCGAAAATTTTGTCCTCTACCTCTATGAATTGGGGAACTTGGAAGCGCATTGATTATATTATAGCGGAATATTCGGTTTAACGCTCTCGTTTGTTGCCGTACATGTATATTTGGTGGGGATTTATTGTATGGGTTCGCGATACGGATCTTTCTCGTAAGGTTTATTTTTCACCCCTGCCTCTTTTGGTTGCTCCATTTGCTTTTTCACCTCCACCGGCAAATTCGCCGGCACGGTACCTTTTTGTTGTTCCTCATCCTCTTTCACATCCACCGCGCCCTTTTTCTCGTCCGACACAATTCTCGTAACCTTTTCCGTGACTGTCGCGGTCGTGTTTGCCAACAAGTGGTCGACTATCGGGTCCGTATGTTCCTCATCCTTCCAAATTTTTCCATATCTACCGCCCCCGCCCCCGATTTCATTGCCGTTATCGTTGCCATTTCCGCCATCATTGTCACTCTCGTCCTTCACGATCTCAAATTCCCCCGCCCGCTCCACCGCCGCAATATCGCGTTCTTTCTGCGCGGTGTTCGGGGAATATATTTTTTGTTCCAGTCCATCTTCCGGAGTGATTTGTTCCTCCATTTTTTGCAGGTGCTGTCGAATAGGATTAAATACTTCCGAATTGATGTCAGTGGCGATTTCCAACGCCGTTTTTCTGTCTATTGAACATCTCGATGCCATATGGCTTGTAAAATCAGCCGATCTTGCCAAACCCAACATCACCAATCCCACTTCGTCGACCAATTCTCCCGTCTGATCTATCAACAGTCCGTGTTTTTTCGCCACAGCTTCGATTTTGTCATTCATTTCCGTAGAAGTTATTGCCTCCCGCACTTCCGCCGGGAGCTTTTCAAACTGATTTTGTATTTCTTCTGAAGTAAATTGTCTCATGTTTTTGGTTTTTCTTCTTTCCTTTCGCCTCCTCCACCCTCCTCCTCTTTCAGTTTATCTTGCAAGGCCTTTGCAAGTTTGGCCATGTCTTTTCCACCCTTCACTTTCTCGCCCTCATCTATATCCTTCTGTATTTCATCAAGCTGTTTCTGATATTTTTCTACGATTTTAGCCCTTTGTTCTTTCAGGCTCTTCACTTTTTCTAACTCAGACTCGTCTTCTGTGGCCTCAGCGATATTCTGTGCGTACGCAATTTGCTTATCTAATTCTCCCGTCTCTTCTTTAATCTTTGCATTTATCTCAGCTCTTTTTCCATAGTTCTTTTTAAGATTATCAGCTAACGAATCGCGAGATAATTTCGTAGCTGATTCGCGAGCGCCTCTGCTAGTCAACATTCCGTAGAAGACGCTTCTCTTTGGCAGATTCTGTCTAAATCCTTCTTGTGCTCTTTCGGCTCTTTCTTTTGCCGCATTGAATTCCGCATCGGTAGTGTAATCGCTTCTTTCTACTTCTCCAAGTCTCTTATGCATAGCCTCGATATCTTTCTTTTCTTTCTTTAGGGCGGCATCATATCCGCCTTTCTTCCCACCAAATCCAGCCGAACTCACCTTCGACAACCCCTTTGAAACCATCATGCCCGTCGCAGGACTAAAGGCCGCAAGACGAGCCACGGCGCCACTTTTATTTAATGCATAAGCAGCTTGGCCTGCAGTATTTCTTCCAATAAATTCTCCAACCCTACTTCTGGCCCAGTTGCTGAATTTACCGGTTATTGTCCCCGATGCTCCAGAAAACTGCAGTGCGGTTGCAAGCGGAATGTTTATGAGGAAGATAGATACGGCAAAACCGACGAATAGTTGTAGATACGGCACATACCAGTAAGTGCCGGTGGTTCCGACCAAACCGGTTTGTTGTCCCAGACTGCTCAGGTTCATAGCCATCATGAGTTGTACTACCACATAGGTGAGAAAGAGATAGACCGGTAGAAAGATCAGATTGGCTTTCAAATGATTCCACCATTTTCCAGACATTTCTTTTTGTATTTGTGGTAGAACAAAACCGGCAATCCACAGAGGAGAAAATGCTAGTAGAAGGATCAGAATAACTACACGCCAAAGGGCCGCCGCGGCCGCGCCTATGAAGCTAAGTCCTGCGAAAATTGTAACCACAATTGCCGCAGAGTTGATCAAAATAAGGCGAATGCCGGCGTCTATTCGAGTTCCCATGTTTTGTAATTGTCCTTTGTTTCCCCACCACTGCGTAACATCTAATGCACCCATGAATACATTTGCTATGCCGCCGTTTCCGTTTATGCTCGTGATTGCCCCGATAGAGCAGGTAATATAAGTATTCACCCCAGCATTATTTTCACATGAGGATAGAGAGGCAGATGAAGACATGGCATTGTAAAACTCCAATGACACAATATTTGAAGCGTCGATAAGCACTCTGGTAAAAAAGAAGCTGAAATTAATCAAGATGCCGGCAATGACTATATTCTTTATAAGGGTACCCCAGCTGGCCGGTTTCAAGTCAAGGATCATCTGTATGGCGGCGATCAATATCAGAAAGATCAAAACCATTGTAGCTAGATCCCTTACAGTTCCCCATATCTGGAATATTGCCGGAGTGTTATTTATGAATACACCCAAGTGAGTTGTAAGATACATAGCAAAATTCAAGACAACAGCAGCTAGAGAAAGTCCGAAGCTAACTATTGTGAGAGCGAAATATATTAGATAACCGATAACTTGTAACGCGAATCCAATGGTTAAATCTTGAAGTCCTAAATATCCCGACACGGCTTGTGCCAATTGTGCATTTGCCACATGCCAACTTCCTATCCACGCAAAAATCACCATAGATATTACGGGAACAATTTTTTTGTAATTTATCTTGGGCATGATTATCGATTAAACAAGAACGAACTCCCCGCGCTATCGGGGAAACTGTCGCAGGATTGCTGGAACTTAGCCGCTTCGTCGGCGAACGGCTTCAGGGCATCTTGGACGGTCTTAAGGTCAGTTTGTGAACCTTGAACATCGTCCTGTGATATGTACAAGGAAGAAACATAAGTCGAATTGTCTGATCCGCTCGCACCTGAACCGTTAAATCGTGTAGAAATAGCATTGATATCGTCTACGGTCGAGGCTGAGTTTATGTCGGAAATCAATTGCTTCGCAGCTACGACTTTTTGGTCGGCCGCCGCCATTTTCACTCCGTAAATGGTTTCTAACGGCTCAACTTTCGTAGCAATGGCCGAATCGATAGCCGCCATCTGCCCACGCGCATAATTCAAGGCTGCCTGGTTAACGAAGGCTGTTTGTGTTGTAGAGCCGACTTTGCCGTCAAAGCAAGTCTTTGCTGCCGAGTACTGATTTTTGGTTGCGGTGATAGAGTCGGTAATTTGCTTGTAAGTTTGGTCGTATTGTGAAGCGAGCGAATAATAGTCGTTTGCCGCGGACAAAATGGATTGTTTGGCGCTTGCGAGTTGCTCGTTTTGCGATTGTTGTTGCAATTGATAAATAGCGCCAGGCAAGCCACTACTTCCTCCCGGGCTACTGGCAGTATGCAAACCGCCGGTCAGAACTTTGGTTACTAGTTGTCCGAACAATGCTCCGACCACTTCGTTTATGGAATTGGCCAAGTTTAGCTGATCCTGCGGAATGCCCAAGGATTTGTTGATGGAACCGGCGATAACCGATCCCGGCGTCTGTGTTTCGCAATCTTGGTAGCTGACGGTTCCGTCTTTGTTCTGTTGTCTCGTAAGCCCCGCGTTCTCGTACGACATGGCCGTGTTATAGTTATCCGGCGAGAGGTCGTTCGGGTCTATAGTATCCACCGTTTGACATTTCTGCCAGGACAAGAACCCGCCACCTTGGGCCAATTGCTCGTGATATTGTCCTTGTTTTGACGATATCCTAGACAAAAGGTCACTTTGGGCCACGAGATATGCACCAACCGGATTATTCTGCGGCTGGGTAGTCATGGTTATGAATGCCGGCCAGCCGCCCTGCTTGAAATCACCGTTCATAAAGCCCTGAATGCTGTAACCGTTAACCGTCGAATTTGCCACGCTCTGAATGACGGTGGATAAGGTGCAAGTGTAGCGCGGATACAAGTTAGCTTGTCCCAAAGCGAGTGCCAAGCGTATGTCGACATTGAACGGCGTACACAAATTCGCCAGTATGCCGGTCTGAGCTATGAAGTCTCCAGTTACCTGATCGGCCACATCAAGGAAAAAAGCTTGTGGATTTGTCAAAAACGCCGGATTGCCTTGAAAACCAGAATTAATCCAATTGACTACGCTAGTCGTGACCTCTTGGAGCGCAATCTTCGCCACTGTCCAAGCCACGCCATCCCAGGTGCATTTGGCACTTTTCATTGCGTCAGTGCTGTTGTCTTGTACTGGTACCCTCTGGCTGAAGCTCACATTCAGACTTTTGCAACCGAACAAGCTACCCAGTTGCGCGTGTGCTGGGACCGGGTTGAAAATTAATACTGTCGCCAGCATAGGCATAATTGCCGCAATCAGGCACAACGAGGCAAGCAGTGAATTTTGGCCATCAGATTTGAACATGACTATTGAATGAGTGTATTCATAATATCTTGATTAAAATCAAACGATACACCATGTACTTTGAGCGAGTCAGTCATACCTTTTAGAGCGTCAACCAAGTCTTGTATTCCTTTCGGGTGGGCGCTTACGCCGGCCAAGCCCTTAACAGGATCAGCCGCAAGCGATCTCAATTGTTCGGCCGCGAATTCAAGCGTGGCAAAAGCGTTGATCAACGCGGCGTCTTGTGAAGACAACTCTTGTGGTACTGGTACATTCAACAGTTCGGAAACTATGCGTTTATAAGCGACGACAATGGGATCTATCCCTCCAAGAACCGACGGATCGTTGTTCGTCAGATATTCCTGAACCACGGCCGATTCATTTTTCGTCACATCGTACGAATTGATTATGCCGACCAGCGCATTGCTGAACGCCTGCACGGAAGCAGCATCGGTCGCGCCTGTTATGCGAAGATCATCCGCGGTATAAGTCTTCGGCGGAGAATCGTTAAACGATGAGTTGACTGTATTTGCCATGGCCTGGCTTATCATATCAGAATTGGTGTCAAGCCCGGCCTGCTTCAACATCGTGTATCTGGAAAAGAAATCGCGCCCAAGCCTATCTGTATCAGTCAAAACGGCGCGGTTATTCGTGTTCGATACACTTGACCTGTAGTTTATCGTTTTTCCGGTCGAGGGAGCCGTTGTTGTACCGCTATCAAAAAATTCCTTTTGCCAATTTGCCGACGAGTTGTCCGCCGAGATTTTATAGTCGTAATGGGCCGATGCCGCCAAGTCCGGCCGGCTTTGCGCGTCCGCGGAACCTATTTGCCCGGAATTCACATAAGCAGCCACGCCTATTACAATTGCGGCGCTTGCGACGAATACGAATATCGTTTGTCGGCGCGAGTAGAAAGACACCATAATATTATTATACCAAAGCAAGGATCAAAACGATTGAATCGTGGGGATAACAAGCGCCGCGGCTAAATATTCTGCGGTCTGATATAATCATAGTTATGGCCAAGCGCGCGCGATTTAACATACTGATAATTATTGCGGCATGTGTTGTATTTACCGGTACGACTTACGCCTCCGGAATATTTGCGAGAAACCTGTCCATAGGCATGAGCGGCGCAGATGTCGAAAAACTGCAACAATTGCTGAATTCCGATCCTACCACAGCGGTTTCTTCTTACGGGCCCGGTTCCGCCGGCGCCGAGACTGATTATTTTGGCGCAAAAACGGCCGCGGCTGTAGCCAAATTCCAGGAAAAATACGCGCGAGATATCCTTACGCCGGCGAGATTGTCTTATGGCACCGGATATGTCGGGCCGCTGACGCGGGCAAAATTGGAGACTGTCGCCGCGAAACTGTTTCAGCCGACAGTCTCGACGGCTTCGTCAGGCCCCGCGGTGCCAGAAGCAACGGCTTACGCTGAAGCTCAAGATGTCTCGACATTGCAAAAGTCACTGGCGCGCGGTGTCATACCGCAGTGGGCAGCTTTCGCAGCTCTACATGCTGACGATTTGTTGATATTCGGACTTTCCAATGATAAAGTAAAACCGGGCGATATACTCGTCGTTTCCGGTTTTGGCCTTGATCCCGATACGACAATTCACTTCGGCAACAAGGTTTCAACATCGGTATCAACTTCATCCGGCAACGAATTGATCGTGAAAATACCATCTATTCCCTACGGTGTGTACGATGTTTGGGTGAGCAACACGCGCGGGACAACCTTGGGTAAGACGCCGTTCAAGATAACGATTGGTGCGGTTACCGATAACAGACCTATGATTTTTTCCGTATCTCCTACACACGCGACCAGAGACGATGAAGTTACTGTGACTGCAAAAGGGCTGGATGCATCCGGCAACAATATTTACTCATCTCTTGGTATAATAAAGTCGATATCGTCCAGCGACGGCAAGACGATACGATTCAAAGTTACCGATTTGCCGAATGCTTACGGTTTTTTCAACAGCCCATCGCTCAATAAATTTACCGTAACTTTTGGAATCAGAACCGGCGACGGATTGAGTGTAAATTACGGATACTTCATCATTTCAAAATGATTATAAAACAAACCTCATTTGACAGATTTTCGCAGCGAAAGGCGCGGTTTAACCGGCTGTTCGTCTTGGCAGTTATAAGCATAATGATTTTTTCTCCACTTCACACTCTGGCACAGATGAACAATTTTGACGGAGGCACCCTTCAAGGTATGGATAGCGAATGTTCGTGTTCAGGCGGCGAGACTATCAAGGTCCAAAGTTATGTAGATGATAGCCAGCATGTGTATCTGTACCAACCGGGTGTGACCACACTTGATATGAATTATAATATCATGTCAAGCGGCAATTATTTCTTGACGACACTTTTTCCTTTTGCCATGTGTCTGGATGCCAGCGAAGACTGTGAGGGCAGTAGCGGCCAACAGCCGTCAGGCATATTTCTGGAAATTGGCACCTCTCTTAGATTCGATAAGAATTCGTTGATGGCGTTTCTGGATCAATTTCCCGGCGCAACACAGTTGTCCGGAGCTGTTACCAGGGCGTTCTCTCCAAATCAAACCACTTTTCCAAGTTTAAGTCCTCCGCTCTGACTTTTTCGCTCAGTGACTTATCACGCCACACGGCGTCAATTCTCTCCGCGCCAAATATGCCTTCCAAATTATTGCGCAGCAACTTCCTCTTGTGCGCAAAGCCGGCCTTGACGATCCGGAAGAATTTTTCGATTGAGACGCCGTTTTCTTTGAATCGTTTATCGGAAATGTCCATTATTGAAAGTATCGCCGAATCGACATTCGGCGGCGGATAGAAAGCGCCGCGCGGCACTTTTGCCATGATTTTCGGCGTGCTGAACGCTTTTACCGAAATTGAAAGAATGCTTTCCTTGCCGTCGCGCGCGATAATTCTTTCCGCCACTTCCTTCTGGACCAACATGACCATTCTGTTCGGCCGCGGCTCTTTTTCCAAGAATTTCTCCAAGATCGCGCCGGTTATGTAATACGGAATGTTTGCGATCAGCGCATATCCTGCGTTCTCCAATCCGGTTGCCGTTGGATCAAATACCAAAACATCGCCCCGGATGATTTTAAGATGGCCGTTGGCACATTCGGCGGAGAATTGATCTTTTAGCAATTCCATGGCTCTCCCATCCTTTTCTATGGCAATAACCTCCGCGCCCGCCGCCAACAATCCACGCGTCAAAAATCCCGTTCCCGGCCCGATTTCCAATACTTTCTCACCCCGCCTGATGTCAGCCGCCGCCATGATCTGATCCAAAACATGTCTCGAACGCAAAAAATGTTGCCCCAGTGATTTTTTCGGTTTGATTTGTTTAGTTTTCATGAAATGAGAATAACACAAACATCTAGAATTTTCGTCAGCCGCCTAAAAATCAATAAAAATCGCCTTGGCACCCGTCGGTTTCTCCGGGACATGTTCCTCGAGCGACTCTTTCGCGATATCATCAATAAACTCCGACGGCGCACTAACCCTCTGCGCCCCATAAATATTCCGCACGATCGCGTAGCTCAAAAACACCTTTTTCTTCGCTCTCGTCAGCGCTACATAGAAAAGCCGCCGCTCCTCTTCCTCATCCGCCCGGCTCACTTCCTTTTCGTCCGCGCGTTTGAACGGGAATAAATCCTGTTCCAGCCCGGCGACGAAGACCGCGTCAAATTCAAGGCCTTTCGACGCATGCACTGTCATCAGCTTCACCGCATCTTCGTTTTTTTCTAGTTCGTCCTGATCCGTCGCCAGCGCCGCGTTTTCCAGGAATTTTTCTATGCCGCTTGCGCCGTCTTGCGCCGTTTGCACAGTCCCCGCATGCGCAAACGCTCCCGCGGCAGGCAGATCATCGTATTGCGTCGCCACCGAAACCAATTCTTGAATGTTCCTCAGCCGTTCCTCGTCATCAATGTCCCCTTTTTGGAATACCCGCGACATTCCGGTTTCTTCGATGATAAATTTCACCGCCTCTGACGGCTTCTTTTCCATGATCTCTTTCTTGATATCGCCGAGCAGTTTCCAGAAGCCGGCGACTTTTTCTTTCATTGCCGGCGGCAGATCCGTCACGCCGGACGCCAGTTTTATGACCGTCGCTTTGCCTATGCCGCGCGGCGGCACATTGATGATTCTCGCTATGTCGCCCCAACTTTCGCTCGGTTCACCGGCGGGTTCGCTGAGGTCCGACTTCAGTATACTGATGTCCGACCTCAGCGAACCGTCGTGATTCAGCGCCGCGCGGACATAAGAAAGCACATCTTTTACCTCTTTCCGTTCGAAGAAGCGGGTGCCGATCAATTGGTATGGTATGTTTTTCTTTATAAACGCTTCTTCCAACGCCCTCGATTGAAAATTCGCCCGATACAGCACCGCGATTTCCCCGGGTGAAATGCCCGAAGCAATCAGCCTCTTGGCGGTGTCGGCGATCGCGCGCGCCTCGTCATTTTCGGTGTATGAAACCAGTAGTGAAATTTTTTCGCCCTCGATATTGTCCGTATAGAGCGTCTTGTCTTTGCGCAGAATGTTCTTCTTGATGATGTCATTCGCCGCCGACAGAATGATCTTCGTTGAGCGATAATTTTTCTCCAGCGTAATGACCGTCGCATCCGGATAATCTTTCTCGAAATTCAATATGTTTTCGATCGTCGCGCCGCGCCAGCCGTAAATATTCTGGTCCGCGTCGCCGACCGCGCAGATATTCGGCCGCGCCGCGCCGGCCAAGACTTGCCCGTCAGTCAGATATTTGGCGATCTTGTATTGTACCCTATTCGTGTCTTGATATTCGTCTATATGCAGATATTGCCAAAGGCCGCCGTAATATTTGCGCATACCCTCGCGTTTTTCCAAGAATTGAGCCGTCTTCAGAAGCAAATCGTCGAAATCAAGCGCTTTTTCTTTGGCCAGAATCAATTCGTATTTTTCCCAGACGCCGGCCGCCATTTCCTCGATGAAATCTTTGGCCGCGCCGAAATATTCGAGCCGGCCGATCCCGTCGCCTTTGGCCAGCGATATCTTGTTCAAGATAAATCCCGGATCGAATTTTTTCGGATCGATCGACGACTGTTCCATCGCCTCTTTTATCGCCCTCTTCGAATCCGCCCGGTCGTATATCGTAAAATGCCTCGTCAAACCGAACTCTCTGGCATGCGCGCGTATGATCTGCACACCCAAGGAATGAAAAGTCGAGACGAACGGCCTTTCGCCGCGCGAATTTGACATCGAGACAGGCAAATTCAAGTCTTTGTCATTTGCGATCAGGCTCGCCACGCGGTCCCGCATCTCTCTTGCCGCCTTATTGGTGAAAGTTATTGCCAGGATGTTGTGCGGCGCCACTCCATTCCTGATCAAGTTCAATATTCGGTGCGTTATTACCCGCGTCTTGCCCGAACCCGCCCCGGCAATTATCAGCACCGGCCCATCAATCGTGTTCACCGCCTTTAATTGTTCCGGATTTAACCCATCCATGTTGTTGAAAATAACACAAAGCCCGTTGCTAATCTATCCTAATCTCCTTTCACCGACCATTCCGCATAAATTATTGACATCTTGGCAACAAACATGACTGTGTACAAACTCGATTGACAATTCTCTCTCACCTGCTATTCTGCACAAAGCACCCTAATGACAAATCATCATTGAGTGGCTCAACCGAGCCATTTGTTCATTAAGGAGCCACCTCCTGAAAGGATGGACGAAAGTAACGGCTGAACTCGGAAAGAAACACAATTTATGCGATTTTCATCAAATCCTCATAACAAAAATAAAAGTCATTTGAAGCGCCCATATTCATGGACAGCGACTTTAATCATAGCCATTACTACGCTTGTAGTTTCTTCAGGGACCGCTTATGCCGGCCTCTTTTCTTTCCTGGCGCCACTCATCGAAGGTTCGCCGGTTTCGGCGCAAACTGTTACCGATAATAATCTGCAAAACCTTCAGACCCTGGCTTTATTGCAAGCGGCTGTCAATACTGACCCAAACCCCAACAAGATTGCCGACGAAATACCGATCGAAAACAACAACACATTGTCTCCAAGCGTAGCTGCTTCCAATACTGGTACCGATTCCGACCAACTCAATACGCAAGTTACCAGTTACTCTGTCCAAGAGGGAGACAATCTCTCGGTTATCGCAAACATGTTCGACATCTCGGTTGATACAATCAAACAAGCTAATCATTTGATCGGCAATAATGTTCATGTCGGCCAATCACTGGTTATATTGCCTGTCTCTGGCGTTTTGTACGCTGTGAAAGCCGGTGATTCGATACAAAAAATTGCCGATAGGTACAAAGTAGACGAGAGTGATATTTACGCATACAACAATCTAACATCCTCGTCAGTCATAGTGAAAGGTCAAGAACTCATCATTCCTCACGGTAAACCTTCAGTTTCGGATGTCAATTCGTTCTTGGCTAGACAGAAAATGCATGTGCCTTCGTTTGAACCACTACTCGACCCTGTATGGAATTGGCCGTCGTACACCGATTATTGGACTTGTCCGGTACCCGGTGCACATCTATCTCAAGGTTTGCATGGGCACAATGCTGTTGATTTAGCTATTGGCTTGAATACCCCTATACGCGCTGCCGCCGCCGGTACAGTCATTGTCAGCAAGTCTAATGGCTATTATGGACGCAGCTCTAACGGCGGTTATGGTAACTTCGTCATGATCGCTCATCCTAACGGCGCCGAAACCCTCTATGCCCACATGTCTAGACCGGCAGTTTCCGTCGGAGAGAGTGTTGCCCAGGGTGAAATCATCGGTTATATAGGTATGACCGGCATGACGACCGGACCCCATGTTCACTTTGAAATCCGCAATGCCGCCAATCCATTCGTCGACCCCGCGCTGTGTAAATGACATCATAACCTTTGCCTGTATTGTAACGCCTCAAGAATATGGTCTTTTTCGACCGTCTCACTGTCCGCCAGGTCCGCAATCGTACGCGCCACTTTGATGACGCGATGGAAGGCGCGTCCGGAGAGTTCGAATCGGCCAGCCGATATTGATAATATTGAGCGCGCCTCGGAGCTCATTTCTATGCATTTTTCGATGTCTTTGGCGCCCATTTCGCTGTTATAAAATTTATCCGCGCGTAATGACTTGAATCTGTTCAGCTGTTTTTCCCTGGCGGCGGTTACGCGCCTCCTGATAACTTCTGATGGTTCGGCGTCTGATTCTCGTTGGGCTAATTTATCGTAATCAACCTTGTTAACATCGATCCAAATGTCGATACGGTCCAGAATAGGACCCGATATCCGCTTTTTATAAAATTCCAGCAGCCGTTCGGAACAATTACAACCGCGGTCTTTGCCTTTGCCGCAAGGACATGGATTCATCGAAGCGATCAGCATGCATTGAGCCGGGAATCTGATCGTGCCCCGTGCCCGCGAAATCGTTATAAGCCGATCTTCCAGCGGCTGGCGTAAAGCTTCAATGACGCTGCGGTCAAATTCCGGAAACTCGTCCATGAATAAGACGCCTCTGTGAGCCAGCGTGATTTCTCCGGGCCGAGGGAAAGCACCGCCGCCGACAATCGAAGGGTATGATGCGGTATGGTGCGGCGATCGGAATGGCGGGCGCGTGATCAATCCGGATTGCAATACATGGGCCGCTGAATGAATACCTGTGACCTCGACCGACTGTTCATAAGAAAGTGGCGGCAAGATCGAACAAAAGCTGTGTGCCAGCATTGTCTTGCCCGTTCCCGGCGGTCCGCACATGAGAATGTTATGCGCTCCGGCCGCGGCTATTTCCATGCCTCTTTTGGCGGTTTCATTGCCTCTGATTGTTCGCATGTTTATACACTCTTCCGATACTATGCTTTTATCATCGGTAGGCTTTAACGGCATAAGCTGCGCAGATCCGCCAATATGACCGATGATTTCATTGAGTGACGACGCAGCGAATATGGTTATACCGCGCGCCAGAGACGCTTCGATAGAGTTTTCTGCAGGTATGAACGCTTCTGTAAAGCCGTTCGCTGGCGCCTGACAAAGTATTGGCAGAAGCCCGGTTATTCTGCGGATATTCCCTCCCAGTGATAGCTCACCAAGGAACAATTTTCCTTTCGGATCGAATGAAATTTCTTCGGCTGCCGCAAGGTAAGCGAGCGCCATGGCCAAATCAAAAGCAGCCCCTTCCTTTCTGGCATCGGCCGGTGCCAACGATATAACAACTTTTTGGTTTTTCTGTTTGGGCGAGGCATAGCCGGAATTTTTCACTGCGGCCGAGACGCGATCTTTGGCTTCTTCCACAGCACGATCGCCCAAACCGACGATTGATAGGGCGTTAAGGCCGTTCGAGATGTCGACCTCTACGGTAACGATTTCCGACTGCAGTCCTACTAATTGCGCGCTGTATGATTTGGCGATGCTCATGAAAGCATCTTACCAAAGCGAGATTACAGTTTGATTACAAACTGGTTACTTTTTGATAACAAAAGTATGACTTTTTAATGACAAGATTTTACAAAATTGTCCGTGATTATTCCTCAAAATCATTTGTGGAGGTGTTTGATGGAAATTCTAGCGCTCGGGTTGGCATCCAACCGTTCTCTTTCTATCGGTTCACCGCATTTCTCGCATATTCCGTAAGTTCCATTGGCTATCCTGTCCAACGCCGAGTTTATTTCCGATAATTGATTTTCCAATTGTCCGGCGATGCCGGCGTTTTCTTCCAGTTCCTCGAATTTGTCGGCGACTTCATTTTCGTCCGCCGCATCTACTTCTATTTTGCCGCTGGTTGCTTCCCAGCCGCCTGGTCCGCTCGAGTCTTTCTGACTGATGCCGGAAAGTTCGGCCTCGATGTCGGCCTTTTCCGCCAGCAATTTTTTCTTGAAGTATTCCAAGTCTCTTTTGGTCATGGCATAATCCTAGCGCATAAAGCTTTGTTGTTCAAGCCGCGAGACGATTTCCGACAAGGATGCCTCGCCGCCGGAGAAGACCAGCTTGCTATTATCGACGAATGAATACAGGAACAAGGTGCGTCCGTCGCCGGTCTGGAATTCTCGTACATCTTTGTTGTGCACGATTCGATCGACGAATTTTCCGCTTGGCGGCAGGTAATATTGCATGGTAAATCCCAGGTTTGCCGCAGAAGTGTTTGTCGAAGACGCGTTTACAGTTGCGGATGTTGTCGAGGATGTTATCGTTCCTCCCATGGTTGTAGTGGCGGTTGTGCTTGCAATCGGCGATTGCGAAACGGGCAGATTTGAAGTTACTATTGGCAAATACTGTTTCAGATCATCAGTCATGACGCTTTCCCAAGCCAGCATGCCGGCGAAAGCGTTTTGGAAATAATTGGTAGTGACGATTACGAAAGGCTGTTTTGTTCCGTCGGGACCGGCATAAACGCCGAACATCCACTGATCAGTTATTGTCCGTGCCAATGAATCTGGCACTGGTATATTCATCAAGCGGAGCATTTCCGGTCCAGTTACGGCGAGCGTTTGATTTCCGCTTATCTCCGTAAAATCGAATGCTTTGACGGTATTTGGTGCCTGTGGTTTTGCGATTTCCGCCTGCACACGGCTGATTATTTGGTTGGCCGAAAGTCCGTCAACAGATATCGATACTATGGCATCGACCGGAATCATTTCGGTATTTGCCTGTTGTATCGGTGTAACGGTTTTGGGCGAAAGCGGGCTTTGATAATAAAGGTAATATGATCCGATCGAACCGATGCCGATCAAAATCAAGCTCAGGATCAGTAGCAATAATTTTTTGCCGGTATGCGAACTTTTATGGCTCGTTTTTTCATTGGAAACCGATCCCTGCTCGCCACCCTTTTTGTTTTCGGCTACTACCATCGAAGCCACTGATGCTTTTCTGTGGGCCATAAATCCTGCCACATCGCCTTCATATGTCCGAAGTGCTTTCTGGACGAAATTACCACCTTCTTTCTCTCTAAATTTTTCGATTATCGGCTGGCCGTCTTCACCCAGCGTTAGCGGTTTCGGCTGATCAATGATCATGTCCGTAGCTGTTTTGGGAATTGTTTCCGGAGTTTTCTGTGCTTTTGCTATGGATTGCGATAAATCCGAAATGGGTATGGATTGTTTTAGCGGTTGTTTAACAGGCTGTTTTGCTGATTGCGTCGGTTGTTGGATTTGAGGCATAGCGCCTTGATTTTTGTTTGATGTGCGATGTATGACAGCCTCAATGTTCATCTTCTTTATTTCGTCTTGAAGCGCGGTATTTGGCTGATCTTCATTCTGGATAGAGTTTGGTCTGTCGGGCACCTGTTCGTCGGTATCCCCGATCGGTTTTATATCGAAGTCCGGAGAAATTTCGAATATATGTTCGGGCGGGGCATCTGTTTCTTGTTCGGTTACATCAGCTATGCCGCTCGGCGGCACCTCCGTTTCTGATTGCGGCTGAAATTTCGTATCGGGTTTGGCTGAATATTTTGGTAATGGCCGATTTTGTTCGTTGTTCATTAATCATATTATACAGAGAAAATGAAAAGCCCGCACCTTTTCGATGCGGGCTTTTCATAAGAACGATATTTTTCGATCTAATACCTCTTGCGGAATCCGCCGCCGAAGCCGTGGCGCGGCGGCTTGGGGGTTTCTTCTTTTTTGGCGAAGAAGTTGGGGTCGGCTTGTTTGACGGACAAATTGATACGACCTTTTTCGTCTATTTCTTTCACCACCACGGGTACTTTCATGCCTTCTTTGACATAGGTTTCGACTCTCTCAACTCGGAATGGAGCCATTTCCGAGACATGCACCATACCTTCGGCGTTCGGTCCGATCTTCACGAAGAAGCCGAAGTCCATGAGTCGCGTTACTTCCCCGTCGAATCGTTCGCCGGGCATGTATTCACGGGTCATGTTGTATATGATTTCCTTGGCCTTCTCCGCGGTGCCGCCTTTGCCGGTGATGAATACCGATCCGTCGTCTTCGATTGTGATGTCTTCAACATGGGTGACATCGCGGATTTCGTTTATTGTTTTGCCGCCGGAACCGATGACTAGGCCGATCTGGTCGGGCTTTATTTTCATCGAGATGATTTCAGGCGCGTTTGGCGAGATTGATTCTCGCGGCCTGGCGATTTCTTTTTCGATCATGTCCAGGATTTGATAGCGGGCTTTCTTGGCCTTTTCGAGCGCTTCGGCTAGGATTTTGAGCGGTATGCCGCCGACTTTGATATCCATCTGTACGGCCGTGATGCCTTCGCGCGTCCCGGCGACCTTAAAGTCCATGTCACCGTGGTGATCTTCGGGACCTTGGATGTCGGTAAGGAGTTTGTATTCCTTGGGATTTCTCATCATAAGTCCACTGGCAATGCCCGCAACCGGCGCCTTGATAGGTACGCCCCCATCCATGAGTGCAAGAGTGGAGCCGCATACGGAACCCATAGAAGTGGAACCGTTGGATGCCATAGCTTCCGATACCAGCCGGATCGTGTAAGGGAATAGTTCTTTATTGGGGATAACGGGTAGCAGTGCTTTTTCGGCGAGCGCGCCGTGGCCGATCATTCTCCGGTTTGTGCCGCCTATTCTGCCGGTTTCGCCGGTGGAGAACGGCGGGAAATTGTAATGGTGCATGAAGCGCTTGTTTTCTTCAACAGTAACACCTTCGATAACCAAAGCATCGCCGGGACTGCCCAAGGTCAAAGTCGAAAGTATGTGCGTACCGCCGCGATAGAATATGCCGGAACCGTGAAGTATCGGCGACACCCCGCCTGCTTTGACGAACAGCGGTCGGATCTCATCCATTCCCCTTCCGTCGGCGCGCTTGCCGTTGTCTATAGCTTCGTCGTGGATCAATCGGTTGACGGCCTCTTCGAAAACTTCCTGCGCCATACCGGCATTGCCTTCCGGCATTTTCTCGGCGAAAGTCTCAGTCCAAATTTCATTGATCTCGGCGATCTTTTTCTTGCCGGGTTCATTCGAGAATACATATTTTTTGAGTTTTGGCGCGATCTCTTTGTCGAAAAGCTCTTGAGTACCGGGTGTCGGCTCCGGCAATTCGACCTTGGCCTTCGTTTTGCCGATTTCTTGAATGATCTGCGCTTGCCACTTTTGGATCTTCTCGATTTCCTCCGACGCTCTTGCCAATCCGTCATTCACAAGAGATTCGCCAACCTCTTTTGACGCGACTTCTATCATATTTATCATGCCGTCTTTGCCACAGGCGACCAAATCCAGGACGATGCCGGCGTCTTCTTTGGCCTTAAAGTCGGGATTGACTATCCAATCGTGGTTTTTGCCTATTCTTACGGCCGAAACTGGTCCGTTCCAAGGGATATCGGATGTTCCGAGCGCGAGCGAAGCCGCGATGACGGATACGACATCGGGATCTTCATCGGCAATGGAGATTGTCGTCAATACGACTTGAACTTCATTGCGCATTTTCTGGTCGAAAAGCGGCCTTATGGTGCGGTCTACGACGCGCCCTGAGAGTATGGCTTCGGTCGAGGGCCGCCCTTCCCTGCGCACGAACCGCGAACCCAAAATTCTGCCGGTGGCGTAAAATCTTTCTTCGTAATCGACGGTCAGCGGGAAAAAGTCCCCATCCTTTTTGCCGCCCATGACGGCGGTGGCGAGAACGACGGTGTCGCCGTATCTCACCATCACGGCGCCGTTCGCCTGATCTGCGAGGTCGTTGAACTCCGCGGTCAATGTTTTGCCGCCGACCTCTATCGAGTATTCTTCTTTGGTCATTAGTTTTATTTGCGCGGCTCACCGCACCGGTCGGACCGGTGCGGTGAGCCGTTTTTCGCCCGCGAATTTCAGACTTGAAGAGTACACCGGTCGGACCGGTGTAAGCGTTCAAACCTGCCTATTCACAGGCGAATTATGCTTTTAATGTGCCCCTTACGGGTAGTTACAATTTAGCAGATATGATGTCAGAATACCAGGATCATCGCCATCTTTTCTGCTATAGAGTCGATATCGAATGCCACTCCCCGAGTACCTGCACTTTTGGCGGCCAATCCACCGTGTTTATGTATTTCATTCCTACATCCGCCGGATATTTGAATGAAATGCCGGTCGCCGCGTTTGTAACCTTAGACCAACTGTTATATTGAGTGGAATCATTCATTTGCCACAAGGAATAGTTCAAGACTCCGGCGAAACTGACCCAGAGCAGATACGGCAACAACAGCCAAGCGGCCGCTCTGGAAACACGCCGGAAATTGACCATCACATAGACGATAGATACCCACAATGCCAACAGCCAGAAGAAAGCCAAACCCGTTTGATGATAACCGAAAAATATTATTGACCAGAATACATTCAAGGCCAATTGCACCGCGAATACGGCTATGATATTCGCCTTTTGCCAGTCGCCGTTCCAGAATCTATCCGACCATTTGTTCCAGCTTCTCCTGGTGCCGATATCTCCATTCCCGACATCGCCGACGATATCTGATCTCACGCGCCAACCATTTTTCCACACGAGGAAAAGAGCAACACCCATGAGCAGATATAACACCGTCCAAACAGGGCCAAATACCCAGTTGGGTGGATTGAAAGCGGGCTTTGCAAGCGTCATGTACCAACCCCCTATTGCCGGAGCGGTGAATATGGAGCCGATGATTCCGGCGAGTTCGGTTATGGCTATCGATATCATGAGTTTGGCGATATTGTTTGCACTCATAATTATTTATTTTTCTCGGCGAAAAATCTGGTCAGATAATACGCCACATTTTTCTTCCGGTTCCATGAGGATATTATACTACATCTTTCTGCTGTCATATGCCAAATGCAATATGGCTTGTCTATGTATCGACTTGCATCAATGCGGGCCGTTTTTTCATGCTACACTACCATCATGCAATACTCCGACATCATCGGCTCAATCGTATCGGGCGCGTGGTTGGTATTCATCGCGGTTTGGCTGGTGTCGGCCATGTTCACGAAGAAGTACGCCAAGCGCTCCGGCGGACGCTTCATTGTTTTCAGGCTGATTTTCGCTGTTCTCGTAATTGCGATCCTCAAATATTACGGCCGGAACGCCTCATTCATCCTATTGCATATAGCAAATCCCGCCGTACGCTGGACCGGCGCAGTTTTTGTCATTTTGGGCATAGTTCTGGCCTTCTGGGCCCGCTATCACCTAGGCAGGAATTGGGGCCAGCCCATGTCGGTCAAAGAAGGCGCCGACCTCGTGACCACCGGACCGTACGCTTATATACGCAACCCGATATATGCCGCCATCCTCGTGGCTTTGATCGGCTCGGCTATGGTCTACGGCCTTCTATTCCTGTTCGCTCTCGTGCTATATATTGCCTATTTCATTCCCAGCGTTTTCGTCGAAGAAAAGATCATGCTCCGCCTATTCCCGGACAAATATCCCGAATACAAAGCCGGCACAAAGAGGCTAATTCCTTGGATTTGGTAGCTTATTCGATCCCTCTCAGCGCCTTCACCCTATCCTCCACTGGCGGGTGTGTCATAAATAGTTTTGCCATACCTTTGAAAGCATGCGGACCGAACGGATTGGCAATGAAGAGGTGCGCGGTGGCGTTGTTGGCTTTCTTCATCGGTTCGCCGTGCGCTTGGATCTTGAGCAGAGCGGACGCCAACCCTTCGGGATAGCGGGTGAGCAAAGCGCCATCGGTGTCCGCCAACAATTCCCGCTTGCGTGATATGGCCAGCTGGATCAATTGCGCCACGATCGGCGACAAGATGACAAAAATAATACCTACAATCGCCAAGATCGCTCCCGATTGCCCGTTCCCTTCGCCGTCGTTTTGTTTTCTGCCGCCGCCGAACCACAAACTTCTGGTGAATATATTGGCTAGAATGGCGATGAAACCGACCAGAACGACTACGACCGTTGACAATAATATGTCGCGATTGCCTATATGCGACAGCTCGTGTGCGATCACTCCTTCCAGTTCGTTTTTGTCCATCATGCCTAGAAGTCCGCTGGTTACCGCTACGGCGGCATGGTCTTTGTCTCTACCTGTCGCAAAAGCGTTCGGTGCCGGATCGTCGATGATGTAAATTTTCGGCATGGGCAAACCGGCAGTTATAGACAAGTTTTCCACCACGCGGAACAATTCAAGGTTATCTTCCCTATCTGCCGGCTTTGCGCCTGAAATCGACAAGGCGATTTTGTCAGAATACCAGTAACTTGCGATATTCATCAGCACCGCGAATAAGATCGCGATCGCCAGTATCCATGAATCGTTGTAGTAATAGCTTATGAACCAGCCCAAAGCCACGACAACGACCAAGAATAATCCCATCAAGAACCATGTCCGCCTGACATTCTTCGATTGTTCAGTGTATAGAGTAGCCATTAAAACTGCACCTTGACCGGCTCTTTGGTGGCCGCGTCACTCTCGTCCAGCTGGAAGAATTCCATGGTCGTGAAGTGGAAAGCGCCGGCGATCATGTTGCCGGGAAAGGCCTGAATATATATGTTCAAGTCGCGTACATTACCGTTGTAGAAGCGCCTGGCGGCTTGAATTTTATCTTCGGTGTCAGTCAGTTCAGACTGCAAAGCCAGGAAGTTTTGGTTGGCTTTCAATTCCGGATACGCCTCGGCGATGGCGAAGACCGACTTCAAGGCGCCGGCCAGCGTTGCTTCCGCTTGTCCTTTCTCCGCCATATTGCCCGCGCCCATAGCCACCGCGCGCGCTTTGGTGACATTTTCGAATGCGGTTTTTTCGTGCGCGGCGTAACCCTTGACTGTATTGACCAGATTAGGTATCAGGTCGTATCGCCGTTTCAACTGCACATCGATATCGGCCCAAGCTTCTTTTGCCCTGTTGGAGAGCGAAACCAAGCGATTGAAAGCCGCTATCGCCCAGATAATCAGCAAGACTACCAATATCAGTATTGCCCAAGATATTATTGACATATTAGTGGTTATTAACTTTCCCAATATTAATAACCACAGTATAGTCTACCACCTGTTAATTTTCAATTGGCTGAATGAGTGCAATATGTATCTGACCTTAGTCATCGGCAGTGCAATATGCATGCGGCCTTAGGCGTTATTTGAGAAGTTACGCCTCATTTCCTACTGTTTCTCAGCAGAAATTTCGCCGGACTTTCATCAAGGTCCATGAAGTGGTCGGCGGCCTCGATCAGTTTCGCCGAGGTCGATTTGCCGAATGAGACGACCTCGACTTGGCAACCTTCGTGCATCTGCAGATATTCGACCAGCGGCACGAAGTCGCCGTCACCCGTAACCAGTATTACGGCATCCAATTTCGGCGCCAATTTTACTGCATCGACGGCCAAGCCGACATCCCAGTCCGCTTTTTTTGCGCCGGAGCCGAAGATTTGCAAGTCTTTCACCTTGGTTTCGATCTTCATTTTTGTCAGCGCCTCAAAGAAAGCGTTTTCTTCGCCCGATTCGGTAGCGATAACATATGCCACTGCGCGCACCAAGCGCCTGCCGCCGACCGCGTCATCGACGATTTTGCCGAAATTCACCTTTGATCTGTATATATTCTTGGCGCTGTGATAAAGGTTCTGCGTATCTATAAAGACTCCTACTCTCTGCTCCAAATGTTTTATTACTGACATTTTATGAAAATGATTATTGTTTTTTTAAATATCTGGCAAAATCGCGGTCAGGCAGTCCCTCGGCCTACAAAAATTACTTACGGTTTCAAAATACTATTTTTTCAACTCCAACTTTTTGGCGATCGCCGAATACCTGCGAGGATAATTTTTGCGCAAATAATTCATGTGCGTTTGCCTGTCTGCTACCATGCCTAGTAGCCCCCTTCTCGAGTGGTTGTCTTTGCGATGTTTTTTCAGGTGTGCAGTCAATTCGTCAATCTTCTTTGACAAAAGCGCTATTTGAACCTCCGGCGAGCCGGTGTCCTTGTCATGTATTCCGGTTTCTTTGATTATCTTGGCCTTTTTCTTCGGTTTAAGCATGATGACTTACAATAGCATATTGCCGTTATTCCTGCAAGCGGCTACAATGTGAGCATGTCGCACAATCTTAGGATTCTAAAGAGTCAATTCCTGGAATATGTGGAGATCGAAAAGGGCCGTGCCCTCAAAACCGTTGAGAATTATGATCATTATCTGAGTCGTTTTCTTCAATTCCTGAATAGTGACAACCCGTCAGCCATTACCGGCGAAACCGTAAGCCGTTTTCGCCTCTGGCTCAACAGACAGCCCAGCAAATACAACAAACAAGGGGGCGGCACCATGAAGAAAAGAACCCAGAATTACTATCTGATAGCTTTACGGGCTTTCCTGAAATATCTCGCCAAACGAGGCGTTCCTTCTCTCTCCGCCGAACATATCGAACTTGCCAAGGTCGGCGAACGCGAACTTGATCTTATCACCAATGAAGAGCTTCACCGTCTGATAGAATCGCCCAAAGGCAATGAACTGCGCGCTTTGCGCGATCGCGCCATCATGAAATTGCTTTTTTCGACCGGATTGCGCGTGTCGGAACTCTGTTCTCTGACTCGCGATATCAATCTAAAATCTGACAGCATGTCTATTCGTGGCAAAGGCGACAAAGTAAGGGTTGTTTTCCTATCCGACGAAGCCAAGGAAGCGGTAAAAAGGTATTTGGACAAACGAACCGACCTTGATGATGCGCTTTTTGTCAGGATTACGGATAAACAAAACCAAAAAGGCAATTTGGCGCTTGATAAGCGCTCTGTTGAGCGCATTGTGAAGTATTGGGCGGTGCGCGCCGGCATTTCCAAGAAGGTTACGCCCCATATTCTACGCCATGTTTTCGCCACCGATCTCCTAGGCAATGGCGCCGATTTGCGCTCTGTTCAGATGCTACTTGGACATGCCAATATTTCCACTACTCAAATATATACTCATGTTACAGACGCGGAATTGAGGCGTGTTCATAAGCAGTTTCATAACAAAAGATCTGGTTAAACACTGCTTAATTTTTGAAATGTGCTACACTTTGATTTAGATTATGAACACTATAGAGACGGAAAAAGGTATCCGAGACCTTGACCTTATGCTTGGGCCGATACCAGATTCAACTTGTGTGCATCCTGCTCCAATGAAAGATCCTGAAGAACATGAGTTCGTCCTTGAACGATATGTCGTCGATCGGGATGGCACGATGAAAGTCTCGGTAGGTCAAGGCAACCACTAACAACTGGCCCCACTCTTTGTGTTTGGGGCCACAATTTTAATATCATGCGCATCATTTCCTGGAATGTGAATGGACTGCGGGCGAATGTCAAAAAAGGCGGGTTTGATTGGTTTTTAAATGAAAGTCCCGATATTTACTGTTTGCAAGAAACAAAGGCGAATAAAGATCAGCTCGAAGAAGGCATTGCCAATCCGCCAGGATATCACTCCTATTTTGACCACTCAAAAGGCCGTAAAGGTTACAGCGGAGTCGCCGTTTATTCCAAGATCCGACCTTGGAAAGTTGAATATGGCTTGGGAATCGAGCAATATGACCAAGAAGGCCGATTTTTGGGACTATTCTTCGGCGAAATTATAAAGGACATTCCGAAATTGGCGCTTTTTAATATTTACTTCCCTAACGGCGGCGGAGGTCCCGACAGATTGCAGTTCAAACTCGAATACTACGATGAATTTTTGAAATATGTTAACCGCTTGAAGAAAGACGGTTATGAAATAATATTCTGCGGCGATGTTAATACAGCCCACACGAAAATAGATTTGGCAAGACCGAAGGAGAATGCCGACAACACCGGCTTCTTGCCGATAGAGCGCGCGTGGATGGATAAAGTTATTGACAATGGCTTCACGGATGTGTTCAGAAATATGCATCCGAATGAACCGGATAGATACACTTATTGGGACATGAAGACCTTCGCCAGAGAACGCAATGTCGGATGGCGTATCGACTACTTTTTCGTTACCGCCGGACTGTTAAAAAAGGTGACAAAATCCAGAATTCTTGATCAAATACTAGGCTCTGACCATTGTCCGATAGATATTTTTGTTGGCTAATATTGAAGCTCTACAGAGCCGTATTAAGTTAAATCTTCACATAAATTTTTTTATGCGTACCCAGGTCGGACCTCAAAGATAAAACCGCGTCAATAGCGGTCTCGAGAATAATTGAGTACGCCTGACGCGGTCTCGAAGCTCGATAAAAGAACTTATCCAAGTCATTCCTTGGTAAGTGACATGCATCTTTCCTCGAATCAATGCTCTCCTGTTGGGAGGCTTATTTTTGTTGAGAAAGCATATGTCACCTTTTGTCACCAAGCAATAAGAGGACGAAAACAAACATTCGAGCTTCATGAAAAGGAGTGCGGTACTACCCTTACCGCAGAGTTTTTGAAAAGATCAATGCTCGTTTTCTCTGTGCTCGTCAAAATATTCACCATGCTCTATTAGCGCCGCGCCTCTCTCCTTGCAACGACGAAATATTTCCCTCCATGCCAGCTTTCGCTTGCGTCGGGAAACACCTATCGCCGGCTCGACAGTCGAGACTATGCATACCACGGTTTAATAAATATTTTGACGAGCACAGCAGACCTCGGACAACGAACGGATCTGTCTTTATTCTATGTCCTTTACAGACTCGCGTAAAGGACATAGCTGTGGATAACTAAAGGACATGATATTTCGCCCTTATTTTTCCTATGTCTTTTTGCTCCACTTCCACCTTTTTAGTCCTACCTTTTTCACCGCGCGCTCGCAATTCATTTTCCGGAAGTTTCATCAGTTCAAATGTTCTTTTTTCTAAGTATTCTTTCGTATTAAGTTCCGGATTATCCAACACTTCATCAAATAAGGCATATAAAATATAGCCAACGGCAAGTGACTGTACAAGTTCCGTAAGCTCTTTTATGCGGTCACCATTTATTTTCAACATTTTCAAAGTTACCGGATCACGCATAGCTTCTTCAACCATCGATTTATATTTTCTAAGTCGATACGGATTTTCTTTTGGTCTGCCTGTACCAACCCTGTCGCAAATGCGTAGATTCATCAGATCCCAAACATTATCTTTACCGACATTGGAAATCAATCTCCGGACAGCAGAAATGGTAACAATGTTGGTATCAGAGAAAAACATGTGCCAACGGACCAGTTTTGACACTTTTTCGGTTGTTTCATGTGAAAACCTCATTCTCTCTAATATTTTGCGTGTTTCACGTGAACCATACATTTCATGGTTATAAAAGGTAATTTGCCCTGTTTCATGTGAAATGTCCTTGGTAATTGGCTTAGAAATATCATGAAATAGGGCCGCTAGACGCAATTCCAGCCCATAATCTTTGTCTGCTGCCGCTTGTAAACTTCTAAGCAAATGTTCCCAAACATCGTATTTATGAGCCTGATTTTGTGTAACACCGATGGATTTTCCCAATTCCGGCAAAAATTGATCCAAAAGTTTCAATTCAGCAAGCAATTCCAAGCCTTTTTTCGGTTGTGATGATTTTATGATCTTTACGAATTCGTCTCGGATTCTTTCTATGGCAATCTCTTTTAGCAGGGAATTCAGCTGTCTTATGGCTTCGAAAGTACTTTTTTCAATGCTGAAGTCAAGTTCTACCGCCAAACGAACGGCGCGCATCATTCTAAGAGCGTCTTCGTTGAATCTATCAGACGGATTACCAACGGTACGAATTTTTTTGTCCTTTAAATCATTGAAGCCGCCATGAAGATCAATAATGTCTTTTATAGCTCCTTTCGAAAGGGACACAGCCATGGCATTTACGGTAAAGTCTCGCCTTTTCAGATCGTCCTCGATCTTATCGCTGAATTTCACTTGATCGGGATGTCTACGGTCGGAATAACCCGATTCCAGTCTATACGGCGTGACCTCTATGTTTTTAACGGTTTCATCTTCAGTTAATTCATTTATAACTACCACGGTTCCATATATGTTCTCGTATACGGTTTTTGTGAATAATCCTTGAATTTGTTCCGGGTTGGCATTTGTAGTAATATCCCAATCTTTCGGTATTTTGCCTAAAAGCAAGTCTCGAACACAGCCGCCGACCAAATATGTCTGAAAACCAGCATTCTCAAGCGTTTCAACAGTGTTTATAACTTCCGCCGGAATGGCGCTTTTGTTCATCTTTTCTTTCATGTCGTAAGAATAACACACTTATGTTTTTTCATGATAGTATGGCTTAATGCCCTCGTGGTGAAACGGATATCACAGCGGTCTTCGGAACCGTTATTGCAGGTTCGATTCCTGCCGAGGGCACCATATAGGAAGTTGCAGTAATTTTGCGAAAATATGATTATCGGGTATACTTGATTGTGAGAGTTGTGGTTTGTTATTGTCCGTATGCGGGTATCGTTTAGTGGTAGGACGCGTCCTTGCCAAGGACGAGGTTGGAGTTCGATTCTCCATACCCGCACAAGTAAAATTTGTTGTCTTTATGTGAATATGGTCTGTATAAAATGGCTTAGGACCGTTATTTTCGGCATTGAAACTGTGGATAAGTCTGTTAACAGTGTTGATAAAAGTCACAAAAAATGGCTTTAATATGTTGACTTTGTTCTTTATTAGCCGGTCCATAAAAATTTAATGGCTTAACCGTAGAATTTATCAAGGAAATAATTTTAAAAGTCATGGAAATTGTGTTGCACAAACGAGCAAAAGGGAATAAAGGTGAAGATATTGCATGTAAATTTTTGGAACGGCATAATTTCAATGTTATTGACCGTAATTATCAGAAAAAGTGTGGAGAACTCGACATAATAGCCAAAAAGGACAAGGTTGTTCATTTCTTCGAAGTCAAAAGTGTAACCGGCGATTTTTCTGAAAAATTTTTAGACGCCCATCGTCCCGAGGATAATGTTGATCAATGGAAAATAAGGCATTTAAGGCGCATTATAGAGACTTATATTGCTGACAAGAAATTAGGTCCCGAAGCAGAATTTCATTTTCATGTTCTGTGTGTTTACATGAACTTGGATAATAGGCGTGCCGTGGTCAAGTGGCTAAAAGACATTATTTTATGATAAAGTATAGTCATATACCTCGTCGTAACCTTTAACGAAATGAGAGGTTACGGCGAGGTAATACCGGAGCGTGGTGTAACGGCTAACATACCTGTTTTGGGTACAGGTGACTCCGGGTTCGAATCCCGGCGCTCCGACATGTGGATACAAATATGCGAATTTTACTAATGATACGAATATTACAAATAATATGAAGAAGATCGTACACTTTTTCGACAAGTTGGAAGATAGGATACGCGAGCATTTGAGCCACTATCCTATTCTTTATACGATCATAGGGGGCGTAGCCATCGTGCTTTTCTGGAGAGGAGTATGGCATACGGCTGATATGTTGGAAGGACAAGGCGGCTGGCTCGGTTTTATATTCTATGAGCCAATAAATCTGTTGATCGTTGTCATCATACTGCTTATGACTGGTCTTTTCGTGTCATACTTTATCGGGGATACTATACTCATGAGTGGTTTGAAACATCAGAAAAAATCCACTGAGAAAACGGAAAGAGAAGTACAGGAAGAAGAGTCAGAATTAAAAAATATAAGATCTACCATAAAAGAGATGAAAAAGGAGGTTGATGAGATAAAGGACGCAGTTAACACCGGTCGGACCCGTGCCACCGGTCAGACCGGTGTAAGATCATGATTTCATACGAAGATTTCAAAAAAGTCGAGATAAAAGCGGGCAAGATATTGTCTGCGGAGAAAGTTCCCGATACCGATAAGCTATTGAGGCTATCAGTTGATTTTGCCGAGAATAGGGAAGTGACCGGTGAAGATGGTGTTGTCGTGGCAAAACCGCATGTCCGTCAGATAATTTCGGGCATATCTGCGTATTTTCCAGATCCGCAGTTGCTTGTAGGTAAAACATGCATGTTCGTGACCAATCTGGAGCCGAGAGTTATTCGCGGTTTAGAGAGTCAAGGCATGATATTGGCGGCGAAGACTGATACAGGCTTTTCTCTACTGGAGCCTAATGATTCTATTCATCCCGGTGCCACCGCTTCATAAATACACCGGTCGGACCCGTGCCACCGGTCAGACCGGTGTATAATGCGCTTGTCAACGGAATCTGTTAGTATAGAAATCGCGCGGGATTAGTTAAATGGTATAATAACAGTTTTCCAAACTGTGGTCAGGAGTTCGATTCTCCTATCCCGCACAATATTTAACAATTAATAAATTTATTAAAATGAACATAAATGATATTTTTAAAATACAGAATAGTAATGAAAAAATCATTGCGTTACATGAGTTTTGTATGGGTTTAAGTCCATCTGATTTAAAAGGTGCGGAAATGGTTGTTTATTCTATTGAGAATATGGAAAATGAGGTTATGAATGGCGGATTTCGGCAGTATTTTCTAAATTCATCCGGAGATACTTGGAAAGATTGTCTAGAATCACTGAAAAAAGTTAACGCAACTAAATCTTTAGACTTGTTCCTAAAATCACTGAGTATTTTTAAAGATCACAACCCGCCTATAGATTGGTCAGCGCGAAAAATAGTAGTTGATCAATTATCAAAAGCACAAATTGACTTATTAGATGAATTGGACAAAGAGTTTTATAAGTATGAAGATAAATTGCAAGATTTAGTTCTTGCATACGCAGAAGAACACAAAGAAGATTTTAGCCGTTAATATTGTTCAATAGAGACAAGCAAAAACCGCTCCGATGTACATCGGAGCGGTTTTGTATTTCGGAAAGGAAATAGAGCGCTCTAATTCCGATCCGTAAAGAAGTGGTGTTATTTCACCGCATCCTTGAGCGCTTTTGCGGCGCGGAACTTGGGAACCTTCATGGCCGGAACCTTGATGGCTTCGCCGGTGCGCGGATTCCTGGCCTCGCGTGCGGCACGCTGCTTGACCGAGAAGATGCCGAGACCTGCAATCGAAACCTCTTCGCCTTTCTTGAGGGCGTCGACGATCGTATTAATCATAGTCTCGACCGCCTGTTCGGCTTGAACCTTGGTTCCGCCGAGAATGCCGTGCACTGCATCGGCAATTGCTGCTTTGTTCATTGTTTTTATTATTAATACTGATAATTTGGTCTCGGCCCGTCCGCCGCTTGGGTAAGAGCGAACGGAATCGAGTCTCGAACCTGTACCCACTATTATATATTAAGCCGTATTTTAGGCAATGCCTTGTCAACGGGGCTGTGAACTATGCAATGATATCCAGAATCTGTCACACACCGGTCCGATCGGTACAAATCATCTGGCAAATTCGACGGCGCGGGTCTCGCGAATGACATTCACTTTGATTTCGCCGGGATATTTCAAGTCCTTTTCGATTTTCATGGCTATGTCTCGGGCCAGATTTTTGGCTTCAAGATCGCCAATTGTTTCCGGTTTGACGAAGATACGGATTTCCCGTCCAGCTTGCAGAGCATATGATTTTTCTATACCAGGGAATGAATTGGCAAGGGCTTCGAGGTCTCCCAAACGCTTCAAGTAATTCTCGATGTTGTCGCGACGGGCTCCTGGACGGGCACCGGAAATAGCGTCAGCTGTCTGTACAATGCGCGATTCGATCGTCTCGTACGGATATTCCTCATGATGCGCCTGCATGGCTTTTATCACTTCTTCGGGTGCGCCGAACTTTTGTAATATTCTGCGGCCGATTTCCACATGGGTCCCGCTAACTTCATGATCAAGAGCTTTGCCGATATCGTGCAGAAGGGCGCCGGCTTTGGCAACTTGGACATTGGCGCCCAATTCCTCGGCAATCATGCCGGCGATATGGGCCATTTCTATGGAGTGTTGCAAGACATTGTGACCGTAACTGGTTCTGAAGTTTAAGCGGCCCAAGATCAAGAGGATACGCGGATCAAGGCCCAACACGCCGCATTCATAAGCGGCCTGTTCGCCTTTTTCTTTGATTGTCTTGTTGACATCCTGCTTGGCCTTTTCGACGACTTGTTCAATCCTGGCCGGCTGGATGCGGCCGTCTTTGATGAGTTCTTCGAGCGCAACCCTGGCGACATGGCGGCGTACGGGGTCAAAGGAAGAAATTGTTATGGCGCCGGGCGTATCGTCAACAAGCACTTCGGTGCCGCTGATACGTTCGAACGCCTTGATATTACGGCCTTCCTTGCCGATGACTTTGCCTTTGATATCGTCGGATGGTATCGGCACCACGGTCGACATGATGTCGGAAGCGACCGAGGTAGCTAGGCGTTGGATGGAGATTGCCAATATGTCCTTGGCCCGGTTCTCCAACATTTCTTCGCCTTGGGATTCCAGTTTGCCCATGCGGGCCAATAAATCCTGTTCGGATTGTTCCTCGACCAATTTTACGAGTTCGTCTCTGGCCTCGCTTGCGCTCATCTTTGATATTTTCTCGAGCTCTTGCTTTCTATGTTCCTCGAGCTTGTCGGCTTGTTCGCGGATGGTTTTTATCTCGGCGACGCGCTGTTTGACGGCCTCAACTTCACGGTCCAAATCACCTTGGCGCTTGTCGAGCAAGTCTTCCTTTTTGATAAGTCGTTCTTCGTTTTGGTGAACCTTGTCTTCTTTGACCTTGATCTCGCTTCGGGCGTCCTCCAGAACCTTCAATCCTTTGGCCTCGGCATCCATGGTTATCTTCTTGGCCTCTTCCTTGGCGGCCAGAAGCATCTCCTTTATCTCCAGCTCCATCGAACCTTTCTTGCCGAGTGAAATGATGAGCCGCAGGTAATAACCGATAGCGACGCCTACGACTCCGGCTATGGAGAGGAATAACGCTACTAATTTGAGTGACATGGCGGTTGCGATCCGCCCTCATCTTCCTTAGGGTAAAAGTCTTGTTTTATGAATCTCTTTTGCGGTTCCCGGCCGTTTTTCGGGCGTTTTTGCGTTCTTTTTTGGAATCATAATTTTCATTTCTTTTTGGTCACTAAGTTCGAAAAGGGTGAATCAAAAAATTTAATTTGGTAACAAACCCATCTTACGATATTTGTCCTTGAATGTAAAGCGTCCGCCCGGAGACGCTTTTGACATATAAAATTCGGCAACTTCCTAACTCTCAATTCTTCGCAAACCCGAATTGACCCTTTGAAGGTACCGGTTCATTCAATAGATGTTTGATTATTTGCAAGACCTGTGCCAATTGTTTGCCTTGTTTTTCTTGTTCGTTCTCAAGGATCTGCATCTTGGCGGCCAATTCCTTGTGAGTCGAGAGTATTTCGCGTAGCTTCATGAAGGCCCTCACTATAAATACGCTTACGGTTACCGCGCGTGGACTCTTGAGAACGGCGGATAACATGGCGACACCGTGTTCAGTGAAGACGAAAGGTAAATGCGGAGAGAATTTGAGTTTGTTTAGGTTATCACAAATTGTGATAACCTCCTGTTTTTCCTGTTTCGTAAGTCTGAACATGAAATCCGAAGGGAAACGACGCAGATTTCTTTTCACCGCTTGATTGAGTTGCATTGTAGATACGCCGTACAGGTTGGCGATATCAGCGTCTAGCATAACCTTAACTCCACGAACCAAGAGTATTCTCCGTTCGATTGTTTCTACAGGTATTGTTATGGAAATGTCTTTCTCAAATGATCTGGGTGACATAGGTAAATCATACAACAAAAAATGGATTAAACCATATTGCAGAAGCCTTACTTGTGTGTTATGTTTTCGCTATAACATTTAAGAAAAAACCATGTCCATACTCATACCAACAGTCATAGAAAAGAGCAGTTTCGGGGAGAGGGCCTATGATATATATTCGCGCTTGTTGAAAGAAAACATCGTGTTTCTAGGTGGACCGATAGATGACACCGTCGCCAATATCGTCATCGCGCAACTTTTATTCTTGCAGTCGGAAGACCCAAAAAAGGAAATAAATATGTACATCAATTCGCCGGGCGGTTCGGTCACTTCGACCTTGGCCATAGTGGACACGATGCAACATATCAAAAATGACATATCCACAGTATGCGTCGGCATCGCCGCTTCGGGCGCCGCCCTCGTACTGTCTGCCGGCACCAAAGGCAAGAGAATGTCATTGCCCAATTCCGAAGTCATGATTCATCAACCGATCGGAGGGGCGGAAGGGCAAGCTACCGATATTGAAATAAGCGCCAAGCATATCTTGAAAACCCGGGCCACGCTGAATAAAATTCTTGCGAAAAATACCGGGCAATCGTTGTCAAAGATTGAGAAAGATGTCGAACGGGACTTCTTCATGGATGCGGAAGAAGCGAAAAAATACGGCATTATCGATCAAGTCGTAATGAGTCCGAAAATTTCGGCGAAATAATATTACACAGGTCGGACCTGTGTAATATTATTCGGGTTTTTCCAAAAACTGAAAAACTTTTTCGTTAGTCAGCACTGTTTCGGCGTAAATATGCGCGCCTTCTTTGTCCGAGTCTTTGTAGTGTTCAAGAACATGTTTGACTTCGTGCTCGACCTCTTCTGTCGAAGGGAACAGTTTTTCTTTCTCGGCGATCTTATTGAGCACTAGTTGCAATTTCGCTTTTTTCTCAGCATGGGGACGCCACTCTTTCTTGATATCCTCAATTGTCTTCTTGGCATGTTTGAGATAATCTTCTATTTTTACTCCCATTCTCTCTATGTCCGCCCTGAATTGGGCTTCGGTGCGATGGAGTTCGCTTTCGATCATGATTTCCGGTAATTCAACAGGGATTTGAGCCAGAATGGCATCTGCGATTTTCATCCTTGTTTTATCCTTGGCTTCAGCCCTTTTTTGTTCGATAAGCATGGCCGTTATCTTTTCACGGAAATCTGCGACATTAGAAAATGGCCCTAACTGTTTCACGAGCGAATCAGTCAGTTCGGGCGGATTGGTCTCAACCACCTCCCTTGCTTCTGCGGGCACCGTCTTTTCGTGATCAGGGCTGTGTCCCCCGGAACCGTCGGAGGGGGCCTTCGTGTGCGGTGTTGCCGATATGACATTCTTAATCGTATTCTCAATTTCTTCAGAAGTCAACTTCACATCGTCCGGATTTTGTTTCTTAATCTGTTCTTGTGCCAATTTATTATAATCAGGCAGGGAAATCTCCGGGACGATTGCAGTTGTGATTTTGAACTCGAGAGGATTGCCGGTTGCAAGCTTTGTCACTTGAATTGCCGGTTTTCCTATGGCATCCAGTTTGTTGTCCATAATGATATCCAGATATGCGGGTCCGAGCGCCAACTCCGCCATCTCTTCCAGTACGGCCATCTCGCCGACTTTGGCGATGAGTATGTTTTCGGGTATCATGCCTTTCCTGAAACCGTCGATCGTCACTGACTCATTGATGTTCTTTATCGCCTTTGCGCGATGTTTTTCCCATATCTCGTTCGATATTGAGCCGGTAATCTCCGCGCGCGAATTTTCCAGCCGTTTCACGGAAGCGGCTCCATAGTTTTTTGCCTGATTTGTCATGATTTGCAGTCTACCGATTTTCTTCGGTATGTGCAAGGAAAATTAAAAGGTTAGTCCTCGCTTAAACGGGGACTAACCTCTTTGTGAAACGGGTGCGGGTAAGATCGGCGGAAATCTGACTAAAAATTCTGTGAATCCAACCCCTGAGTCGCCTTGTTCAGATCGGCTTGCAGAGATTGCACATCGTCCGCTTTGTTTGTAATAGGTTGCACAGATTGTTGAGGTGTCGCCGAGATCCCGACGCCAGCCGTATTTGCGGTCGAAGGCGTTTGCTGCTGATTGTTCAGGCGTGAAGCGAACAGGTACAAAGCCGCTATGATGAGTACCAATACGATAACCAGAGTCGCGATTATCGGTCCGACTTTCTTGTGACTGTTGCCGTTGCCGTTCGGCACATACGGATGGCCCGCCGTTTCGTTATTCATGCCGTTTATATTCGCTGTCGTTTGCAAATTTTGGTCCATAGTTTTGTTGATTATTTTTGTTTAACTGATAATTGTTATTTACTGCGTTGTCGTGGTTGAAGTAACAGTCGTCGAGGCGTTTGCTGTAGTAGAAGTTGCGGTTGAAGACGACGAATCATTCGACCCCGTCTCCATTGTGCTTGTCGCCTCAATGCCCAGTTTCAATCCCATTGCGTGCGCTATCGCCCGAACGACTTGTATCAGAGCGTCTCGAGCATCCTTGATAGTTTGTATTGCTTCGGAGCCGATCCGGCGCGGTTTGGAAAGATCAACCGTAGTCGACGCATTTGCAGTGGTAGAAGCCGTTACCGCTGTCGGCGTATAATTTTGGACCGAAAGGATGGCGGCTTTGGCTACTGTTATCTTGTTTTGCGCGACTGCCAATAACTGCTTGGCCTGCGTCATGTCTATGCCGTTTGCCGACGCCGTGTCGATGCGGTCTGAAATTCTGCCCGCAATCTGCTCCAAGTTCGAGACTGCCAGACTCAACTGGCTTACCAGTTCGTCCTGATGATTTTTGAACATGTCAAAATGTTCATTTTGTCTTACCTCCCTTTGTGTTTGTGTCGATGAAGCATCACGCAGTTCGTTTGCCGTCTCGGTGTGTATCTGGGCGTTCTCACGCAATCCGTCTGCTTTGATATTGGCGCGTTCTTCGGTCGCCGAAGCTTGTGCCTCGACTGTTTGATCGGTTGTTGATGATCTCTGCTCTAGCATCTGATTGCGCAATGAGTTGTTTTCGCCGGCATTATCGGTTCGTTCTTGCGCGGCTTCACGCAACTTCTCGCGAACATTATTGGTTATAGCGCCGGGATTGGCGCCGGCGGAATCGTCGATAGAAGCGCCGATGCCTGTCTCATTTTCGGCATCGGACAATGTCTGCGCACTTGCTATATTTGTTGCTATAATCGTGCAGACGAGCGTGACTATTGCGGTTCCGACAAAAACATATGATGATTTTTTCATTTTAAATTATTTTTGATTTGTTAATCGCCACGAATTTAATGGCACTCTTATTATAGCAGAAATAGCGGCGGAAAAACCAATAAAACGCCGGCCCAATTGCGCCGGCGTTTTATTCAAGGTTATGAATTTCGCGGAAATTGGCCGAAATGGCGGATCAGACGAGAAAGGCGACAATTAAGAGCGCCACGATATTCAAAATCTTGATCATCGGATTGATGGCCGGGCCGGCGGTATCCTTGTAAGGATCGCCGACGGTATCGCCGGTAACGGCCGCTTTGTGGGCGTCGGAACCTTTGCCGCCGTGCGCGCCTTGTTCGATATGCTTCTTGGCATTATCCCAAGCGCCGCCGCCGGAAGTCATCGATATGGCCACGAACAGGCCGGTTATAATAGAACCGACCAACATGCCGCCGAGCGCGACCGGTCCCAAGATGAAACCGACTATGATCGGAGCCAGAACGGGTATAAGCGCCGGTACGATCATTTCTTTCAAAGCAGCGGAAGTGACTATGTCAACCGCGCGGCTATAATCAGGCTTGGCGGCACCTTGCATGATGCCTTTGATCTCCCGGAATTGGCGGCGAACTTCTTCGACGACTTTGCCCGCCGCTTTGCCGACCGCTTCCATGGAAAGAGCCGCGAAGTAATAGGGGAGCAGGCCACCGATGAATAGGCCGACTATCACATTCGGGTCACTGAGGCTGAATGTGAATGCGCCGTGCGTGGCTTCGGTGTAAGAAGCGAACAATACCAACGCTGCAAGGCCGGCCGAACCGATGGCGTAACCTTTGGTGACAGCTTTGGTCGTATTACCTACCGCGTCCAACGGATCGGTAACATCACGAACTTCCTTGGGCAATTCCGCCATTTCGGCGATACCGCCGGCGTTGTCGGTAATAGGCCCATACGAATCGATCGCGACGATGATTCCGGCCATTGACAGCATGCTCATGGCGGCAATGGCGATGCCGTATAATCCGCCGAAGTGGAATGATGCCAATATGCCGAGGACAATGGTTATGAGCGGCCAAGCGGTGGCTTTCATTGATATAGCCAGGCCCTGAATGATATTTGTGCCGTGGCCGGAAACCGAGGCGAGAGCTATAGACTGCACCGGTTTGTATTTCGTCGATGTGTAATATTCGGTGATATATACCAAAGCAGCGGTTACGACGAGACCTACGAGAGCGCACAAATAGAGCGAAGTGTACGCATATACGCCGTTGTCGCTCATGAGTGCTTTGGTTATGGGTTCGAATGCGATGGCAGCCAAAATTCCCGCCACCGCCAATCCTTTGTACATGGCGCCCATAATATTCTGAGACTTGCCCATGCGGACGAACCAGGTGCCGATAATCGACGCGATTATAGCTACGCCGCCGATTACAAGAGGGAAGAATAGGGCGTTATTGAATCCTTTGAAAGTGGCAAAACCAAGGAGCATCGCGGCGATAGTCGTAACGGCATAAGTTTCGAACAAGTCTGCCGCCATGCCGGCGCAATCACCGACATTGTCCCCCACATTGTCGGCAATGACGCCGGGATTCCTCGGATCGTCTTCCGGTATGCCGGCTTCAACTTTGCCAACCAGATCAGTGCCGACATCGGCAGCCTTGGTAAATATGCCGCCGCCCAATCTGGCGAAGACGGAGATCAAGCTGGCGCCGAAAGCCAGTCCTATGAGCGATGCGACATCTTGGGTTATGGCGAAGAATCCGGTAACGCCCAATAGCGCCAAGCCGACTACCAACAGTCCTGTAACCGAACCGCCTTTAAAAGCGAGCGAAAGGGCCGGCGCCAAGCCGTCTCTGGCAGCTTCGGCAGTTCTGACATTTGTTCTGACAGAAACATTCATGCCTATAAAGCCGGTGAGGCCTGAAAGTATTGCGCCAACCAAGAAGCCGATGGCAATCTTGATACCAAGCGCGAGCCACAATATTGCAAACAACACAACAGCTATGACGCCTATGGTGCGATATTGCCTATTCAGGTACGCCTTGGCGCCGGCCTGAATAGCGGCCGCGATCTCCTGCATTCTGGCATTACCTGCGGGCTTTTTCATGATCGAAGAAACTAAGAAAGCGCCGTAAACTATTGCGATTACGGAAGAAACGAGTGCGAACCAGAGGTATGAGTTCATTTGGGTTTTACATCGGTCCGACCGGTGGCACCGGTCGGACCCATGCGGTTATGCTGATTAATCTGATAAATAGCTATAATAGAGGAGAATATAGCAGAATATCGTCATTTGGCAAGATTATTCTGTCTTCCGGTTTGCACTATCGGAAACTTCTTTTTTCGCCTTTTCTTCCATCTTTTCTTCTTCTATCTCCGCCACTGTATCAGATTCGTCTGTTGTATCACCAGGTTCTCCTTCGGCAGTTGTGTCGCCTTCCGTGGATTTGATATCTATTTTCCAACCAGTGAGCTTGGCCGCCAGACGCACATTTTGACCGCCCTTGCCGATGGCGAGCGATTGTTCATCTTCGGTGACGGTGACGATGGCGCGGCGTTCTTCGTCGATGAGCTCGAGCGATATCACTTCGGCGGGGGAGAGCGCCTCTTCGATGAACAGGGCGGGATCGTCATTCCATTCGATGATATCGATTTTTTCGCCGGAAAGTTCCGAAGTGACCGTAGACACGCGCACGCCGCGTTGGCCGACCATCGAACCGATCGGATCGATGTGCGGATCATGCGAGATGACGGCGATTTTCGAGCGCGAACCGGCTTCTCGGGCAATCGCCTTGATTTCGACGGTGCCGGCCGCGATCTCGGGCACCTCCGTTTCAAAGAGTTTCGCCAGGAACTTGGGATGAGCCCGCGACAACTTCAAGACTATGCCGCGCGGCGATTCTTCGACGGCGTAAAGATAGGCGCGGATGCGATCGCCGGTCTTCCAGCGCTCGCTCGGTATCTGTTCGTCGTATTGGATGACGCCCAAAGCGCGGCCCATGTTGATGTAAACAGTGCCACGCTCGACGCGCTCTACCGTGCCGGCGACGATCTCACCTTCTTTCTGGCCGTATTCGCCCAGAACGGAGATTTTCTCGGCCTCGCGGATTTTCTGGATGATAACTTGTTTGGCAGTCTGTGCGGCGATGCGTCCAAAGTCGGCCTTGGCTTCAAGAGGAAAGACGAGCTCGTCGCCTACAGCGGCGTCTTTCTTGATCTTGCGCGCATCCTCGACGAGCATATGCTGTTCGGGGTTGAAACGGATCTTAATGTCTTCAATAGCGGCGTCTTTCAATTCATGGTGTTCCATTTCCTCATCTCCTTCCATAATGACTTGGTTCCTGTCGATGACCACCTTGACTTGCCAGAATTCGACGGTGCCGGAATTGACATCGAACGAGGCGCGGACGATCTGGCCCTTCTTGCCGTACTCTTTCTTGTAAGCGGTGGCGAGTGCCATGGCGATGGCCTCCAGCGCTTTGTCTTTCGGTATGCCGCGCTCTTCTTCGAGTTCTGCGACGACCGAGTTTATGACTTTTAGGTCAAACATGTTTTTATTTGGTTGTTATTAAGTTGTTATTAAGTTTTTCGACTACCCACCGGTCGGACCGGTGGCACGGGTCCGACCAGTAACAAACGAGTTCGCCGCGCGGGCGAACTGATACGAAGTAAAGTCTAAAATACGAGCAAGAATTTGTCTAGTCTTGACATATTATTGAATATGAAGTCCTACACCGGTCGGACCGGTGTAATGGCTGGTAGCTCTGCCGCCAGAATGCCTCTAACCGCCCTATTCTCGCCCAAATAGTCTTTGAAGCTTGAATATTCATAGTCCTTTGAATATTCAATAGCTTCAGACATGTGTTCTATTCTGGCCTCTTTCGTTATGTTCGGCTCTTTGATGCCGAAAGGGTTGAGATGAATGTAATTGATCAGAATAGTCAGGTACTCGATCTTATCGACCGGCTTGCATTTGTATTTTCCTTGGAATATCGTTCCTGAGTGCTTGTATTTAATGTTGTAATAACAGCCGTAACCAGTGCAGATCTTTCTGAGAAATTCAGTCGTACCATATCGTTGCCTTTCTCTAACCGCTATATGAAAATGGTTCGGCATCAGGCAATACGCGATCACATCTACCAGAGGGTTACCTCGATCGAAATCAAAAGCCCTATCCTCCGGAATGTCACGAAGCTTGAAAAGCCGTTCACCGTTAGCTGCATACAAAAGCCGTACGAATCTTTCATAATCGCATGCATCATTGAACACCGGAGCTTTATGAGCCCCGCGGTTATATAAATGATAATATTCTCCGGGTATCATGGTTTTCACCGGTCTGACCGGTGGCACAGGTCGGACCGGTGAGTTGATGATATCAGGACGATATTGCAGAATGATTACAAACCCATAACTTTTTAATGACAAAAGATTAACAAAAGCATGACGAAGCGTGATAGAATATACACCGGTCTGACCGGTGCCACCGGTCCGACCGGTGTAAAACGCAATGCTTGTCGAAGACACACAACTCTACAAATTCATCTTGGACTCAGGATTGGTATCGAAGGCCGAACTTGAGGAGGCTAAAGAAGAGACTGAGAAGAAGGGTAACAAGCGCCTGGGCGACATTCTGGTAAAACAGGGCAAGATAACCGCAGACAATCTACGGCGCATGGAGGCCTATACGCTCGGCATCCCATTCGTGGACCTAAAAGGCAAAAAGATACCGTTCGATACACTTTCGCTTATTCCCGAACCGATCGCTCGGAGCCATAACATCGTCGCTTTCAAGAAGAGCGAAGTGTCTCTCGAGGTCGCCATGCTCGATGTCAACGACCTTTCGGCGATCGATTTTATCAAGAAAAAAGTGCGCCTGAAGATATTGCCGCGCCTGACTGATTCCGACTCGATCAAAGAGGTGCTGGTGCAATACCAGAAGAGCTTGAAAGCCGAATTTGGCGACATCATCCAGAAGGAAACGGAGACCTTGCAAATGATTTCCGAAGGCAAGGGTGAGCCGGTGACCGAAGAAGATTGGAAAAAGATCGCCGAAGACCTGCCGGTGGTGCGCATCGTCGACACGCTCATCAAGCACGCTGTCATCCAGAACGCTTCCGACATACACATCGAGCCGATGGAAGAACAGGTATTGGTCAGGTATCGCATCGACGGACTCTTGCACGATGCCATGGTCTTACCGAAACAAGCGGGTCCATCGATCACCGCGCGCATCAAGGTGCTGTCAAACTTGAAGCTGGACGAAAAGCGCTTGCCGCAGGACGGCCGTTTCAAGGTTGACATGAATGGCGAAAAAGTCTCGTTCCGTGTTTCGATCTTACCGACCTATTACGGCGAAAAAACCGTTATGCGCCTACTGCGCGAGAGTATTTCAGGTTTTACTCTGGAGTATCTGCATTTTCACGGCGAAGGATTGGAGCGCATCCACAAGGCCTTGAAGCAAGCCACGGGCATGATATTGACCACCGGACCGACCGGTTCCGGTAAAACGACAACGCTCTATACCATGCTGGACATCCTGAATCAGCCAGATGTCAATATTTCGACCATCGAAGATCCGATCGAATACCAAATGGCTAGAATCAATCAGACGCAGGTTAAACCGGAGATCGGTTTTTCATTCGCCCAAGGCATACGCACGCTCGTCCGCCAGGATCCGGACATAATAATGGTCGGTGAAATTCGCGACAACGAAACAGCGTCGCTTGCTGTCAATGCCGCGCTGACCGGTCACTTGGTGCTTTCAACCCTGCACACCAATAGTGCCGCCGGCGCCGTACCGCGCTTGATGGACATGAAAGTCGAGCCGTTCTTGCTGGTTTCGACGATCAATATAATCATCGGACAAAGATTGGTCCGGCGACTGACGGATGCCAAAGAGCAGTATTTCTTGTCGAAAGCGGAATTTGCGCAATTGGAGAAAATCGTCAGCCTCGACCGCGTGCTTGCCGCACTCAAAGCCGAGAAAGTCGTCAAACCCAACGGATCATGGGATAAAATACCTTTTTACAAGGCGGTGCCGTCGGGCGACGACGATGGTTTCAAGACGCGAGTCGGTATCCATGAGGTCATGGAAGTGACTCAGAGCATAAAGGATTTGATCATGAAAAACGCCACCGCCGGCGAGATCGAGGAACAAGCGAAGAAGGAAGGAATGTTGACTATGCTGGAAGACGGAATATTCAAATGTGCGGCGGGGATGACTACGATCGAGGAGGTATTGAGGGTGGTTACGGAGTAGTTTACAGTTTACAATTGTAAGTTATTAGTGAAATTAATGATTGATAGTTAACCATGAACTTGCCACCCAAACTAATAACTTATAATTGTAAACTGTAAACTTATCAGATGTCTCACTTTATTTTCAAAGCAAAAAAGCCTTCAGGCGAAACCTATTCGGGGGAAAAAGACGCCGCCGATCGTTACGAGCTGTACCGCATGGTGCGCGAAAGCGGTGATGAAATAGTCGCTGTCACGGAAAAAAAGACGAAACTGAGCTTGCATATGAATATTTCGCTGTTCAGCAGGGTAAAGACGATAGAGAAAATCAATTTTGCCAGGAATTTGGGGGCGATGCTGGAAGCCGGCTTGGCGCTGTCTCGGGCATTGTCGGTTCTGGAAAGACAAACTCGCAACAAGAAGATGCAAAATATTTTGCGCGGCGTCATCGAAGAGGTCGCAAAGGGCACCACTTTTTCGGACGCGCTCGCCAAATATCCGAAAGTATTTCCGCAAATTTTCATATCGATGGCGCATGCCGGTGAACAATCAGGTACCTTGGCGGAATCGCTAAAATTGACGGCGACGCAAATGGACAATTCTTATGCGCTGGAGCGGCGCGTACGCGGCGCGCTCATATATCCGGCCATCATATTGACGGTCATGACGATTATCGCGGTACTGATGTTCATTTTCGTGGTGCCGACGCTGATGAAAACTTTCACCGACCTGAATGTGCAGCTGCCGCTGACGACGCGAATCGTGCTCGGCGTGAGTACGGTTATCGAACATTACGGCCTTCTGGTCTTGATCGGCATATTCGCTTTGGCGGGACTCATATTCTGGTGGCGGCGCACTTCCACAGGCAAACGGTTCGACCATTTTTTGATATTGAAATTGCCGGTCTTAGGATCTTTGGTCCAGGAAGTAAATGCGGCGCGAACAGCCCGCACGCTCTCGTCGTTGTTGTCGGCTGGCGTGGATGTGGTCGAGTCGATCCAAATAACCTCGGAAGTGGTGCAAAATGTGCGCTTCCGCGCGGTACTTTCGCGCGCCAAGGACGCGATCAAAAAAGGCGATTTGATGTCGAAGGTCTTCAGCGCCGGAGATAATCTGTATCCGATTTTCTTATCGGAAATGATGAGCGTCGGTGAAGAGACTGGCAAAATAGGGGAGATGCTTCTGGGAGTGGCGAAATATTACGAGGATGATATTGAGATCAAAACCAAGGACATGTCTACAATCGTCGAGCCTGTTCTCATGGTTATCATCGCCGCCGCGGTCGGCTTTTTCGCGGTTTCGATGATTTCGCCCATCTACTCGCTCGTGAGCGCGATGTGATTCTCGGGCCCCAACCTTATTTTTTCTGTACGGCATCGGAATGCAGGAATACATACGTCCGACATGTGTTACAATTGATGCAAGATGTGTGACAATTCTAACAAAGGCTTCACATTGATCGAAATATTGGTCGGTGCGGCGGTATTCGTGGTCATAGCCATCGCGGCCTATAATGCATTCGTGTCATTATCTCAGCTCATAAGGCTCGATCAAGACAGAGTGTTGGCCATCGAATTGGCTGACGAACAGTTCGAGATCGCGCGCAATATGCCATACACCAATGTCGGCGTCGAAGGCAGTATACCGAGCGGCAGTATTCCCCATATCCAAACGCTTGTCCGCGGCGGCGTCACATTCACGGTCACGACCATTGTGAGGAATATCGATTTGCCTTTCGACGGTACCGCCGGAGGCGTGCCCAATGACCTGTCGCCGGCTGACAACAAACTGGTGCAAATAACCGTGTCCTGCGATACTTGTAATAATTTCCAAAATATTGTTTTGACCGGACAAGTTGCGCCCAAGAACTTGGAAGAGGCGTCGACCAATGGTTCGTTGTTCATACGCGTTTTTGATGCCAACGGCCAGCCGGTGCAAAACGCGTCCGTCCATGTGGTCAATGTGGCTACGACTACGACAATTGTTATTGACGATGTTACCGACGCCAACGGCATGTTGCAACTTGTAGACATTCCGCCTGGGAACAATGCATACCGGGTTACGGTGACAAAAACCGGCTACTCGACTGATCGCACTTACCCACCCAATGATCCCACCAACCCCAATCCTTCGAAACCCGACGCAACCGTCGTCGCACAGCAAGTAACCCAGGTAAGTTTTGCAATAGATAAATTGAGCACTTTGCATTTTTCGTCGGTAACTCCGACCTGCACCCCGGTGGGTAATTTTGCTTTTAATCTTACCGGTGCAAAGCAGATAGGCCAGAATCTTCCGAAATATTCCGCAAATCAGACAACGGATGCCGGCGGAACGCTTGATCTGAACAATATGGAATGGGATTCCTATACTGTTACGCCGACAGACTCGACTCATTATTTGACGGGTGTAAACCCGTTGAATCCCGTAGCGTTGAATCCCGGAAGCTCTCAAAATATACAACTGATCGTTGTTCCGCAGGATTCTAATGCGCTTTTAGTGACAGTGAAAGATTCTTCGACAGGATTGCCGCTTACCGGCGCGGCGGTCGAACTGGCCGGTCCGGGCGGTTATGACAAGACATTAACGACCGGCCAAGGCTTCTTGTCGCAAACAGATTGGTCCGGTGGACCTGGCCAAGTCGACTTTACCGATAACACGAAATATTTTGCCGATGACGGTAATGTGGATACTTCGACAACGAGCGGAGATATCGTATTACGGAATGCCTTCGGACAATATAACCAGAGCGGCATGCTGGAGTCGTCCACTTTCGATACCGGCTCCGCCAGCAACTTCTTTTCGCTTATTTGGTCTCCTACAGATCAACCGCAGCTAGCCGGTCCGAATGCGGTAAAAATGCAATTTGCAACAAATGCCACCATTACACCGACGACCACATGGTCATTTATCGGTCCCGACGGTACCGCAGGCAGTTATTATATCTCGTCAATCTCATCGTTAAATGCCATCCATAATGGCAATGAATATGCGCGTTATCGCGTTTATCTTTCCACAAATACGGCAACCGTCACTCCCAATGTATCCAATGTTGCCTTTACTTATACCTCGGCGTGCGTGCCATCCGGTCAGGTTATATTCACGGGACTTGCAACCGGTACTTATACCGTGACTGTTTCGAAATCGGGCTATTCCAATTTTACCGTCGCAGTGTCAGTATCGAACGGCTGGCAGGAAGAGCAGGTGTTGCTCGGGCCGTAATTAATGCGATAATAATACAGTGACTTCTCGCGCCTTCACATTGGTCGAAGTAATAGTCGCCATTTCCATAATGGTTATCGTTATGGTCGCCGTGGCCGCTTTTGAATACGATGTGCTCGATTATAATCGCCAATCGCAGGAATCTCTGAATAATATCACCGACGCCGAAAACATATTGAAATTCATGATCAAGGAATTGCGCACCATGTCGCCATCGGCTTCCGGATCGTATCCTATATTAAATGCCGCAACCAGTACGATCACTTTCTATTCCGATGTTAATGGCGACGGCGTGAATGATCAAGTTAGGTATTATTTGGCCTCGACCACGCTGTACCGAGGAGTTACGATCCCTTCGGGTACGCCGCCGGTTTACAATTCCGGCAATGAAACGATCTCGATCATAGCCAATGATGTGCGCAATTCACCGTCTTTTCCGGTCTTTGAATACTTCGACGGCAATTACGACGGAACCACGGCACCGCTCTCGTATCCGCTGAATCTGGCAGTCATCAGGTTGGTCAAAGTCAACCTGACTCTGGATACTACACCGGACAGGTCGCCGTTGCCGGTAACTTATACTGCACAAGCAACCCTGCGAAATTTAAAGGATAATTTGTAGAAGACGGTTCGATTTCCAATTGACTTGGTTGATCTAATTTCTAAAAAATGACCAAATTTAAGTTTTTGATCAAAAACGGTAAATCATGCAAAAACGGAGACATTCTGATCTCTGTGCTAGTTTTTTCTGCGATCGCGATCACGGTAACTATTGCTTTGGTAAATTGGGCGGCGACAGTGCTTAAGACCACACGGCTTCTGCAGGTTCGTGAACAGGCGTTCCAAATAGCTGAAGCGGGGATAGATTATTACCGATGGCATTTGGCGCATGCGCAGTCCGACTATCAAGACGGTACCGGCGTTGCCGGGCCATATGTGCACGATTTCACGGACGCGTCCGGCAATATCATAGGCCAATTCTCGCTCAACATAACGCCGCCGCCGATCGGTTCAACTATCGTAAAAATAAAATCTACCGGCACGGTCTCGTCGAATCCATCGGTGAAAAGGAGTATTTTGGCGACAATGGCCATACCGTCTCTGGCAAAATTCGCGGTAGTAGCCAACGATAACATGCGTTTTGGCGCCGGCACGGAAGTTTTCGGACCGGTACAGTCGAATGGCGGCATAAGATTTGATGGTCTGGCTCACAACCTCATTTCGAGTTCCGAGACAACATACACCGATCCTGATACAGGGTTAACCGAATTTGGAGTTTATACGACTGTTACGCCGCAAGATCCGCAACCGCCGGCGGCCGTGCCTTACCGCCCGGATGTGTTTATGGCGGGCAGACAATTCCCGGTGCCGGCTTTCGACTTTACGGGACTGACTGTCGATCTGTCGCAAATCAAGGCGAACGCACAATCGGGTGGCGAATATTTCAGTTCTTCGGGTAAGCAAGGTTATCATATAATCTTGAAAACCAACGATACTTTTGACTTGTACAAGGTGAAATCTTTACAATCGGCTTCGAGCTGGTGTTCGTATTATGATAACGGCCAGGCGAATTGGGGGACATGGAGTATCAGCCAGCAGCAATTCGTCGGCAACTATCCGTTCCCGGCGAATGGATTGATATTTGTGGAAGATAATTTGTGGATTGACGGACAAATCAACGGTGCGCGGCTAACGATCGCCGCCGGCCAATTCCCGGACAATCCGACGACCAGGAGAAGTATTACGGTAAATTCGAATTTGGTTTACACGAATTACGATGGATCGGACACACTGGCGCTAATAGCGCAAGGAGATGTCAATGTGGGGCTTAACAGCGCGGACACTTTGCGAATCGACGGCGCTTTGGTGGCGCAAAACGGCAGGGTCGGAAGGTATTACTATTCTTCTTATTGCGGCTCGAATTATAAGCGGACCAGTATTACGACGGATGGGATGATCGCGACAAATCAACGGTATGGTTTCGCTTACACGGACGGCACTGGTTATCAGACGCGTGATATCATTTATGACAGTAATCTTCTTTACGGTCCGCCGCCGTCGTTTCCGCTGACCTCGGACCAATATCAGACGATTTCCTGGCAGGAAGTAAGTCCGTAATCGGACCTTGAATTAGACAGTGGCTGCAATTACTGTTTTGCGCGGGGCGGCGCAGAGGCCGGGACTGTGGTAATATATCGGCATGAGTAATAGACGATTGGTGGTGGGAAATTGGAAAATGAATCCGGGCACGCTCGCGGAGGCAAAGAAGATTGCGCGGAAAGTGAAGAGGGCGGCGGCGGGATTGGAAAAGACGGAGGTGGTAATATGCCCGCCGTTTACTTTTGTGGCGGCGGTAAAGCCGAGGCAAAAGTCGAAAAACTTCGCATTGGGCGCGCAATCGGTGTCGGTGGAAGAAGGAGTCGGGGCGCATACGGGGGAAGTGAGCGCGGCGATGCTCTCGGATATCGGCGCGGAATTTGCGATCGTCGGACATTCGGAGCAGAGGAAAAAGGGCGATACGGACGAAATGGTTGCCCAGCGTTTGAAGGCGGCGCTCGACGGCGGCCTGACGCCGATTGTCTGTGTGGGCGAAACGGTGCGGGACAAGGCGGGCGCTTACATGGAAGGACTGAAAGATCAGATCAAAAACAGTTTGGCCTTGGCGCCGAAGATCGCGGCGAAAAACATCATTATCGCCTATGAGCCCGTATGGGCGATCGGCGCGAAAGAGCCGATGGTGGCGGACCAAATCTACGAAACATCGATTTTCGTAAAGAAGGCGTTTGCAGACATTTTCGGCTCGGCGAACGGCCTAAAAGTGAGAGTGTTATACGGCGGCGCGGTCAACTTCCGGAACGCTTATGAGATCATGACTGCGGGCAAAGTCGACGGACTCCTGGTGGGACGCGAGAGCGTCAACACGCCCGGATTTATCGAGCTTTTGAAGGCGGTTGATAGGATTTGAAAAATACGAGTTATCTTGTTTATAGATTGATTTGCCTTATATACAATGAGATCAATAACTGAAATCGAATATTTCGATGGGGTTAAAATATTGGTGAGAGCGGACTTTAATGTGCCCATAAAAAACGGCGCGGTGACTGATGATTTTCGCATAAGGACAGCTTTGCCGACCATTAATTTTCTTTGCGAAAAAGGGGCGAAAGTGATATTGATGAGCCACTTAGAAGTCAAAGAAGGCGAAAAAGCAACACTGGCGCCGGTGGCCGAAGTGTTGAAGAAGCTTGGTCGGGAAGTCAAATTCATATCAAACATAAGAGATGCCAACGAATTCATAGACCATGAATTGGACAACGGCCAATGCGTCCTTTTGGAAAATCTTCGCTTGAATGAAGGCGAGAAGAAAAATGACCGTAAATTCGCCGAAGAATTGGCTTCGCTGGCCGACATATTCGTTAACGAGGCTTTCTCGGCTTGCCACAGGAAACACGCGTCGATCGTCGGTGTGCCCAAATTCTTGCCAAGTTATGCCGGTTTTCAGCTGGAAAAAGAAGTCAAGAATCTATCCCAAGCCTTCAACCCAGCGCATCCGTTCATTTTCATTTTGAGCGGCGCCAAATTCGAGACAAAATTGCCTTTGCTGGAAAAATTCTTGCGGATTGCGGATACGGTTTTTGTCGGCGGCGCGCTGGCTAACGACATATTCAAGGCCAAGGGCTATGAAACGGGAAGGTCGGTAGTGTCTGATGGAAGCGTTGATTTGTCGAAGTATTTAAGTAATCCGAAATTGACGGTGCCGGTTGATGTTGTTATCGAAAATAATGAAATCAAGGCGCCGGATTTATTGGGCAAAGATGAGAAAATAGTCGATGCCGGGCCGGCGACGGTCGAATCGTTGCGCGGAAAAATAAATGCCGCCAAATTTATTCTCTGGAACGGGCCGCTGGGGCTCTATGAAGACGGATTCACGGCCGCTACGGCCGGAGTGACGCGAATAGTTGCTGATCATACTTCCGAAAACAAAAATGTGATGTCGATCGTCGGCGGCGGCGATACGGTCGCGGCCATCGAATCGCTCGGCATTTCCGACAAGTTCACCTTTCTCTCCACCGGCGGCGGCGCGATGCTCGATTTCCTCGCCCAAGGCAATTTGCCCGGGATTGAAGCGTTGGGCTGATTGATGCACATGTCGGACATGTGCGCGAGGTTTTAGCGGACTTTTATTGCACCAAAGCGGCAATAATCTTCTTTTTGTTCTCCTCAAAGTCATCTTTGTCACCATCGACTTCAGGGTTCGGAAACACCCAGATATGCGCGTGGGGAACTTCATCGCCGACAATGCGGGAAAGAATCCAGTCAGTGCCAAAAGCTTTTTGTTGCGCCCTGGCGATCTTTTGCGCCACGGCGAAATAATCGCCAATGCCGCCTTTGCCGGTATTGGGCAGATCCCATACCCAGCGGTAATGTTTTTTCGGAATTACCTGCACATGGCCCGGCGCGCGCGGATGAATGTCTAGAAAAGCGATGAAATCGTCATCTTCGTAAACAATGTGCGCCGGAATTTCTTTATTGGCGATTTTGCAGAAAATGCAATCGGTTGACATGGGTATAGTATATCATGCACCGGTCCGACCGGTGTACACCGGTCGGACCGGTGCATGATATACTCAAACACATGAAATATTCGATCAGGCGGCAACTTTCGAATGAAGAATTGACTAAATTGGCGACATTTCCGCCTCTGGTGGCACATTTGTTATTTCACAGGGGAATATCAGACGGGAACGCCGCGGAAAAATTCATGGTGCCGGATTACGAACGCGATACCCATGATCCGTTATTGCTCCAAGATGCCGGTAAGGCCGCCGCGCGTATCATTCAAGCAATAAAGAATGATGAAAAGACGGTGATATATGCAGACTATGATGCCGATGGCATACCCGGCGCCGTTATTTTCGACCAACTGTTCAAGAAAATCGGCTTTAAAAATTATTTCGTCTATATTCCGCATCGCCACGACGAAGGATTCGGCTTGAACGAAGACGCTGTTCTCGAATTTGCGGAGCAGGGAGTGAAGCTCGCGATCACGATCGACTGCGGCATTACCGACAAAACCGCGCTCGAGCTCGCCTTCGGCAAAGGTATAGATATCATCGTTACCGATCATCACGAGCAGCCAGAAGCCGGATTGCCGCCGGCCTATGCCGTTGTCGATCCCAAAAGGAACGATTGTGCGTATCCGGACAAGAACATCTGCGGCGCCGGCGTCGCTTACAAACTCATTCAGGCCGTACTCGGCGTCGACAGTTTCGGCATAAAGAAAGGGTGGGAAAAGTGGCTGCTAGACATGGTCGGCGTCGCTACGCTCTCGGACATGGTGCCTTTGACCGGTGAAAATCGCGTTTTTTCCCATTATGGCCTGCAAGTCTTGCGCAAATCGCCGCGCAAAGGCCTGAATGAATTGCTCGGCAAGCTCAGGATCTCGAAAAAACATTTGACCGAAGATGATATCGGCTTTATGATCACGCCGCGCATCAATGCCGCCTCGCGCATGGGCGTGCCCATGGACGCATTCAATCTTTTGTCGGCCGAAAATGACATCCTGGCGGCCAAATATGCCGAACGCCTGGACGCCGTCAACAACGAGCGGAAAGCGGCGGTTGCGGTACTGGTCAAAGAAGTCAAACGGACGATCAGGGAACGGTATGGTGAGAATATCACCGCCGTGATCGTGCTCGGCAATCCCGTTTGGCGCCCGTCGCTCCTGGGACTTGCCGCCAACACCTGCGCCGCCGAATTCAACCGACCGGTTTTCCTCTGGGGCCGCGACGGCGGCAATATTATCAAAGGGTCATGCCGCTCCGAAGGCCGCACCAATGTCGTAGAATTAATGCGCGCCGTACCGGGCGGAGTCTTTTCCCAATTTGGCGGGCACAAACATTCGGGCGGCTTCGCGGTATCGAACGATCAAGTATATTTTTTGGAAAAACATTTGAACGAAGCCGACGAAAAAACCAAAAACCAAAAACCAAAAATAAAGAATTCGGAACAAGAAAGCGGCCTTGGCGAAGAGGATTTCATCGACGCGGAGCTGGCTTTGGGAGCCGTTGATTGGGAATTGTACGAAGATATTTCCAAATTGGCGCCGTTCGGGAAGGATAATCCGAAGCCGGTATTTTTATTTAGGAATGTAATGCCGGCCGAGGTCAGACGGTTTGGCAAGGGCAAAGAGCATATAGGCGTGGATTTTAAGCGCCTCAACGGTTCGCGCTTGTCGGCGATTTCATTCTTCGGCGCCGAAAATGAATGGGCCGGCGAAATAAAAACAGGAAAACCGATTGACATGATCGCTTCACTGGAAAAATCGATATTTAGGGGAAAAATCGAGCTCAGATTGAGAATATTTGATATTATTTCGTTATGATTAAAATCTTTACGGATGGCTCGTCTCGAGGCAATCCCGGACCGGGAGGGTGGGGAGCAATAGTGCAGATCGAAAGTGAGAAGTCAAAAATGAAAAATGGCGGTGCGGCGACGAGAGAGCTGGGAGGGAGGGAAAATTCGACGACGAATAACAGAATGGAGTTAAAAGCGGCAATTGAAGCGCTAAGGTATGTTAAAACATTAAATATCGGCAGCGATGAAACGGTGGAAATCAATTCTGACTCGGAATATGTGGTTAAAGGCATGACGCAATGGATCTATGGTTGGAAAAGGAAAGGATGGACAGGCAGCGCCAAGAAGCCGGTGATGAACAGGGACTTGTGGGAAGATCTCGATTTGGCCGCTTCAGGACTGAATGTTAGGTGGAATCATGTGGCCGGCCATTCCGGACATGCGGAAAATGAAAGATGCGATAAAATCGCCACCGATTTTGCCGACGGCAAGGAAATCGAACTGCAAGAATGATTTCCCCGTAACAATATGTTCCGTTCCAACAAGTTCCAAATTGAATCGGGGATTTGGAGGTCGCCGTTTTTCATTTCGCGTAACTCCTTGAAAAGGAACACATTGTTGCGGGGAAATCATGCGTTTATCGGACAATTCGATGTTATCAAAATGTTATCAGTTCGTAATCGGACCGTAATCTCACTCTGATATCGTTGATCGGATCCTGCGTTCGGGATCCGATCTTTCGATGAGAAAGGGAATCACAATCTTCTGGTCTGTTTTCATTGCCGCGGCGATATTGCGGTTGGCCTTTTCGTTTTATTTAACGCCGCCCTTCATAGGATCGTGTCTGAAGCGAGAAATTATCGGCACCGGTATCATAACAACCGAGCCGGAACGGAAAGAGAGCGGCCAAATATTGGTAATCAGTACCGACTCGATAAAACCGGCAAGCACTTCAACGGAAAATATTTCTTGCGGCGCCGGTTTTCAGATCCGCGCCAAAGCGAAGCTTTATCCGCTGTATTCATACGGCGATCGCGTGGAATTCTCCGGGAAATTGTCGCAGCCGATGAATTTTGGGAGCGGCCGCGGCAGAGCGTTCGATTATCGTGGCTATCTGGCCAAAGATGACATATTTTACGAGATTAAAAGCGCCAGTGTTAGAAAAATCTCGAATGGCGGCGGCATGGATTCGATCACGATGTTCGTAACTTCCGCGCTCTATAAGGTCAAAAGATGGTTTGTCGGCAACCTCGAACGCTCTCTCGGCGAACCGCACGCGGCGCTGGCGGCCGGATTGGTGGTGGGCGAAAAGAGCGCGCTCGGCAAAGATCTCCTAGCCGATTTTCGGACTGTGGGGCTGATACACATAGTCGTATTGTCAGGTTTCAATATCACTGTGGTCGCCGATGCGCTACGAAGATTGTTGTCGCGCCTGCCGCGGGTCTGGGGTATATTCGCCGGCGCGTTCGGCATTATTCTCTTTGGCGTGATGGTTGGCGGCGGCGCCACGGTCGTGCGTTCTTGCGCCATGGCGAGTGTGGCACTTTTCGCCAATCTGATAAGACGCGATTACAATGTGCCGCGCGCTCTGGCGTTCGCGGCGCTCTTGATGCTCATACAAAATCCTATGATATTGCTACACGATCCGTCGTTCCAGCTGTCGTTCCTGGCGACGCTCGGTCTCATATTGTTGTCCGGTCCGATCGAAAAACGCATACAATTCTTGCCGGAAGTGTTCGGCATACGCGGCACGGTTGCGGCCACTTTTGCGACCCAGATTTTCGTTTCGCCCTATATTCTCTATATGATGGGCCAGCTTTCGCTGATCGGCGTGGTCGTGAATATTCTGGTCTTGCCGCTCATTCCGCTTACGATGCTTGCGGTATTCTTGACCGGCGCGGCCGGCTTCGTCCTATCGCCACTGGGCCAATTACTGGGCTGGTTCGCGCACCTTCTGCTCTCCTACGAATTGTTCATGGTCGAATATTTCGCGCGCTTGCCTTTCGCGGCTGTCTTCGTACCGGCGTTTTCTTTCTGGTGGGTGGTAGGATTTTACACGGTATTCACGATCGCATGGTTATTTACGAGAAGAAGTAATCTTTACTGCTTATCAGTCTCTAATGAGATTGACGCTGGCGGCCGAGCCGAATTTTCCGCTCTTAGAGAATCTTGAAATCCTCGAAGCTGTGTCTGTATTATGATCGTTTTTTGCCGCAAGTCAAGGCCGATTTGTTCGGCATTTCATTCAAGGCAAAAAATAAGGCGGGCAATTACTGCGAGGCGCGTTTGAAATTTTCCTCGATTACGCTCCAATTCAGATTGGCGAAGAAATCCTCGATGTATTGCTTCTTGCCCGACGGCTGATAATCGTAGACATACGAATGTTCCCACATGTCCAGCCCGAGAATAATAGCGCAATCGTTCAGCTGTCCCAGATGCTGTTCGTCAACCCACGAAACCAAGAGGCGATCGTCTTTGCGGTCGTACCAGAGCATAGCCCAGCCGACACCGCGGGTGAGGGCGACCGACTTGAATCCTTCGAGCCAGGCATCGAATGTCGCCCAAGTTTCCTCGATCTTTTTTCTGAGCGGACTGTTTTCGGACAGATGTCCGGCGCCTCCTTCCAGCGAAGAAAAGTAGGCTTCGTGGTTGCGCATACCGTTGTATTCGAAGCTGAAGCGGCGATTGAGCTCGCCCAGAGCATAAGCGTTGCCTTGCGGGTCTTCTTTGCCGTATTTGCCGATCATTTCCAATGCGCCGTTGGCGTTCTTGACATAGCCTTGGTAGAGCTTCAAGTGTTCCTCGACGCTCTTGGCCGACATACCCTTTAATCCGGGGATTTTGAAAGTTTTTGCCGTGAATGTTTGCATTTAATTTTTATTTATTAGGCGGTTAATGTAATCTTATTACGACATCGCCGCGGTTTACGCTGCAAATCCTTGAATATGTAGCGCGGCGGTTTGTTTATTCTCTATGAAAATCATATCAAAACAATTCGCGATTGTCGCCGCCGCGATCTTGATAGCATCCGGCGTCGGCGCTTATGCCTGGCGCATGGAACATCGGCCGCATGTTCTGGAAATATACGCGTTTTCGCTTGCGAGCGGCCGTTCGTATTTCATCCGTACGCCGAACGACAAGCGCATCTTGGTTGACGGCGGCGCCAGTTCGGAAGTGATCCGCAATATCACGGAAATACTGCCTTTTTATTCGCGGCGCATAGATATGATCATTACCACGAATTCCGACAGCAAGAATGTCGGCGGCCTGATAGACGCGCTTGGAAGATACAAAGTCGGCGAAGTGATCATCCCAAAATTCACGGCCGAATCGCTCGGCTTGGCGAGCTCGTCGGATCAGATCTATTCGACTTTTATCGATGCCGTGAATGAATCCGGAGCTCTTGTTAAGGAAGTCTCGGCCGGCGATCTGGTTGTTTTTGACGGCGGAAATGTCGGAGATATTACCGCCGGTTATGATATTGACACCGGCAGCGATAAAGACGATCAAGCGATTGCGAGCATTCTGTTTCCCGTAAGTCCCGACTTGTTCCAGTATTCGAAAACGAGCGCGCCGGAAATAATCATGCGTTTAACTTACGGTAAAAATTCATTCTTTTTCTTGAATGACGCTACGGTGAAAATACAAAAAGCGGTTGCTTTCCAAGGTCGGGCCTTGGAAAAAACGAATGTCCTGATCGTGTCTACAAGCGCTTTGCCGGCGAACCTGGCGGATGAGCTAACCGGCGTGATCAGGCCGGACTATCTGGTCTATTCGAAGAATACAAATGCCAGATCATCGGCATCGGCAAAAAACAAGACCACGGATCCGCTCTACTATCTGCTGGATTCCAAAAGATTCAATATAAAAGAAAAGGGAATCGTGCGGATAATTTCCAACGGTTCGGAAGTGTCGATCGAGTGATCGTCAAATAATGCCGGCGTCTCTCAGGGCGCGAAACGCACCTTTCTTTTCTATAGTGCGTAATCCTCTGGTGGAAGTGGTTATGACAACGGTCTTCTTCAATTCGGGCACGAATACGCGTTTTTTCTGCAGATTGGGGTAACGGCGTACTTTGCCGCAAGGGTTGAATTGGGTGGCGCGGGTGCGGTTGGAATATCGTCCGCCGGTTTTCGAGCCGCGTTTGGTTATTTGGCAGATTTTGGCCATGAAAGTTTATAAACAGTATGCTAGCATAAAGAAAGTGTTTTGGAAAGCACGACATTGTTTTTTGCGAATCTGCGGAACTCGCTTCCTAAATTTCTAGGCAAAAGCTCGCGGGATTGCTCGGCGCTCCGCATACGCTTTGCGCCGTAGCAATTCCGGCGAGAGCTCGCTTTTGCCAAGAAATTTATGGTCGCTCAGACAGGTCCTCGATTCGCAAAAAACGATGTCGTGCTTTCCAAAACGCTTTCTTTAACGCCATGTTTACCATCATTTCAATCGTAATATTAATAATGTCCGTGATTATTCATGAACTGGCGCATGGATTCACGGCGAACGCGCTTGGCGATCCGACGGCGCGGCTTTCGGGCAGGCTGACTTTGAATCCGATAGCGCATATCGATCCGGTAGGGTCAATACTGGTGCCGCTGGTGACTTCGCTTTTCGGTTTTACTTTCGGCTGGGCGAAACCGGTGCCGTACAATCCGTACAACATCAAGAATAAGAGAACCGGCGAATTTCTGATCGCGGCGGCGGGACCGGCTTCGAATTTGTTGATCGCGATTATCTTCGGCACTTTCATCCGTTTTGCGACCGCCGGCGCTACGACGATCACGCCTTTCATCGAGATTTCATCCTACATTGTTGTCATCAACATTATTCTGGCGATTTTCAATCTCATTCCTCTGCCGCCATTGGACGGTTCGAAACTTCTCTTTGCCATCCTTCCGAACCAATACGGCCGCACCCGCATGGTCCTCGAAGCCTATGCGCCGGTCTTCGTGCTCATTGTTGTCTTTTTCTTGTGGCAAATCGTGGCACCGGTTATTCCGGTCTTATTCAGGTTGTTAACGGGCATAGGGTTTTGAGCGATAATATAGCCATGGATGATGTCTTTGATGCCCAAGAATGGGACAGAGAGGTAGAGGATCCTTATCGTGCCCGATAACGATTATGAAGATTCGGAGCCGGACCGGATAGTATTGAAGTCAATGGCTAAGCTCATTAGTAATAATTATCCACAAGTGCCGAAAGAGAGTATCATAGGCCATTGCGAAGTGAACAAGAATACGACATGTCCGGGAGAACGATTTTTACCGAGCTTAACCGATAAAGGGTGGAAGGAAAAATTACTGTCTCTCATTTGAATACGATTATATGTCAATCTCCAAACTGAAGAACTACGCAATTTATTCCTCGATCTATTGACCTGATCGCGTGGGGTACGCCGGTTTTCCGGTGCACCATTTATGTTTGTCAAAATGTCGTCGCGTGGTATCATTGCGTTATGGATGAAGTCGTAAAATATTGGCTGGAAACGGCCGCTCATGATTATGAGACCATGGAAGCATTGCTAAAGACGGCCAGATATTCCGACGCCTTATTTTTCGGCCATATCATTCTGGAGAAGGCTTTTAAAGCTCTGATAGTTAAAAGGACAAAAGAACACGCGCCGTATGTGCACAACCTATTGCAATTACAAGCTATTTCCGGCATACCGTTGAACGAGGACGACCTCAACTTGTTGGTCGAAGTGAACGATTTTAACATCCGGGCCAGATATCCGGAGCAGAAATTGGCGTTTTACAAACAAGCCACCGAGGAATTCACGGGTGGATACATGACGCGAATCACGAATCTGTACAAAAAGCTATGTCAAACGGTGAAATCGTAAACATTGTGAAGAAATACGGAGAAGGCCTGAGGAAAAACGGCATCGATTTCCAGGCGCTCTACCTTTTCGGTTCTTACGCCAAAGGGAACAATAAAGATTGGAGCGACATAGATGTGGCGGTAGTGTCGGATTATCTTGACGATAAATACGATGAAGGCAGGTTTCTCCTCTGGAAGCTGACTCGCGCCGTGGATCTGCGTATAGAGCCGCACGGGTTCGCGCTTTCCGCATGGAACGATCCCAATAACCCGATGGCCCATGAGATAAAGAGCACTGGATTGAAAGTGGCATAGTATCAATCCAAAAAAGATCATTCGCCGGTCTTCGTGCTCATTGTCGTTTTCTTCTTGTGGCAGATCGTGGCACCGGTTATTCCGTTCGTTTTCAGGCTGTTTACCGGAACCAGTTTCTAATTTCCTTGACTTTTTGATGTTGAAGGCTATATTTAAGCCGAACCCTCAACAAAGGAGCTCGATGAAAAAGAATCTTGTCGGAGTTGCGGCTGCCGGTACTTTGGTGGCACTGTTTGTCGCGATTTACAACGGTTGGTTTATCATGTCGCTTATATGCGTCACCTTTCAGGTCTCGTTGTTAATTGCGAAGAGAATGAATGACAACGAACTGCGTTATCGGTCACTCAGACGAGTTAACTCAGCGTACAGAGATCTTTTATCGTTACCAATGAATACGGCTTACGATGAAAGGAGAAGACATATTGGCGTGTTTATGGATGAGGTAAGCAATCATCTCGCAAGATGGCCGGATGAAAAACGGTGTGGTTTTGAGAGGTGCAGATATCTTTTTTGTGAGATGGTGAATGACTGGTGATTTTCGAATCGCAACAGTAAGGCACGGTCTGAATCCGTCGCCTTGCTTTTTTTATTTGAAATTGTTAGTGTATCACCACTGCTCCATAAGAGCACTTTATCAGGGCAAGAATGAGTAATCGCGGCACGCAAAACATTCAGGGACTAACGGGGCGGGCGGCGGTGAAAAAATTCAGACTATGCCGACAATAAACCAACTTACGAAAAGAAACAGAAAGCGTTTCAGCCGGAAGTCAAAATCGGTCGCTTTGACGCGCACATTCAATTCCATACAGAACCGCCCCGTTTTCTTCCCGGCGCCATTCAAGAGAGGCGTATGCGTGAAAGTCACCACCAAGACGCCGAAAAAGCCGAACTCTGCCATCAGAAAGATCGCCCGCGTGCGCTTGACCAACGGCATGGAAGTGACCGCGTATGTTCCTGGAATGGGACACAACTTGCAAGAACACGCCGTGGTTTTATTGCGCGGCGGCCGCGTCAAAGATGTCGGCTTGCGTTATTCGATCGTACGCGGCGTGTTGGACTGCGCCGGCGTGGAAGCGAGGAGAAAGGGTAGGAGTCAGTATGGCAATAAGAGGCCGAAAGCGGCTAAGGCATAGTTGTTATCTTTTCGCGGGAACGGCACAGATAAAAGCATGAGACGCAAAATAAACATCAAAAGAGAAATCAGCCCCGACGCGGCCTATGACTCCGTGAAGCTTTCGAAGTTCACCAATTACATCATGGAATCCGGCAAAAAGACGATCGCCAGAAGCATCGTGCGAGACTGCATGGAGCAGATCAAAGAACAAGCCAAAGTCGAGAACCCGATCGAAATCTTTGAAGCCGCCTTGCGCAATACGGCGCCGATGATGGAAGTGCGCTCCAGGCGCGTCGGCGGTGCGAATTATCAAGTGCCGCGCGAAGTCAGGCCAGAAAGGAGGCAGGCGCTCTCGATGAAATGGATCATCGAAGCCGCGCGAGGCAAAAAGGGCAAGCCGATCTCGATCAAATTGGCCGATGAAATCATCGCCGCTTCGAAAAATGAAGGCGAAGCGGTCAAAAAGCGCGAGAATGTCCACAAGATGGCTGAAGCGAACAAGGCTTTTGCACACTTCGCATGGTAGCATGTTATAATTCGTTCAAGGCTGACGCTTTGCAAGCGTTTTAATTTTTAAGAAATTTTAAAATTACAATGAACCGAGACTACCCGTTAGAAAAAGTACGCAATTTCGGAATCATCGCCCATATCGACGCCGGCAAAACTACTACCAGCGAGCGCATCTTGTATTACACCGGCATGACGCACAAAATCGGCGAAGTGCACGAAGGCGATACTGTCACCGATTGGATGGAACAGGAACGGGAGCGCGGCATTACCATCACTGCCGCCGCCGTGACCTGTTTCTGGAACCCGACTTACATGGCCGGAGCCAAAAACGCCGACGGCGCGCCCGATGTTTCCAAGAAAGTGCGCTTCAATATAATCGATACGCCCGGGCACATCGATTTTACCGTAGAGGTCAAAAGATCCCTGCGCGTGCTCGATGGCGCCGTAGTCGTATTTGACGGCGTCGCCGGCGTCGAACCGCAATCTGAGACGAATTGGCGCTATGCCGACGAAGGCAATGTGCCGCGCCTTTGTTTCATCAATAAGATGGATCGCATGGGAGCATCTTTCGAATTCTCGTACAAGTCCATTCTCGAAAGATTGAGCAAGAAAGCCGTGCGCTTTCAGATACCCATCGGTTTGGAAGGCGATCACGCCGGAGTCATCGATCTTATGAAGATGAAAGCTTATTACTTCGAAGGCGAAATGGGCAGTCAAGTCGTCGAGAAGGATATCCCTGCGGAATTGGCCGAAGATGCCAAGAAGTATCGCGCGGAAATGATCGAAAAGATCGTCGAACACGACGATGCCGCCATGAATGCTTATCTCGAAGGCAAAGAGCCGGCAACGGAAGAGCTCAAGAAGATAACCCGCAAGGCGGTCATTGAAAACAAAATGTTTCCGGTTTTTACCGGTTCGGCCCTGAAAAACATCGGCGTACAGCTGGTTTTGGACGCGGTCGTCGATTATTTGCCGTCGCCGTTGGACATTCCTCCGGTTGAAGGCATCAATCCCAACACCGGCGAAGAAGTCGTCCGCCATGCTTCCGACAGCGAACCATTCTGCGCGCTGGCTTTCAAATTGCAGAACGATCCGTTTGTCGGCGCGCTGACTTTCTTCCGTGTTTATTCCGGGACGATCGAAGCGGGCACCTACATATACAATGCGCGCACCGGCAAGAAAGAACGCCTCGGCCGCATTGTCCGACTGCAGGCCGACAAGCGCGAAGAAGTCGCCAAGGTTTTTGCCGGCGAAATTGCGGCGGCGGTGGGCCTGAAAGACGCGCGCACTTCCGATACTTTTTGCGATGAGAACAACCCGATTACTTTGGAAGCGATCAAATTTATGGACCCGGTCGTTTCGCTTAGGATCGAGCCCAAGACCAAGGCGGACCAAGAAAAAATGGGCATGGCACTGCGCAAATTGACGATCGAAGATCCGACTTTCCATGTCTCTTCCAACCCTGAAACCGGTGAAACGATCATTGCCGGCGTGGGCGAGCTTCAGCTAGAGATCATGGTCGATCGTATGAAGCGTGAGTTTGGCGTGGAGGCGAATACCGGCGAACCGCAAGTGGCTTATCGCGAAACCATCCTGGGCACCGCCGAAGCGGAAAACAAATACATCAAGCAAACCGGCGGCAAGGGCCAGTACGGCCATGTGCGCATCACTCTGAAACATATGGAACTGTGGCCGGAAGGCGAAAAGATGCCCAAGAACATAAAGCGGTACGACGATTTCGAATTTATAAACTCCATCAAAGGCGGCGTTATCCCGAACGAATTCATTCCGGCCGTGGAAAAAGGCGTGCACGAAGCTATGGATCGCGGCATTGTCGCCGGCTACCCGATGGTAAATGTTTCTTGCGAGCTGACTTTCGGCTCGTATCACGATGTCGATTCGTCCGAGATCGCCTATAAGATAGCGGCCTCGCAAGCTTTCCAGGACGCGGCCAAACGCGCCAAGCCGGTTATCTTGGAGCCGATCATGAAGCTTGAAGTGGTTTGTCCGGAAAAATACATCGGCGATGTCAATGGTTCGATCGCTTCCAAGCGCGGCATGATCGAAGGCCAGAATCCAAAAGGCCAGAACATATCGATCATCGCAAAAGTGCCGCTGGCCGAAATGTTCGGCTACACTACGCAGTTGCGCTCGATGACCTCCGGCCAAGGCAGTGCCATGATGGAATTCGACCATTACGAGGTGGTGCCGGCGAATGTGGCCGAGGAGATCAAGGAGAAGAGGAAATAAGCCGGTAAAATTTTATAGGAAATTTGCAATAAACCGTATCAGCTGTGTAAATACGGACATTGTAGCGTTTACTGCAGTGTTTATAAAATCAAGAATTGACTGTCCGGTCGTTGTTACCGATGGAGCTTTTGTCGGTATGAGAATGTTCGAATTCAAGCGTCCTATCTCTGCATTGACAAGCGCCAGTGTAGCGTTGTCGAGCGTGCCCGAAGAAGTAATGCCGGTGGCGGCGTTGTTTTTTTGGAACGCCTTCAAAGCTTTTAGCGTGTTTTCGTCGAATAATCCGGTTTCGTTGCCCAGTGTTCCGGCGCCGGTTTCCGCAATTGTATATCCCAATTTGTCGAGAACAGTCTGCAATATCCGCACATCGTTGCCGGTATCTCCGAATTTGAGGTTTCTGTTTATCGGAGTCAATATAAATTTGATGTTGTTTTGATTATTGATCGGCGGCGGTACATCGTAGTATGGGTTGTTTGTCTTGGTAATATTTGGCACAAGATTGGTTGTCGGGTTTTGCGGCACTGTCTGCAGTACCGGAGGATTTTGATCGATAATTGCCGGTGCCGAAACGGCGGCAGTGGTAAAGATTGAGTCGCCTGAAGCCGCGATATTTCCGGAGGCATCGGCGGAAATTATTTTGAAATGATATGTGGTGTTGCTGTTTAGGCCGGACAATAATATCTGGTGCGAGGCTGCGAATGCCGATCCCGACCAATAGGTATTTCCGTAAACATTGGTTAGTCCGTAATCAATCCTACCGCTTACTGGCGCATCCGTGTTCCAACTTATTGTTGCCGAATAGGGACCGACCGATATCTGTATGTTCGATATTGTGATCATTTTTTGCGCGTACGACGATGTGGGCGGGCTTATCGAACCATTGTTTATCGAAGGCGTAGAAACCGTCGCGGCCGGAGAATTTGAAGGGGAAGGGGAAGGGGAAGGGGAAGCTGTCGGACTCGGAGATGAAGAAGGATAAGGAGGCGGAGAGTTTTGCACGGTTAATACCGGCGGCAAAGGCAGATCTTGCGGCGTATTTACGGATGGGACAGCCAGCTCATAAGCGCCTATATCGAACCCCGGAGCTCCTCCCGCGTCCGGCCGCTTGTTGCCGATGAAATCATCCGGCACTAAACTCAAAGGGGTGCCGTTATCAATAGCCGGACTGCTTGCCGGTACGGAAAATTGGCCGGCATTGGCGTTTGCGAATTGCGGATCGGCTACGATCGAATGCGCATCGAATCCGCGTTTTTGCCAGTCGGAAAAAGACCAGTTACTGGACCAATCCATTGTTCCGCCGAAGGTAAGCGGTCCCGTTGGTGAATAAAATATATTGTAATCAGAAGTGTTATTGGTAGAACTGTACGGGGCAGAAACATCCTGGACGATGAATAGCGGCACATGCGAATGGTCAGTTTGGTAAAATATATTGTTGAGAAAACTGATATTATCTATAGATTGGCGTATCGCTCCGGCATCCAACCCGTGAGCAGTGCCGGCTGAATTGTAAAATACATTGTTATACACATCTACATAATGTGACGCCGAGATATAAAGATTGCCGTTCTCAAATATGTTGTTGCGCACGACAATGGGCTGATTCGCGGTACCGGCCGATATCTCTATCATCAGGTTTATCGGCGCTCCACCGGTTCCGTTGCCGCTAAATGTATTCCGCTCTATCGTATGTCCACCACCCATACTGTCGAACCATATGCCCGGACAAAGCTTGTTGTTTTCGACAGTATTTTTTTTGATAACCATATTTTCCAGGCCAGGTATCAATTTTATTCCGCCGCAAGCCCATTTTGCAGAAAACAACCTATAGTTATTTGCGTTGATCGTGTTGTTATCGTAGATCGTGCCGTTTCCTTCGAGTCCAGAACCCTCGTTGCCGTTATTCGACAATATGGAATTTTTTACCGTACAGTTGTCACACATACCGCCCAAACCCGCAAAACCGTTGTATTCCGAATCCAAAGTATCCACCACATTGTTACTGCCGCCAATTACCAGTCCGTCGTAATTGGAATACCTTACGGATATATCGGATATGTCGACATCATGTTGCGATCCGAGCATTATCCATCGATTTATCCCGACTTCAATCGGTTTGCCATTTGGGTCAGAACTATCCGGCAGCCAGACGAATAAGCGGCCGTATTGCGAGTTTGACGGGTCACTTTCATAGTAGAAATCTCCGGCGATCATATCATTTTCACTGGTTCTAACCGAAACCATGCAAGGTCCTCCGCATTGCGCATCTTGCAAGTGATAGCCGTTCTTTTCCGAGTTAACTTCCTGCAACAGCACGGGCTGGCCGTAATCAATCGCGACTACCTGGGGCGTAAATTTCAGAAGCTGGTTTCCTGACTGCCAATTGTCGTAAGCGTACTGGTACGGATAATTATTTTGTACGAATTTCTGCCAGTCTGTGTACCATATGTTTCCGTCAGACCTGCCGGTGTATTTTTGCCATCCGGAATCCATGCGCGCTGACATATACAGGTACGCCTGTTCGCCGGGGTACCCTGAAATGCGCGTCGGTTGTCCCGGCGTGCCGCTGATCTGGTCTGTCGCAAGGCTGTTTCCTCCGCTGGTCAAGGCGGCTTCGTCAAATCGGTATATGCCGCCTCTCAGGTATAGCGTATCGCCACCGTGCAGATATGCCGATTGCGTTGTGTCGAATGCCCTGCCGAAAGTTTTCCACGGCTTGTCTATCGTACCGGGGTTGGCGTCGTCTCCTGACGGAGAAACATAGTATGTAGCTGATACTGACGACCCTCCAACTTGCGCCGTTTGCACTTTTGTAATTACTGGCACATACGCATGCGACCAATAAAAAACACAACTGATTGAAATCAAAACAGCCAAAGCAACGAGAGCGGATGCATTATAAGATCGTTGGTATCTGTCCATGATCAAGATGTTCCCTCGAGCAAAGTTTACCACAGTTTCTCTGTCTTTACCGCCAGTTTGAGAACCACATTCTTTGATTTAGCGCCAGATCGGAAAGCGGCGTGCCATATGTGAGGGGGCTGAAATATAAGAACGCGGCAAACGCCGATGAGATTATCACGACAATCGCAACCTTTTTAATCTTTGGCCCGAACGAATCAAGGAAAAAAGCTATTGCAAACACGCTGAATGCGAGCGCGGCTTCATAGTGATACAGAAACATGACGCGTCCTATAAGGACAAACGGCAAAAAATTTGCCAAGAATCCGACGACTATAAAGGATAGGCGTCGCCAGTCATCATCCGAAAAAGCCGAAGACCGGCGGCTTGCAGTCATCCACAGCCAATAAAGGATTAATCCCAGTGTAACGGCGCCGCCGGACCAATAAATGACCGGGTTGCCCAGATAATATATGTAAGAGTGTGGAGTTGACGGATCGCCGGAATTATTACCTTCCCAATAATATATTGGCCGCGCCATGGTCGGCCAGGTATACCATTTGCTGGAATATGGATGAGTCGCGTTCATTGTTGCGTTGGCCTCGTACATTTCCTTGTTCAATTCCAGGAATTTGCCGAATAAACCGAGCGGCTTTATGTTCGAATCGCCCGCATATTGATTGCCGGCCAATGTCTTTTGGAAAGAGGGGGTCATGAAAGCGTCACCTTGCCCGGAATGGGGCAGGAGGGCGAAATGGATTGCGAAACCGGCGGCATATATCGCCAAGCCAACCGAAAGATATAACGCCGCCTTCAAAAAAGCTCCTTTCAAAGCGCGCCGGATCCCGACTATCGTCGTTGCGGCCGTCCATAATTCCGTAAGCAGTATCAGTCCCAGGAATGAAAGGCCGGTCCATTTCATGTTGAATGCCAAAGCCGCCGTGATCGCCGACGCGACCAGATAAGCGATTTTCAAGCGGCCGCGGCTTTGACGATGCGAAAGGTAGAGCCAAAGAGATGAAAAGCCGAAAAGTAGCAGCATGCTGTCGAGTGAAATCATTCGCGATTGGACCAGAAGCGAATTTTCAAAGACGATCAAAAGTCCGGCCAGGAATGAAACGCCGCGCGAAAACTTCAGGCGAAGCGTGAGTAAAAATACGACCAAAGGCAATAAAGTTCCGGCGAGCGTCGGCAGGAACCGGTACCAGAGATATAATTTGTTCGAATAAGCGTCGCCGATTTTGGAATAGTCGGTTCCGTCGGAACTTATGCCCGACAAATGCCCGAAGCCGCTTATGATGAGTTTGCCCAAAGGCGGATGCTGGTCGAAATAATAATCGCCGGTAATGTAATCCGAGGCAAATCTGCCGAAATAGACTTCGTCGAAAACGGTCTGCGCCGGATAGCCGAAATAGGCGAAATGGGTAAGCGCGCTTAAAGCAAACAAAATCAGCAAACAATTTTTTGATTTATGATGAAATTTCATGAGATAAGAGTATTTTCCCATGTTACGACCATAAATCAATTGTTGTTATAATTACTGTATGCGCATATCGATAGTAATTCCAGTATTTAACGAACGGCATCGCATAGGCGTCACATTGCAAAAAATAGCCAGTTATTTTTCTTCCAGGCCGGATTTTAATCACGAAATAATTGTAGTTAATGACGGCTCTTGCGACGATACGGCGTCGATTGTCGATGGAATTTCTAAGACGGTGGCTAATATTTCGTTGATAAATCTGGGTAAAAACATGGGCAAAGGCGCCGCGGTAAAAGCCGGTATGCTTGCGGCAAAAGGTGAATACAAGTTTTTTATGGATGCCGACGGCTCTACAGCCATAGAAGAAATTGAAAAATTATTGCCGTTTGTTTTTCAAGGTTTCCGAATAGTTATCGGTTCGCGCGGTGTGGCCGGGGCGACGATAAAGAAAAACCAACCATGCGTGCGGTTGGTTCTCGGCAGAATTTTTCGCGCGATCGTCAATGCGATCTTGCCGGTTGGAGTAGTCGATTCACAGAACGGTTTTAAGCTTTTTGCCGCCGAGACGGCAAACATTCTTTTCCGGAAGTTAAATACTACGGGATGGGCTTTTGATGTGGAGATATTGGCTTTGGCGCGCATATCCGGATTCAGAGTAAAAGAAGTGCCCGTGATATGGACAAACGACGACGATAGTAAAGTTACGCTAAAAGGCATGGTAAACATGTTAGTTGAGCTGTTTCTTATCAGACGCAGTGTTGTAAAGATCAAATCCGCCAACAATAAGAGCCATTGACAGCGGTTTCATCCGTGCTAACATGGTGTCATAGCGCAAACTCTGCGTTTTATTTGTCAATTATCAGGTCAGTTAATTAATAACAAATATTAAAAATAAAATATGAAAACTTTTTTATCTTTTGTATTTTATTTTTCATATAAACAATAACATGGCAGCAGAATTCAATCGTTCGAAGCCCCATGTCAATGTCGGCACAATCGGCCACATTGACCACGGCAAGTCCACTTTGACCGCCGCCATCTTGGCGGTGCAGGCCAAGAAGGGCATGGCCAAAGAAAAGGCCTATGCCGATATTACCAAAGGCGGCACTGTCCGTGATGCCACCAAGACCGTCACGATCTCGCTTTCGCATGTCGAATACGAAACGCCCAACCGCCACTATGCGCACATCGACGCGCCCGGACACGCTGACTACATCAAAAACATGATCACCGGCGCCGCCCAAATGGACGGAGCCATACTGGTCGTGTCCGCGACCGACGGCGTCATGCCTCAGACGCGCGAGCACATACTGCTCGCCCGCCAAGTAGGCGTGCCGAAAGTGCTTGTTTTCCTCAACAAATGCGATATGGTCCCGGAGAAGGACCTTATCGATCTGGTCGAAGAAGAAGTTCGCGAGCTCTTGACGAAATATCAATTCGACGGCAAAAACGCACCGGTTATCCGCGGTTCGGCCCTGAAAGCCCTCGAAGGCGACGCGGCTTGGACGGTGAAGATCGACGAGCTTATGAACGCCCTCGACACTTTCATCCCGGAACCTGTCCGCGAAGTCGATAAGCCGTTCCTGATGCCGATCGAAGACATTTTCTCGATCGAAGGGCGCGGCACGGTCGTAACCGGCCGTATCGAGCGCGGCAAAGTCACAGTCGGCGATGAAATTGAGATTGTCGGATTCAAAGACACCAGCAAGACGACCGTTACCGGCATTGAAATGTTCAACAAGTCGCTTAAAGAAGGCATTGCGGGCGATAATGCCGGCGTACTCCTGCGCGGCACCGCCAAAGACGATGTCTCGCGCGGCCAAGTTTTGGCCAAGCCGGGATCCGTCAAGCCGCACACCGAATTTGAAGCGGAAGTTTATATCCTGAAAAAGGAAGAGGGCGGCCGTCATACGCCGTTCTTCACCGGCTATAAGCCGCAATTCTATATCCGCACCACCGATGTTACCGGCGAAGTAACTCTGCCTGAGAAGGTTGAAATGGTCATGCCGGGCGACACGGTCTCATTCAAGGTCAAACTGGTCGCGCCGGTCGCCTTGGAAAATCAGATGCGTTTTGCCATCCGCGAAGGAGGCAAGACCGTGGGCTCGGGTGTCGTCACCAAGGTTGTCGCGTAAATTTTCATCCAAAAGGCTTCCGTCGTTCACGCGCTCGATGCTACTCGTCGGGCGGTGTAACGGCGGGAGTTTTTGGAATCGAAAAACCATATTTAACCATGAATGAACCAGGCAAAAATTCAACACGCAGAGAAAGTCCTCGAACAAGGACTAGGTTTTCCGCTTTCTCATTCAGTCTCTTAGCTGGCGACAGGTATTCAAGAGTCGTTGCCGAAGTGGATCGCATCAAATACGGATCGATTAAGGATGAAGTTACAGACGGAGCAGTTTTGTCTAAAGTTTTACTTGATAAAGGCTCCAAACCAATTCCTGTGGTGTTCAACAGGTACAATTTTAAAAAGATTCTCTGGCACCACGGTTATTTCAGGTCAATCAATATTGTCGTCACGGCCAATGAATTTGAAGAAGGCGTTTACATTAAAGGCGTTGACGGCAGGCCAGACAAAATTAATCTTATTAAGAATACTGACGGCGGCTGCTATATTATTGGAGCGAATCGGTTCAATGGTTACGGAGTAGTCACTTTTTTCGAACAGTGTGAACCGAGCCAGAAACAGCAATACCTCGCCAGTATGCGCAAGCGAGGTACACCTTTACAGGTCCTGGAGGGCGGCGGGTCCTCATAACATCTAATCCCTCTGATATCGGAGGAAATCGTGTGCCAGCGAGCCTTCCTGGCGTCAGGGCTGATGATTAAAGTGTATTCCCGGAACGGGCAGTTGTCAAGCGAATCGGGATCTGCTAGTATCTATTATGTTTTCATAAATATCAAAAATCATGCCGACAACAAAACCGACAGTTAAGCGCGCGCCGAGAGCAAAGAAGGTCAAGGAACCGGGCGAGGTGCCGCATCTGAGGATCCGGGTAAGGGCGTACGAGCACAAAATCCTTGACGCGTCTTTGAAGCAGATTATGGACACCGCCGCGCGTTATGATGCTGAAGTGCACGGTCCGGTGCCGTTGCCGACGGAAATAAAGAAATACACCGTCAACCGCTCGTCATTCATAGACAAAAACGCCCGCGAACAATTCGAAATGAGGGTTCATAAGAGGCTGATCGATATTATCAGCCCCGGACCGAAGGTAATCGAAGCTTTGCAAAATCTGAATTTGCCGTCCGGAGTCAATATCGATGTAAAAATGATATAATTTCCGACGAAAGATGCGATCAAAAACAGCCATGAAATTTATCCTTGGAAGAAAATTGAATATGTCGCAAATCTACGATGAGAAAGGTGCGGCCACTCCCGTGACTTTGATCGCGGCGAAGGATAATGTCGTCACTCAATTGAGAACCAAAGAAAAAGACGGCTATGAAGCGGTGCAAGTCGGCGAAGGTTCCAGGAATGCCAGAAAGATAAACAAAGCGCAGAAAGGCCATTTTGGCGAAATGGGAAATTTCACGGCGCTGGCCGAATTCCGGACTGATGCATCCGCCAAGGGAAAGTCAGATAAATCGCCGCTCAATGTCGGCGACAAAGTGGCGGTTTCCCAATTCAAAGCCGGCGATGAAGTTATGATTAGCGCGATCTCAAAAGGCAAAGGTTTCCAGGGTGTTGTCAAACGCCATGGTTTCGGCGGCGGTCCGCGTTCTCACGGCCAGAAGCATAGCGAGCGAGAACCGGGCTCGATTGGCGGCGGCTTGCGCACCAGGGTGCCGGTCGGCACCAGGATGGCCGGCAGGATGGGAGGAGATCGCGTGACTGTCAAAAATTTGAAAATCGCGCACATTGATGCCGAAGAGGGCATTGTCTATATAACGGGCGCGATTCCCGGCAAGCGCGGTACTTTGGTTGAGATAGTCGGATGATTACCGAGGCTAGGTATCGGTAACGGCCGCTTGACCGCGAAATAAGCCTCTGTTAGTATGTCCACACTGCTCACGGGAGCGTTTTTCTTTCATGGAAGCAAAAGTATACAATCAACAGGGCAAAGAAACGGGGAAAGTTACAATCCCAAAAGGCGTTTTTGATTTGCCATGGAATGCCGACCTGGTGCACGAAGTCGTGCGTTTGATGAATTCAAATTCACGGACCAACATAGCGCATACAAAAACCAGAGGCGAAGTCCGCGGCGGCGGCAAAAAACCGTGGCAACAGAAAGGTACCGGCCGTGCCAGGCATGGTTCGACCAGGTCGCCCATCTGGGTCGGCGGCGGCGTGCATGGCCCGAGAAATGAGAAGAATTTCGAACGCAAAATCAATAAGAAAGCTCGCGCCAAAGCGCTGCTCACCGTCCTTTCCAGAAAGTGGAACGAAGGCGAGATCATTTTCGTCGATGCCGTGAATATGTCCGAGCCGAAGGCAAAAGAAGCCAAGAACATATTGACGGGATTGTCGAAAATCAAAGGATGCGAAAAGTTGGCGACTAAGCCGAAGAACGCCGCTATCATTGCCTTGAATGGAAAATTCGCGGCGGCCGAAAAAAGCTTCAGGAATTTCGGCAATGTGTCGGTCGAGGAATTCAGGAATTTAAACCCGGTGTCGGTGTTGAACCACAAGTATTTGATCATCAGCCAGCCGGAGCCGTCATTAAAAACACTTTCGGAGAAAATTAATTAGAAACAAACCGCCATGCCGCTTTTCGGATTTAGAACCCATAAGAAGTACGACAAAGATTTTTCGCAAGAGAAGCAGGTTAAAGCCGCGCCCGATAAGATCGAGAAGAAGACAAAACCGCGCAAAGAAACAATCAAAGCCGAAAAATTGCCTGCGCCGAAAGTCGCTGTGGCCAAAACCAAGATTTCGGCGGCAGCGATCGTTCCGGGGGCTCATTCAAGTTCGGCCGAGGCAATAATCCGCCCGCGTATAACGGAAAAATCCGGCCTGTTGAGCCAAAACGGCGCTTATACATTCCAGGTGACAGAAAGCGCCAATAAGCAGACAATCACCAAAGCGATCGTCGATCTGTACAAAATCAGGCCCGTCAAAGTTGCGGTTATGAACATTCCGGCAAAATCGGTTTTCGTCCGGGGCAAGATCGGCCGCGTGCCGGGAATGAAGAAAGCGGTCGTGACTTTGAAAAAAGGCGACAAAATCGACTTTGTTTAATTATAATCAAGCTTTAAAAGTCCAGATCCCCGCTTTTGCGGGGATGACAAGAAAATCATGAAATCATACCGCCCCACAACTCCATCGCGCAGACATATGACGGTTTTGCCATTCAAGCAGTATTTGACGGCTTCGGAACCGCATAAGCCGCTGACCAGAGGTTTCAAAAGGGACATGGGCCGCAACAGCCACGGCCGTATCACCGTGCGCCACAAGGGCGGCGGACACAAGAAACTGTATCGCATCGTCGATTTCCTTTATGACAAGAAGAATATTCCGGCCAAAGTCATGACCGTGGAATATGATCCGTTTCGGACCGGTTATATCGGCCTGGTTGCTTATAAGGACGGCGAAAAGCGTTATACGCTTTTGCCCAAGACGATGAAAACCGGCGATTCGTTCATGGTATCGGAAAATGCGGCCATAGAGACGGGCAATAGGTTGCCGCTAAAAAGTATTCCGGTGGGTACCTTCATCTTTAATATCGAAGTCAGGCCCGGTGGCGGCGCGAAACTGGTCCGTTCGGCCGGTTCATTCGCCCAAGTGATCGCCAATGACGCCGGTTATACTCATATCAAGATGCCTTCTACGGAAGTTCGCAAAATTCATGAAAACGCTTGGGCGTCGGTAGGCGCCGTATCGAACGAAGAAAATCATTTGGTGCATATTGGCAAAGCCGGCCGCACCCGCTGGCTGGGTATCCGCCCGACGGTGCGTGGCTCGGTTATGAACCCGGTTGATCATCCTTACGGCGGCGGCGAACAGAGGACGGGACGCGGTCTGCGCCGGTTAAAGACGATGTGGGGCAAACCGGCCGGCAAAGGCCAGAAGACGCGCACGCCGAAGAAATATTCCAATGTTTTTATCGTTTCGCGCCGCCAAGTCGGCAAGAAGAAGTCCGCGGCCGAATAATTTTATCTCACCTCGCTATTTTCCCTGAATGTTTGGCCTTTTCGTCAAAGCAACCAAGAAAGTCATTGAGACGATAACTCTGTATATTGTCGGGTATTATTGACGGCTGTAGATAACGGCATTTGCTTTTCAGGTGGGGGGGGCGTACTATTAACGCCAGGAATAAAGGGCCAACATCGTAAGGCTCTATTAATAAACTGTAAGTCTATTATTTATCATGAAGAAATCTTTATTTTCATTCGTTGTTCCATTGGCAGCGGTTTTTGCGTTTGCGGTAACCGTATTCATCCCGGCACCGGCAAGTGCGCAGACCACGCCGATTTGTCCTGCCGGTTACACTTGTACGCCCATTAATCCTCAACCCATGAATTGTCCGGCGGGGTATATTTGCACGCCGACAAGCCTGCCTGCGCAAACATATTGCCATACTTTCAATACCAATTTAGGCATTGGCAGTTCTGGCGACGAAGTAGCCGCTTTGGTAAAAGTTTTGGGTATGGACGGTGAAGCGTTGGGTGTCGGCGGTTACTATAATCAATTTAACGAAAATGTCGCATCAGCAGTCTCGTCATTCCAAGAGAAATACTCTTCAGACATTCTTACTCCAGTCGGCTTAACTTATGGCACCGGTTATGTCGGCGCGTCGACTCGGGCGAAATTGAATCAGTTATATGGATGCGTGACGACCAGCAATCAGAGTTCGCATGTAATATCATATCTTCAAGCGGCGGCCGAAGACAAAAATATTATGCATGCCGGAGAACAAACCTGGATTTATGGATCGGGACTTTCTAGCGCTCAATATATAATGATAAACGGTCAAAGTGTGCCGATGTTACACTCTAGCGATACCTCGGTCTCGTTTTATGCGCCTTCATCGTTGCAAAATGGCACCGCTTCCATTTATGTCGGAGATCAAACTCTTTGGACAAGTAACTCAATTACCGTTCAAACTGTAGCAAACGCCGCGAATTCTTCTTGTGCCTCCGGCCAAACATGGAACGGCACGGCGTGCGTAACAACGCAACCTTCAATCACCGTCTTGAGCCCGAATGGGGGACAGGTTTTCAATTCAGGAGGAACACTTACGGTAAATTGGAGTGCAAACAACATACCTGCGGCAGATTATTATCTATTCGTCTACCTAAAGACCAAGCCGGATCAGATACTGGGCGGAACCGTATCCAATACCTATATTCCGCTTATGTTTAGAATCCGAAATGGAACAATGTTGACTTCGTCGTATACTACCAACATCACTTCGCCAGATACAAAAGGTGGCGGTGTAAGTCCCGGAGCGTATTATATTGAAGTTGATGCCGCTGATGAAAATGGCAATGTATACGCATCCGGAACAAGTAACGGAACCATTACCATTACTCCCCCAACTCCAGTGTCCGCAGTATCGCCCTCGATCACTTCGATTACCCCGACATCCGGCGTAGCGGGCGGCAAGGTACAGGTGACGCTTTACGGAACGGGTTTCATTCAGGGTACGCAAGTGTCATTCACAGGTCCGGTCGGTCCGTCGGCGACGAATACGCAAGTGCCGGCGTCGTCGATTTCCGCCGATGGAACCAGCCTGACTGTGGCTATGCCGACAACACTGACACCGGGCACTTACAATGTAAGAGTGATAAATACTAACGGCATGAGCGCCAGAGCGGTATTCACGGTGACGCAATCGCCCAGCACGCAAACTTCCAGCATAATGGACGCACTCAGGGCGTATTGTAATAGCGGAGGCCAGTATTGCGACAGTTCGTGGAGGTAAAGTAATCGCGGTAAAACCACCACGAGGTCCGACCTCGTGGTGGTTTTTATGTTGACAAATAAGGTGTTTGCACATTTTGTACCCAAAGGTGCGAAAAAACGGTAAAAAACGCACCTTAAGGTACGAAATATGCTAATTTTAAGAAAAAATTTATAGAATAATTGAATTGATGCTATAATCAACGCATGAAAATATTCAAGCGTTTTCGGTTGAGAACTTATGTAATCGCTGGAATAATAATTCTGGTAATCGTATTCATAGCCGTGGCAAGCCGCGGATCCTCGGTATCGAACATAGAGTCCGCCGCCGTGACCAGGGGCAATATCGTCGAGCAAGTGAGCGTAACAGGCAAAGTGTCGCCGATCGACAAAGCCGACCTCGCTTTCGAGAAAAGCGGCGTAATTTCCAAAATCTTTGTGAAAGTCGGCGACAGCGTCAAGGCCGGCGACAAAATCGCGGCGCTGGACAGCGCCGGCGATCTCGCCAATCTGCAGTCGGCGCAAGCCAAACTCGACGATATGACCAGGACTTTGCGTCCCGAAGAATTGAGCGCCGAGCAGGCTAAAGTTGACTCGGCGAAAACTGCGCTGGATAACGCCAAAACCGACGCCTTGAACGCCGCGCGCGACGGATATGTCGAGACGGAAGGCGCAGTGGTAAATTATGCCGACGCGTTCTTTACCAACCCACAAAGCGCCAATCCGACCATAAAAGTGACGACGCAGTCGCAGACTCAGGAAAATAGCATCGACGCCGAGCGCGTGGCCGTCACGGACGAATTGGCGGCGTGGCAAGCGGATTTGGCCGCGGCGACTTCGACGGATCGGGCCGCGTATTATCTATCGCGCGCGCACGGCCACCTTTCGATGATCAAGAATTTCATGAACGATCTTTCCGGCATCGCGAACTATTTGAGCCCGGGCAATTCCGGGCTGGTGCAATCGGCAATCGATGCATATGTCGGCGCCATGAATTCGGCGCAATCGGCGCTGAATCAGGCGATTTCCTCGGTAACAACGGCGGAAGCGGAACTGCAAAACGCTTCCGCGGCATACGACGAGGCGCGCAGCAATTTCATCCTGAAAAACGCCGGTTCTTCGCCGGAAGCGATCGCGGCACAGCAAGCTTCGGTGGCGTATTACCAGTCCGCTCTGGATAACGATGTCCTGGTTTCGCCGATCGACGGATTGGTTACGCGCGTCGATCCGAGCGATGGTGAATTTGTCTCGGCCGGGCAATCGGCGTTCTCGGTGCAGAGTTACGGCGATTACAAGGTGGAAGCTTATGTGCCGGAAGCGGACATCGCCAAAGTGGCCTTGAATAATACCGCGGCGATCACGCTCGACGCTTACGGTCCGGATGTCAACTTTCCGGCGGTAGTTACCGCCATTGATCCGGCCGAAACGGTTCTGGAAGGCGTGCCCACTTACAAAGTCACCATGCATTTTACCCAAAAAGACGATCGCGTCCGCTCGGGCATGACGGCCAATACGGAAATCTTGACTCACGAACACGACAATGTGCTTACGATCCCCACGCGCGCCGTGGTCGACAATAGCGGCCAGAAATCCGTGCGCGTCCTCGACGCCGACGGCAAAACTTACCGATCGGTGCCGGTCGTCGCCGGTCTGAAAGGGTCGGACGGCATGACGGAGATTATTTCGGGGCTTACGGAAGGGCAAAAGGTGGTGACTTATGTGAAGTAATGGATGACTTGTTTGCGTGCCTGGTGTAAATGCATGAAAGATTTATTCACGCGGTCAAAATCGAATCCGATCTTGAAACCCAATCCGGATAACGGCTGGGAGTCATTGAAAGTTTATAATCCCGGTGCCATTTTCCATGAAGGCAAATATCATCTCTTTTACCGCGCGGTCGGCAAAAGCGAGGATGCTCACTCCGCCATAGGCTATGCGACTTCCGTTGACGGCGAACATTTCGATCGATATCCAAAGCCGATACTTGACCGTGAAGAAGGCAACCCCCTTGAACTCCGCGGCTTGGAAGATCCCAGAATCACGAAAATCGGAGACACATTTTATATGGCATATGCGGCATATGATGGTAAGTTACCCAGACTTTGCACTGCAGAGTCAAAAGATTTGGCAATCTGGCATAAACAGGGGATTGCGTTTAAAAATTTTGACTTTATAAGTACCGATGGCAGATTTTGGGGATTAAAAGGAGAAGGCAAATTTAGAGTGAACGCGGCGACGAAAAAGCAAAAAAATAACTGGAGCAAATCAGGCGCTATCTTTCCAGAAAAGATTAACAATAAATACTGGATGATTTTTAATGATCCTACGATTTGGATAGCGAATTCGGACGATGCTATAAATTGGAACCTTGCCGTCAAAGAACCGTTGATTTACTCACGAACCAGTACTGATTTATTTGACAATTTGTATGTCGAAGTCGGTCCGCCGCCGATTAAAACCAATAGAGGGTGGTTTGTTATGTATCATGGGATTAATGAATTACATCAGTATCAATTGGGATTTGTGCTTTTAGAACTTAATAATCCGTTGAAAGTCATCTATCGTTCCAGTGGACCTATATTCGGACCAAGAGAAGAATATGAACTTGGTGGCATGGTCGATATTGTACCAGGCGTTATGGATTTGATTTGGGAAGGTGATGAACGAAAAATCAAGCTACATCTGAAAGAAGCGGAGGCGAAAGGTTTCATGCCGCAGGTCGCATTTGTTCCGGCGGCCGTGCTAGTCGATGGTAATCTGCGCTTATTCTACGGCGCCGGCGATCAATACATCTGCACCGCAACCGCACGAATCGACGATATTCTAGCGACGATTGATTCGGTTCAGGCTTGACTACTAAGCACATGGCGATATAATTGTGGTTATGAGTAAAATAACCATATCAAAAACCGAATATTCAAACCTAAAGAAACAGTCGAAAGCTTATAGAGTTGTCATGGCCAGATTATTCGAGTTGTTGATAAAAGATCCCGTCAAATCAGTCGTAGACGATTTTCGTAAAATCGGCCTGTATTCTGACGGATTCCTGTCCGATCTGGAAGCGGGATTGCGCAAATCTTCCTACGGTGGTTAATCAACGGCATGAAAATTGAACCTCTTCGGAGAGATCTTCTTGAATATTTGAACAGCCACAAGCTTGCCTCCAAATGGAAGAAGTCCGCAAGATTATTTGAGACTAATGTGCGCCATCCGTCACTTCATGTGGAATTGCTGGAGCCGAAATGGCACGGCATTTATTCTTTCAGGATTGATAAAAAATATCGCGCCCTGTTTTTCATAGTAGACGGAGCTTCTGCGGAAGTATTTCAGATTACCAATCATTACAAGAAATAAAATCGATGAAGACGGGCAATAAATTCAAGGGACTGAAAACAAAATGGATATTATCGTAGCAAAAGACTTGCGAAAGTCATACAAGGATGGTGAGGCCGAGACGGTCGCTTTGGACGGCGTTTCATTCACGGTGAGGAAAGGGGAGTTCATGGCGATCATGGGGCCGTCGGGGAGCGGCAAGTCGACACTGTTGCATGTTTTGGGATTACTCGACGAGCCGACGAGCGGGCACTACGGCTTCAACGGCAAGGATACTTCCGAATATTCGCGTGACGAGTTGGCGGATCTGCGCAATCGGGAAGTTGGCTTCGTTTTCCAGGCGTTCAATCTGCTACCCAGGACTTCGGTGCTCGAGAATGTCAAACTGCCGCTTTATTATTCAGGCATCGATGAGAGCGAATGGGAAAATCTCGCCAAAAAAGCGGTTGAAGATGTCGGGCTCGGGCAGCGCATGTATCACGAACAGGCCGAACTTTCCGGCGGCGAAAAACAGAGAGTCGCCATTGCGCGGGCGCTCGTCACCGACCCGGAAGTGATATTTGCCGACGAGCCGACCGGCAACCTCGATTCCAAATCGGGCAAGAATGTCATGTCGATCATTCAGCACCTGAATGAAGAGCACGGCAAAACAATCGTCCTTATCACCCACGAAACTTCCACGGCCGAACATTCCGAGCGCATTATCCGGCTTCTGGACGGGAAAATTGAGAGCGATGAGAAGGTCGCAAAACGCTTGACGGCGGATGATGAGTTTGTGAAATGAAGCGCAGGTGCCTGTTTTGTCGATCACGGTGAGCCAGTCAAATTGATTCAAGTAAAACCGAAAATTTCCAAATGACTTACAAACATATATTCAATACGGCGATCAGAGGACTGTCGACCAACCGGTCGCGCTCTTTCCTGACGATTTTCGGCATAGTGATCGGCATCACGGCGATCATGCTGGTGGTGTCTTTGGGCGCGGGCGCGCAGGATCTGATACTCGGCCAGGTGCAGGGTCTGGGCACGAATACCATAGCCGTTATTCCCGGCAGGGAACCGACCGGACCGTCCGATGTGACCGCCCTATACAGCGACTCGCTCAAGGACAAGGACATAACCGCGCTCACCAATAAAGGCAATGTGCCGTATTTGAAAAGCATCATGCCCGTGGTCTTCGGCGCCGGCGCTTCGTCTTACGGTTCCAATACCTATCAAGTGACCATATTCGGCGGCACCGATCTCGTCGCCGAAGTATTCGATCTGCATCCGTCCGAAGGCCAGTTTTTTGACGCCAGCGACGTGCCGTCCCGTTCAAATGTGGCGGTCATCGGTTCCGATGTCGTCGATCACTTGTTCGACGGGCAAGATCCTGTAGGGCAAAATATCAAAGTAAAGAGCCGGAACCTGCGCGTGGTGGGCGTATTGCCCAAGTCCGGCGGCGGCACTCTCTTCAATTTCGATTCTATGGTCATAATGCCGTATACTACGGCGCAGGATTACATTCTGGGTCAGAAATATTTCAGCCGCATAATCATACAAACCGAGACGGATGCGGAAGTGGCGGTTACGGCCGAGGACATCAAGCTCACCCTACGGGATTCTCACGGGATCACCGATCCGACCAAGGACGACTTTACGGTCCAAACACAGCAGGATCTGGCCAACAGGCTGGGAACGATCACTTCGGCGCTCACCTGGTTCCTGGTGGCGGTGGCATCAATCGCGCTTTTTGTCGGCGGCGTCGGCATCATGAATATCATGCTGGTGGCGGTGACGGAACGCACGCGGGAGATCGGCCTTCGGAAAGCGCTGGGCGCGACGGATCGCGATATTCTGTCGCAATTCTTGCTGGAAGCGGTCTTGCTCACGGCGATCGGCGGAGCGATCGGGATATTCTTGGGGACGGTGTTAGCGTTCGTGATCTCGGTCGGCCTTTCGAAAGGCCTGGGCGTGAACTGGCAGTATGTTTTCCCTTGGGGCGGCGCGCTCTTGGGTTTCGGCGTGTCGGCGCTCGTCGGTCTTGTTTTCGGCGGCTATCCGGCCAGCCAAGCGAGCAAAAAGAGTCCGATCGAGGCGTTACGGTATGAGTGAGGCATTGTTCCAAGTTTTCTCTTTCATATAAAATAATAACGGCGATCTTAAAGACGCTTAAATTATCCACAGGTAAATCTTAAATTCGGCGTTGTTTTTTTGTTATAATTTGATTCATGAAGAGAGCGATTGTCATGATTTCTTTCGGTTCGGTATTGATTCTTACCCCGTTTTTTGAGGTTATGGCGGCTGGGTATGGAGATACCGGTTGGGGGATAACGGCTACGGTTACCAATGCATGGCAAAGCGTAGTATGTACGGTGGGATCGTGGATGTCGATAGCCCCGGCGTATTGCGGTTATGAAGAGAAAGCGGCCAACAAACCGACAGTACCAAAGACACCGTCATTAAACACCGTCATTTCCCGTGATTCAATCGGCTCAAGGCAAATCGCCGAACCGGTTCAAACATCACGGTTTTTGTCACCGACGGTGCCGTCTGTATCAGGTAAGGCCGATATCCAATCGATAGTGAACGAAGCCGTAGCTGTGGCTTTATCTAAACTCCAGATCCCCGCCAACCAATCGCCAAGTCCCGCCGATATCACCGGTCGCGCATCGACTTCCCCAACCAATTATGCCAATACTATTCCACCGGACATATACCGTTTTGTTTCCGATCAGGCCTCATCGAACGGTTACAGTGCAGGTCAAGCCGTATCGAACAGTGCATCGGCCATAACCTCCGCATATACTTCCGCCATATCAGACGCCGTTACCGGCGGGCTTACCGCCTTCGATGGTTCGACTCTGCATGCGGGTACAAGCACCTTAGGCCAACTTACGGCAGGATCAACCACACTCTCAAGCCTAAATGTATCCGGAAATGCTGCCGTAACAGGCGCTCTCACTGTCGGTTCTCTGGTTTCGGGCGGTCAGACCATAGGAGGTAACTTCGGTGTTAGTGGCACGACCACCCTAGCTACTACAACGGTTAGCAATCTATCGGCTTCAACTATGAGTATTGGTTCATTGAGCGGTATACTATATGGGAACAATGGGATTGTCGGGACTACCAGTTTGTCCAGTCTCACTTCAAACATTATATCCACACAAGGCAATACTATAACTTCAAATATAAACGGTGTACAGGCTAGCGCCTTATTGCCGTATGCGTCGGCTTCGAGCGACGGTTAGGTTTCCACCACCACCCAGTCATTTTCCGGTAACAAGAATTTCTCAGGATCATTGACGGCAGGTTCGACCACACTATCATCGCTGTCAGTCACAGGTTCGACATCTTTGGCGTCGCTTGCAGTCAGCGGCGTTACGGCATTGTCAGGTCCTCTTACGGTCTCTCTCGGTAGCCTGTCCGGGTCTGATACTTATTATGATATGAGTAAAATAGCAAATTACAATCAAATGTCCATAAGCTCCGGACAGATACAACTGTCTCTGGCGTGGACTTGTGGAAGTCACACTCTGGTAGGCCCAGACGGTTTGACCTATGGTACTGTCGTCGGGGCTGACGGCAACTGCTGGCTGGACAGGAACCTAGGCGCTACGGAAGTAGCCACAGCCTACAACGATGCCAATGCATATGGTTACTACTATCAATGGGGACGCGGTATGGATGGCCACCAGATATCTACCAGTTTGACCACAAATACTCTATCCTCCACTGACCAGCCGGGCAACAGCAATTTCATATTGGCGCCAAGCTCTCCTTATGACTGGCGTAGTCCGCAGAATAACAATCTATGGCAAGGAGCGTCGGGAGTAAACAATCCTTGTCCGAATGGATTCCGCTTGCCGACTAACCAGGAATGGTCGAACCTGGTATCGGCGGCGGGAATTACCGATTACTCAACAGCTTTCAGTTCCTCATTGAAACTAACACTAGCCGGCGACCGCGACTACTCCTCCGGTAGTCTCAGCCCTCAGGGAGGTTTCGGTCTCTACTGGTCGAGCTCAGTCTCCGGTGCGAATGCTTTCTCCCTGTACTTCAGCTCTTCCGGGGTTAGCCCTTCGTACTCGTACTACCGGGCCTACGGCTTCTCGGTTCGTTGTATAAAGAATTGACAATTTATCAATTTGACAATTAAAAAATTATGGCGCTCTACTACACATTGCCGATATACAAATCTAGTTACAAACTTGCTTTCTTGTTGTTCGATGCCTCTACCCATTTTGCCAGAGAGTATAAATATACTGTTGGTCAGCAATTGAAAGACGAAGCGATGAAATTGGTTAAAAATGTGTATAGAGCCAATAAAGCTATTGATAAAAATTGTGCCATAAATGAGGCGAGAGAAAATGCGGAAATGATACGGCTGATGGTCCGTCTGATGAAGGATTTCAATCAGCTTAGCCTGAAAAAATTCCTGGAAATCAATCTGTGCATAGAAGATGTGTCCAAGCAACTCACTTCTTGGGGAAAGAGCTTTAGGACAAAATTATCAATACCGCCTGAATCGTCTGTAGCCAGAGCCCAGACGAGCGTGCGGAGCAAATTCAATGGCCCCCTTGCCTCATCAGGCAAGGAATATCGTCCGGATCACGGATGTGTTTCGCCGTCCCGTACTCATGGGGAAGGTGCGACAAATACAGAGGCCATAATCACAGTAGCCGGCTACCGCGACAACTCCTCCGGTAGTCTCAACAATCAGGGAGGTAACGGTAACTACTGGTCGAGCTCAGTCTCCGGTACGAATGCTTTCAACCTGAACTTCAACTCTTCCGGGGTTAACCCTTCGAACACGAACAACCGGGCCAACGGCTTCTCGGTTCGTTGTATAAAGCATTTGCAAATAGCGTATGAAAAAGTCAATTAACGACAACCCGCAACTACTTTTGAACTTGTTCAAGGCATATTATGATGCCCGTAGGCACAAGGGTTTGTCTGCCAATGTTCTGGCTTTTTCGGCTGATTATGAGAGCAAATTATTCAAACTCTATGAAGATATTCTAGATCGAAGATATGTCATAGGGCCAAGCGTATGCTTCATCGTCAATCGGCCGGTAAAGCGAGAAATATTCGCCGCCGACTTTCGCGACAGGGTTGTTCATCATCTAATATTCAATTATCTCAATCCTATAGTTGAGAGAGATTTTATAAAGGATAGTTATAGTTGCAGATTGGGGAAAGGCACTTCTTATGGCGTGCGCAGAGTTAATCATTTTCTGCATTCTTGCTCAGAGAACTATACTCACGAGTGTTGGATCATGAAACTGGATATACGAGGTTACTTTATGTCTATGAATAAAGATATTCTATACGGCAAGGTAAAAGAAGTCGTCGATAAGGCGAGAAATATATCTTTTGACAAGGAACTCCTCATGTATCTGGTGAATAAAGTTGTATACCACGATCCTGTCACTAATTGTCGTATAAAAGGCGACAGATCAGACTGGGTGGGATTGCCAAAATCAAAAAGTTTGTTTTTCGCCGAAAAGAACCGAGGATTTCCTATAGGGAATCTCACTAGTCAACTATTCGGGAATATATACATGAATAGGTTCGACCATATAATAAAGGAAGATCACAATTTTAAGCATTATGGCCGATATGTTGATGATATGATCTTCGTGCATAAAGACAAGGGGACATTGGCGTCCACGATCCCGATCGTAAAAAAGTATCTTTTTGAAGAACTTGGGTTGGAATTACATACCAAAAAGATATATTTACAGCCGTCTGCTGTCGGTGTTAGCTTTTTGGGGGCTTACATAAAGCGATGGTGCCAATATGTCGGAAAAAAGACCAAGACTAATTGTTATACTAGAATCAGTAGGTGGAATTCAGAAGTTAATAAAAACAGCTACGACAAGTTTTTATCTTCGATGAATTCATATCTTGGATTTATGAGCCAATACGATACTTATAGGCTTCGCCAGAAAGTCATGTCAAAATTAAGCCGCCAGATTGTATCGAAACTGATCATTTCCAAAGATTTTTCTTCGATAAAAATAAATTCTGCAGCGAATACATTACGAACATGAGAAACAAGCCATCAACAATTCGAGCGATTGTCACGACGGTTATTATACCAGCAATAGGATTTGCAATACTTTTAGGTATGACGCCAGCCATGGTTATGGCTTCCGCGACCTACTTTTCTTCCGGTACTGTCAGCTCGACTAACTTACTATCAGGCAGCACAGCATCGTCCATAAACGACTTCTATTACAACTTGTCATCTCTTCCGGGCAACTCAAGTGTTACGGTCCAATTCAGCCAAGACGGAACAAATTGGTATTCGGCCGCCGGTACGCTCAACGCTTCCACGAGTATTTCTACCATCGGCGGGGCTACGATCGATCTGTCAGCTTTGCACTGGTCCGGTTCGTCTTTCTACTATAAGTTTACTTTCTATGCCACTACCGATCAAACCGGCACGCCGGTCATAAACGGAGTCAGAGTCGATTATTCGACATCCGGTTCGAATGGCGGCATATTCGCCATAAATAACGGCGGCCACATAGCGGTGGGTACGACTTCTGCCCTGTCGACTCTCGACATAGCGGGCGGTACAGCCATAGGGACTTATGCCGGCACCGCCGCCGCTCCCAATAACAGTTTGATATTGAGCGGTTTTTTGGGCGTGGGTACTTCTACTCCATCCAGCAAACTTACCGTGGCGGGAGACGGTTATCTATCCGGCAATCTGACGGTCAACGGCTCGCTCAGCGTGGCTGGTTCTCTATTCCAGATCAACTCTAACGGAACTTTTACGGCGTCGAGCACGCAAGCTTCGGCGGCTACATCCACCGTATACGGCAATCTCAATGTTACCGGCAACCTGCACGGCCAGACTATTACTTCGGGCGATCTTGTATTCGCGAACGCTTTCCGGTTCACTGAAGCGCGGCTCGACGGTTCACCACAAGGTATTTTGCTCAAGAATCAGTATGGTTCGACAACTTTGTCTGTAGATGAGAACGGCAATCTAACCGTTTTGGGCGACATATGTTCCAATGGGAATGTTTCATGTTGGGGCAGATCCATAGTCGATCTGAACAGCGGCCTAGCTTCTCTGGCTTCATCTACCATGCTTGATATATCCGCCAATGCCGCTTCTACTACGAGGTCGATGTCCGAACTATCTTCAGATATCGACAAGATCGACTGGTCTTTGAATCGTGTGTCTTCGAGGTTAGATGCACTGGCTTCATCCAGTCTGACTATGTCCGCTCTGGCCTCGGCCACCGATGCCATGGCCTCTTCGGCCGGATCGATCTTGGCTTCTTCGACATCGTTCATCCAGAGCGTATCCCAAGCCGTTAACAGCGCCATCCAGTCCACAGGTCAATGGCTTGCGAACCAAATAACGGTTGCCAAGGGTATCTTTACCGAGCTTACAGCCGGCAAGGCTGACATTCAGACGGCCAATATTCAAACGCTCTGTATCGGCCAGACTTGCGTGTCAGAGAGCCAATTCAAGGCGATGTTGGCGCACGAGAATGTGACGCCGGTCCAACCATCCCCGATGTCGGCGCAGAGCAGTTCGACGAACATTACGACTGATACTGCGACAGCTCCCGCTGCCACGACCGCTTCTACGACAATGCCTGCGGCTGTGTCGGCAGGTACCTCTATAATTGCAACTTCATCCACTGACCGGGCAGATCAGACAGCGACCACTTCTGTAGGCGTTGTTCCCGCGGCTTCTACGACATCAGCCACGATCATGGTTTCGGAAGCTTCCGGAACATCGACTGCCGCCGCGGTATCAGAGACTTCAACCACTTCAACGGCAACGGTTTATACAACTCTGCCGATCATGAGTTCGACCACTACGGTATCTGCCCCGGTTGAACCGGCGGCATCGTCCGTTTCCGAATCGTCGACCACGGCGGTCGACCGTGTTTCCGCGGCTCCCACACCAATCACAGATATGACTACCACCGGCACCGCTCCTGCGCAGGCGTCAACTTCAGCGGCCCACTAAGAGTGGCGGCGGCTATCCGGCCAGCCAAGCGAGCAAAAAGAGTCCGATCGAAGCCCTCCGGTATGAGTGATTGAAATTTCGCGCGATGTCAGCCGATAAACCATTCGTGGGCCGGCACGATCTCTATTTTTGCGCCATCGAGTTCAATAACCTCTTTCCAGAAATTTATTATGTCTCTTATTTTTTCGTCGTTTTTTGTGGTCATGTTTAAGTCAAGTATATGTTACTAAATACTATAAAATAAGTCAAGTATACATGACTTATTTGTAAATCTCTCAAGAAATCCAAGTATTAAGCCATTTTTTGTCATTTTTTTATCGCAATTAATTAACAGTGACTATTATTGTGCGCATCAATCAGTTCACCGAAGGCAATACGATCTTGAAAGTCGACCCTTTGCCGGCGCCGGGAGAAGAGACCTCGATCCGGCCGCGGTGGCGGCGGACGATGGAATCGGCCAAATAGAGGCCGACGCCGAAACCTTCGGTATCAGCCGATACGGCGTTTTTGCCGCGGAAGAATTTCGAAAACAGGCGGGGGAATTCTTCCGGAGAAATGCCGATGCCTTGGTCCGAGACAGTGATGGCCGCTTTTGCGCCAATTTTGGAAACATCGACGCGCACACTTTTGCCGGGCGGAGAGTAAAGGCGGGCATTGTCAAAAAGGACCTGCAGGGCGAATTCCACGCGCGCCTTATCGACTTTGACATAAATCGGTTCGCGGTCGCATTCGACGGAAAAGAAAATATTTTTTTCATGAAAAGAATCTTTCGCCAAACCGGCGACGCGGCGCGTGAGTTCGCAGAGGTCGGTCTTTTCGAACAAATAAGCCGCCCGGGCCAGGCCGTCTGAGTCGGCCAGTTCGACAAGCGTACCGGTCAGATCTATCAATTGGCGATTTGCTTTCGCGATCTGGCCCAAGCTCTCCAGTTTGTACGGATCCTGTTCCGCGGAGGCCATGCTCTCGATGAGCCATTTGACCTGCGAAAGCGGTGTCTGGAATTTGTGGGCGATGATGGTGATAAACTCCTCTTTTAAGTCCTCATTTTTCCTCGAGGAGAGATTTAGCATGTAAACAAGAAGAAAAATGAGCGCAATCGCCGCGACGAATAACACCATGACCAATGTCGAATGGTCGGCTATATAGCTTTCGATGGACAAGACCGCTTCGGCGCTCATATTTTCATTATACAGCAATGTCCTTGACCGGAAAACGGCGCTCTGTTAATATGTTTTCAAGCTCCGCAACGGGCTTATTTATTTCAAAAGGATGTCGCGATCACTCAAAAAAGGTCCATTCGTGGACGAAAATCTCCTAAAGAAAATCGCCGGCAAGAAACCGGGCTCTTTGGGCGTGATCAAGACTTGGGCGCGCCGCTCGCAGATATCGCCGGAAATGGTCGGTTTTACCTTCGGCGTGCATAATGGCAAAAATCACATAGATGTGTTCGTCACCGAGGATATGGTAGGACACCGCCTCGGTGAATTCGCTCTTACCAGAAAATTCACGCGCCACGGCGGCAAAATGCAAAAGGAGATCGAAGCCAAGGCCAAAGAAGCCGAAGTGGCGGCAGCCAAGTCGGCGAAAGAAGCGGCAACGGCGGCGGCCAAATAAATCCGGCGTTATCGTATCACCATGATCACCGCATCCCTCAAAAACTACCGAATATCGCCGCGAAAGATGCGCATTGTCGCAGATATGATCCGTGGCAAGAATGTGAGCCAGGCCAAGCTCATTTTGCAGAATGCGGCCAAAAAAGCCAAGCATCCTCTGAGCGACTTGGTCGACTCGGCGATGGCGAATGCCAAGCATAATTTCAAGGTTGACGCCGACCTGCTCATAGTCAAGGAAATCCGCGTCGACCGGGGCATTGTCATGAAGAGATTCCGGCCGGTATCGAGAGGTTCGGCGCACCCGATAAAAAAGAAAACCAGCCATGTCAGTATCACGCTGGCGCCGATGGCACCGTCGAAAAGCCAAAAAATCGAAAAGCCGAAAAGCAAACACCCTTAAACTCCCATGTCACACACCGTACATCCATATTCGCACAGGCTAGGGATCATCCGCGACTGGAAGAGCCGCTGGTTTTCGATGCACAAAAATTACCGCACGGCGCTCAAAACCGACATCATCATCCGTGAATTCTTGCAGGAAGAATTGCGGCCGTATTTCTTGGGCGGAGTTGAAATAGAAAGAACCAGAAAAGCGCTGCGCGTGCTGGTCAAAACTTCAAGGCCCGGCATGATCATCGGCAAATCGGGCGACGGAGCCGCCAAATTGCGCGCCAAGGTTTTGTCGCTTTTGCGCAAAAACAAGATCGATTTGGGGACGCAAGAATTCAAGCTCGACATAGAAGAAATACGAAATCCGGAATCAAATGCGGCGATAGCGGCCATGATGATAGCCGAATCGCTGGAAAAACGCTTGCCGTTCCGGCGCGTAATGAAGCAATCGCTGGAAAAAATCATAGCGAACAAAGATGTAAAAGGCGTGCGCATATACCTGGGCGGCCGCTTGGGCGGCGCGGAAATCGCGCGTTCTGAAGATATGAAGAAGGGTCGCGTGCCGTTGCAAACCTTGCGCGCGGACATCGACTTTGCCCGCGAGAAAGCGCACATGGCATACGGGGACATCGGCATAAAAGTGTGGATTTACAAGGGAGAAGTGTTTAAAAAAGACCAAAATAAATAGCCATGTTATTCCCCAAGAAAGTCAAACACCGCAAGTGGTTCACGAAGCGCAAGCATCCGCTGAAAGAGGCGGCGCATCCGGAGACGCGCGGCATCAAACTGTCGTTCGGGTCTTTCGGCTTGAAAGCGTCGGAATACGGCCGGGTCACTTCTAATCAGATCGAAGCGGCCAGAAAGGCGGCGATGCATAGAGCGGGCAAGACCGGCAAAGTCTGGATCCGCGTCTTTCCGGACCATCCTTTTACTCAGAAGCCGGCCGAGGTCAAAATGGGCAAAGGCAAGGGCGATCCGGTCGGATTTATCGCGGAAGTCAAGCCGGGACGGATCATTTTCGAAATTGACGGCGTGGAATCGGCCGATGCGACCGAAGCGATGAGAAAAGCGGGCACGAAACTGCCGATCAAGACCAGGTTCGTGAGCCGAGCGTGATTTTTTGCCACAATTAACATCATGAAGACCAAAGAAATAACAAACAGGACGGCTGCCGATCTGGCGAAAATGCTCGCGGAGAAGCGGGAAGCTTTGCGCGTATTCCGGTTCGGCGGAGCGGGAGCGAAAACAAAAAATGTCAAGGAGGGTGCGGCGATCAGAAAGGATATCGCCAGGATTTTGACGGTTATTAACGGGAAAAACACAGGTTAACTTTATTTTTAAGCAATACCGGCAACACAACGCCGGATTTGTAAAAATGTCTGAATTAATGTAATATCGAGAATCACATGCCAACCGCAGAAACAACCGAAAATGAGATCAGGCGCCAAACATTCACCGGCGTCGTAACTTCCGACAAGATGAAAGATACGGCGGTTGTGACGATATCCAGATATGTGAAGCATCCGAAATACCATAAGTACCAAATGAAGAAGACCAAATTGCTGGCGCACGATCCGGGCAACACCAAGAAAATCGGAGACAAGGCGACGGTGGAGGCGTGCCGGCCGATGTCTAAGAGAAAAGCCTTCAAGATAATATGATACAACCGCGCACAATCGTAAATATCGCTGACAATTCCGGCGCCAAGATCGGACGCATATTCAAGGTGCTGGGTGCGACGAGGAAGAGATATGCCGAAATCGGCGACATCGTTGTTTTGTCGGTACAAAAGGCCGAGCCGCGCAAGACGGTCAAAAAGAAAGATGTTTTGCAAGCAGTCGTGGTCAGGCAATCTAAGCCGACGAGGAGAAAGGACGGTTCGTATGTCCGCTTTGACGAGAATGCGGTCGTGGTGCTGGAGAAGGGCAAGAAGGAGCCCTTGGCGGGACGCATTTTCGGGCCGATACCCAGAGAAATCGCGGATAAAGGATTCAAAACGATCGCGTCGAAAGCGGCGGAAATAGTTTAATACCATGCATATCAAAAAAGGCGACACAGTCAAAATACTTTCCGGCGATGACAAAGGCAAAACCGCCAAGGTCGCCAAGGCCTTTCCAAAAGAAGGAAGGATTTTGATCGAAGGCGTGAATACGGTGAAGAAGCACGAGAGATCGAGACAGCAAGACGGCAAAGGACAAGTGGTGGAGAAAGCAATGCCGATACGGGCTTCAAAGGTTTCAAAGGTTGGTTAAAATCAAATGGCATACAAAACCACGCAAGAATTGAATAAGGATTCATTCAAGGCTTTGAAGGAAAAGCTTGCTTTGAAAAATCCGATGCAGGCGCCGAAGCTGGTGAAGGTGGCGGTTTCGAGCGGCTTCGGTTCCACCAAGGATCAGAAAAAAATCGGACTTATCGCGGACAGGCTGGCGAAGATCACGGGCCAAAAGCCGGCGACGCGCGCGGCGAAAAAGGCGATCGCGACCTTCAAGACCAGGACCGGCGATCCGTTGGCGTATCAAGTCACTTTGCGAGGCAAACAGATGCATGAATTCTTGGACCGGCTGATCCACATCGCTCTGCCGCGCACCAAAGATTTCCGCGGCCTGCCGAGGACGGCGATCGACGCGATGGGCAATTATACTATCGGCGTGAAAGAGCACACTATTTTCCCGGAGACGGCGGATGAAGATCTGAAAGATGTCTTCGGCCTGGGGATCACGATCGTCACGACTTCGCGCGACAAAAAGGCGACTGAGGCGTTCCTGGAGCATTTGGGATTGCCGCTGAAAAGGGAGTAAAATCGCGCTTCGTTGCCGACTTTTATGGTGTAAGAAATGTCTTTGCGGAATTTGCGCCTGACACTATAATAGAGGAACGATGACGCAAAAGGAGGCATTGGAAATATTGAAGACCGGCGCGAATGTTTTCTTGACAGGCGCGGCCGGAAGCGGCAAGACGCACATCCTGCGGGAATATTTGGCGTGTTTGAAAGAGCGTAAAATCCCGGTCGGAGTGACGGCTTCGACCGGCATTGCCGCCACGCATATGGGCGGAGTCACCATACATTCATGGTCCGGAATAGGAGTCAAAGACCAATTGAGTGATTGGGACATAGACGAAATATCGCAGCGGGAAAAATTATCGGCCAGAATAAACGCCGCCAAAGTACTGGTGATCGACGAAATCTCGATGCTGCACCACTATCAGCTGGACATGGTGAACCGCGTGCTCAAGTCTGTGCGCAATTCGCCGGAGCCGTTCGGCGGATTGCAGGCGGTCGTCTGCGGGGACTTCTTCCAACTGCCGCCGGTCTCGCGCCGGCCGAGATCGTTCGACGCGGACGGGATGCTCTTTATCGACGACGATTATGATGCGGACGGCAAAGCCAGGTTCGCGTACCATTCGCGGGCGTGGCGGGAGGCGGAGTTTGCGGTGTGCTATTTGGAGGAAAATTACAGGCAAAGCGACGAACAATATTTGCAGGTGTTGAACGCGATCAGGAATTCCGCGGTCACCGATGAAATCGTTGAAATCTTGAAGAGTCGATTCAAGGCGGCAATTCCGCCGTCTGCTCTGCCAAATAAAGCGGTTGCCGAAGCGTCCCGCGGCACAAGTTTTTTGAGTTCCGCGACTCCGCCGCGAAGCAATCCGTCGCCGCGTTTCCCAACCGACAAGTCCGTGTATGTCCGAGAGGGCTTGTCGGTTGCGGAAACGCCGACGGTTGCGAGCGGCATTCGCGGAACTCAAAAAACTTGTGCCGCGGGACGCGAATCTGTTACCAGATTGTATTCTCATAACGCCAATGTCGACGCGGAGAACGAGCGGGAGCTGGCGAAATTGAAAACGCCTTTGCAAAAATACGAAATGACCGGGCGCGGCAAGAGACATTTGGTCGAAGCGCTCAAGAAGAGCTGTCTGGCGCCGGAAGTGTTGAAATTGAAAGATGGCGCCAAAGTGATGTTCGTGAAGAATAATTTCGAAAAAGGATTCGTGAACGGCACTACCGGGATCGTGAAGAAATGCACGCCGTTCGAAATCGTGGTGGCGACCGATAAAGGGCATGTGCGGGTCGAAACGGAGTCGTGGCACATCGAAGACAACGGCAAAATCCTGGCGGAAATCGAGCAGTACCCTCTGCGGCTGGCTTGGGCGATAACGATACACAAAAGCCAAGGCATGTCGCTGGATGCGGCGGAAATCGATCTGTCTCAGTCGTTCGAAAAAGGCATGGGCTATGTGGCGCTTTCCAGGGTGAAAACTTTGGATGGTCTATCGCTTTCCGGCCTGAATAAAACCGCGCTTGAGATACACGGAGAGGCGTTGGAGTACGACAAATCATTCAGGGAACAATCGGACAGAGCGGCGGCGGAATTGGCGGTTATGCCGGAAGAGGAATTGAAGAGAAGGCAAACAGGATTCTTGGGGCCGGAGCCGGCGCGCACAAATATGACCAGAAAATCCCACGCCTCGCGAAGCGAGGTACCCCCTTTTTCAAAGGGGGATTTCGCGCGGCGAGACCAGGAAACTGGTTCTGCGAATGGGTCCAGAGAACCGAAAATACCGACGACGGAACGAACAAGGCGATTATTGGATGCCGGAATGACGGTGGGAGAAGCGGCGGCGGCCAGGGGGTTGAAGGCGGAGACTATCATCAACCATATCGGACTGATCAAGCGCGCGGATGATTCTTGGGACATTTCGAGGTTCAGATCAATCATACCGGCCGACAGACTGGAGAAGATCATTGAAGCGTTCAACGGATCGAAACCGGGCGCGGACGGCTTGCCGCCGCTCACTCCGGTAAAACAAAGATTGGGCGCGGGGTATTCGTATGAGGAGATAAAAATCGCGAGGCTGTTCCTGTGAGAGCAACTTTTTTATCAAAGGCGAAGTAATATATGTATTATAAAGGTAATGACAAAAACAAACATGGCAAACAAAAATAAAGAAATATTGAAGATCGCAATAATTATAGGTAGCACCAGGCCGGGCAGATTTGGCGACAAGCCGGCCAAGTGGATATACGAAGAGGCGAAAAGAACGGACGGGGTAGAGGCGGAATTGCTGGATTTGCGGGATTATCCGATGCCTTTTTACGCCGAAGACCATTCGTTCAGCATGAATCCGGCGGTTTCCGACCAAACGGCGGAGAAATGGCAGGCGAAAATCGGCGCGGCGGACGCTTTTGTCATCGTCACGCCGGAATACAACCACGGCCCCTCGGCAGTCTTGAAGAACGCGCTCGACTATGCGTACCGCGAATGGAACGACAAGCCGGTTGCTTTCGTCGCTTATGGCAGTGTGGGCGGCGCCCGCGCGGTGGAACAATTGCGGCTGGTCGCGATCGAACTGCAAATGGCGCCGATCCGAAACGCGGTGCACATTCCGGCGCCGTGGTTCTTGGTTGACGGCAAAGGCGATCTGAAGCCGAATGCCCTGGATCCATTCAAGGACGCGGCAAAAAATATGCTGGAACAACTGGTAAGATGGGGGAGGGTGATGAAAAGATAGATTCAGAGCTAGATAAAGGGTGGGTACAAATTGTACATACCCTTAGCATAAACACTGCAGGAGGGACGCTGAAAGTGCTTTGTGCCAATACCGAGGGCATATTCCGCATCATTCAATCTATTCCATCGCCCAAGGCTGAGCCGTTCAAACGCTGGCTGGCGAGGGTTGGCTACGAGCGCATTCAGGAGATTGAAGACCCGGAGCTGGCCACCAAGCGCACCCGCGCCCTTTATAAAGCCAAGGGCTATGATGATGCCTGGATCGAGAAGCGCATGCGCGGTATTGCCGTTCGCGAAAAATTGACCGATGAGTGGCAGAAACGGGGGATTAGACTCTCAGGATTCGCGACCTATTGTCGTAAATTCAGTTGAGTCCGCAATCCACAAGGAATTGCGGTGTGCAGATTTTATTTTCGGTATCTACACAGTTGACCGTTAGGTTTTGATAAAACCCTGAAAATCTTCGGCTGGAACGGCGCCCCATCCTCTGGGAACATTGTCGACGATGCTCACAGCGATAATGGAACTCTTTCCCAGCTTTCCAATTTCCGTTCGGACCTTCTCAACAAAAGCGTCGGCTTCTTCGGTACCCTTGAGAGGACCGTAAAAGCTTCGACTCGTGCTAGAAGTTCCGACACCAGTTAGGATAAGTGCGTACTTTTCCATGTTAACAAACTTCGCTAAGCGCTCCCTTGGGTAACGACCCCTGTGGCAACCTGTCCTTGCGAACTATGCACGGTCTTACCTGCACGATTTTCGGTGCGGACGGATTGTCTCCTGTGCCAGGCGCTCGCCGCCAGTGACCTCGACGGAAGTGTGCCGATATTTCGACCAGTGTTGAACGCGCACTTGAAGAAATCACTCTGAGAGCTTCTTTCTCATCAGTTGATAACTTGTGACAGAAATCAACCGAGCAAACGAGCGCTTCCTTTGTGATAACAGTCGCGTCTTTGGTCGGATTCGGCACTCTCTGCCAATCACTTGCATGGCTTGACTCCGAGGGCAGGGTTTTGAGATATAGGCATAAGCCCACGACAAGACGCTTAATCATTTCGAACTCAGCGTGCTCATCGAAGTTTTCGATGCGTGTCTCGTTTGTGACCTTGTCGAAATACTCGATACCATCACTCTGCTCCTCCGTAACTTTCCCGAATGTGTACGGGATGTACGAAACGGCGGCGAATGTATCGGCTTTCTGGTCACTTGCCTTGGCGAGTAGTTCACTCGCAGTACCCCAACGGCGTTTACTGATCGCTTCCCGAATCCGCTGACGCACATACGGGGAGATTGCAGGAATTTCGCAGTAGCCTGGCGCAAATGCACGAATGCACATGGTATCTTCCTTGCACGCAATCCCCGTCTCTCGCGAGAATAGGATGCAGTCAAGTTGATGTCCACGAGAATCGCGGATCGGCGTCTCCAGGGTGATAGCGAATGAATCGAATGGCCAAGGCACCTCATCCCAACAAATGTCAGAAAGAGAAGTGGCCATCAGAATGTGGGCGAGATCGGACGACAGATGGAACACTCGCCGGGAATACTTGGTCCAAGCAGTCAGACTGCAGGGTAAGAATTCCAGAAAGTGACCGGCTGTCGCCACGGCCTTGCGGACCTCGTCAACTCCGACATACTTGCTGTAGTCAAACTCTTCCGAGTGGCATTTGAGCAAGTACTTGCGGAAATTGAAGGCGTTAACCAGAGGACCTTGTTCGGGTAGAACAAGGTCGGGATGTTGACCGCTTGCCCTGCTTAGGATTGACTCCGTTTGCAGGTGAAAGCAGTAGTTTTCCCAACGGCGCAGAGCGCCTTCGAGGTGCAGAATGTTCGTTTTCATGCTGTTTCAATGTTCTGTTCAGTGACTTCCGAAAATTTACCTCTTGTAAGTATAGCATACTACGACATAAAAATCAAGAGCTGTCTAACAAGCTGCGGAATTATACAAGGAATTATAGAGATGGGAAAATAAATCCGGAAAATGACTGAAGCAGAACATTTTCGGCGGGTTTGGTGTAGAATATTCGCATGAATGACGAAAATGGCGAAAAAATTGATGAAAGTATTCAGAGCGCGCCTGATAAGATGAAAAATAAATAAACTATGAAAAAGAAGCATATACAAAAGAATGTGGTGATATTCTAATGGACAGAGAATTGGATGCCAATTCAGTATGTGCAAATTTTGCACATACTGCCGAGGACGGAAAAACATACCAAGTCAGATTTTATAATCTCGATGTTATCTTGTCTGTCGGGTACAGAACCAATTCAGTACGGGCAGTAGAATTTAGGAAATGGACAATGTCCGATTACTGAAGTCCGACCTCAGTAATCCAAAAGAAAAACGATTAACTAACCGCTATTGACGAAAACCCCCAAGGTTTGCTAGTATCAAAATACCTCAAAAAGGCAGTTTGCGAGGAAATGATTGGAAGCAGGCCGCGCGGCGGGAACGAAAAGCCGGCGGGGAGCTAACCAATCAAATTTTAATTGAGGAAATAAACAATTCATGGCAACAAGCGCGATGATAGCCAGATCGGCCAAGAAGCCGAAATTCAAATCCAGAGTCGTCCGGCGCTGTTTTCGTTGCGGCCGCAAGCGCGCATATATGAGGGATTTCGACATGTGCAGGATCTGCTTCAGGGAATTCGCCAATGAAGGCATGATTCCCGGCATCAAAAAATCGTCATGGTAACAGACCCAGTATCGGATTTGATCATAAGAATCAAGAACGGCAGCGATGCCGGACTTGGTGTTGTGGCCGTGACCAAATCAAAATTGATTGAAAATATCGCGCACGCGCTCAAAAAGGCCGGCTTCGTTTCTTCGGTTGAAAAAGGCAAGAATGACCGAGAATTGGCGCTCGGCATCATCTACTTCGATGGTGCGCCGCGGATACACGGAGTCGAACGGATCTCGAAGCCGTCGCGCAGAATATACCAAAAATCGCGCGACATCAGGGGATACAAGAGCGGATTCGGCAATGTGATATTGTCCACGCCAAAGGGAATATTTACGGATGTCGAGGCGCGGAAGATGAAAGTTGGAGGAGAGGTGTTGTTTCGAATTTGGTGAAGTTAAAGAAATTATAATTTATCAAAATGGCCCGCAACGCTAAAAAACCGATAATCCTGCCGCCGAAGACCGAAGCTTCTTTTTCGGGCGGCGTGATGGCGGTCAAGGGGCCGCTTGGTGAATTGAGAATGCCCTTTAAGGAAGGCGTGAAAATAACGATCGCCGACGGCAAAATATTGTTCGAGCCGGCGGCGGATACGATCCGGGTCCGGGAATTGTGGGGCAGTTATGCGGCGCATACCAGGAATATGATCGCCGGCGTAAACAAGCCGTATGAGAAAAAGCTGGCTATCGAAGGCATCGGTTACAAGGCCGATGTCAAAGGCAATGAGTTGGTTTTGTCGGTCGGATTTTCGCATCAAGTGAATCTGCCTATACCGGCCGGAGTCAAAGTAGTGTCGGACAAAAACGGCATTGCCGTAAGCGGCATCGATAAGGAAAAGGTCGGGCAATTCGCGGCGGTAATAAGGGCGACGAAAAAGCCGGAACCGTATCTGGGAAAAGGGATCAGGTATGCCGATGAGATTATCAGGAGAAAACAGGGCAAGAAGGCGGCATAATATACAGACTATACGAATATGAAAAACGCATTACAGATAAAAAATCAAAAATTCGAAAGGCGCCGCAAGAGAATCAGGGCGAAAATTTCGGGCACGAAGGAAAGGCCGAGATTGTCGATTTTCAAATCGCATAAATATGTTTATGTACAGCTCGTCGATGACGACAATGGTTGTACGCTCGCCGCATTTAATTCAAGGAAAGTAAAGGGCAAAACGCCGGCGGAAAGAGCCAAAGAAGTCGGGTTGGGGCTTGCCAAGGAAGCATTGGCGGTTAAGATAAAAAGAGCGGTATTCGACAAAGGCGGATATCTCTATGCCGGCAAGATCAAATTGGTGGCGGAAGGGGCGAGAGAGGGAGGGCTTGAATTTTAGGCAAAAAACAAAATGAAAGACGACGAAATAAAAATCGAAAATGAACAGGAAGCCGCAATCGAGGCGGTCGACTCAACAGAGCCGGTCGAATCGGTGGAGCCGACGGAACCAGTCGAAACGGCAGAATCTGCGCCGGAAACGGTAATCGCGCCTGCCGCGCCGAGAGGCAAAGTTACGATGGGCAAAAGGATGCGCGATACGGCCAGAAAGGGCGGCCGCGGCGCGCGTGCAAACGGCGGAGACAGGATGGGCAGAGAACGGGGCCGCGGCGGCGAAAACAGGGAGAGGATCAAGCCGGAATTCGACGCCAAGATGATCGACATCAGGCGCGTGGCGCGCGTGGTTGCCGGCGGTCGCAGATACAACTTCAGCGTAGCGGTGGTCGCGGGAGACGGCAAGGGGCGCGTGGGGGTGGGTTTGGGCAAAGGCGCGGACACGGCGCTCGCCGTCGAGAAGGCGACGCGTGAAGCCAAGAAACATCTAATAAAGGTCCCGCTCTCGCCGCAAATGACGATACCTCACGCTGTCGAAGCGAAATATTCGAGCGGGCGCATCATGTTGTTCCCGGCGCGCGGCAGCGGCGTGGTCGCCGGCAGTTCGGCGCGCACGGTCATCGAAATGGCCGGCATCAAGGATATTTGCGCCAAAATAATGTCTGGTTCGAAAAATAAGGTCAACATCGCGAAAGCGACAGTCGAAGCGTTGAATAGCCTGATCAAAATGCCAAGGACTATGATAATGCCGAAAAAGTAAATTCTGGTTTACTCGACATGTTTAATTTATAAAAAATGCAAACTCACCAACTAAAACGCAATCATCCGAACCGCAAGCGTATGATCGTGGCGCGCGGCGGCCATCGCGGCAAGACATCGGGCCGCGGCGGCAAAGGACAGACAGCTCGCGCCGGCAACAAGCGCCGGCCGGAATGGCGCGATATCATAAAGAGATTGCCGAAATTGCGCGGCCGCGGCGTCAATTCGCATAAATCGATCCAAACAAAGCCGGTGATTGTAAATCTGAACGCGATTGAAGAAATATTCGCCAATGGCGATAAAGTTACGCCGGCGATCCTGATGGAAAACGGCGTGATCGCGACGGTTTCCGGCAAAGTTCAGGCAGTCAAAATATTGGGCGGCGGGGAATTGACCAAAGGAATTAAAGTAAGCGGATGCAAAGTGTCAGAAGCGGCCAAATCCAAGATCGAAAAAGCGGGCGGGTCGATAGAAATAATAAAAAGCAAAGTAGCAAGTTAATCTGTGGTCAGTTGGCGGCATATGCAAGATTTTTCTCAAAAATTTATGAATGCCCTGAAAGATCCGACTCTGAGAAAGCGTATCGGTTTTACGATAATTGCGCTTGTTCTCTTCAGGGTATTGGCGGCTATTCCGATTCCCGGTGTCGATGCGGCTAACTTGGCGAAACTGCTGTCGTCGAGCCAATTGTTCGGATTTTTCAGTATTTTCTCCGGCAGCGGCCTTTCGAACTTGTCGATCGTCATGTTGGGCGTAGGCCCGTTCATCACGGCTTCGATCGTCATCCAATTGCTTACAATGATGCTGCCTCGATGGAAAGCGCTGATGCACGAAGAGGGCGAGGCCGGCCGCATGAAATTGTCTCAGTATTCGCGTCTGCTCTCGGTGCCGCTGGCTCTCATCTCGGCGGTCGGCTTTATCGAGCTTTTGCAGTCGCAAGGCGTATTGCCGCATCTGGGTATCGCGTCATTGATTTTCAATGCGGTGGTTATCACCGCCGGATCGACCTTGTTGATGTGGATTGGCGAATTGATTTCGGAATTTGGCGTTGGCAATGGAGTGTCGCTCATTATTTTTGCCGGTATAATTTCGCGTCTGCCGACCGACTCTATGCAGGCTTATACAAGGCTTTCCGGCGACATGTCGCTTTTGCCGGTATACCTCATAATCCTGGCGGTTTCGGTGGTGATCGTGGCGGGAGTGGTGTATGTGACGGAGGCGGAACGGTCGGTGCCGATAACTTATGCCAAGCAAGTGCGCGGCAACAAAGTCTACGGCGGCGCGGCGACATATCTGCCGTTGCGCCTGAACCAGGCCGGCGTTATCCCGATAATCTTCGCGCTTTCGATCATAATTTTCCCGAGAATAATAGCCGGCGCGCTTTCAAAGGTGTCGAATGACACTATCGCGAGCTTTGCCGTGTGGGTTTCGGGCGTTTTCAACAACCAGTGGGTATACGGCACGCTGTATTTCATCCTGGTGGTGGCTTTCACTTATTTCTACACGGCGGTTACTTTTGACCCCAAGATGATCTCCGAAAATCTCCAGCGTTCGGGCGCGTTCGTTCCGGGAGTCAGGCCGGGCGAGCACACGGAACACCATCTGGCGAACATTGTCACACGCATCACGCTGGTCGGCGCGCTATTCCTGGGCATCGTGGCGGTCTTGCCGTTCATCATCCAGGCTTTCACTCAAGGAGACCAGTCGGTCGCTATCGGCGGCACGGCATTACTCATCGTGGTTTCGGTGGTTATCGATCTCCTGAAGAAGATAGAGGCGCAAGTGGCGATGCGGGAGTATTGACTGTATAATCAGGCGGTAAGCCAAATGAAACCGCAAACTTTCATATTTATCGGCAGGTCGGGCTGCGGCAAAGGCACGCAAGCGGCGCTTTTAGATAAAGCCTTGAAGAAGCAAACGCCGAAAATGCCGATTGTGCATCTCGAAACCGGCAAATTATTCCGCGATTTCATTCAAGGCAAAAATTATACGCATGAATTGTCGAAGAAAATTTATGAAAACGGCGGACTGCAACCGGAATTTTTGACGGTGCATCTGTGGTCGGATTTCTTCGCCGAGAATATGAAAGTTGACGCCAACTTGATCATCGACGGCACGCCGCGAAAATTGGCCGAAGCTCGAATATTGCATACGGCTTTCGAGTTTTACGGGCGCGGACGGCCGAAGGTGATTTTATTGAATGTGTCGCGGAAATGGTCGGAAGATAGGATGCTCGAGCGCCATCGCGCCGACGACAACAAGCGCGATATCAAAGCGCGGCTGGATTGGTTCGACACGGAAGTGGCGCCGACGGTCGAATTCTTCAGGAACAATTCGTTTTATGAATTTTTCGACATTGACGGCGAGCGGGCGATCGAAGCGATTCACAGCGATATTGTGAAAACGCTGGATTTGAGGTAATTTGAGATGATAACCATCAAAACAAAAGAAGAAATTTCGATCCTGCGCGAAGGAGGCAGGCGGCACGCTGATATATTGAGAAAATTGGCGGCTATGGTAAAGCCCGGCATAAGCGCCGCGGAATTGAACGACGAGGCGGAAAGATTGATCGCGGAAGGCGGCGACAAGGCGGCGTTCATGAATTATCGGCCGAAAGGAGCGAAACGGCCGTATCCGGCCGCTCTGTGCGTGTCGGTGAACGATGAGGTGGTTCACGGCATACCGAACGAATGCGATAAAATCTTGAAGGAGGGCGACATCGTGAGCATTGACTTGGGTTTGACGCACGAAGGACTGATAACCGATGCGGCGGTGACTGTGCCGGTCGGGCAAATATCGCCGGCATTGGAACAGCTTTTGCGCGTGACCAAAGAGGCGCTTATGGCCGGCATCAAGGCGGCCAAAGGCGGCAAGAAAACCGGCGATATCGGCGCGGTGGTCGAACGGACGGCGGTGCCTTACGGATACGGCATCGTGGAAATATTGGCGGGACACGGGGTCGGCTATGAAGTGCATGAAATGCCGTATGTGCCGAATTTCGGCGAGCGCGGTTCCGGCGATGTTTTAAAGCCGGGAATGGTAATCGCGATCGAACCGATGTTCAATCTGGGCGGCAAGCGCGTGGTTTTGTCGGACGATGATTATACTTACAAGACGGCCGACGGCAGTCCGAGCGCGCATTTCGAACATACGGTGCTTATTACGAAAGGGAATGCGGAGATTTTGACAATGTGACCGCACCCGAAGCAAGCGCCGCATTTCCAAGCCGTCAAGACTCGCTCCGTTACAAAGTCCGAGCGAAGATGATATATGAGCGAAGCGATTATACTGCGCTCAAACAGGTTGCCGGCTTGGAAATACGGCGCTTGCTTCGGGTGCGGCCGAACTCTATAATAGACGCATTACAATTCAAGAAATAAAATCAATGAACACGCACCCAAAGCACGAGCGCACACTCATCATCGTCAAACCGGATGGCATTCAGAGAGGACTGATCGGCGAAATCATCAACAGGTATGAACGCGTAGGGTTGAAATTGACGGCGTTAAAAATGATGATACCGACGGCCGAAATGGTGGAAAAACACTATACGCTCGATCCGGAATGGCGTATGAAAACCGGATTGAAATCCATTAAAGGCTATACCGACAAAGGCTTGAAACCGCCACACGCCGATCCGTTGAAAGTTACGGAAATTGTATTGGAAAAGTTGAAAGAATATTTGACGAGCGGGCCGGTTATCGCCATGGTCTGGCAAGGCGCACATGCGGCAGAGATCGTGCGCAAACTGATCGGCGGTACTGAGCCGCGTTCGTCAGATGTCGGCACCATTCGCGGCGATTTTGTGTTGGATTCTTATGCCATGAGCGACAGCGACGGCCGCGCGGTCAGAAATCTGGTCCACGCTTCCGGTTCAGCCAAAGAAGCCGAAGATGAAATCGCCCACTGGTTCAAAAAAGAAGAAATATTCGACTACAAACTGCTGGTTGAGCAGATTATTTACGAAAAGGATCTTGACGGTATCCTAGAGTGATTTGCCGATATTATTCGGCGTGTGATGGGCCGAGTAATATTTACCGGTCTTGCCGTGATGTCAAACATCGTGTCGGAACTTATTTTTTGCTTGCGTTTCATTCAAGGAGTACTAAAATTAAATCAGGTTGCGGGAGTATAAACCCTATACCAACATATTCGGGAGGCCAATGAATGATTCGCGAGGATCGTTCTGATTCGTAGGCGCTTAGGCGCTCTATGTGAGGCAACCCACCTGTAGTAAACAGGTTATGGTACTCTCGCAATCGACAAAAAATACCCAGCGGGTATTTTTTGTTTGTAGGTTTCCGTGATATCATATTAAACAAGCCATGAAACAAATACGGATATATTCAATCTCGATTTTTATTTTGTGCGCGGTAATGATCGTACATTATTTAGGAATACACGGAATGTATGCCAAATATCAACTTTACGATATTATTCCGCATTTGCTGGCGGGATTGGGCGCCGGATTATTTCTTTCAGGTTTTATTGCGGAAAGATCGGCATCATTCGGCAAGCGCCAAGGATTTATGGTCGTGGCGGCCGTTTTTGCCGTCGCCTTTTGCTGGGAAATATTCGAAATATACACCAATACGGCCGGATATGTCTTGTTCACGCCGCAATATTATGCTGATACAGTCAAAGACATAACAATGGGCGTGCTCGGGAGCATAATCGCTGTTTTGGCGGCCAAGAAAATTTTCGAAGATGAAAGATAGTCGGCGATTGACATTTTGTTCAGGCGCAGGCACGGTTACCGGCGCAAATTTTTTGCTGGAAGTTTTGAACGGCAAAAAGTTGTTGGTTGATTGCGGTTTGATCCAAGGTGAACGGTTTGCCGATGAAATAAACCGGCAGAAATTTATCTACGAACCGGCGGCGATAGATGCGCTCTTGGTGACCCACGCGCATTTGGACCATGTCGGACGGATACCGAAGTTGGCCAAAGAAGGGTTCAAGGGGCCGATCTATTCGACGCCGCAGACGATGGAGTTGGCGCAGTTGGTATTGGATGATGCGGTTGGAATATTGGCAAATGAAGCGCGCGATGCCGGCCGCGAACCGCTGTATGGCGAGAAGGAAGTCTCGGCGGTTTGGAATATTTGGCATACGATAAATTATCACGAGCTTGCAGAAATCGTGCCGGGCGTTTCCGTGTTTTTGAAAGACGCCGGGCACATTTTGGGCTCGGCGATGGTTGAATTTACCGTTACTTCCGCCAAATCTGACGGGGATGCGATGAAAATCCTTTTCACCGGCGATCTCGGCAATTCGCCGGCGCCACTTTTGAGAGATACCGAATCTGTCGGCGATGTTGATTATCTGGTCATGGAGAGTACTTACGGTGACCGCAATCACGAGCCGAAAGAAGAACGCTCGGCCAAATTCGAAACGATCATCAACGAAGCCGTGAATCGGGGCGGCACGCTGGTTGTTCCGACTTTTTCGATCGACCGCACGCAGGTATTGCTTTACGAACTGAACAATCTGGTAGAGCAAGGGAAGATCAGGCCGGTTCCGATATTCTTGGACTCGCCCATGGCGATTGCCGCCACGAAGATTTACAGATCCAACGAAGCGTTATTCAATGACGAAGCGAAAGGGCAAATCGCCCGCGGCGACGATATCTTCGCGTTTCCGAAATTAGAATTTACTGTCGCTTCACGGGATTCGCGGGAGATAGAGAAACAGTCCGGCCCGAAGATTATTCTGGCCGGATCGGGCATGTCGGTCGGCGGCAGGGTAATAGGCCACGAGGTTCACTATCTTCCGGATCCGAAAAGCACTATCCTATTGGTCGGTTATCAGTCGACAGGTTCGCTCGGACGAGAATTGGCGGAAGGCGCGAAGAAAGTCCGCATTCACGGAGAAGATGTTCGCGTCAGGGCCCGCATCGAAACCCTTTACGGTTATTCGGCGCACAAAGACAGCGATCATTTGCTCGAATTTGTCGCGACGGCGTCTGATCGGCTGAAAAAGGTTTTTGTCGTTATGGGCGAACCGAAAGCGTCGATGTATTTGGCGCAGAGAATTAACGGGGAGTTAAAGGCGGAAGCGATGGCGCCGGAAGTCGGGACGGTTTTCGATCTATGAAAATGGCCCCAGAGGCGGATCAGATCGTATGCGGCAGAGTCCCTACAACCTAACCCTCCATAACCTCCGGGGCGAAAGGCGAATGTTTATTATTTTACCTCCTTAACCACCCTTTTGAAAGCGTCGGAGTTGAACTCGGCCAGATGCGCCAATGATTTTCGGTCGAGGGCGATATTCTTTTTCTTGGCGGCGCCGATGAACTTGCTATAGGAGAGGCCGAGCGGGCGGAGGGCGGCGTTTATCTTGACATTCCACAATCGTCGGAAATCGCCCTTTTTGTCGCGGCGATGGGCGAAAGCGTAAGCGCCGGCGTGGGCGAGCGCTTCGTTCGCGGCCCTTTCGGTCTTTGACCGGCGGAAACGGAAACCTTTGGCTTGCTTCAGTACGGATCGGCGATTCTTCAGAGCGTGGACTGCTTTTTTGACTCGGGACATTTTAGTTATTATTTCGTGCTGTCACCACCGCTAATGCGGGGGTCCAGGATTCGGTCCCGGTTTCCCGCTTTCGCGGGAATGGCATCGCACGGTGTTATTCTGTTAAGTGGTTGCTAAAAAACGGCTTTTAATCTTATTATCCATATTCAACATACGCATTCTGTGTTTATTGCCGCTTACCTTGGTCTTCTCTTTTGCATTGAAATGGTTTTGTCCGGCTTTGCGCGACAAAATTTTGCCCGTACGGGTTATTTTCAAGCGTTTGTTGAATGATTTGTGGGTTTTGATCATTTTTTCGTTATCAGGGTTTTCCGTTTTCGCGGAAAGGCATCCTCTATAATTACATTATTTTCTTTCAACCATCACCGTTACGCCCTTAGGCCCTTTCATCGGTTCCTGTGATACCTTGTATTCGACCGTGATGAGCTTCATGATCCTTTCGAGGCGGCCTTTCAGGAAACTGAAGTCCATATATTTGGATCGGCCGATCAGGTATAGATCTATTTTGACGCGATCACCGTCGGCGAGCCATCCGGAGACTTTCTTGGCTTTCAATTCGAGATCATGTTCGCCGGTGCCGATCTTGATCTGAATTGTCCGCAGTTCGCTGGTGCGCGCGCGGGTCTTGGACTCCTTGTCTTTCTTTTTCTCGTCGTAAAGGTACTTGCCGTAATCCGTTATTTTGGCGACAGGCGGGTTGGCGTTGGGGGAGATCTCTATGAGGTCGAGGCCTCTTTCCTTGGCCTCCGTCAATGCCTTACCCGTAGCCATCACGCCCAAATTCTCGCCTTCGGCGGTTATGACGCGCAATTCCGGCGCCTTGATTTGATGGTTTATGCGTGCTTTTGCCACGAGGATTACTGTGTATTTATAGCATAGGCGGTACTTTGCCACAATATTGACAAATATCTATTATTGTGGCGAGACTACAACCTCTGTAAAAACAGTTATGACTGAACAACAGATACCCATTTTTGGGCTGGAAGCACTTTATAAGTCATAGGATTCTGAGAACTTCAACGAAAAACAGGATGTTCAAGAAATTGGCCGAAAACCCGAAAGAAGCTACGCTCGCGTCATATCTCGGAATGTTGTCGCACGGCAACGCTTATAAGTTGACCAAACGATTCCCGGCGGCGGTCTGAGCAGAATAACACTACAACAACTTCCTCACGAACTTGATCAAAAACTCGGGAATTTTCTCAATGAAGAATCGCCGGCGCCACTGGGGCAAGGTCACTTCGCGGCATGACGCAAGGTCTTGAATGAGTTGCTGTGCTACCGCGCGGGCAAATTCAGGGTCGAAAGAAACAAGATTGGCCTCGAAATTGTAGAGGAGGCTGATGCGGTCCCAATTCATGGAGCCGACCGAAGCCCATTCATAGTCGACGGCAATCGTCTTGCCGTGCATCATGGCGCCCTGATAGAGGAAAATCCGCGCGCCCGATTCCATCAGGGTATTGAAATACGAACGCGCTCCCAAGTCCACGGCGTAATAGTCAGACTTTTCCGGCAAAACGATCCGCACATCCACGCCCGCCTCGGCCGCTTTCTTCAAGAGGCGGATCAGCCGGTGCGTCGGCACGAAGTATGGCGTCGTCAAGTATATATGTTTGCGCGCTTGGCGGATCGCCTGAACCATGGCCGAGTAAACATGGCGGCGGCCCGGCGAAGGATAATTGGTGAGGTACCTGAAATCGGCGCCACGATAATGAAGTTTCTTAGCCAAAGGTCTTGAATGCAATGCCCGGTCCCACATGCGGTCGAAAGCGTTCTCCATTTGCCTGGCGACAGCCCCTTCGACGCGGACATTGGCGTCGCGCCAATCTTTCGTGTGGTCGGAAACGCATATGCTTCCCGTATAGCCGACTTTGCCGTCGATGGCCAGGGTGCGGCGGTGATTGCGCAGGAACCACGAGCGCAAGCTGGGCAACTTGAAATAGCCCGGGATCAAAGTGCGCCAAAAAAGCAGTTTGATACCTTTGGTTTTCAATTCCGCGGCTATGCTTGATCCCCACAAGGTGAAACTGCCGGCGGCATCCCAGAGAAAACGGACTTCTATCCCATGCGCCGCGCGTTCAGCGCAAACATCGAGCAGTTTCTTGCCAAAATCGTCGTTGACGAAGATGAATTGTTCGAGGGCGATGCTCTTCTCGGCTTTGGCGCAGTCGGCGAGCATAGCTTCCCAGGCCTCTTCGTTTCGGGAATATAGGGTCCATTTGGTTTCTTGGGACATGGGGATATTATAGCGGAAATATCGTTTTTGGCGTACGATATGTTGGATGACTACCCTGATCGACCACAGAAAGTCAAGGTTCGATTATGAAATCGTCGACACATTCGAGGCCGGCGTCGAACTGCTGGGCCTTGAAGTGAAATCGCTAAAGAATAAAGCCGGCTCGCTGGACGGTTCTTATGTCATCGTGCGGGGCGGGGAAGCTTACGCGATCAATGTTTTCATACCGCCATATCAGGAAAAGAATACCCCGGCCGGCTATGATCCGCGCCGCAACCGCCGATTGATATTGACCAAGAATGAGATCAAAAAATTGGCGGCGGTCGACGACGGTAAAAACTTGACAATCGTGCCAATTTCCGTGTATACTAAGGGCGATCGAGTCAAAGTCGGCATTGCGATCGTAAGAAGCAAGAAAAAAGTCGACAAGAGGGAAACGATCAAAAAACGCGAAGCGGACAGAGATATCGAAAGGGAAATGAAAGGTCGTTGACATAAAATAACATAAGGGGATGACAGGCATAGACAATCGCCGGTTTTCGTTCGTGCGGCGGAAGCAGTATCGACTTCCAAATCCGATGCAAACCCATAAATGCCAAAACCGTTTCTCCGTATTTCGGAGTGAATGATTTCGCATTCGTCCGCGTTTGACGCGGGCCGTCACCTTGTCGGGATCCATACGATAAGGCAGGCGCAATCACCGGGATGTAGGATCTTGAAGCTTCTCACTTCATTGTCCGAAACTTAGAGATCGCGTCCGCGCGTTTTGTTTCCTTTCCCGAACGCGGCCGCCAAAGTGCCGCAAGGCACCGAAAGGATTCCATCGCCGTAGAATCGCTCGATAGACCTCGATTGCACCCGGGTTCGAATCCCGGCATCTCCACCAAAAATTTACACGATGATTCTATAGAAAAATTATAAAATGTTTTCAAAGACAGCTAATATGGTTGCAGAGAAATTTTCGTATAGATTGACCGGTACATGGCATTATGATAATTTTTTACCTGAACAGTAAGATTAGAAAATAAACAAAGGAGTCAAACGATGAAAATGTGGCAGATTATTTTGACGATAACGATCACCGCAATAGTGACCATAGTACTTATACGCGTCGAACATTGCTTGCGCCGCAGACGGAAAAGAGTCTGTGATAATTGCGGAAACCACATGACCAGAGAGCACCAGATGATACCGGCCGGCATCAGAGGCATGCTCGGAGCGTACTGGGCGACATTCACCTTCAACACCTGCCGGTGTGGCAGGGTCGAAGTGGTGAGACACGATAACTGGAAATGGTTTTCCTTTGCAGAGATTGTTTGGAGGAAATTGATGTATTCCAAGCAATTCAAAATCAATCCGACTTTGTTCATCAAAGCCGATCTTGGCCACAACGCGGTGCCGACGATCGTGCGCGTGGCAGTCGCGGATTTCAAGAAGCGGCCCGAAAGCGCAAATGCGACCGGTTACAGCAACCACCACATTTTGCCGAGCCAAAGGCCGCTCAATCACGCGCCTTGAATTGTTCGCCGGCATGGATTTCTGGCGGGAATCTCAATGCAAAGATATTCCCGCCATTTTTCTTTCAATCGGCTGATTTTCGTGTATAATCAAAACATGAATGGATATATGGGATTCCCTGATAAAAAATCAGGTAAAAACGCCGCCGGCAGAAACAAGTCCGACGGCAAAAATCAGTGGTGGCCGCCCAAGATGAATTTTTGGAACGCCATCGCCATTTCCGTATTGGTTTTTTTGCTGATCAGCGGCGTGTATGCGCAATTCGGCACACAGCAGGCCGCGCCGCAGACGGTGTCGCTCGGCACGCTGGCGCATGATATCGAGAAAGGTTCGGTAAGTTCGCTCGTCATCCAAGGCGATCAGATTGTGGCGCAGTATGCCGACAAATCCGTGAAAAGTGCGCAGGCCGAGCCCAATTCTTCGGTGACAGACACACTCGCCCGCCTCGGAGTCACACCGGCGCAACTAGCCTCTACGACTATCGCAGTCGCGTCGCCGTCAGGTTTATACTATTGGGCGGAACAATTGGCGCCGTTCATGGTGCCGCTCCTGTTCCTGCTCTTTCTCATCTGGATGCTATCGCGCCAAGTCAGGGGCGCAGGCATGCAAGTGCTGTCGTTCGGCCAGTCCAAGGCGCGTATTTCGATGCCGGATGATCTCAAAAAGAAAATAACTTTCAAGGATGTCGCCGGCTGCAAAGAAGCCAAGCAGGAATTGTTGGAGATCGTCGACTTTCTGAAGAATCCCAAGAAATTTATCGATATCGGCGCCGAAATCCCAAAGGGTGTGCTATTGATGGGTGCTCCGGGCACGGGCAAAACATTATTGGCGCGTGCGGTGGCGGGCGAGGCCGGCGTTGCATTCTTCGCCATTTCCGGTTCCGAATTTGTGGAGATGTTCGTGGGGGTGGGTGCATCCCGCGTGAGGGATCTCTTCCATATGGCCAAGAATCAAGCGCCGGCCATCGTATTCGTCGACGAGATCGATGCCGTCGGACGCGCCCGCGGTTCTGGCATGGGCGGCGCCAACGACGAGAGGGAACAAACTTTGAATCAGATCCTGGTCGAGATGGACGGCTTCGAGCAGAACCAGAAAGTCATCGTCATGGCCGCCACCAACCGGCCCGATGTGCTCGATCCGGCACTGTTGCGGCCGGGCCGCTTCGACCGGCGAGTGACCATCGACCTGCCCGACAGGAACGACCGCGAGGCAATCCTGAAGATCCATGTCGCCAAGAAACAGCTGGCTGAAGATGTCAATTTCAGGGTGGTGGCTGAAAGAACCCCCGGTTTTTCCGGCGCGGACCTGGCGGCGCTCGCCAACGAGGCCGCTATATTGGCGGCCAGGGAAAATCGCACCAAGATCGGCCAATTCGATTTCATCCGCTCGATCGAAAAAGTCATGCTCGGCCCTGAACGCAGAAGCCATGTACTTTCGCCCAAAGAAAAAGAGATCACCGCCTATCATGAAGCCGGCCACGCCGTGATCGCGTCTGTTTTGCCCAATGCCGATCCGGTGCACAAAATATCGATCATTTCCCGCGGCCGCGCGGCAGGTTATACGCTGAAATTGCCGATCGAAGAACGCCGATTGCAATCGCGCCGAGAATTTTTGGACGATATTGCGGTCTCGCTCGGCGGCTACGCGGCGGAAATGGCGGTCTTCGGCGATATGACTACCGGCGCCTCGAACGATTTGCAGGTGGCGACGGCCTTGGCCCGGAATATGGTGACGCAATACGGCATGTCGGACAAAATCGGCCCGGTGGCGCTCGAAAGCCCGATAGGCAAGGTGATGTTCGGCATGGGCGTCGGCGACAAGGAATACTCCGAGAAGGTCGCCGGCGAGATCGACGCCGAAGTATCGCGCATGATGTCCGAAGCGCGCGCCCGCGCGGTCGAGGTCCTTTCGGCCCACAAGCCGGCCTTCGAAGCGATCGCCAAGCGCCTGATCGAGAAAGAGACGATCGAACGCGAAGAATACGAAAGTATCTTGGTCGCGCACGGTATCGCCTTGAAGGGTGAGCCGAAGATTGCGTAACAGCTTGCTCTCGGTTATGATTCAAACCGGATTTAGCCTGAATTTGCGCGAATGGTGCACGCCGCAAGCGATTTCCGAAGTGAATTATCACCGCCCCTAGCTCAGCTGGTTAGAGCATCGAGCTTATACCTCGAGGGTCCTAGGTTCGAATCCTAGGGGGCGGACAAAAAAGCGAAAAACTCGGAATCGTCGCAAAAAGGCGAGCGCAAATCGCAATGTTGAGGGCGGGGCGGCATTCCTCCCCAGACCCCTCCTGCCGCCCCGCCCGCATGATTGTTGGCGTTTTTGGGGATTTCCGAAACGAAGGCGT
>JAGXAG010000002.1 GCA_018971685.1 Patescibacteria group bacterium
CCTCTTTGAAAAAAGTCAGTCGCGCGCAAATCAGAAAAGCAAAGGAAAATTTTGCCGAGGTGTCCCCGCCGTAGCGGAGCGGAGGCGGGCGGGGCGTTCAGTCGGGATTTTGCTGGAAGTAAGTCCGAACTTTTTGGTATAATGACCACATTAACGAATTTGAAGAAGAATTGACCTCGCCGCGCGCAAAGCGCGCGGCTCGGACTGGAGTTTTCGCGAAGTATTCCCAAGGCATTTTGAAATACATTTCCAATTTTTTCGCCGCAAGGCGGCGGTTCACCAAACAAAGTTTGGTTTGCGCTGAAAGCGCAAGAGCCGATACAATGAGATTGCAAATTGTCGGTGTAAAGCATTTCCTTTTTCTAACGCAATTCTATGACCAAATATTTTATTTATTGCCGCAAATCATCAGAGGACGAAGAACGTCAAGTTTTGAGTATTGAGGCGCAATTGACAGAATTGCGTGATTTCGCCAAGCAACAGAATCTGTTTGTCGTTCGTGAGTATTACGAAAGCAAAACCGCTAAAGAGCCGGGACGAGAAATTTTTAACGAAATGCTTGGCGAAATTGAAAAAGGAAATGCATCGGGAATTTTAGCTTGGAACCCGGACAGATTAGCCCGCAACTCTATTGATGGTGGCAGAATAATTTACTTGGTTGATACTCAAAAAATTACCTCGCTAAAATTCCCGACATTTTGGTTTGAAGCGACACCGCAAGGAAAATTTATGTTGAGTGTCGCCTTTGGTCAGGCAAAATATTACACCGACAATTTGCGAGAAAACATTTTGCGCGGTATTCGACAAAAAATCCGCCGTGGTGAATTATCGGCAAAAGCCCCGCTCGGATATTTTAACGAGCCACGACTTCGCACGATTGAACCGGATAGAAAGACTTTTGGCAAAGTAAAAGAGATTTTAGGGGCTTTTGCTTCGGGACAATACACACTCACGGCTATCCAGCGCAAAATGTTTTCTCTCGGCTTGGTTGGCAAAGACGGCAAGCACCTCGCCCTTTCCACTGTGCAGAAGGTTTTGACCAATCCGTTCTATTACGGACACTTTCGCTATCGTGGCGAAATTCATCAGGGCTCGCACAAGCCAATGATTACAAAGAAACTTTTTGACGAAATTCAGGTCGCGCTTGTTCAAAATGGTAAGCCCCGCAAAAAACGAGGCGAGAAAGGTTTGCTATACAAAGGATTTGCCGTGTGCGGTGAATGTGGCTATGCAATAACTGCCGAGCGTAAAATCAAAAAATCCGGTCTCGTTTATCATTATTACCACTGCACCGGCAAAAGCAAAACTATTGACTGCTCGCAAACTCGTTTTTTGCGGGAAGAAGAAATGACGCGACAAGTGCAAGACATGGTTCAAAAAGTTTCTTTGTCGGACGAATGGCGGGATAAATACCTCGCTAAACTTGAGACCGAAAATGAAGAGTCCCGCCATTCGTCCGTCCTTTTCGTTCAAAATCTCAAAAATGATATTTCCGTCATCAAAACGAAACTAGAGCGGCTTACGGACGCATATCTTAACGAAGCTCTAGAACTCGCCGAATATCAGGAACGAAAAAATGTTTTGATGTCGGAAAAGAAGTCTCTGGAAGAAAAATTGACTGATTTTGAACGGAAAGGCAATCATTGGCTCGAACTCATGCGGAACTGGATTATTGAGGCCAACCAAGCCGAAAATCTCATCAAACGAGAAAATCCGATCGAACAAAAAGATTTTCTCGTTCGTATCGGCTCGAACCGCCGCCTTGCGGCGAAAAAATTGGAAATGTATTTCAAAATGCCTTGGGAATACTTCGCGAAAACTCCAGTCCGAGCCGCGCGCTTTGCGCGCGGCGAGGTCAATTCTTCTTCAAATTCGTTAATGTGGACCCGAGCGGATTCGAACCGCTGACCTCCTCATTGCAAATGAGGCGCTCTACCAGCTAAGCTACGGGCCCGTATCTGTGTTGAATGAAAAACATACACTGTGCTGTGGACCTAGGGGGAGTCGAACCCCCGCTTCGGCAATGCGAATGCCGCGTCGTACCACTAGACTATAGGCCCATCGCCGCCCTTTAACTTTTTCGGTTTAGTCGTAATTTTGGCGAGTCGATGTCGGGGCGCCGGGAATCGAACCCGGACCTCACGCACCCGAAGCGTGTATACTACCACTATACTACGCCCCGATTTAACCGCCGAAGCCTCTTCGCGTGAAGCAAAGGCCGGTTGTGGACCATACCGGATTCGAACCGGTCGCCTCACCCATGCCATGGGTGCGCTCTACCAAATGAGCTAATGGCCCGCGCGTCTCAACGATCTCTGACTGAGATAATCTAGCACAAATTGAGAATTTTTCCAAAACACGCTATGCTGAGATCCGTGATCCGGGCTGTAGTATAGTGGTAGTATACATCCATGGGGTGGATGCGGTCCGGGTTCGATTCCCGGCAGCCCGACAACGGTATGCCGAAGCTCCGGAAGAGCGCAGGCGACCAGAAGCACCCTTAGCTCAGTCGGCTAGAGCGCGCCCTTCACACGGGCGAGGTCGCAAGTTCGAGCCTTGCAGGGTGCACCGTTTTGTTAAAGTTTTGTGCGGCGCGAGTGCGATGCTTGTCGTCGCGCAGCTGAATATTTTATCAGCCAGTGTTCAAAGGCAGGGAAAATGAGAAGGTGCTGCCCTTGCCCGGACCCTCCGATTCCGCACGGATGCGGCCATGATAATGAGAAATAATCCGCTTGGCCATGTATAGGCCTATGCCCATGCCTTCGGTATAAGCGGAACGGGCGCGTGCGCCGCGGTAAAATTTGCCGAAAAGCAATTGCAATTCCTCTTTCGGTATGCCTATGCCGCTGTCTTTGACGGAAAATACGGCCATGTCGCCGTTTCCGCGCGTTACTGCGACTTGTATTTTGCCGTTCGGCTCGGAATAATGAATGGCGTTTTCCAATAGTACCTGCGCGGCAAATTTGACGCGACTCTCATCGCAAATAACATTCAAACCGAGCGAGATATCTTTGACCAGCGTTATGTTTCTGGACTCAAAAGCATCTTTCAAATTGTTGATGGAGGCTTCTGCCAAGGAAGACAGATTGACTTCGGCTTCGCGGTATTGATAACCCGCCGCGTCCGGTTCGGAGATATTGACGAGTGCATCAGTCAAACCGACGAGTTTGGAGTCTGCTTCGCGGATGTAGTCGATCTGCGTGCGCAGAGCGGCGTCGGAGACTGCATCAGTCAGATTTTCGGCCGCCCATTTGATCTGTGTCAGAGGCGTACGGAACTTATGAGTGACAACAGTGACGAATTCGTATTTCATCACATCTTCTTCGCGCAATTTGCGCCACACGAATACTGCTACGGTAACGACGACGGCCGCCGACGCCAGCGGCCCTACCCAGATGGGAAAACTTGAATTGGCTTGATTGAGCGAACGGTTTACATAATCGATCATGGCGATAAATCCGCCGATCAAACCTATCGACAGGCTGTAGGCGAACGCCTGTTTGGCGATGATCTTGACGCTGAACAGTTCGTATTTCACGACGCCGTAAAGGAGCGGTGCGGCAAAAATGCCCGTAAATATACCCCAGAGAGGGTCAACGGGTATGTTATAGACCAGGAGATTCGGTAAAAAGCCGATGCTGTAGCCGATCACGATCGCCCACAAAAAATAAGACAATTGCTTGCGTCTGTCGGCGTTGGTTTCGCGGCGACAGGCCTGGGCCAATTTCACGACCATGTAAGGCACAGCTATGCCGAAAAGCAACAACAATCGCACGAAGTTCAGCGGCCCGGGGTTGTAATAATTCGGAAAATACATTTTCGGCACTGACGGCAATAAGAATAGATCGGGACTCGCCACGGAAATTATCACGAACAAAACAGCCATAACATACATGAATATTATTGCCGGCGAAATCTTCCGGCCATTTCCGAGGATGGCGAACACGGCGTGGGCGTTGAATATGCCTATGAATGGTATGGCCAGATTGAACATCAATATTTCGCGCGACAACCCGTGGTCCGATACATTCACACCGATTACATGAGACAACGCATAAACAGCCAGAGACAGCATTGCCAACGAAAAAGTAACATTGACAATGGAACGCGAATTATTGAGCAAAATGAAAATCGACAAGCCCAGGCCGACTACCGAAAGCGAAACGAAGCCGATGTTATGGAAGAGTAAGTGCAGATCCATCGAAGTATGTCGATATTGTACCACGGACGCCGTCTTGCAAAAACGCCATCTATCTGCGAAACTAAAATTGCCATGGAAACATTCGCGTCGATAGTATCGCAGCTTTGGTCAATCTGGGCGGAAATGCTCGAGGCTGTTTGGTCGATCTTGCCCAAAGCAATTTCTTTTTTGTTCTGGGTGTTGTCGGCCATTGTCATATTGCCGTGCGTGTTCGTGGCGGGACAGTTGTATCCGAAATGGGTGGAGTGGGGAGAAGATTTATAGTTTGTCGTTGGCAATGATAAGTTATCGGTTTGACAGGAAAAATATAAAAGCGATGCCAATTGATATTCAGAATAATAACGGAAAAATATCGCATCCGACAATCTTCGTAATATTCGGGATTACCGGGGATTTGGCGGCCAGGAAGCTTTTGCCGGCGCTGATCGGACTATACGCCAAGAAATTGTTACCGGATAGATTTTGCGTGATCGGATTTTCGAGGAGGTCATTCTCCAGGGAAGAATTCCGGGAATTGATCCGCGGCCGGCTCAATATACGTCCGGGCCAATTCAAGGAAGAAGACATCAAGCATTTTTTCGATAAAGTTTCATATGAACAGGGGCACTTCGATTCACCGGCGGCTTACGGCCGGTTGTCGAAACAGGTTGAAGCGATCGACAAACAATGGGGACAATGTTCGAACAAACTTTTTCATCTGTCGGTACCGCCGAGCTTGTACGAAGGCATACTGAATAATTTGGCGACATCCAAGCTGACAGTGCCTTGCGGTGACGGCACCGGCTGGACGCGTATTTTGATCGAGAAGCCGTTCGGTAACGATATCGAAACAGCCGCTTCACTGGACAAACTGCTCGGCAAACTATTCAAGGAAGAACAAATTTTCCGTATTGACCATTATTTGGCCAAAGAGGTCTTGCAGAACATCCTGGCCTTTCGTTTTCATAATTCGCTGTTTGAGCCGGTTTGGAACAGAAAATTTGTCAGCCGCGTTCACATCAAGCTGTTCGAAAAGATCGGTGTAGAAGGGCGCGGCGCGCTTTATGACAAGATCGGCGCTTTAACGGATGTGGGCCAAAATCATATGTTGCAAATGCTGTCTTTGATAGCCATGGAACGTCCGAAATCATTCGATGCCGTCGGCGTGCGGCGCGCGCGCGCCAAGACGATGCGGATGGTCGAAACGATCAAGCCGAAACAGCTCGGCCGTTTGGCGGCGCGCGGGCAATACGAAGGATACTTGAATGAACCGGGCGTGTTGCCGGGATCAAAAACCGAAACCTATTTTCGCATTGAGGCCAAAGTGAATAACACGCGATGGAAAGGAGTGCCTTTTTACCTAGAGAGCGGCAAGGGTTTTGCCGACAGTAGGACAGAAATTGACATATACTTCAACGGCAATAATGTTCATGGCTGGTTGCGTAAGGACGAATCGCACGGCGAATTCGCGAAAGTATCGCGGCAAAATATTTTGACTTTCAGGATCCAGCCGGAAGAATGCATCAAAGTGCGGTTTTTCGTTAAGGCGCCTGGCAAGTCGTGGATTACAGAGCCGCGGACGCTAAAATTCAAGTATTCCGATGTTCCGGAATATTCGGATTTGCCGAACGATTACGAACGGCTGATCGGCGATGCGTTTTCGGGGGACCAGATGCTGTTTGCTTCGACGGAAGAGATCATGGCATCTTGGCGGTTTATCACACCGATAGCGGAGAACTGGAGCAAGGTGCCGCTCAAAATTTACAAGAGGGGAGTGAGGGAAATTGAGTGAGTTTACAATTTATAACCATGTCCCTATCCATCGGAATCGTCGGCCTGCCGAATGTGGGAAAATCCACATTGTTCAACGCGCTCACGAAAAAGACCGTGCCGGCGGAAAATTATCCGTTTTGCACGATCGACCCTTCGGTGGGAGTGGTGGCGGTGCCGGACGAAAGATTGAATAAACTTTCGGAATTTTCTAAATCGGCAAAGACGGTGCCGGCGGCGGTTCAATTTACAGACATAGCGGGGCTGGTGAAGGGCGCCTCGGAAGGCGAGGGGCTTGGCAACCAATTCCTTTCTCATATCCGCGAAACGGACGCTATCGCCGAAGTGGTGAGGATTTTCGAAGACGATGATATCATTCATGTCAACAACAAAGTCGATCCGCTGAATGATATCGGCGTCATCAACCTCGAATTGATCCTGGCGGATTTGCAGACGGTGACGAAGCGACAAGCGTCGATAGGCAAAGAAGTCAAAGCCGGCAAAAAGGAGGCAGTCATTGAAGCAAGTCTTCTGGAAAAGCTGGCTAAGGTCCTGAAAGGCGGTGAGCTGGCATCGGCGGTAAAAGTGGATGAGCAGGAAACGCCGATCCTGAAGAGGTTGTGCCTGATCAGCGCCAAGCCGATCTTGTATGTCCTGAACACTTCCGAAGCCGGCAAAAATCTCGATGAAATAGAGTCGAAAATTTCCGGACCTTTGGTCAAAGTCGATCCAATATTCGAGAAGGGATTGGGAGATCTTATCAGGAAAAGTTACGAAATCTTGAACTTGATCACCTTTTTCACCACCGGCGCGGACGAGACTCGAGGCTGGACGATCCGGCGCGGCTCGACCGCTCCCGAAGCCGGTGCCGCTATTCATGGCGATTTCAAGGACAAATTCATCAAAGCGGAGGTGATCGAGTGGGACAAACTGTTATCCGCCGGATCATATGCGAATGCCCGCGAAAATGGCTTGTTGCGCACCGAAGGTAAAGAGTATTTGGTCAAAGACGGAGATGTGATAGAGTTTAAGGTCTAGGAAAAATTTTAGACTTGGTACATACTTATTGTTATGTATCAAAGACCCTACACAGCCGAAGAAATTCGAAAATTCTATCCAGATAAAGCAGAAATTCTGTTAAAAGATTCAGTACATTTATGGAGAGCTGAAACTGGAATTGAATTGATTCACAAAGAGCCGACATTGGAGGAACAGGAAAGAATCTGGAAGAATTGGAATGAGATGACTGAAGAAATGAAAGCTCAAAGTGATGCAAAAAGTAAGGAACTCTTCGGAATGGACAATGCCACTCATAATCAGGAAATTATGAGTAATTGGGGCATAAAGAAGACGTAGGTCTCATAGAGTTTAAAATATAAATATGATATAAATATTTGTGTATGTTCAAGAAAAAATCCTCGAGAAAGAAGTTTGTGAATTATCGAGCCAACGAAACGCACTATCAGCCGATCGCGAGTTTCGCGGTGCAAGATAGATTTTACAAATACTTCTTTTTGGCGATTCTTTTTACGATCGTCACAGCCGTTTATGTCGCCCTGCACATCCGGTGATGGCAGGTGCTCCGTTGTTTCTTTCGAGTCGCCTTGCCTGCGGAGGCGACTTTTTTTATGTGGCGAATTGAGTTATGATGATTTTCATGAAAAAAGAACAGAAATACGCACCCGCCAAGATAGAGAAAAAGTGGCAGAAAAAGTGGGCGGCGGCGAAAATCTATAAGACGAAAGAAGGCGGAAAGACCGGTAATAAAAGTTCACCGCAAGATAAATATTATGTGCTCGACATGTTCCCATACCCGTCCGGCGAAGGCTTGCATGTCGGCCACCCCAAGGGCTATATCGCCACCGATGTTGTTTCCCGAATGAAACGCATGCAGGGCAAGAATGTGTTGCACCCCATGGGTTTCGACGCTTTCGGACTGCCGGCAGAAAATTACGCGCTCAAGATGAAGAAAAATCCGATGGACTTGACCGCCAAGAATGTGAAGCGGTTCAAAGATCAGCTGGAAATTCTCGGCTTCGATTATGATTGGTCGCGCGAAGTCAACACCACCGATCCGAAATATTACAAATGGACGCAATGGATATTCTTGCAACTTTTCAAGAAGGGCCTGGCTTACGAATCATTCGAGCCCATCAACTGGTGTCCTTCATGCAAAACCGGCCTTGCCAACGAAGACATCGAAAACGGCCGTTGCGAGCGCTGTGGCACACCGGTTGAGAAGAAGCCGATGCGTCAGTGGGTTTTGAAGATTACTGATTATGCGGAGAGGCTTCTGAATGATCTGGATGCAAAAAATAATGACGGCAAGCCGCTTCTCGATTGGCCGGAATCGATAAAAGAGGCGCAGAGGAATTGGATAGGGAGGAGCGAGGGAGCACTGATAAAGTTTCGATTCCAAGGTCGGACCTTGGAAGTGGAAGTATTCACGACGCGGCCGGATACTTTGTTCGGCGTGACTTATTTGGTATTGGCGCCGGAGCACAAACTAGTCCAAGAATTATTGGCTGATGTGGAAAATCGCAAAGAGGTCGAGGAATATGTCTCAAAAGCGCGATTGGAGACGGAAATAGAGCGCACTGATGTCAAAAAAGAGAAAACGGGCGTGGAATTGAAAGGCATCAAGGCGATAAACCCGGCCAACAATGAAGAGGTGCCTGTATGGGTGGCCGACTATGTTCTGGCCGATTACGGCACAGGCGCCGTCATGGCGGTGCCGGCGCACGATGAGCGCGATTGGGAGTTTGCGAAGAAATTTGATTTGCCTATAAAGGATGTTGTTAGGCATGTTTGGGGCAATAAATTACCTAATGAAGAATTTAGAAAAAGTGTATGTGCAATAGTTAGGAATAAGAAAGACGGCAAAATATTATTATTAAAGTGGAAAAACGGTGAGAAATGGATTTCCCCGGTGATCGGGGGTGTTGAGGATAGAGAATCATATGAAGATGCTGCAGTACGAGAGGTCTTGGAAGAAACTGGTTACAAAGCAAAAATAGTTGAACCTATAAGTTTTGAAATAGATTCTCATTTTTTCGCTACACATAAAGGTATTGCTAGGCATAGGACAATCAAACATTTCCTTCTGGAAACAAATGAAGATAGTCATGTAGGTGTTTCTAAGAAAGAATCTGAAAAACATGAACTATTTTGGACCACTCTCGATGATGCAATAAGTTGTATAACTCACAGTGATAATAAAATAGGTCTACAGGGAATTAAATCTGGAAACTATTCCTATATTGGAGAAGGTGTTCTGGTTAATTCTGGTCAATTCAACGGAAAAAATTCAGAGGAAGTCAAAAAAGAAATCACGGACTTTGTTGGCGGGAAATGGGTGACGAAATACAAATTGCGAGACTGGGTATTCTCGCGGCAAAGGTATTGGGGCGAACCGATCCCGATCATTCATTGCGGGAAGTGCGGCGTAGTGCCGGTGCCCGAGAAAGATCTGCCGGTCAAATTACCGAAAGTGAAGTCGTACGAGCCGACCGGGACCGGGGAATCACCATTGGCGGCCATAAAGAATTGGGTGAATGTGAAGTGTTCGAAATGCAAAGGCCCGGCCAAAAGAGAGACAAATACCATGCCGCAATGGGCCGGTTCGTCTTGGTATTATTTGAGATACGAGGATCCCAAGAATGCCAAGAAATTGGTTGATCCGAATAAAGAGAAATACTGGTCGCCTGTTGATCTCTATGTCGGCGGCGCCGAACATGCCACGCGGCACCTAATTTACGCGCGTTTTTGGCACAAATTCTTATATGACATAGGCGTCGTTTCGGCGATCGAGCCGTTCAAGAAGCTCCAGAATGTGGGGCTCATTATGGGTGAAGATGGTAGAAAGATGTCCAAGCGGTTTGGCAATGTGGTCAATCCTGACGACATTGTGAATGCTTACGGCGCCGATACCATGCGCATTTACGAAATGTTCATGGGGCCCTTTGATCAACAGATTTCATGGAGCACTTCAAGCATGGTCGGTGCTCGCAGATTCATTGAAAGAGTATGGAAATTAAGAAAACACACGGCGAGCGAGGAGGGAGAGGCGCCGACCGGGCGCGTTGATAAAATCTTACATAAGACCATCAAAAAGGTTACGAAAGATATCGATGACCTAAAATTCAACACCGCAGTAAGTTCACTCATGATTGCCGCCAACGAATTGGAAAAAGTTAAGTCAATAAGCCGCGAGCAGTTCGAAATACTGTTGAAACTGCTGGCGCCGTTCATCCCACATGTTGCCGATGAATTGTGGACCGGTTTCGGCAACAAGAGATCAATCCATGTCTCGGGATGGCCGGTGTGCGACGAGAAGTTGTCGGCTGAGGAAAAAGTGACGATTGCCGTGCAAGTCAATGGCAAAACGCGCGGTTCATTCGAGGCACTTATTGATATTCCTGACGATGAATTGAAAAATAAGGCTCTTAGTTTGCCGGAAATAAAAAAATGGATTGACGGTAAAGTTTTGAAGAAAACCATCGTCGTTAAAAACAAGTTGGTCAGTCTTGTGGCCTCTGATTTATCTTAAAAATCTATCCACAATCCCGTCGCGCTTGACTTGTGAACAACAAGGTGATAAAAATAAAGTCTCGAACGAGACAACATTATAAGTAAACAAGCAAACATGGCCAACGCAACAGTTTCATTCAAGCCAAAACAGGTCGTAAAGAGACTTTTATCTCCGTTACCGGATCGAGCCAGGGAAGTTATGCAGATGCGTTTCGGATTGGGTAAGGATGTCCGCATGCTGACTCTGGACTCCATAGGACAAAAATACGGCATTACCAGAGAGCGCGTGCGCCAGATCGAAGCGTATTCCATAGAATCGATCCGCAAATCCGAGGAATATCGTCTAGAAAAAGCCGCCTTTGCGGAATTGGAGGAACTGTTGTATTCGTTGGGCGGAGTAATCGTCGAAGATGATCTTCTCGGCCATGTATCCAAAGACAAGAGCTTGCGCAATCATATCCATTTCCTGCTTGCGATCGGCGAACCGTTCAAAAAGCTCAAAGAAGACGATGACTTCCGGCATCGCTGGCATGTCAACGAAGAGTTGGCGAAAAGTGTGGAGAACGCGCTCAAAAAGCTTTATGACAATCTCAGCACTGACGATCTTTTGCCGGAATCAGAAGTTATCAACAAGTTCTTGAAACATTTGGAAGAAGTCTCGGAAAAATACAAAAATCAAGAGGTGATAAAGCGCTGGTTGGCCATATCCAAGCGCATAGGCAAAAACGCGCTCGGTGATTGGGGTTCGGCCAAATCGTCGAACATTAAGAACAAGGGTGTGCGCGATTACGCTTTTTTGGTGGTGCGCAAACACGGTTCGCCGATCCATTTTCGCGAGGTCGCCAAGCAGATCGAAAAGCTGTTCAATAAAAAGGCGCACACGGCAACGACGCATAACGAGCTCATCAAAGACAAGAGATTTGTCTTGGTCGGCCGCGGCCTTTACGCTCTGGCCGAGTGGGGCTATATGCCGGGTGTCGTTCGCGATGTCATTCAGGCCATCATTGCCAAACACGGACCGATGACCAAGGACGAAATCGTCGACAAGGTGATGAAAGAGCGTTATGTCAAGGAAAATACCGTTACAGTCAATTTGCAAAACCCGAAGTATTTCAGGAGGGATGGAAGCGGCAAGTATTCGGTGGCGGCGGTGGTTCAGTAACCAAGTTCGATGGTATCAAGGGCTCGCCCCGGCGCATCGGCTATATGATATAATAATGCCATGTCAGTATCCGAGGCCATCTCTTTTGTCATAAATAATTTTCAATCGGGCGCCTGGCCGACCATCGTCGATATTCTGATCACGGTCGCGCCGATATTCTTGGCGGTCATACTGTTCCGCATCATGTGGGACCTCTGGGTACAGTATATTCGCGCCAAGAATTACATGGCGGCCGAAAGGATCGTGCTGGAATTGCGCTTGCCGAAAGACACTTACAAATCGCCTTTGGCAATGGAAACTTTTCTGAACGCGCTTCACAATACATCAGATGGCAGTAAATATGCGCAATTTTGGCAAGGCAATGTGCGGCCATATTTTTCATTGGAATTGGTATCGATCGAAGGCGCGGTAAAGTTTTTCCTCTGGATGGAAAAGATACGCAAAACCAATCTGATTTCGGCGCTATATTCTCAATTTCCAGAAATTGAAGTCTCTGAAAGAGAAGATTATGCCAAGAGTGTTCATTTCGATCCGAAAGTGACCAGGATTTGGGGCGGCGAATTTGTCTTTACCAAGAAAGACCATGAACCGTATCCGATCAAGACTTATGTCGATTATGGCTTGGACAAAGACCCGAAAGAAGAATACAAGATTGATCCGTTGACGCCGCTTTTGGAATGGCTTGGCAGCGTGCCGCCGAACCAGCAAGCTTGGGTCCAGATCATTATCAGAGCGCACAAAAAAGCCAGAAAGAAGGGGCATATATTCAAGGAAACGGATGTCTGGGAAGACGACATTAAAAAGCTGATCAATGAGACAATGATCCGCAACGAAAAAACAAAAATTACCGGTGCTCCGACGAAAGAAGGCGAATTTCCACGCCCGCCAACTTTGTCTGAAGGCGAGAAGAAGTCTTTGGAAGCGCTCGAACGGCGGCTTACCAAACATCCATTCGATGTCGGCATACGCGCCGTGTATATTTCTCCGAAAGACGAATTTGACACCCCGTATGTCTTGGGCGGCATTATCGGCAGTTTCAAACATTTCTCATCTGCAAATCTGAACGGTTTCAAGCCGAACGGCAAAGTCTGGCACGGCCGGCTTGATTATCCTTGGCAAGATTTTCGCAATTACAGGAGGAATTTGTACAGCAAACAGGCGCTCATGGCGTACAAGCGCCGGTCGTATTTCTATCCGCCGTTCCAGAGAAAACCGATAGTCATGAATTCGGAAGAATTGGCGACGATTTACCACTTCCCGGGCAGTGTTGCGGCAACGCCTTCGCTGGAAAGAGTGCCGTCGAAGAAGGCGCAAGCGCCGGCGAATTTGCCGATGTAGTTGTAATAAATACGATCGTTGTTAGGATACGAATATACGAATGATACAAATGATGCGAATAATACGAATGGGCAAAAGAAATATGTGGTATTTGGCGATAGTAGCGCTGTGTGTTTTTGGCGCGGGCGCGATCGTGACTTATGCATCGATACCTCCGGCGGATTTTCCCAAGGATGCGACGATGACGATAGAGAAGAACATGACGCTGTCGCAGGCGGCGGATCTCTTGGCCAAAAAAGACATTATCAAGTCGCCTGTCCTATTCAAGGCCTTTGTGGTAATGCTCGGCGGAAACAATAAGATATTGGCAGGCGATTATCTTTTCAGTTCGGCGCAGTCGGCGCTGCGCATCGCTTACCGGCTGGTTCACGGCGACCAAGGCGTTGCCAGGATCAAAGTGACCATTCCGGAAGGCATTGCTTCGCCGGACATCGCGCGGTTATTGGCGAAAGATATCCCCGGTTTTGACTCGGCGGATTTTTTGAAAATCGCCAAACCGCAAGAGGGGTATTTATTTCCGGATACTTACTTTTTCTACGAGAATGTTACGCCGCAGGAAGTCGTTGACCAGATGAGGGCCAATTTTAACGCTCAGGAACGGAAATTTTCGTTCGCAGTTACTATGTCCGGAAGATCGGAAGGCGATGTTGTGAAGATGGCTTCGATTCTGGAGAAAGAAGCGACTTCAACCACCGATCGACGCATTATTGCGGGAATTCTGTGGAAGCGCTTGGCGGATGGCATGCCGCTCCAAGTAGATCCGCCGTTTTTCTATATTCTGGGCAAAACCTCATCTCAACTGACAGTTGCGGATTTAGCGGTTGATTCGCCGTACAATCTCTACAAAAACAAAGGCTTGCCGCCGACGCCGATAGGGAATCCGGGTTTGGATGCGATCGAGGATGCCCTGAATCCGACAGCGACTGACTATTGGTTCTATTTGGCGGACGCGCACGGCGTCACGCATTATGCCACCAATCATGAGGGGCACTTGGCGAATATTCAAAAGTATTTGCAGTGACGGTTTTCAGTCCAAGGTCGAACCTTGGATACATACAAGTAAATAGGCAAGCGCGTGGCTTGCCTATTGGAAGGCGCTGTTTCTCACGCAACCCTGCCCTTGTTGACTATCGAGCAGAAGCGAGTGAGTTATGGATGTTGCTTGCCAATACGAATGTTGGACCGCTGATAGCCGATTTCAGATCGGTTAGGCTGAACGGTTTCGTTAAATAAAAACCACCAGCGTCATTGATCCGATCTCCGTCATTCGCCACGCCATCTGACATGATGATTATTGGCTGGAATGGCGAGAGTTCTTTGGCGCTTCTGCACAATGCCAATCCGGCGTTCTGATGCCCAACATCGATGTCGGTGATGGTCAGTGACACATCATTTTGTGTCAGGAATTGGTAAGCTTGTTCCACATCACTGTGTATTTCGACTTGATACCCAAGTCTACTCAATGAATGAGCAATCAGTTCACGGAGATCCTTTTCAGTCGATACTACGAGCGCTAACGATCTATTCATATGTATTGTGTTGTTCAAGTTTAACTTATTTGATATCATAACTGACATGAAAAGTCAAGGAAAAAAGGTTTTTGTCGGCCTTTCGGGCGGCGTGGACAGCGCGGTTTCGGCGGCTTTGCTGAAAAAGATGGGTTACGAAGTCACGGGTGTTTTCATCAAAGTATGGCAGCCGGATTGGATCGAATGCAGTTGGCGGGAAGAGCGGCGGGACGCGATGAGAGCGGCGGCGCATTTGGGCATACCGTTCGTCACGCTCGACTTGGATCGAGAATATAAACAGGGCGTGATCGATTATATGCTTGCGGAATACGAGCAAGGCCGGACACCGAATCCGGATGTAATGTGCAATCGCAAGGTCAAATTTGGGGCTTTTTACGATTGGGCGATGTTAAATGGCGCAGATTTCGTGGCGACTGGTCATTATGCGCGGATACGCATACCCGGGATCGAAAAACCTCCGACCGTCGAGCCGGCGACCAGTGTTTCCCGGCGCGAGCGCAAGCTGGCCGGGACGGAAACACTTCGTCGCGACGAGGAGGGAGAGGGTTTTTCACTGATGGCTGGACGCGATCAAAATAAAGACCAGTCGTATTTCCTGTGGACGCTAAAACAAGAACAATTGCCGCGTATATTATTTCCGGTCGGAGACTTAACCAAGCCGGAAGTCAGGAAGTTGGCGGAAAAATTAGGGCTGCCAAATGCCGGCAAAAAAGACAGCCAGGGATTGTGTTTTATCGGCAAAATCGACCTTAAGGAATTTTTGGCTCATTATGTCAAAACCGAGCGGGGGAATGTGCTGGACGAATCGGGGGGAATTATCGGTACGCATCCCGGAGCTTTATTCTTTACGATGGGTGAAAGACACGGGTTTACGGTCGACAAGAAGACGCGAGATGCAGACAAACTTTATGTCATCGATAAGGACATGGATCAAAACACGATAACAGTGGCGGCTCGCGCGCGCGGTAACTTCCCGAGCGCCGGTGACATGAGTCGGACTGTTCGCATAAGCCAAGTCAATTGGATAATGGGCAGTGCCCCGGAAGGATATATTGGCGTAAAAACATTGCAAGCGCGCGGACGGTATAGGCAAACATTGGAAAGCGTGATCATAAAATCCATAGGATTGACTGAAGCTGCAGTGGAATTTGAAAAGCCTCAAAAGACCGCGACATCCGGGCAGTCATTGGTCATTTATGATGGCGATGAATGTCTGGGCGGCGGCGTGATCGACTAACGAGGTTGGTCCTCGAGGACTAACTTCGTTAGTTTTGCGTGTGTTATACTGTTCCACAATGAATCATCTCGTAACCATCACAAAATCCGACGGCGCCAAGCAGTTATTCGAGGAACAAAAATTGGTCAATTCGCTGAGCAAGGCCGGTGCTTCAAAGCAGGCCGTAGACGAAGTGGTGGCGGAAATCGAGCGCGAAATGTGGGAAGGAATGCCGACGGCGGATATTTACAAGCGGGCGTTCGATTTGTTGCGTAAACAATCCCATCACGCCGCTCTGAAATATTCGATTCGCAGGGCGATATTCGATCTCGGGCCCGACGGCTTCCCGTTCGAAAAATTCGTGGCGCGCATTTTCAATGTCTGGGGCTATGAAGCTGTGACCGATCAGACGCTTATGGGCACTTGTGGCGTGGAGCATGAAGTAGATGTGGTGGCGTGGAAGGGCGACGAATTGGCGATGACGGAGGCGAAATTCCACAACGAGATCGGCCTGCGGTCGGACTTGAAGGTGTCGCTCTATGTCAAAGCGCGCTTCGACGACCTGGCGGACAACTTCTTCGATTATGGCGGCAAGCCGCGCAAACTCTCTTCGCGCTGGCTCTTCACCAACACCAAATTCACGGATTCAGCGGTGAAATACGGCGAATGCAAGGACATTCACATGATCGGCTGGAATCATCCGGCCAAAGGCAATTTGCACGAGCTCGTCGAAGAACACGCTTTGCACCCGATCACTTCTTTGCCGTCATTATCGCATCAGCAAAAGAGGGATTTGCTCGGGCATGACATTCTTGTCTGTTCAGATATCGTCAAAAATCCCGGCGCCCTGCATTCCATCGGCCTGAATGACGAAGCGGCCAGAATGGTTGTGAAGGAGGCGAGGATGATAGTTGATTCGGTGAAATAATTTATGGAAAATATCAAAGATGAAGTTAGGAAGTTTATGAAAGAGCGCGACTGGCTCAATCAGCCACGGCTGGCAGACTTCGAGAGGCGCCACTTGGGAAGCTGACCAGTGCCGAAAACTCGGTATCATGGTAAACGAACTACCCGCCGAGTTTACCGAACGAGCGATGGGCAGAGCGCGGTACAGTTGAATCTGTTTATTCATTTTCGGTCAGCAACCAGCCCTCGCGGGCTGGTTTTTTGACAAAATCCTATAGAAGAATACAATCTCTAGTATTAAAAGCGGAAACCCCGACTGGCGGGGTTTCCTCGGGGCTCCCCAAAAAGGAGCTTAATAGTAATAATATAGCGGGTTAAAAATCAAAAGTCAAGCACATCGATGACCAAATACGATCAAATGAAGGCGATTCGCGACGAACTGTTGGTTTTCGAACAATCACCATTGTATGAATACAGAACGGCGAATAAATATTTTCCGGTGGTGGGCGAGGGCAGCCATGACGCGGCAATAATGTTTGTGGGCGAAGCGCCCGGATTGAATGAAGCCAAAACAGGCAAACCGTTTTGCGGAGCCGCGGGCAAATTCTTGACTGAACTTTTCGAGAGCATAGGCGTCAAGCGCGAACAGGTTTATGTCACCAATATCGTCAAAGACCGTCCGCCCGAAAACCGCGATCCCACGCCCGAAGAAATCGCCCTCTACTCGCCATTCTTGGACAGGCAGGTGAAAATAATACAGCCAAAAGTCATCGCCACCCTTGGCCGGCACAGCATGGGCTATGTCATGCGCCGCTACGATCTCGACCTGGAATTGGACGCCATCAGCAAAATTCACGGCAAGTCATTCGAAACCGCTTTTATCGACGACGATAATAAACCGCAGCCGCTGACGATTGTCACCTTGTATCACCCTGCGAGCGCGCTCTACAACGGCGGCATGAGGGAGACGCATAAAAAGGATTTTGAGATTTTGAGGAAGTATGCTTAATATTAGTTCATGAATAAAACACAAAAAGCCGTATTACAATTTGATTCCGGTGATAAGCTACTCGAGTATCTCAATTCAAACTATTCGAGGTTACATAAAAAATATGAAGATGCGTTTTGGATCTCCTATATGGGCGATCATAGCGTCGATGATAGTATGAATACGGCTCAAAAGGAGAGAGACTCATTCAGGGCCGACGCAGCGTTAAAAGCAGAAGTTGAAAGATTGATAAAAAGATCCAAGGACGAGACACGGAAACGGTTGAAGATTTGGAACCGCTTCTTCAGTCTGTATCAAGTGCCTCCTGAGGCTGTTCCGATAAAGGCTAAAATAGCCGTTTTGGAAGCGAAAATCATGCAAAAACGCTCAAGCAGAAAAGAAGGATACATAGATCATAAGACCGGTAAATTCGTAGAATCTTCTGAAAATAAAATGCGCATGATAATGAGGACAGATCCCGATGAAAGCGTAAGAAAAGCATGTTTCGTCGCCATGGAAAAATTGCCGAGCGATACTATCGGCGATTATATAAAAGTAGTCAAATTGCGCAATCAATTTGCCAGAGTTCAAGGATTTAACGATTTTTACGAGTACAAAGCGCGTATTGACGAGGATATGACCAAGAATGAATTATTCAAAATCTTTGACGATATCTACAAAAAGACCAAATACGGTTTCAAAAATATTCGTGCGATCGAAAAAAGTAAGCCCGGCCTGCGCAAGCCTTGGAATTTCGCTTATATGATGGCCGGCGATTTTGTCAAAGAAGAAGACCAATACTTTCGCTTCGAGAATGTGCTCGACTATTGGGGGAGATCGTTCGCGGCGCTCGGAATAGATTTCAAAGGAGGCAAAGTCACATTGGATCTCCTGGACAGGAAAGGGAAGTGGAACAACGGTTTTTGCCATTATCCGGATCTTGTAAATTATAAAAATGGCAAAAGATTGCCTGGTTCGAGCAATTTCGCTTCGAATGCCATTCCAAAACAAGTCGGCTCAGGAATACAAGGCATTCATACTGTTTTCCATGAGGGCGGACACGCGGCAGATCGCCTGAATTCGTTTCAGAAAGATGTTTGTATCAATACGGAGTATCCGCCCAGTACAGTATCGTGGGCGGAAACTCAAAGCATGTTTCTTGACGCGATTCCGGATAGTATAGAGTGGCGAGTCAGATACGCCAAGAACGCCGACGGCATAGCGTATCCTTTCGAATTGTATGAACGGAAATTACGCGCCTTGTTTCCGTTGAGGCCGCTTGAACTCATGAGCATGTGTTTTGTTGTGAATTTTGAAAAGGAGATTTACGAATGTCCTAATCTCACGAAAACATTTGTGATCAAAACCGCCAAAAATAACTTCAAAAAGTATTTTGACCGGTCTGAAGATTCTGTCTGGGCGCTCAATGTACCGCACATATACAATTTCGAAAGCTCGGCGTATTATCATGGCTACGGTTTGGCGGAATTGGGGATACACCAATGGCGAGACTACTTCTTCGATAGATACGGATACATCGTGGATAACCCGAAAGTTGGTGAAGAAATGTCGAAAATTTGGTCGTACGCATCTTTATATTCGGCCAAGAAATTGATAAAGATGGCTACGAGTAAAAAGTTAAGCCCGGACTCGTTCATTCGCCATGTCACAATGCCGCTCGATGAAGTCTTAGCTCTGGCGAAAACCAGAGTTCGCAAGCTTGATAAAGTTCCGGTGTATCGTAAACCCGTCAATCTTAAAGGTAAAATTATCATGGTGGACGGTAAGAATAAAATCGCAGACAATTCGAAATCCTTCGAGGATATGGAATCAAAATACCGTAAGTGGTTAAACTGGCACTCTTAGTTGATTTTGACAGTAATTTTATCTTCTCGCATCTTCAAACCGGCAAGATAACCTCTTACTGTGGCTAAATACAGTAAAGTATATTATCATATATTCATGGCAAAAAGTATTTTTATCGTGACTAGATTAGAGAGATCAGAAATCACCAGGAAGGTTAAATATGACATAATCGCTCAAAATAAAAAAGAAGCTGTAAAAAAATTAGAAAAGATGGATTATTTATACCGTGAAGCAGATGACGAACTAGAAGAGAATCACTGGAAGCCATTAAAGATTCTTGATGTTATTTATTAGAACTAACATGACATCATCCGAAATCCGCACCAGATTCTTGGAGTTTTTCAAAAAACGCGGGCATACGATCATACCGAGCGCGTCTTTGGTGACTTCCGACGAAAAGGGCGTTACCAATCCGACCTTGTTCAACACCGCCGGCATGCAGCCGCTCATCCCGTATCTGTTGGGTAAACCATTCCTGGATAATGATGGTAAAGAAATAAAGAGATTGGCCGATGCCCAGAAATGTCTGCGCACCGTGGATATCGATGAAGTCGGCGACACTGTGCATGCGACATTTTTCGAAATGCTCGGCAATTGGTCGCTGGGCGATTATTTCAAGAAGGAAGCGATAAATTGGAGCTATGAATTTTTGACTTCGAAAGAGGAAGGGTTGGGATTGGATCCAAAACGGTTGTACATTACGGTGTTTGAGGGGGACGGGAATGCGCCCAGGGACGATGAAGCCGCGGAAATCTGGGCATCGACGCTAGGTTTGTCAACAACGGCCACATCTCGAAGTCCGACATCGGCAGTTGGCCGTATTTTCTTCATGTCTGCCGATAAAAACTGGTGGGAAGCGGGCAACGATGGGCCATGCGGACCTGATTCGGAAATGTATTACGATGTCGCCAATCGTTTCGGCGGGCGCGAGATTGCCCAAGAAGAGTTTGTTGACGCTGATGAAAAGAAAGATTTGGTCGAAGTCTGGAACGATGTCTTCATGCAATACGAGAAAAAAGACGGCAAAATTATCGGCAAATTGCCTAAGCCGTCGGTTGATACCGGCGCCGGCCTCGAGAGGCTGGCGATGACTTTGCAGAAGGTCGATAATATTTATGATATTGATCTTTTAAAACCGGTGATGGAAAAAATCAAAGAATTGTCGAAAAATTGGGACATCAAATCTGCCAGAATATTTGCGGATCACATAAGAGCCTCCGTCTTTTTGACAGCCGATGGGGTCATACCGGGCAATACTGACAGAGGATATGTTTTGCGCCGTCTTATCAGACGTTTTGTCAGACACGCCGACACTCTCGGCATAAATCAGAATGCGGCGGCTTCGGTCTTTGGAAAAATTATCGATGTATATGCCGATACATATGATGATTTGAAAAAACAAGACAAGAATATCCGTTCCGTTTTGGTTGCCGAAGAAACCAAATATCGCGAAACGGCCAATAAAGGATTCCATGAATTGAGGAGGAGATTGAAAGACAAGGGCACATTTTCGACAAACGACCTGTTTGATTTTTATCAAAGTTACGGATTGAGCAAAGAACAGCTAAAGGAGACTTTGTCCGAATTGCCGATCAAATTTGACGAGAAAGACTTTGACGATCTGGTAAAAAATCACCAGGCACTTTCGCGCGCGGGGGCGGAGAAAAAATTCAAGGGCGGCTTGGCGGATGCGAACGATCCGATGGTCGTGAGATATCACACGGCGACGCATTTGCTGCACCAAGCCCTGCACGACATCCTGGGCAATGAGGTAAGCCAAAAAGGTTCCAACATCACGCCGGAGAGACTGCGATTTGATTTTTCGTATCCTTCAAAAATGACTGACGAACAAAAGAAAAAAGTCGAGGAGATCGTAAATGAAAAGATCGCCCTCAAACTTACGGTAAATCAAGTCGTTATGCCATCGGAAGAAGCCGTCAAAACCGGCGCTTATCACTTCTTCAACGAGAAATACCCCGAGCAAGTTTCGGTGTATTATATAGGAGACGATATCGATCATGCTTATTCCAAAGAATTTTGCGGCGGCCCGCATGTAGCCAATACCGGAGAATTGGCCGGTCCGGAAGGCAAATGGAAATTCAAACTAAAGAAAGAAGAAGCGGTTGCGCAAGGCGTGCGCCGGATCAGGGCAGTGCTCGAATGATAAAACCAAACCAATGTTATTCTCGCATAAAGATAACGAAAAACTGGCGCTTCTGGTCAATTTGCAAAGCTCAATTATCAAATTGTCGTTCGTTGTCATAAAGCCGGCTGTAGCGCCACATATCGTATATACCTTATCAAAGGATATTCATGCCAGACATTATGCCGAATCGATCAAATTCATAGAAGCTTCTCTCGGAGCTCTGCGTGGCGCCATCGAGACCGGAATGCGGCGATTCAAAGATATTGCCAAATCCGACGGATTGGAAGTCGGAATACCACCGATCGACGAAGTCCATTTCGTATTGTCTTCCCCATGGGTGGTATCGCGCGCAAAGATAATATCTCTATCTTTTGTGAAGCCGACGGCTATCACCAGGGATCTTGTCTTGAACGCGATCAAAAATGAGCGCGAGAAAGATTTTCCGCCGGATGCAAAAATTTCGATCATTGAAGAGAAAATATTCGATGTGCTCTTGAACGGGTATTCAAATACCAACTGGGAACGAAAACAAACTCTAAGAGCCGATGTATCTTTTGCAACGACCGTGGCAGGCATCGGAATGACTGACAGATTACGGGGCGTCTGCGAAGAACACGGCATTAGCCGGTCTGTGGCATTTCATTCGGCGCCGCTTTTATTCTTTACGGGCATGAGGATCGTAGAACCAGAAGCGCGCGACTGCTTATTGTTGCATGTGCATGGCGAATTGACAGATATTGTAGCGGTCGAACGCGGCAATTGCGCACTGTTCGCTTCGTATCCTCTTGGCGCCGATTCGCTGGCGCATGCCGTCGCCAAAACCGCCAAGGTCAGCGACGATACGGCCGATTCGACGGTTTCGCTATATATCGGCGGATATTTGGACGAGAAAGAATCGGCTGCCTCGATACACGCTCTAAAACAAGCCGGAAAAGATTGGGCGGACGGCGTAAAAAATACCCTGACACGCGCCAATCTTTCTTTGGGCGATTTCCAGTCCATAGTCGTGTCAGCCGACAAGCATGAGGATTTCTTTGAAACCGGATTAGCCGGTCTACTTGAAAAAAATCGCGTTCATACCGTACACTCTTTGCAACCAGAAGATCTAACGCCGTTTGTTTCTTCCGGCCAACATGCCGAACTGGCGAAGATGATGGGTCTGTATGCCGTAGCTGTCAACAATCTCGAGTATGCCCGGAGGTAATTTTATGTTACACTGTATATTATTACGATATTTTTGTGTGAATTGAACGCAAAAATCTTTAAATGCCTAGACGAGTCGAAGATATATTACCAAACGATAAGCGATCGATCAGGAACATACCGATCGGATCAAAAAGCGCGCACGCCGGAAGCGAAGGTTTGGTGAATAAAAACATCGCAACGGAACCAGCGAGAAAGCCGCTCAAAAATGAATCTTTTGGGCGCGAGGTGCCGATAAAACGGGTAATGCCCCTGTCGCCGCCGCCCTACACGGCGCGAGCCGACCGTCCCAAACGCCGGAAAGGCAAAGGATTGAAAATTCTGCTTGTATTCATCGGCGCCATCATAGTCGTAGGGTTTGGCGGGTATGCAGTCTCGGCGTTTTTCTCTCGGGCGATATTCACGGTTATGCCGCGCGAAATTCCGATATCGGTTGACGGCACTTACATATTCAATTCAACGGCAAAAAGCGGCACGCTCTCTTATAATGTCATCAAAGAAAGCGATTCCGTCTCGGCGAATGTGCCCGCTTCCGACGGTTCGACGGTCGAAACCAAAGCCAAGGGCGTGATGACGGTTTACAACGCTTACAGTTTATCGGCGCGGCGGCTCATCGCAGGCACGCGCTTTGATAGTGGTAACGGTAAGATATACCGCTTGACCGGCTCGATCATGATACCCGGCTACGCAAAATCACCGAGCGGACAAATAATTCCTGGACACATAGACGCGCCTATAATCGCAGACCAAGCGGGCGATGATTACAATATCACCGGTACGGATTCCGTTGGCGACTTCAAAATAGTGGCTTATAAGGGCACGGATAAATACGATACGATATATGGCCGAATTGCCGGCACCGTGACTGGCGGATTTGCCGGTCAAAAGAAGACTGTGGCAAAAGACATCCTGGCTTCGACAACCGCCGCCCTGGAAGCCCAACTTACCGCGCGACTTCAAGCGAAAATATCCGGCGAGATTTCATCAAATTTTGTGATCTACGGCAATGGTTATCTGATTTCATTTTCCGAACCGGCGATAGCGGGCGGCCAAAGCGATTCAGCGACGGTTACGATAAGCGGTACGGCCTATGGCATAGAACTGAAAAAGGACGAGCTGGTTGCCCGGTTGGCCAACGGCACGAACCTGGATTCATTCAAAGGTATGCCTTATGACACGCCGGGCTTGGATCAATTGTCGTTTTCGATATCTAATGCCAAAGATTTTTCGCCCGCCAAAGGCAACCCATTGGTAGCGGAGCTTAAAGGCACTATGAAAGTGGTCGGGCGCATACCGGTTGACGAGCTCAAGGCCAAATTTGCCGGACTGTCGCTCTCGGGAACGAATGCCGTCATGCGCCAATATTCGCCGGTGATCGACCTCGCCAAATCTTCCGGCCAAGTGGTGCCGCCTTGGGCCAAGGTGCCTACCAATTTCGATAAGATCTCGATTATTGTGGAAAAATAACGGAATCACCACTCTGCTATAATATCATTCCCAATGAATAACATTTTTGTTAAACGTTTTTTTGTCGGAATCGTGTTGATTGCCGTCGGCGCGATCGCCGGCTTTTTATTGGCCGACAAAGGCCTAATTTCACCCACCGGTTTTGCGGACGGATACAATCAACAGGCGCGCGTCTCCGCGGCGCAGGCGGCCAAAATAGATCCCGCGATACTTTATCCGGTTACAGAGGTGGTTGATGGTGACACCTTCAAGGTGAAAATAGGCGGTAAGGAGATTACTGTACGCTTGCTTGGCATCAATACTCCGGAAGTTGTGGACCCAAGAAAACCGGTAGAATGTTTCGGGCCGGAGGCCTCTGCCGAGGCCAAGACGCTCCTTTCCGACGGGAAAGTCCGCTTAGAATTGAATCCCAACCGCGAGAAGACGGACTATTACAGCCGCCTGCTCGCTTATGCTTTTTTGCCCGACGGCACATTCCTCAATAAAGTTTTAGTTCAAGAAGGTTATGCCCGCGAATACACCGTCGGCACGCCGTATTCGTACCAATCCGATTTCAAAGCCGCCGAAGCGGCGGCAAAGGCGGCCAGCAAAGGGCTTTGGGGCAAATGCGGTGTTGAGGCGAAGTGAGGGCACAATGTTTGTTTCAAGCCGGCAACCACCTGTCTGAGCGCAGTATAAATTTCTTGGCAAAAGGCTGCCGAGATGGGAATTGCTACGGCGCGAAGCGTATGCGGAGCGCCGAGCAATTCCGCAAGCCTCTTGCCTAGAAATTTAACGGAGCGAGTCTTGCCGGCTTGAAACAAACATTGTGCCCTCACTTCGCTCTGAGCGCCAAATAAATATCCTCGAGCGCCTTGACCGCATCTCCGGCCGCGATATTATTCTGGTGATATAGCCCGTCCGTGCAATCGCCTGCAGCCCAAACGCCCGCCACGGAAGTCCGCTGATTCTTAGAGTCGACTTTGATATGGCCGTAATGATCCAATTCCACCAAATCTTTTACGAATGAAGTTGTTGGTATCGAGCCGATTTCCACGAATATTCCCGAGACTTTCAATTCCGTGTCTTTGCTGGTTATCTTGTCGGTATAAACAAAGCCCTCGACGAATCTGTCGCCTTTGACTTCTTTCGGCACCACATTGGTCAAAAGTTTGAAATGCGAATTTTTGGACACCGCTTCGATCGTGCCCGGATCGGCCCGGAATTTCTCGCTGCGGTTAACCAGCGTCACCGATTTGCAGTATGCCAGCAGTTGCGCCGCGCTCTCGAAAGCCGCATTGCCGCCGCCAACCACCACGACATCTTTGTCCTTGAATAATGGGCCGTCGCATGACGCGCAATAAGTGAGCCCTTTGTGTTCCAGCCGATCCGCGCCGGGCACATCGAGTTTTCTCCTATGACTGCCGGATGATATGAGAACGGATTTTGTCTGGTAAGTATTTTTATCGGTGATTATCGATAATTCACCGTTTTTCTTTTCAACCTTTTCACAACTTTCGCCAACATGAACATCAACAAATTCTCCGGCATATGCCCTCAAATGCTTTTCCAAACTATCGGCCAATTCCATGCCGCTTAACTTTATTGTTCCTATCCAATTTTCTATGCCTTCTGAAACCGTGCTCTGGCTGTTCCAATCCTTGGTAATGAACATTGTTTTCAATTGCTTCCTTGCCGCATAAACTCCCGCCGCCGCTCCCGCCGGTCCGCCGCCTATTATGGTTAGATCGTATATCATAGTGATTGAATGATAACATAAACACTTTTGTTATTCCAAGGTCGAACTCTTGAAACACGATCACAAACTTTTCATCCTTTCAATAACAAACCCTTTTTCACCGTTTCTGGAATTGACCGTCGCCTTGATTGCTAGACACCTGTCGGGGGCGATCAATTCTCGGAACTCTTTGTAGACGCGGGGAAAGACCACCGCTTCCGCTTCGGCGGAAAAGTCCGCGATCGTGACAAATGCCATCGTTTCGTTATTCTTGGTCTGGATGGTGCGGACTTCATTCACGATAATGCCCAGAATAACCGAATCGCCATCCCTCTTGTTTTCCAGCGCTTTCTTTATGTCCATGTCTTTCTTCGCGATCACTTCGCGGTATTTTTCCAACGGATGTCCCGAAATATAGAGTCCTAACAGCTCTTTTTCCCAGCCCAATTTTTCCTTCATTTCCGCTTTTGGTGCCGCGTTCAACTTCAAGACCGGAACGCTTGACGAATCCGCCATCAATCCGAACAAAGAATCTTGGCTCGAATCCCGCTTGCCGCTCTCTTTATTGTATTCCAGGAGCAATTCAATGTTTGCCATCATCACGCCCCTATCTTCGCCGAAGCAATCCAACGCACCCGCCTTGATCAGCGATTCCAGCGACTTTTTGTTGATGTTCCTGTCTTTGACTCGATCCAGGAAATCAGCCAGTGACCGGTATTTCCCCCCGCGTTTTCGCTCGTCAATTATGGCCGTCGAAACGCCCTGCCCGAAGTTTTTGATGGTGACCAGTCCAAAACGGATACGGTAATTCCGCGGAACATCGAGATGAGACCTCTCGCCATCGCGCGAGGACTCACCTCGATGTTCCGTGTCGCATGAGGCAGTATTTGCTTTGATTACTGTGAACTGACTGAAACTTTCATTCACATCCGGCGGCAAAACCGGAATACCCAATCGTTTGCATTCTGCGATCGTCTCTGCAACCTTCTCCGTATCGCCCGACTCCGATGACAGCACCGCCGACAAATATATTTCCGGATAATGCGCTTTCAAATATGCCGTCAGATACGCCACCCAGCCGTATGACACCGAATGCGCCTTGTTGAAAGCGTAAGCCGCGAACGGCTCGATCCACTTCCAGACCTGCTCCGCCTTCTTCTTGCTCCACTTGCTGTGCTCAATACAGCCGTTGATAAAGCGGTCTTTTTGTTTCGCCATCTCTTCCGGGATCTTTTTGCCCACTGCTTTGCGGAATTTGTCCACTTCCGACCAGCTGTAGCCCGCCAGATCATGCGCCATGATCAGGAGGTCGTCTTGGTAGACCAAAATGCCGTAAGTCTTCTTTAATATTTTTTCCAGCGAAGGATCTAGGTATTTGACCAGTTTCGTATCATGCTTGCGCGCGATATAGTCCGGAATGAATTGGATCGGGCCCGGGCGATACAGCGCCACCATGGCGTTGATATCGTGGATCGAAGACGGCCTCAGGTCTTTCAGGAACCGCGTCATGCCGTCGCCGTTCAGTTGGAACAGATCGGCTGTCTCGCCGCGCGCCAGCATTTCGAAAGTCTGTTTATCGTCGACCGGAATCTTGTCTATTTCGATTTCGGCGCCGTCGATCTTTTTTATCCGGTCGATGGTATCAGCGATGATCGTCAAGTTCTTGAGCCCGAGGAAATCGAATTTCAAAAGGCCGGCATCTTCGATCGAATACATGTCGTATTGCGTGATGATTTTGCCTTCGCCTTTTGGATCGAATTGAAGCGGCGTATATTCGATGATGGGCGTAGGCGCCATGACGACGCCGGCGGCATGTACGCCGATGTGCCGCGCGCAGCCTTCGATCTTTCTCGCCATGTCAACGATTCTTTTTGCTTCAATGTCTTTGTCGTACAGATCTTTCAATTCCGGCACGGTTTCGAAAGCGCGTTCGATCGTCATCGGGAATCCTTGCGAGCCCATGGGAATGAGTTTGGCGATTTTGTCGCCGACTTCGAACGGGAATCCCATCGCGCGCGCGGCATCTCTGACCGATCCGCGCGCCATCATAGTGCCGAAAGTGCCTATCTGCGCCACTTTGTCGGCGCCGTATTTCTTCCGGGCGTATTCGATGACTTCGTCCCGCCGGTTGTCGGCGTAATCCATGTCGATATCCGGCGGCGACGGCCTGTCCGGATTCAAGAACCTTTCGAAAGGTATTTCATATTCGATCGGATTGACATTGGTAATGCCCGCCAAATAGGTGACAAGCGAGCCGGAAACCGATCCTCTGATGTTGCTCAGGATGCCGTTTTCCCTGGAAAACCTTAATAAATCCGCCACTACCAAGAAATAAGGCGCATAACCCTTCTTTTTGATGACACCAAGTTCGTATTCGGCGCGTTCGAGCATCTCCTTTGACTGTGGCACATTGCGCCGGCCAAAACCATCGAAAACCAGATATCTTAATTCGTCGTCGTAGCTCCGTCCGCTTTCCACTTTATAATCCGGAAAAACCCATTTGCCCAGATCCAATTCAAGACTGCACAAATCGGCGACTTTCGCGGTATTGGCGAGCGCTTCAGGCAAGTCCTTGAATAATTCCGCAGCCCGCTCGGACGAAATGAATGAAAAATCTTCTTCATCGTCTGTCGATATTCTGTCGGAAGCGTCGGAATGCGAATTGACCAGCAACATGGTATTGCGCGCCTCACGGTCTTCTTGGTTCAAATAGTACACATCATGCGCCGCCAAAATCGGGATCTTTTCGTTTTGGGAAAACTCGACCAGTTTCTTCATATTGGCTTTATGGCCCTCAATTTCCGGATGAGCGGTTATTTCCATGTACAAATGCTCGCCGAATATCTTTTTGTAATGCGCCGCAAATTCTTTAGCCTTGTCATCTGTGCGGCCTTTGAGCGATTGGGCAATGTCGCTCGAAGATGACGGCAAGATCGCGATCAGTCCGTCGCGGTATTTCTCCATCAATTCGCGATCGATTCTCGGCTTGTAATAAAATCCTTCGAGGTGCGAGTCGGTAACCAGCTTCAGCAGGTTCTTGTAGCCGATTTCATTCCGGGCCAGAAGAACCAGTCGCGAGCGGCGGTTATCCAACCCCGCGTCTTTGTCGCGCCTCGTCCGCGCCGCCACATAAAAGTCCACGCCTATGATCGGTTTCAACTCTTTCTTCTTGCACTCCTTGTAAAACTCGATCGCGCCGTAGAGATTGCCGTTATCAGTAAGCGCTAGCGATGCCATACCGTGTTTCTTGGCAGTGCCTACCAGTTCGTCTATCTTCGGCAAAGCGTTCAACAGAGAATAGTGCGAATGTGTATGGAGATGGGTGAATCGCGGCATATAGTTTGGTTATCTTGCACATATCCGACCTGTCCGATGTTAAAGATGATACAATCTAACCGTGGCAAAAACAATCACGATCGGCATCGACGAAGTCGGCCGGGGCCCCTTGGCCGGACCGGTTGCCGTTGGTGCTTTTGCCGTGAATAATAAGGCGGTTTTGAAGAGATTTCGCGGCGTCAAAGACTCGAAGCAATTATCCGAAAATCAGAGGAATGAATGGATGAAAAAGATCCATCTCTACCACGATCATACCTCCGCTTACGATGTAGTCCGCTCCCATCACAGCGAGGCTGTGTGTTTCCCGACGCGAGCACAGCGACAGGAGAGAAACACACGGCGAGCTAGGAGGGAGCGGGCGGTGCAAATAGAGTATGTCATCTCTTTCTCCAGCGCCCGCACCGTCGACCGACACGGAATAGTAAAAGCTATCAATTATGCGATAAAAAGATGTCTTGCAAAATTGGAGAAAAAAGGCTTCGCGCCGGTAAATTCAAGGATACTGTTGGACGGATCTTTGAAAGCTCCCGATAAGTATAAGAATCAGAAGACGATTATCAGCGGCGATGTCAAAGAACCCATCATCGCGCTGGCATCCATTTGCGCCAAAGTTGCTCGTGACCGCCGTATGAAGCAAATAGGAAAGGATTATCCCGCGTACGGCTTCGAGATCCACAAAGGTTACGGCACCAGGCTACATTACCAGCGCCTTACCGAGAACGGCCCCTGCATCCAACACCGCTTGACTTTTCTTAAGTTATGATATATGATATCAAACATTATGAAAAACAAAATCACGAAAAACACTCCAGGCAAATTCTCGGCTCTGTTATTGGTTATTTCCGCGGCCATAACGCTGATGCCATCTTTGGCCAGTGCCAATTATTACGGTATCGGCGACCGTTATGGTTACAATAATTATCAATCGACCGTCTACACTTATACGCCTCAGCCGATCTATTATCCTCAACCGACCCCCGTTTATGTGCCCCAGCCAGTGTATTATTCTCAGCCAGTCGTGCAGCCGGTCTATTATCCCGTTTACCAGTCTCTATCAGTATCTTGCGGTCCCAGCACTTATTCCGTAAATGCCGGGAACTCGGTCACTTGGACGGCTTACGCTTCAGGTGGCAACGGTTATTATTCTTACAACTGGTCCGGTACCGACGGTCTGTACGGTAGCGATTCTTCTATTTCGAAATATTATTACGATGGAGGCATCAAATACGCTTCGGTTACGGTTTATTCCAACGGCCAATCAGTAACGCAAAATTGCGGGAACACTGTAACCGTCTACGGCAATTATTACGCGGCGAACTACCCGGTTTATTATCAACAGCAAACGCCGGTCGTTGTGCAATCAACGCCGGTGGTTGTTCAACAATCTCCGACTTATTCCGTAACGCCAAATACAGTGATCGCTTCCGGATTGGACATAGGATGTTACGCCGATCCGACTTCGATAACAACCAACCAGCCGACCACTTGGACGGCCGAGGTGACGGGTGGAATGGCTCCATATACCTATTCTTGGACCGGTTCCGACGGCCTTACCGGCAGTCAAAGCTCGGTGACGAAATATTATTCCGTTTCAGGCGATAAAAGCGCCATAGTTTCGGTCACTTCCGCCGACGGCAAGACCGGCACCAGGGCATGCAGCAATTCGATCGCGGTGCGTTCAACCGCGAGTATATACGCCGCGGCCCCGCGCGCGACCTATACGGCTCCGGTATCGCAAGCTTCCTCCCAACAGCCGGCCGCCGGCAATAATATTCCCGCCAATGCGCAATATTCAGCCGCGTCTCTCTTCTCGCTTTCGAATGTCCCCTGGGGCTGGGTGGCGGTCTTGATTATCCTGGTTCTGTTCGCTACGGTTATGTATCTGCTGTTCAACAGGAAAAAGATATAATCTTCCTATCTATCCTAGGAATGAAAAACCGGCCGAAACGGCCGGTTTTCCGATGAGGCGCTTTTAAATGCTCTCATTTTCTATCGTCTATTTTTTCTCGGAATATAGCCAATACTTCATCCAACTTCATCTGCCCGACCTTGCCCCCGTCCCTGCTTTCCAACGTGACCTTTCCGGCCTCTATATCCTTGTCTCCTATGACTATGAAATATGGCGCGCGCGAAAGCTTGGCCGTGCGCACCTTCTTGCCGAAATTGTCGTTCGACAGGTCGACTTCCGAACGGATGAATGTTCCGCGCAACGCCTTGTGTATTTTCTCCGCCTCGGCGAAATGCGCTTCGGCGACCGGAATGACTTTCACTTGAACCGGCGCCAGCCAAAGAGGGAAATTGCCGCCGTAGTGCTCGATCAAAAATCCGATGAAACGCTCGTGCGTGCCCAAAGGCGCGCGGTGGATGCAAAGCGGCGTCTTTTCCTTGCCGTCTTTGCCGGTATAATTCAGACCGAAGCGCCTCGGCACCGCGAAGTCGACTTGGTTGGTCGCCAGGGTAAATTCGCGGCCGATGGCGGACCAGACCTGGACATCGATCTTGGGGCCGTAGAAAGCCGCTTCATTCGGGACTTCGACGAAAGGAATTTTGGCCCCGACCAAAACTTCGCGCACCATGTCCTCGGTCTTTTTCCACAATTCCGGTTCATCGACATATTTGTCTCCCAAGCGTTTTGGGTCATGGGTGGAAAAGCGCATGACATATTTGTCTATGCCGAAAATTTTGAAATACTCGAGATACATGTCATTCACGGCTTTGAATTCGCCGGCGAATTGTTCTTCGGCGCAATATATATGGGCGTCATTCATTGACAGCATGCGCACGCGCATCAGGCCGAACAGCTCGCCTGATTTTTCGTGACGGTAACAGGTGCCGTATTCGGCCAAGCGCAGAGGCAGATCGCGGTAACTCCTGGCTCTGGCCGCAAAAATCTTGTGATGGTGCGGGCAATTCATGGCCTTCAAGTAGTATTTGCCGCCTTCGTATTCCATCGGCGGAAACATGGACTCTTCGTAATATGGCAAATGGCCGCTTTTCAGGTACATGGAGTCTTTTGCTATGTGCGGCGTACGCACACGGACATAACCGGCTTTGAATTCGGTTTCTTTGGCGAGCTTCTCCAATTCTTCGATCATGATGGCGCCGTTGGGCAGCCACAATGGGAGTCCGGGCCCGGTATCATCGTTAAATTCGAAAATGTCCATCTCTTTGCCAAGCTTGCGGTGATCTCTCTTTTCGGCTTCTTTTATCATCGCTTCGTATTCCTTCAGTTCTTTGCCGGAATCAAATGCCAGCCCGTAAATCCTGGTAAGCATTTTATTTTTCTCGTCGCCCCGCCAATACGCGCCGGCTATCCTAGAGAGCTTGAATGAATCGGGTTTTATGTCTTTAGCCGGATTTTCCGCGTGTCCGCCGCGACAGAGGTCTTCGAAGCCGCCGGCTTTATAAAAAGTTATTTTTTCATTTTTAGATATGATCTCGTTTATCAATTCAGCTTTGTATTTGTTTGAGCCGTTAGGTGAGGAAAAACTTGAAACGGCCTCATCTTTCGATAATTCTCGCGAAGTAAATTTTGTCCAAGTCGGCAGAATCTTACGCATCCGTTCTTCTATCACATGTAGGTCGCCCTCCGCGATGTTTGTTCCTGCGGGGAATTCGAAATCGTAATAAAAGCCGTTATCTATCGCCGGACCGATCGTCGGCAAAGCGTCTGGATACATCTCCAATACGGCCGCTGCCAAAAGATGCGCCAAAGTGTGGCGTTTGTGTTCGAGAGGCTCCGAAGCGGTTTTGTCCATGGATCAAATGATAGCACGAGCCGGAAAGCGCCGCCACGGCGGCTAACCGGACGGGCGCATTTGCGCGATTTTTCGGAATATGCCATACTGTCCACATGGTAGTAAGAATGCGCGCCACGCGGTCGCACCGCGACAACAGGAGATCTCACCACGCTTTGGAAGCGGCGCGTTTTTCTAAGTGCCAGAATTGCGGCGCGGCGCGCAAGAGCCACACCGTCTGTATGAATTGCGGATGGTATAACGGTAGGAAGGTTATAGACCTTGCGGCCAAAGCCGCCAAAAAAGCCTCCAAAGCCAAAAAAGCCGAAAACGCCCGCTAATTTCGTTAACAAGATAATCAAGTTCGTTCTTTAATTCAATGGCAAATCGCCATTTATCTAGATCAATCGCACTGCAATCTCTCTTCGAGTGGGATTTTCGCGGCTGCGATAAAGGCAGTATTTCAGGTATAGTGGCGCGCGACATGAAAGAATTCGCGCCCGGCATGGCTGACTCTTCATTCGTCGAAGAATTACTTAAGGGCATCGTTGCCAAACAAGCCAATCTCGACGATGTCATCGCCAAGGCCGCGCCGGAATGGCCGGTTGAGAAGATTTCTCCGGTGGACAGGAATGTTTTACGCATAGGATTGTACGAATTGCTTTTTGCTGATCGCGCCGAAGTGCCGGCCAAGGTCGCCATCAATGAGGCCATCGAACTGGCCAAAACTTTCGGCGGCGAAACAAGCGGCCGGTTCGTCAACGGCGTTTTGGGCGCTGTGTACAAAGAGCTCGGCGAACCGGGCAAGGATGCCGTGCCTTCAAAAAAGAAAAAGGCCGAAGTGCCTTACGAGCAAATGCCCATACAGCATTTGGGCGGGGCGGTGATTTGCTCCCGCGACGGCAAAGATGCTTACATGGCGTTCGTGCACGACGCTTTCGGCCACTGGACATTGTCGAAAGGTAAAATTCCAGAAGGCACGGATCCGAAGGATGGCACCGTCGCCAAGGTGAAAGAAGAGATCGGTCTGGAAGTGGCGATCAAGGCAGATCTCGGCCAGAATGAATACATCGCCAACGATCCTGAAATAGGCAAAATACGCAAGCAGGTGCATTATTATTTGGCGGAATCGCCGTTTGTCAAACTCAAATTGGCCAAAAAACCAGGCCTGAATGATGCCAAATGGTTTAAGCTGGCTGATATTATGGACCTGAATTTTTACGATGACATTTTGCCGATTGTCACGAAAGCCGTCACTATTTTTAGCAAAAGCGAGTGATGGCATGGACGCGGGCGATCGGCAACCAAATGACCAAAATGAAGACAGACTTCGAAAAATTCGCTGAACAGATAGGGGTCGAATTCGACGACATCGCTCTGTTGCGAGCCGCCTGCACCCACCGTTCGTATTTGAACGAGAATAAAAAATCCGGCACGGAGCATAACGAGCGCTTGGAATTCTTGGGTGATGCGGTGTTGGAATTGGTCGTCACCAGTTTCCTCTTCCGCAAATATCCCAAGAAAGCCGAAGGTGAACTGACCGCTTTCAGGTCGGCATTAGTCAACACCGTGAGTTTGACCAAAGTCGCACAATCGATCGGCCTTAACGATTTTATGCTCCTATCGCGCGGCGAAGCCAAAGACGGCGGTCGCGCCCGTTCCGTCATCCTGGCCAATGCGGTCGAGGCGGTCATCGGCGCCATTTACATGGATCGCGGATACAATGCCGCCGCCAATTTCATTTCCAACCACCTTTTGAATACGATCGACATCGAAGAAATCGTCAAGAACAAAAGTTGGATTGACGCCAAGAGCCGTTTTCAGGAAAGGGCGCAAGAGAAAACGGGAATCACGCCTTCTTACCGGACGCTAAAGGAAGAGGGTCCCGATCACGACAAAAAGTTTACGCTTGGGGTCTTTCTGGGCGATGTCCAGGTTGCTACCGGCGCCGGGCCGTCGAAACAAGAGGCCGAACAAAAAGCGGCAGAGAAAGCGCTTGACATTAAAGGGTGGTGACAAGGTCGGACCTCGAAAAGGAATGAACATGTATCTGAAATCACTCGAACTATCAGGCTTCAAATCATTCGCCAAGAAATCGGCACTGTCTTTCAATTCTGCCATAACCGGCATAGTGGGCCCGAACGGCAGCGGCAAAAGTAATGTCGCAGAGGCTTTCAGATTTGTCCTTGGCGAGCAATCCATCAAGTCGCTTCGCGGCAAAAGAGGCGAAGACCTCATCTGGAACGGCGGCGGCGACAACGCTTCCGGCGGCGGCAGAGCCAATCGCGCAGGGGTAAAATTGACCTTTGATAATTCAAGGCAGATGTTTCCTGCCATAGACTTTGACGAAGTAACCGTCGAAAGGGTAGTCCATCGCGACAATTCCAACGAATATTTACTGAACGGCAGCCAAGTCAGGCTGAAAGACATTGTCGAATTGTTAGCCGCGGCGCATATCGGCGCCACCGGACATCACATCATTTCCCAGGGCGAAGCCGACAGAATATTGTCCGCATCCATCCGCGAGCGCCGGGAGATGATCGAGGACGCGCTCGGCCTCAAGATCTACCAGTGGAAGAAGCTCGAAAGCGTCCGCAAGCTCGAAAGAACCGAGGAGAATATGAAACAAGTCGAGTCGCTCCGCCGGGAAATCGCGCCGCATCTCAAATTCTTGAAGAAGCAAGTCGAAAAAGTCGAAAAAGCCGAGCAGATGCGCGTCGAACTCGTCACACTGTACAAAGAATATTTTGCCGCCGAAGATCATTACATAAAAACCGAAAAAGAAAGATTAAGCCGTGAATTGGCCGCGCCCAAGACGGAATCGGCCGGCCTCGAACGGGATTTGGAGAAAGCCAAGGGCATATTGTCCGCGTCGGAAAACAAAGACCACAAGAGCGAAGAAGTCATTTCGATCGAGAATAGATTGGCGACTATTCGCCGTGAAGTCGATGCTGCCACCCGCGAGTTGGGGGTGATCGAAGGCGAGATAAGGGCTGACGAGAGAGTCATCGAAAAAGAGCGATCCAGGATGAAGGACGAGGAGGCGAGGATGGTCTATCTGAAAGATGTCGAGGAAGTTGTCAGGCGCATCGAAGGATTCAATATATTTGACGACGCTAAAAAGCTTTGGAGCGAAGTCGTGAATGTTCTTCGTGAATTTATCGGCAAGCACCATTCCGTCGCCGATTCGGCCATGATCGACGACGCCGAGAAGGAAATCGTCGGCTTGAAAAACAGCAAGAGCAGGTTGGAGAAGATGCTTGCAGAGCTAAATCGCGCCGAGACTAAGCTGAACCGCGAATACGAAGAGCTCAAGCGCCAGATCGAAAAAGAAAAAGATACCAATCGCGACGCCGAGAAGGATGTTTTTCGGATCATCGCGCGCCAAAATGAAGTGCGCGGACTGATCTCCGCTTTGACGAATCAGCTGGATACTGTTTCGCGAGACGAAGAAGCGTTCAAACGGGAGCTTGGCGAAGCGGCGATAATAGTCGGCAGGGAGGCGACGGAGTATTCGGACTTCGCCCCACCCGCCACGAAGGAATCCGATGGACGCCTCGGAGGCCGCGAAGGCGGCCGAGAGCCAGCCGCGCCTAGAGCAGGCGGCGACGCCGTGTCCCGAGGGTCCTTCGTGGCGGGTGTGGCGAAGTCCGACCGCGAGACCCAATCATTCCGACTTAAGCAAATCGAAAAGATCAAGATCCGTCTGGAAGACGCAGGCGGTTCTGGTGGCGCGGAAGTCATGAAGGAATACAGGGAGACTGAGGAGCGCAATACATTCCTGGGCAAAGAACTCGAAGATCTGGAAAAAGCCAAAGCCGAACTTTTGAAACTGATTGCTGAGCTCGATACGCGGATCGATTACGAATTCAAAAGCGGCATTATGAAAATAAATGCCGAATTCCAGAAATTCTTTGCACTCATGTTCGGCGGCGGCAAAGCCGAACTGACCGTTATCAAAGAACCAAAGCGCCGGAAAAAGAGCGATGCCGAGGAATTAGCCGAAGTTTTGAGAAATCCGGAAGAGGCGGTTGACGGCGATCTGTCGGAACAGCCGGAAGAAGAGGCGGAAGGCCCCGAAGGCCTCGAAGTCACTGTTAGTTTGCCGCGGAAAAAAGTCAAAGGCCTGGTCATGCTTTCGGGTGGCGAGCGCGCGCTCACTTCTATTGCTCTCCTGTTTGCCGTCTCGCAAGTCAACCCGCCGCCGTTCATCATTCTGGACGAGACGGACGCGGCGCTCGATGAAGCCAACAGCCGCAAGTACGGCGACATGATCGAAGACTTGTCCAAGCGCTCCCAGCTCATCCTGATCACCCACAACCGCGAGACCATGTCCAGGGCCGGCGTGCTCTATGGCATCACCATGTCTTCCGACGGCGCTTCGCGTTTGCTTTCGATCGCGTTCGAGGAGGCCGTCAAGGTGGCGAAATAAATAATGCCCTACACCCATTTTTTCTCCAATATGGTCGCCGTAGTCGAACATGCCGCGAGGCATGGTGGATATCTGTTCTTGTTTTTGATATCGATCGTCGAAGCCATACCTTTCATCGGCGCGTTCGTGCCGGGGCATACGGCGGTCATCGTTTCCGGATTTTTGGCCAAGATCGGGGTGTTCAATCTGTGGGTTGTAATGGCATTGGCATCAGCCGGCGCAATCTTGGGAGACATGATCGGATTTTATCTGGGCAGAAAGTACGGCATGTCGTTGGCGGACAAGCTTATGCCGTATTTTTTCATTCGCGCCGAGCATATCGAAAAGGCCAGAGCAATGGTCGGCAAACATACCGGTAAAGCGCTCATAATAGGCAGATTCAATCCGATCACGCGTCCGCTCATGCCTTTTATCGTTGGTTCGAGTCATTCGAAAATCGCCAGATTCTGGATATTCAATATTATCGGCGGCATAATGTGGGCGACATCTTCCGTTTTACTCGGCTATGTACTTGGTCTGGGATATCACACCGCCGCCGGTTATTTGGGCAGACTTGTCGTAGCGGCCGTAATCGCGGTAATACTGATAGTTTGGGGTTACCGTTTCGTCAATATGCGTTTTCATATTTTCAAAAAATATGAATTGTTCGCGCTTGGCCTGAATATATTGTCGTTATGGATGTTGGCGAAGACGATCGAAGACGCGTGGGCCGCAAAATCATTCATGGCGAATTTCGACATAGCGGTAAATATATTTATGGCAAACCATGTTACGCCATTTTTAGCCGCAATCTCGGCTGTTATAGGGATCGTGGGCGGCACGGTTGCCACCGGCGGTTTGGGAATATTGTCAGGAGTAGTACTGGCCTTCAATAAAAAATGGCGCACCGCATCGCTCTTTACCCTCTCGACTGGCTCGACCGGGATTATTCTCGGCATGATGAAAGAATTCTTTATGCGTGCGCGGCCGGTAAATGCGCTCCAACATTTGACTGACCCGAGTTTCCCGAGCGGCCACTCCGGCCTGGCGGCGGCATTTTTTGTCATCCTGGCATATGTGCTTGCGCCGCATATCAAGAATCTGGCCAAGAGAGAATGGATGATTGTCGGTTGCGTGCTCGCAATCATTATTATCGGCCTGTCCCGCGTCGCCTTGAATGTGCACTGGTCATCCGATGTCATCGCCGGCTGGTCGCTCGGCGTCTTCTGTGCCACCGGTTCGATCTTGTTTGTCAGGTACGCCGGCGCGCTGATCGCTAAGAAAAGTTAGGCGGTTATTTATTATTTCTGGTTGTCTGGTTTGCGAGAATTGCCAATAAAGTAAAGGCAATAAGTAATAAAGTTCCTAGTCAATATTTACGGAGGATTTTTTCATGCCGAAGTTGTTTTGGTAATTTCCTACGGGCATGTTATCATGAAAACAAATGAAAAAACTGGTACTGCTTCGTCATGGAGAGAGTGTCTGGAATAAGGAAAACCGATTTACCGGTTGGACCGATGTCGACCTGTCCGAAAAAGGCGTGGAGGAGGCCCATGAAGCCGGCAAGAAGTTAAAAGAGGCCCATTTTCACTTCGATATTGTTTTTGCATCTGTATTAAAAAGGGTTACAAGAACCATGGAAATAGTATTGGAAGAAATGGGGCTTGAAAATATCGAAATAAGAAAGTCATGGAAACTCAATGAGAGACATTACGGAGCGTTGCAAGGTTTGAATAAATCTGAAACTGCGCGAAAGTACGGCGAAGAACAAGTGAAAATGTGGCGAAGGAGTTATGACACGCCGATACCGCCTTTACCCGTTGATAGCCCGATGTACCCCGGCAATGATCCGCTTTACAAAGATTTGGGTAAATCAGAAATCCCTTTATCCGAAACTTTGAAAAATGTTGTCGAGAACAGAATAATCCCTTATTGGAATGAAGAGATTGCCCCAGCCGTAAAATTGGGGAAAATGGTATTGATTGTCGCTTCCGGCAATAGCCTAAGAGGCTTGGTAAAAATCATTGAAGGCATATCTGATCTGGAAATAGCCGGTTTGGATATTCCTACGGGTATTCCAATAATTTATGATCTGAATGATGATTTAAAGCCGGTGAAAAAATATTATCTTGCCGCTCCGGATAAATTAAAAAAAGCGGTACAAACAGTCGAAAACCAAGGTAAATCGTGACTATAGCAAGTAGATGTGTTTTAATTTTATAAAAAATTATACCACAGAAAAGCAATCAGAATTACAGCGTTTATTCTACTGTGTTGTTTGACTTGTAGTCAATAATATTTGCAAATAACTAGAACTATTGCCGCAGGATTATAATATTCATTGCGAGAGCTAACCAACTCGCCTGAATAAAATGGCGAAAGAAAAGCCACAGCAACCGCAGCAGCCGAATCCGGCGCCGCAGACACCTCCGACGAGTGCGTAAATGCGGAAAGCGATCACACAAAAGCCGCCGAAAGGCGGCTTTTGTGCATAATATCTACGGCTCAAGAGAAAGATTCCAAAAAAATTAAGTGGTGTCCTATCACCGGACAGTGCCGGTTTATTAATGGACCCTAAAGTGTTTGTTTAAGGATCTTCTCCAGGGTAGACCTAGGTTAACTATAGACTTTGTCAGCAAAAAGTCAACGCCAAAACCAATGATTTCTGGGCAGAACCTGTTGATATGCTGTTAATAATTAAAAAATCCTGTGGATTATTCTTTGAATGTGTTTGTGAAAACCGCTTTTGATCCCAATTCTTCTTCGATCCTCATCAGTTGATTGTATTTTTCCACGCGCTCTGACCTCGAAAGGGAACCGGTTTTTATTTGGCCGACGCCGGTACCGACCGCGAAGTCCGCTATTGTCGTATCGGCGGTTTCACCTGAACGATGCGAGATCACCGACGAATAATCAGCCTTTTTTGCCAGATTGATAGCGCCGATTGATTCGGTAACGGTGCCGATCTGATTCAGTTTTATCAGAATTGAATTGGCGGCTTTCTTTTCTATGCCTGTACGCAGTCGATCAATATTGGTGACGAACAGATCGTCGCCGACCAGCTGGATTGATCCTGTCAGTTTTTTTGTAAGCAGCATCCAGCCATCCCAGTCGTCTTCCGCCAAGCCGTCTTCGATCGATACTATCGGATATTTGTTGACCAGCCCTTCGTACCATCCGATGATTTCCTCGGTCGTCAGATTGCGATTGTCGCGCGTCAGATGGTAAGTACCGCTTTTGTACAATTCGGTGGCGGCGACATCAAGCGCCAAACTGATCTGTTTGCCGCTTTTATAACCGGCGATTTCAATCGCTTCGAGGATCAATTCAATGGCGGCTTCATTCGATGACAAAGACGGGGCAAAACCGCCCTCGTCGCCGACTGTTGTTGGCAATTTTCTATCATGGAGCAGTTTCTTGAGGGCGTGGAATATTTCCGCGCCGGCGCGCAGGGACTCCCGAAACGAATCGAAGCCGTGCGGCACGATCATGAATTCTTGTATATCGGCGGAATTTTCGGCATGTTTGCCGCCGTTTATGATATTCATCATCGGTACGGGCAGCCTGATCGGGTTACCGGTTTTGGCGATGTCGGCGAAATAGCGGTAAAGAGGCTTCTTCTCCGAGGCGGCTGCGGCTTTGGCGAAAGCCATGGAAACGCCGAGGATGGCATTGGCACCCAAGTTGCTTTTGTCTTTTGTCCCATCAAGTTCCATCAGTTTTCGGTCGAGCGTTTCCTGCTCCAATTCTTTGCCATTAACGGCATCGGCGATCGTTTTGTTGATGTTCTCCGCGGCCTTTAGCACGCCCTTGCCGCCGTATCTTTTCTTGACGCCGTCGCGCAATTCCAAAGCTTCATGGCTTCCGGTTGAAGCGCCCGAAGGCACGGACGCCCGGCCGAAAGAATCGTCGGAAAGCGCCAAGTCTACTTCTACCGTAGGATTGCCCCGTGAATCCAATATTTCGCGCGCGCGGATTGTTTTTATTTTCGGCATGTTATTTTTTGTTTAATCGTTTAACATAAAATATGACTATTAAATAATAAGTTTAACGGATTTTTCTCGCCCGTCAATATTGAAATTTTCGCAGATTATGTTGTGATACGGGTTCGCGATCAAATTCCAGGAATAATGCTATAATTTTATCAGAAAATCATTACCAGAATTAATCAAGCAATAAAATAACATGAATGATCAAAGCGTAAGGTTGGCCGAGGATAATATCAAGCATTGTAAAGATGCCATAGATCTGGCGGGTCAAGAGATGAAGCATTTGCGCTCTGTCATAGATACGAAAAAGCGAGAAATCGAACAGATGGAAACAAGTATTCAAAAAACACGACAAGAAATTTCAGATTCGGAAAGTAAAATAAGGGAAATAACAAGGAAAATGCCCGGACTTCAACTTGCTCTGAAGAAAGCCGAGGCCGGAGCGTTGTCGGCTAAGGTGCACTGAACCGTACACGGTCAATTGGTATCTCTGATGGTGAGCGCGGGATAAAGAGCCAGGAGCGTCAGGACGCCCACCACGGCGAACATGTATTCGTTGGTGGTAAACAGCAGGCCCGCCATGGTGACCAAGGGCGCGAAGAAATACGAGAGCGGCCTGGTGATGCGGAATACGCCCAACGCCGCCGAGTCGCGCGGCGAGACAGTCTTGAAGAAATAAGTTTCCATCATGATTTCCGCCGCCGCCGCGCCGATCCTGGTCGTGAAGAGCGCTGCTGCCCAGATCAGCAGATTCGGTGTGCGAATGAAAGCTAATCCTACGGTCGTTAGTCCCATCAGGAGAAATCCCAGACTCATAATCTCCTTTTCGCCAAAACGGTTGTCCGCCAATTTTCCCAGTGGGAATTGAACCAGCGGGAACGGCAGCAGCATGACTGTCAGGATTATACCGATCTGCTCCCAGCCGAAGCCCATTGTTTTATTCAAATAAATAGGGCAGTAAACGGTCATCCATGCGTAGAAAGTTTGCAAGACGATATTGGCTGAGAATAACTTTATCCAATTGCGATTGTGTCCGATATGCTTTGCCAGCTGTATCGGCGATAAGTGAGTGTAATTGGGGTCTTTAAATTTTGGAAAGTTGCGATATATGAGATAGAGCAAAGGAAACAGCATCGCCAAAGCCGCCACATAAGTATTGCGGAAATTGTTCGTGCCGTTTATAAGCATACTGCCCAGAAGCGGCGCCACTATCCATGAGGTGTTCAGGGTTGCCGTATAAAGTCCGCGGACTGCGCCGACCCGCGCGCTGTCGGTGTAAACTTCAAGGAAAATATCCAAAGTCAGCGCGATGAGCGAAACAACTGCTGATTGCAATATGAAAAGGGCCGCGATTGTGAAGGCGGATTGTGCTGTGACAAGTCCGTAGAATATGATCGCCTGTATCATAACCAGCGAGATCGCCGTGCGGTAATTGCCTAATCGGCGTATTATTGAAGGAGCGATCAAATATCCAAATATCGAGACGGCGGCGCCGGCCATGTAGATATAACCGACCGTCTGTTCGTCGGCGAACAGCGACAAAAAGCTTGAATTGGAATACATCGGTATGACCAGGTGCAAAGTGTATATGAAACCGATGACGGCGATAGTATATATGGTGTGGCTTTTGGAAGTCGTGACCGTCTGTGTCTTATTCATGGCAATATGATATCATTGAATTATAACAAATAACAAAAACAACCATGACATTTGATCCAAAAAGTTTTGATAAGCAATTAGCCGTGGCCGCAGAGTGGCTGACAAAGGAGTTTCAACAAATAAGGACCGGCCAAGCTTCGCCGGCCGTGCTGGATCCCGTCAAAGTCGAGTCTTACGGCACGCCCACCGCCTTGAAGGAAGTGGCGAGTATAACCATTGAAGGCGCCAGAACCATGCGTGTGTCGCCTTGGGACAAGTCTCTTGTCAAAGAGATTGAAAAAGCGATCACCGCGGCTAATTTGGGATTGTCGGTTGTTGCGGATCAGGAAGGTCTGCGGGTGAACTTTCCTGAATTGACGACGGATCGCAGAAAAGAAATAGTTAAAAACGCCAAAGAAAAACTGGAGGAAGCAAGGAAGCAGGTGCGCATGGCCAGAGATCGCACAGTCCGCGAACTGCAAGACAAAGAGAAAGACGGCGACATGGGCAAAGATGACGCGTTTCGCGCCAAGAATGAGGTGCAGAAGACGGTCGACGCGGCCAATAAAAAGTTGGATGAATTGTTTGCAAAAAAAGAACATGATATTTTGGATTAGTGCGAAGTAGGCGGCCGCCTTCTGCAAAGCAAGGGGGTGCCAGTCTGTGCGATCTTTGTTTGGCAAATCATGACCACGGCGATCATATTCATAGTAGTATTGGCAGTACTCATATTTGTTCACGAATTGGGGCACTTTTTGGCGGCGAGAGCTTGCGGCATAAGGGTTGATGCGTTCAAGATAGGCTTCGGGCCGAAGATTTTTTCATGGCAAAAAGGGGAAACAGAATACGGCGTGAATGCAATTCCATTCGGAGGATATGTGAAAATTTTCGGTGAAAATCCGGACGGCGAATCGATCTCTGGGCCGGATTCGCCGCGGAGCTTTGTCAATAAGCCCAGATGGCAGCAGGCGATCGTGCTTTTCGCGGGAGTGTTTTTCAACTTCTTGTTCGCGTGGCTCCTGTATTCCATCGTATTCGCCGGCGGCGTAACCGCGGCAACGGACGGTTTCGAGCAGTATGCCGGCAGGTTTCATAACGAAAGGATAATGATTACCTATGTCGAGCCCGGTTCGCCGGCGGAAAAAGCAGGCATCGCAACCGGAGATACTATTGATCAGGTTTTGATGGCCGACGGCGGTTTGCCGGTTGTCGACAATTTAAATACCGGCACGGTTTCCAACGGAAAAATATCCGATATACAAAATCTGATAAACGGCAGTGGCGTCAGCCCGGTAAGTATTGAGTATTCGACGATTGGAAATGTGACCAAGACTGTCATGGTTACACCTGTAAAAGGCATTGTGGAAGGAAAATACGCCATCGGCATCGCCATGCAGACGGTCGCCGATTTCAGTTTGCCTCTGCCGACGGCGATTTACGAGGGCGCGCATTATACGGCAGTGCTTGTAAAAGAGACGGCAATAGGATTGTACGCATTCATCGCCAATATTTTCCGCGGCACACCGAACTTCTCCGATGTAGCGGGTCCGGTGGGTATTGCGGGCATTGTCGGCAATGCGGCGGAAATGGGCTTCAAATATTTGTTGATGGTTACGGCGATCATTTCCTTGAATTTGGGAGTGATCAACCTAATCCCGTTCCCTGCTCTTGACGGCGGCCGCATTTTATTCGTGGGACTAGAAGGCATTAGTCGCCGTCGTATTCCGCCCAAATTCGCTAATACCGTGAATGCTATCGGCTTTGCACTGCTCATCTTGCTTATGGTTGCGGTGACTTACAAAGATATTGCCAAATTGTTTATGTGACCGGATCCTGTTAAAATCACCACAATGAGACAATCGGAATTATTCACGAAGACGAGAAGGGAGGCGCCCAAGGATGAGGTGGCGAAGAACGCGCAATTATTGATCCGCGCGGGTTATATCCACAAGGAAACCGCCGGAGCGTACTCTTATCTGCCTTTGGGACTGCGGGTCTTGAATAAAATTGTAGGTGTGATCCGCGAAGAGATGAATGTAATCGGCGGACAGGAGGTTTTATTGACGGCGTTGCAGAACAAGGAGACTTGGCAAGCGAGCGGCCGTTGGGACGACAAAGATTTGGAAATTTGGTTCAAGACTTCGCTCAAAGGCGGCGGCGAGCTTGGTTTGGGATTTACGCATGAAGAACCGCTGACGGCGCTTATGAAGGATCATATCCGATCGTTTAGAGATTTGCCGGTGGGCGTTTACCAATTCCAGACTAAATTCCGTAATGAACCGCGCGCCAAGTCGGGCCTCATGCGCGGCCGCGAATTCTTGATGAAGGATCTTTATACTTTTTGCAAAGATGAAAAAGAACAGAACGAGTACTATGAAAAAGCGAAGCAAGCTTACATCCGCATTTTCGATCGGCTGGGTATCGGTGGTGAGACCTATGTCACTTTCGCTTCGGGCGGTTCATTCTCGAAATATTCGCACGAATTCCAAACTTTGACCGATGCCGGCGAAGATACCATATATGTGAGCGAGGCCAAGAAAATAGCGGTCAACAAGGAGGTCATGAATGATGAAGTTCTGAAAGATCTCGGCCTGCACAGGTCGGACCTGTGTGAGAAAAAAGCCGTGGAAGTGGGCAACATTTTCAACTTGGGTACTAAATTCTCGGATGCGCTCAACTTGGTTTACAAGGACGAAAAAGGGCAGTCGAAGCCGGTCTGGATGGGCAGTTACGGCATTGGTCCCGGGCGCGTTATGGGAACTATTGTTGAATTGAAATCTGACGACAAGGGTCTCGTCTGGCCGGAATCGGTGGCGCCTTTCGCCATTCATCTGGTCGCCCTGTTTGACCAATCCGGCAAAGTGAAGAAAGCGGCGGATGATCTCTATTCGAAACTTTCCGCCAAAGGTGTTGAAGTTCTCTACGATGACCGTGAATTAAGTGCCGGCGAAAAATTCTCGGATGCGGATCTTATTGGAATTCCCAAGAGGTATGTGGTGAGCGAAAAAACGCTGGCGAATGATTCGGTGGAGGTGAAAGATAGGGTGACGGGAAAAATAGAGCTAGCACCTACATTCAAGCTATGATAATGTACCGTCATGGCTTCATTCAAGGACAGAAAAGACAAATTCCTGGGAAAATTTTCAAATGACATCGGCATCGACTTGGGGACGGCAAACACCCTGGTGTATGTGCGCGGCAAGGGAATAGTGGTCAATGAGCCGTCGGTGGTGGCCGTCAATCAGAAGACCGGACAGGTGGTGGCGGTCGGCAGTGCCGCAAAGGAAATGCTCGGCAGGACGCCTCTCCATATAACAGCCGTCAGGCCGCTGGTCGACGGCGTTATTTCAGACTTCGAAGTGACCGAAGAAATGCTGTCGTATCTGATGAAGCGCGCCGGCGAATTCATGCCGAAAAGATTTTTGGGTCCGAGAGTCGTCGTGGGCGTGCCTTCCGGCGTGACCAATGTGGAAGTCAGAGCTGTGCGCGACGCCGCCAAGAACGCCGGCGCCAGGGAAGTCTATATAGTGGAACAGCCCATGGCTGGCGCCATCGGCGTTCGACTGCCCGTCCATGATCCGGTTGGCAGCATGGTTGTAGACATAGGCGGGGGCACCACCGACATTGCCGTAATTTCATTGGGCGGCATCGTCAGGTCCAAGAATTTGAAAATCGCCGGCGACAAATTCAACAATGACATCATTACTTATATCCGCAACGAGTTCAAGATCTTGATAGGAGAAACAACCGCTGAGCAAGTCAAGATCGCTGTCGGCTTGGTCGTTGCCGGCGAACCGCTGGAGACCACTATCCGCGGTCGAGACTTGATCACCGGTTTGCCGCGCGAAGTGATCATTACGGATTCAGACATCCGGGAAGCCATGGCGCAGTCGGTCGGCATCATCGTCGAGTCAGCCAAAGAGGTGTTGGAAATGACGCCGCCGGAAATCCTCTCCGACATCATGAAGCGCGGAGTGCACCTAGTCGGCGGCGGCGCGCTCATCAAAGGCTTGAATGTGTTGCTCTCCGAGGCGCTCAAAATCCCGGTGACTGTCGCCGATGATCCATTGACGGCGATCGCGCGCGGCGCCGGCGTGATCCTCGAAGACTTGGACACTTATCGGAGCGTGCTCATAGAAAGCGAAGACGACATAAATGCAAAATAACGGCAACAAATCTTTATGGCGACGGACAAAAGTTAAAAATTTTTCCGTAGCCGTTCTAACTTTGTTGATTATAGTTTTTGTATTTTTGCGATGGCTGGCCCCGCATTTTTTGCCGTCATTGTTTACTAGTGTCGCTGTTCCGTTCTGGCGCGCGGAATTTTCCGTGGCCAGTGGATCCTTGCAATCGCCGCAACAATTATTGGATGAGAATGAATCGCTCAAGTTGCAATTGGCGGCCGATGAATTGAGATTGAATACGGTAAGGTCCGTTGAATTGGAAAACGCGGAACTAAAGGATCTCTTGGGACGAAGCGTCGATGTTTCGATTTTCAACGCCGGCGGAACAGGCGCCGACGCCACTTCAACGCAGACGGCGTCGTCTTCAATCGGCGTGTCTAGAGAATACGCGACTTTCTTGCGGATGATCTCGTCGCAAAAACCGGCTCAATCAAGGATCATTTCTCCGATATTGATGCGCCCTCCATTTGTTCCGTATGACGAATTGATAATTGACGGCGGTTCCGATATCGGATTTTCAACCGGCGACAAGGTGTATGCGCCGGGCAATGTTTTGATCGGAAAGATTGTCGATACGCTGAATCGGACTTCGAAAGTCATTTTGTTTTCTTCGCCGGGCCAAACTTACCAAGTAATGTTGGCTTCTTCGAGCGTTTCGATAACCGCGATTGGCCGCGGTGGCGGACAATATTCCGCCCAAGTTTCGCGTGACATTTCCGTCAAAGCGGGCGATTTTATAATCAACCCATCTCTTAACGATCGCGCTTTCGGCGTCGTTTTCCATGTAATCGCCGATCCCACTCAGCCGTTCCAAACCGTTCTCTTTGCTCCGCCGGTCAATCTTTACCAGTTGAAGTGGGTGATGATCGATAAATCAAAATGAATAAGTTAACGATCAGGATAGTATTGGACATTATACTGTTCGTCTGTATTGTAAACGCCTGGTGGTATTTCGCCCTGCCGCTTGCCGTGGTTGGGGCGTTCGCATTTCCATTTTACATAGAATTCATCGTCGCCGGAATCATGTACGACGCATTATTCGCTATGGTTCAAGGAATGGGCGTATGGGCGTATTCCGGTACCATTGTATCGCTGGTTTTATTTATAATGATAACGACGCTAAAAAATTTCATAAGAAGATAAACTGATGTATTATTACATATCAATAGAATGAAATTCAGCGATTTTTTTTCACGGGCGAGGATAAGGCGATATGCCGAAATTGATCCGGATGAAGTCTTGCTCGATGCCAGCAACATACCGAAATACGACAAAAACAGCCTTGAAGGACGGCTGGAAAAGCCGATTTCAAAAGCATCACTATATTCAATCGTTGGCGCACTAACGATAGTGTTTATCATATTCCTGGCACAAGCATGGAAATTGCAAATAGCCGACGGCGAGACTTATTTGACGAGAAGCAACATGAATCTGTTGCGGCCCGTGCCCATCTTCGCCGCCAGAGGAACGATCACTGACCGTAACGGAGTATTGTTGGCGTGGAATGCGCCGAGCGGAAACGGCGGCGGCGATTCTTCCGCCAGCGGCACGCAAGCCGTCAGCGCCATGGATGATTATGTGCCGAAAAGGGAATACGCAACTACCACTGGCTTGGCTCATATTCAAGGCTATGTACAATATCCGTCAAAAGACAACAACGGCTTTTATTATACAGAAGATTTCCAAGGCATAGACGGCGCCGAAAAATATTTCAACAGCGAACTTCAAGGAATTAACGGATCAAGATTGATCGAAGTCGATGCCCACAACAAGATAGTGTCGCAGAATATCGTCAAGTCTCCGGTGTCAGGACAAAATGTTGCGCTTTCGGTAGACAGCCGTGTGCAATCTGAACTTTTCAATAATATAAAAGCGATTGCGGACCAGTACGGCTTCAAGGGTGGTGCCGGTATCATCATGAATACGCGAACCGGCGAGATCATCGCTTTGACTAGTTACCCGGAATACAACCCCCAAGTTATGTCAGATAAGACCGATAAGTCGGCGGTTATAGCCGAGTTGAACAATCCGGATTTGCCGTTCCTAGACCGCGCCGTTGACGGCCTGTATACGCCTGGCTCTATCGTCAAACCATATATTGCGCTCGGCGTACTTAACGAAGGCGTCATCGATCCGAATAAGATCATAGTTACGACCGGATCTATATCGGTGCCAAATCCTTACAATCCAAGCCAAGTCTCAGTATTCAACGACTGGAAAGACTTGGGACCCCTGGATCTGCGTCATGCCATTGCCATGTCTTCAGACGCGTATTTCTATACCGTGGGTGGCGGTTACAAGGATCAAAATGGGTTGGGCATTGCTAACATCGACAAGTATTTACGGTTGTTCGGCTTTGGATCGGTCATACCAGACTCGTTCGTGTCCGGCAAATCTGGCACCATACCGACGCCGGAATGGAAAAAGGCCACTTTCAACGAGCCTTGGTATTTAGGCGACACTTATCATACGGCTATCGGGCAATACGGCACACAGGTAACACCGGCACAAATCGTCCGTGCCGTAGCAGCGGTTGCCAACGGCGGCACTCTGCTCGTGCCGACTATCATTAAAGGTGATGGTCCGCATGTCGATCGCGTGATCGATTCAATACCGCAGAATGATTTTCAGATTGTGCGCGAAGGTATGCGCCTGTCGGCTACAATCGGTACTGGCAAAGCTATGAATGTTCCATACGAAGAATTCGCTACCAAAACAGGTACTGCAGAATTGGGTGCCAGCAAAGAAAAAGTCAATTCATGGATCACCGGATTCTGGCCTTATCAAAGCCCGAAATACGCTTTTGCAGTCATGCTCGAACAAGGATCGGTACACAACCTCATAGGTGCCGCGGCAGTCATGAGACGAACCGCTGATTGGATGGAAATTCATACTCCGGAATATTTCAATGTTAGTCCTTGATATCGAGGACTCACCTTGATAGTATTTAGATATTAACCATAAGATCAGTACTCAAAAAATGCCTAACGAAACACAATATTTGACGAGTGAGAAATTCGCGGAACTCTCTAAAGAGCTTGATATTTTGAAGACGGAACGGCGCAAGGAAGTGGCTGAAAGCCTGGAATATGCCAAGAAACTAGGCGATTTGTCCGAAAACGCCGAATATCATCAGGCTCGCGAAGAACAGGCTGAAGTCGAAGATCGCATCAATCGTCTGGAACAGCTATTAAAACACGCCGTTCTCGCCGATAAAGGCAGCAGCGAAGTGGTAACCGTAGGAACTACTTTGCGTATCCAGCGCGACGGCGACAATAAATCATATCTTTATACCATAGTCGGCTCTGAAGAAGCTGATATGTCACATGGCAAAATCTCCAACATATCTCCGTTAGGCTCGGCTTTGATCGGTCGGAAAAAGGGCGATACGGTCACAGTGTCTACGCCAAACGGGGATATTAAATACACGATTGTAATCATAAAATAAGCTTACAGTGCAAACCGCAAATCAAATCTCATGGCTTCGATCGATGAATTAAAACAAACCCGGCTGAACAAACTGGAGTCGCTAATAAAATCCGGCATGAATCCGTATCCGGTATCAGTGCCGCGCGATTTTTCTTTGGAGGAAGCACAGAACAAATTTAAAGAATACGAAAAATCGCAGAAACAAGTATCGCTTGCAGGTAGGATTATGGCGATACGCGGACAAGGTGCCATATTGTTTTTTGTGCTTGATGATGGCACCGCCAAATTCCAAGCTGTGGCGAAAAAAGACGCGATCGAACCGAAACTGTTCAAATTAATCACTGACACTGTTGACATTGGTGACATCGTCAGTGTTACCGGCATTTTATTCACGACCCAAAAAGGCGAAGAAAGCCTGCTGATCGCCGATTGGAAAATGGCCGCCAAATCGCTCTTGCCTTTGCCAGAAAAATGGCACGGCCTGCAAGATCCGGACGAAAAACTGCGCAAACGCTATCTGGATTTCATTATGGCGCCGGAGAAGCGGGAATTGTTCTACAAAAAGGCGAAGTTTTGGCAGCTCACAAGAAAGTTTATGGAAGACAGGGGATTTATCGAAGTAGAGACTCCCACGCTGGAAACTACTACCGGCGGCGCGGAAGCAAGACCTTTCATAACGCACCATAACGATTACGATCTAGATGTTTATTTGCGAATATCTGTGGGTGAACTTTGGCAAAAAAGACTGATGGCTGCGGGATTTCCAAAGACCTTTGAGATCGGCCGTGTATACAGGAACGAAGGTTCCAGCCCGGAGCATGTCCAGGAATTCACCAACATGGAATACTATTGGTCATACGCTGATTATGAAGATGGCATGAATCTGACCGTGGAGTTGTATAGACACTTGGCCAAGGAAGTTTTCGGTACCACCAAATTTGACTCTCGGGGACACTCTTTCGATCTGTCAGAAGAATGGCAGAAGATTGATTATGGCGAGGAAGTTAAAAAGCAGACGAGCGTTGACATAAATATGGCTACTGACGAAGAATTGCTTGATAAGGTGAACGAATTAAAAATCGACTATGACGGGAACAATAGGGAAAGACTGATTGATACTCTATGGAAATATTGCAGAAAAAATATTGCAGGTCCGGCATTTTTGATCAACCATCCGATTCTGGTGGCGCCTTTGGCAAAGAGCGTACCGGGTAAATCAGGAACGGTCCAAATGTTTCAGCCTATTATTGCCGGCAGTGAGATCGGCAGAGGTTATTCGGAGTTGAACGATCCGATCGATCAGAAGAAAAGGTTTGAAGAACAGCTGAAACTTTTTGATGCCGGTGACAAAGAAGCAATGATGCCGGATTGGGAATTTGTCGAGATGTTGGAACACGCCATGCCTCCCACATGTGGTTTTGGTTTTGGCGAACGACTGTTTTCGGTACTTGCTGGCCAGCCCCTGCGCGAGACGCAATTGTTCCCGCTGGTGCGGCCGAAGAAAAATTGATTAATTTTTATTGATCAAAAACATTACTGCAAACCGGCGAGATCTTGTTTTTCGGCATTGACTTCAAGGTGTAAAATTGCGAAAATTACGGCAATAGAGAATGTAATAACGCAATGGAACACCTGACGAAGCAACAAATAGTATTGGTCACACTGTTGGTATCATTTGTGACCGCGCTCGCGACTGGAGTGGTGACGGTGTCGCTCATGAACCAGGCACCAGAGAGCGTGACGCAGACCATAAGCAAGGTAATAGAGCGCACCATAGAAGCCGCGGCGCCACAGGGGGCCGCCGTGGCGACCGCGCCGAACTACGGTGACATCATAGCCAATGCGGTGGAGAAAATCGCTTCAAGCACCGTTACTATAATAGACGATCAAACATCGTCGGCACTTGGTTCTGGATTGATAGTTTCCAAAGAAGGTGTGATATTGACGGACAAATCAGTCGTGGCCGAAGCACACAAGTATGATGTGGTTCTGAATGACGGTACAAAAATACCAGTTGTCATAGTGCAATCACAAATAAACGGCAACATCGTCTTCCTGGCGCCGTTCCCGCCGTATACTGCCTTGACCGAACCGGTCACGCCGGCCGCTTTCGCCGGTGTGCCAAAATTGGGGCAGACAGTCTATGCGCTTGCCGGCACTTCCTCGCCCTTACTGGTGCAAGGTCTGATCACTTCACTGCCGGGTGTTGACCAAAATATAGGCACATCCATTTCTACGCAAAATATTTCCCCAGGCGGCGCACTATTTGATACCGGCGGGGAGATTGTCGGCATGATGTTGGCGCCATCTGATAAGAATGGTTCCGGCGGCTTTTACCCGGTTGGGACGCTGGTTGGGGTAATTCCGGTATTGATGAAGTGATAGAAACAGCTTTGGAATATGCCCATGTTGACGAAGCCTGATCAGGCGGTTTTTTCGCATGCAACTTTTTGCAAGCTTACACAGTTATATGTTATAGTAATGTCATGCCGCCATTAGCAAAACTAACCACAAAAGCCAGAGAGGCCTTGAAACGGGCTCACGAGCTTGCCATCGAGCGTGGCCAGAATCATGTCAATCCCACGCACCTTTTGTGTGCTCTTTTGTTGCAAGAAGAAAGCCTCGTCATGTCCATCTTGGACAAACTTGAGGTAGATACCCAGATGCTCATCGATGTTGTTCTGGAACACATAGAGTCTCCGGAATCGTCCAATGTTCTTTCTCCTTCATACCAAATATACATAACGCCGGACCTCGCCCAAATATTGGACAACTCCCTGCGTGTAGCAAGCAATTTGAAAGAAGAATTTATCGCGCCCGAGCATCTATTCCTCTCGGTTTTTGACATCCAATGTCCCGCGCGCGATATTCTGGCCAAATTCAAAATAGAGAAGGATCAGGTGTCTAAGATAGTCAAAGAACTCAAGACCAATCCCCCGACCAAGGAAATCGGTACCAAGAAATTTCGTACTCTCTACAAATACGCTCGCAGTTTGACGCGCTTGGCGCACGAAAACAAGCTCGACCCCGTAATTGGTCGCGATGCGGAGATAATGCGTATCATACAGATACTTTCGCGCCGAACAAAAAATAACCCGATACTCATAGGCGAAGCCGGCGTGGGCAAAACTGCGATTGCCGAAGGTTTGGCCTTGCGTATGGCTCAAAGCGATGTGCCGGAATCGCTAAAAGACAAAGAATTAGTATCTCTTGATCTTGGTTCGCTCATTGCAGGCACCAAATACCGCGGTGAATTCGAGGAAAGGCTCAAGAATATACTCAAAGAAGTCGAGCGCGCCGAAGGCAAAATCATCCTATTTATCGATGAAATACATACTTTGGTCGGCGCAGGTGCGGCGGAGGGTTCAATGGACGCTTCCAACATGTTGAAGCCCGCCTTGGCTCGCGGCGAACTTCGGGCTATAGGTGCCACCACCATAAAGGAATATCAAAAATACATAGAGAAAGATCCGGCTTTGACACGCAGGTTCCAGCCGGTTTTCGTACAGGAGCCGACGGTGGAAGACGCCATCGCCATACTCAGAGGTATAAAAGAGAAATACGAACTATACCACGGCGTGAGGATTGCCGATGACGCTATCATAGCCGCGGTCAACCTCGCCAGCAGGTACATCACTGACCGATTTTTGCCGGACAAAGTTGTGGACCTCATAGACGAAGCCGCTTCATCCTTGCGTATTTCGCTAGAGAACATGCCGCCGGAACTTGAAGATGCCCGTAGAAAGATCATGCGCCTAGAGATAGAGCGGGAGGCTTTGAAGAAAGAGACCGACAAAGCCGCCAAAGCCAGAATGACGGTTATAGAAAAGGAGATAGCCGATCTGAAAGAAGGCACAGCCGAGCTTGAGCTAAAATGGCAGAATGAAAAAAGTACCATTAACGACATCAAGCGCATCAAGAAAGACCTTGAAGCTATGCGCATAGAAGCCGAAATGGCCGAGGCACACGCGGATCTTGCCAAAGCGGCCGAGATTAGATACGGCAAACTGCCCGTATCAGAGAAAGAACTCGATCAGAAGAACAAGCGGCTCAAGAAACTGCAATCCTCGCGGCGCATACTGAAAGAAGAAATCAACGCCGAAGATATCGCTGGCGTGGTGTCGCGTTGGACAGGCATACCGGTGTCGAGGATGCTGGAGTCGGAAGCATCCAAGCTTCTGCGTATGGAAGACGAGCTGAAAAAACGCGTTGTCGGCCAGGACGAAGCTGTATCGAAAATAGCAGATACTATACGCCGTTCGCGCGCGGGCGTATCCGATCCAAACAGGCCTATAGGTTCATTTATATTCCTGGGACCGACCGGCGTCGGCAAAACGGAGCTGACCAAGACGCTGGCGGAGTTTTTGTTCAACGACGAGAAGGCCCTTATCCGTGTGGACATGTCGGAATTCATGGAGAAACATTCAGTGTCGAAACTGATCGGCGCGCCGCCGGGCTATGTTGGTCACGAAGAAGGTGGCACCATTACTGAAACAGTCAGGCACAGGCCGTACTCGGTGGTTTTGTTCGACGAGATAGAGAAAGCGCACCCGGAAGTTTTCAACATTCTCTTGCAAGTGCTTGATAACGGACGTTTGACGGATTCCAAGGGCCGTTTGGTGAATTTTCGGAACACGGTCATTATCATGACATCGAATATCGGCGCGCAATTCATCGAAAAAATGGAAAAGATCGGCTTTGCCAAGAATACCGACAATGCGGACAGGGACAATTATGCGACCGCCAAAGACAAAGTATTTTCCGCTTTGAAGGATTATTTCCGGCCGGAATTCTTGAACCGCGTTGACGATACCATAATTTTCGACATCTTGTCGCCGGCGGCGGTCAAGGATATCGTGAAAATCCAAGTTGAAGAAGTGGTCAAACGACTTTCAGATAAAGATATCAATCTGGTTTTGTCATCGGAAGTCTTGGATTATTTGGCCAAAGAAGGCTATAATCCGCAATATGGCGCGCGGCCTCTCAAGAGGTTGATCCAAACGAAAGTTCTTACGCCGGTGGCGAAACTTTTGATCGGCCGTGAAATAGCGAGGGGCGGCACCATCATGGTCGGATTGAAAGGCGATCAGTTTGTTTTCGAGGTTAAGAAGAAACACAAAGGCGAAAGCCCAATCGTGATGCCGGAAATATTGCTTCAAAAATAACCGGCGGCGTGCTAAAATTTCTTTGGTTCTATAAATCGCGCAGGTGGCAGAGTGGTCAATTGCAACTGGCTGTAAACCAGTCGCCCTATGGGCTACGGGGGTTCAAATCCCTCCCTGCGCACAGTTGTTTCTTGCTATTGATGAGAGTATCATTCCGGAATGGAAATAATTTTTTGGAATGAAAAAATCGATAAATTCATCAATAATCTTGATAGGGTTACGGCTTCACATGTAAGGAAGACGATAAGGGCTCTTTCCAAAAGAATTCCCCCGCGCGCAAATCCAGAAGTGTTATCCGACCTTCTTCATTCGACGATTGTTCTTTTCAAATGCGTCGGAATCTTTACCGCGATCTCGTAAGGTATCGTGCCGCAGAGGGCGGCGGCGTTTCTTATCGAATTCAAATCCGATGTACCGCGGCTGAATACAATGACCGGCGTACCGATCTTCGCGTCTGTGACTCCCGAAACATCTACAGTTGAAATATTCATGCTGACGCGGCCGATAATGGGGCAGGGGACGCGTTTCTCGCAGATTAGCATAGATCCATTATTGGATAGTCGCCGGTCGACGCCCTCGAAATAGCCGGCGGGGACGGTCGCAATCCGCATTTCATTCAAGGCCGTAAAGGTGCGTGAGTAACCGGCAGACTCGCCTTTTTTCAAAGTCTTGACACCCGTGATTATCGTTTTCAACTCCATTACCGGTTGAATATCGAGCGCTGGGGATTTTTCGGCCGAGAATGGATTGTTGTCCGACAAACCGTAAAGTCCGATGCCCAGTCGTGAAATGTTGGCTTTTATTTTACCGTGGAACCGGTGGCCGTCGGTGTTAGCCAGGTGTATGTATTTCAATTCCGGAAACGCAGCGGTGAATCGGTCGACAATGTCGTTCCATAAAGCGATTTGGTTTAAAGTGAATGATTGGTCGGAATTGTCAGCGTCTGGCAGGTGCGAGGCGATACCTTCGATGATTATACGCGGGTTTGATTTGATAATGTGCATCGTTTCGGCGACTTCTTCGGGCAATATGCCTTGGCGGCGCATGCCGGTGTCTATCTTTAGGTGAATGGCGGATCGGCGGCGAAAGAATGAAAATTTATTGCAAGTACAGTTTCTGTCAGAGGTTAATTCGCGCAAAGAACGCAGTGTCTCAATGCTTGTCACGGCAAAGGAAATGTTTTTTAACCGCGAATTAGCTATAGTCTCGGGACGGGTATAACCAATGACAAGTAGGGGAGTATTTATGCCTCTTGCGCGCAAAGCGACCGCTTCAAAGTATGAATCGATGACGAAAAACGGCGCTTTTTCCGACTCCAATATTTCAGCGACCTCGATCAGTCCGTGCCCATAAGCGTTACTCTTCAGAACTGGCGCAATATTACCATTCGGGGCCAACTTCTTGAATTGATTGAGATTATTCAACAGGCGACCACGCGATATTTCGACAGTGATCAGCGGTTCATATGGAAAACGAGATTTCGACAAGCGGGTAAGCCATCTTTTCATTGTCTTATTTTACGCCAGAATGTTGCCGCTAGCTACTTGACTTTTATTGATGATTATGATAGGGTATTGACCAGTAAACCGAGACTAACGCAGTCTCATTTTTGTTCCTTGACAGTCGCATATGTCAGCCAAACCTTAACTTCTCCGCGGATGTGGAGGGGGTGTGCGAGTGTTGGGGGATTCGACTAACCATGAAAAAAGCTCAAAAATCATTCAGCGAAGTTCTACTTGACGAAAGCAAAGAGACCGAAAGGACCGGCGCCAAGGCTATAATTTGTTGTTTCACCTTTGCCTCCGTGGCATTGGTAGTGTTTGCGTGGTTTGCATCGCGACACAGCGATGTCAACCGACAAACAATGCCACAACAAGTCGTGACACAAGAAATCACCTCGCCGACAACAACGGTCAAAACAGTAACCTTTACGGTGAAGCCAAGGTTGTCTACTTCGCCGCAGAAGTAATCACGAAGACAACAACAAACCAAAAAACAGACAAGAAAAAAGAACGACAATGAAAACAAAAATCATCGCCTTGGTCGCGGCGTCCACACTCTGCCTATCTGCCTTCTGCCAAACCCCGGCACCGTGGGTCGATCCGACAACCGTTCCGGTGGTGCCAGCATCCGTGGCTGTTAGTGGTCGGCAAGCAATTGCCAACTATCTGACATTCCAGATTGATCACGTGCTGGTTCAATACACCGGCGCGTCCGTTGTCACGCCGGGTAGCGTGTACCTAGACGCGAATGCGCTCAAATCGTTCGGCTATGGCCATCGCGGCTCATTTGCCGAACTGAGTGCCTCCACAGCCAGTCAAGTGTTCTCGGCACAAGTCGTGCCGACACCTGACGGATTCTACAGCGTTCAAGTGAATGTTACCTATTACACCGCCGACAACCGGCAAGTATTTTTAGGTAACGGGTGGCTCAACATCCAAACCAACCCGGACGGTACTCTTACGGCTGGACAGTTCCAGCCGTGGGTAAACTTGAACAGCCAAATCGCCATTCAATATACGAACTACATTGGAGCGGCGAAATGGATAGGACACTATGGCAGTTCGCAAGATCTGCAAGTGTCGTACGACGGCCAGAATTCCACGGTGATCGTACCTGAGAAGGTTCTCGGTGACGGTTACTTCGTGGTTTCCGACCTCAACGGCAATGTTTCCGGGTGGGATCTGTCGAACGGTACAGCATTGAATGGCAAAACCGTCGTGGCTTTGTTGGGACAAACCAGCTCAAGCGATATTCGTGTCCTCCAGGATCCGATTTCGTTCGATGCCGGCGGGTCCCAATTCTACAAGTCCGGCGAGAAGTTCTTCGGGCGGTTTCCGCTCCTTGATGTCACTCTTCACCAGCCGCTCAAGACGGGGATTTACTTCCTCGTGCCGGTTTGGGGAATGAGTCAGGGGATAGCGCCGACGAGGATGTTTGTCACGCCAGTTTATTTTGAGGATAACAGCGTGCCGAACCCGGCGGTCGGCCAGGAATACGAACTGCCCTGGAATGCGGATGCGGGCGGATTTATTATGAATCTGCCGATTGGCGGATACCACATCCGCTGTGAGTTTCAGGGGGTTTTGGACTGGGAGTCTGATCCCAGTCCGAAGGGATAGTGACTGACAGCGACTTACTAGGCCCCGCAAGGAATTCTTGGATCACAAATCTGGGAACTTGCGGGGTTTTAAATTTGTGCTATATTGGATCGGTCATGTCCCAAGATTCATTAATACAACTGAAAAACAAATCAACCGGCGAGGTCTATTGGACGCGCAAGAACAAGAAGAAAGTAGAGAAGAAAATAGAGCTCAAGAAATACAGCGCCAAGTTGCGCAAACATGTCGTCTTCAAAGAAGCCAAAAAATAGGATTTACGATTTACGAATTATGATTTAAGATTAACGCAGACACCCGTTTGTGCTTGTTTATAAAACATAAATCTTCCCCAGTGGGCGATTAGTTAAGTGGTATAACTGCGGTCTCCAAAACCGCTGTCCGAGGTTCGATTCCTCGATCGCCCGCACTTGACAAAATTATAGTAACTGTGGTAAACTAGTCAGCGTTAGTGACAGCATCAAATTCGCGCTTTAATAACTTTAATAGTAAGCGAGTTTTAATCACTTAATGAAAAATCAAATGCGTAAATCACCCAATAAATGGTTAACAGTGGCGTCGGTATTGACAGCTATCATTGTAGTGTCGACGGCTTTGAATGTGCCCGGCAATCAGTCTCCGTCTCCGGTAGCGGTTTCTAATAATGTTTCGGTTTCCGGTGAGGCGTCGCTTGCCCTGACGGGTTCTATCGGCGGTACGGTTGATGTCGGACAGGAGCAGACGATTCATTGGATTTCGAGCAATTATTCCATGCCGACGGTCAGCGTCAGCTTGATCCGCAAAATCGGCGACAATCCGGTGCGTTACAAGCTGGTTCGTGTTATCGCCACCAGCACCGCCAATGACGGATCGGCCGTCTGGGTTCCCGCCGCCACCGATGTTGGAAATAATCTGTCTATCGAGATCGGATGCGCCGTAAGCAGCCAGACTTGCCACGGCGCCATCAGTCCGTCCGACGCAAATCTCGCGGTCGTCAATTCCGGCCGTTTTGCCAATACCGCCGCGGCTTACCGGGCGATTGAGAGGGAGAATAATAAATAATTTCGCGCATTGTCTGAAATTTCCGAAGAAAACCGCTTATAAAAAAGCGGTTTTCTGATAGTGGGTGCTGGAAAGTCTAATTGCTTGCTAGTTCTTTGAAGTTTAGTGTGGTGGATAACTAACGAAAAAGGCAATATTAAGCTGTGGTTTGTAGGTTCTCAGTTACAAGCCAATTTAAGCATCGTTGTGATGTTGGTGTATACTGACACCATGGAACCTCTCGCCTCCAAAATCCGCCCTCAATCTCTCGCCGAATTCGTCGGTCAGGAACATTTAGTAGGCAAGGGAAAGGCCTTGTATCAAGCGATTAAAGACAAACATTTATTTTCCTTTATTCTTTGGGGTCCCCCGGGAACGGGGAAAACGACATTAGCGAAAATATACGCAAAGGATATCAATGCCAGGCTTTATGAGCTTTCCGCCGTTTCTGCCGGCAAAGACGATATAAAGAAGATAATCGCCGAACCAGATACGCTCATGGAAGCCCAGCCCAAGATATTGTTCCTCGACGAAATACACCGCTTCAACAAGGCTCAGCAAGACTTCCTCCTGCCGTATGTGGAGAGCGGCAAGCTGACCCTGATCGGCGCCACCACCGAGAACCCCAGCTTCGAGGTCATTCCGGCCCTCCTGTCTCGCTGTCGGGTATTCGTGCTCCAGTCATTGAATGAGGCCGAGCTCAAGGCCATCGTCAAGAGGACCCGGATAAAGATGCCCAAGGACGCCATAGACTGGCTGGCCGCTCTGGCCAATGGCGACGCCCGCATAGCCATCACCGCCGTGGAGAATTGTCAGAGGCTATATGGCGCCATCACTCTCGAGAATCTCAAGAATACCTTCGAGCACGCCTTCATCCGCTTCGACAAGAAGGGCGACGAACACTACGACACCATAAGCGCCTATATCAAGAGCATGAGAGCAGGGGACGCCGACGCCGCACTCTACTATCTGGCGCGCATGATCGAAGGCGGCGAGGACCCGAAGTTTATTGCCCGTAGGATGGTCGTATTCGCTTCAGAGGATATAGGTTTGGCGCAACCCACTGCTTTGATCGTTGCTAATGCTTGTTTTGCCGCAGTAGATGTCATAGGCATGCCTGAAGCACAGATCAACCTCGCCCACGGCACCGCTTATCTGGCTTTGGCGGCGAAAGATCGCAGTACCTATAACGCTTATTTTGAAGCGCTGGATGATGTGAAGAGGCTCGGCAATCAACCTATTCCTCTGAATGTCAGAAACGCTCCGACCAAGTTGATGAAGCAACTCGGTTATCATAAAGGCTATGACATGTATCCCAAGAATCCCGGATCGAAAGAAGACAGCTATTTGCCGGAGAAAATTAAAGGGAAGAAGTATTTGAGACTGTCCTATTTACGCAAGTAGACATAATCGTTGCCGCGAACTTTCATTTGGCCAAAAAATCGGCCACAAAACTTTCGATGCGTAACAATTCGTCGGGAGCGAACCAATGCACCCCTGAGTCGCGCTTCCACCAGGTCTTCTGCCGCCTGGCATATTGCCAAATCTTGGTCGAGAGAGTTTCGACAAATTGTTTCTTATCCAATTTTCCCTGAATAAATTGTGCCAAGTAACGATATTCCAACCCGAGCTCGTCCATCCGTTCGTACGATAATCCGACATCATGCAGCCGTTTCGCTTCTTCGACCATTCCCGCATCTATTCGGCTTATCAAACGATTGCGGATGCGCATTTTCAATTCATCGTCCTGTATTTTTAGTCCGACGAACAAAGTACTATAATTCATTTGAAGGGGCATGCGTCCCTCCCGTATATTTCGCTTGTCTGATCCGGACGCGATTTCAATAGCCCTGATCAGTCGGCGCGGATTTTGCTTTTCTATGTTATCAAACCTGATCGGATCTAAATCTTTCAAAATATTTTGCAATTCTTCCGTGGATTTCGAATTCAATTTTCGGCGCAATTCGTCATTCGGCGGCACTGGCGGAAACTCAGTATTGTCGATCAAGGCGGAAATATAAAAGCCGGTGCCGCCGCAGATGATCGGCAATTTATTCTCGGCGTGAAGACAGGCGATCGCCTCGTTGGCGCATTTTCTCCATTGTTCCACGGTAAATCTATCTTTGGGGTCCGCGATGTCCAAACAGTGGTGCCTTATGCCGCGCATTTCATTCAAGGTGATTTTGCCTGTACCGATATTCAATCCTTTGTAGATTTGTCTTGAGTCCGCCGAAATGATCTCACCGTTGAATTTTTCAGCCAGTTTCACCGCCAAATCGCTTTTGCCTGTGGCGGTTTGACCGACGATAACCAAAATCTTTGTTCTAAAAAACTCCATTTTGGTTTGTTTGTCGTATTCTGCTTTGTCCGACATAGCTTTGCGGAAGCGGAATTATTGATTATTTTACCTGTGCCGGGAGGGAGAATCGAACTCCCATGGATTGCTCCGTACGATTTTGAGTCGTATGCGTCTACCAATTCCGCCATCCCGGCGTTTCATTCAAGTCTACAAGAAATCCAAGGAAAATCAACAAAGGCCGTCCCTAGAGGCGGCCTTGGCAGCAAGATGCTTCTCAATCCAGCCATCCAATTTTTCTTCGAAAGGCTGTTCTTCGAGATAACTTTCCGAAGTTCGGATGACTTTAACAGCTTCGACAAACCACGCATCGTCGTCAATACACACGACAAGGATGTGCCAGTGAACAATTTCTGTTTTCATACGAACCGTTTCTTTGCTATAATTATAGAACCGAAAAAATCAAATGACCACCCAATATGTGAATAACGCCATCTTCTGGATAGAGCTGGAAAAGATAAGCCCGAACCCATATCAGCCGCGCCGAGAATTCGACGAAGCCGCCATGAAGAGTTTGGCAGAGTCTATACGAATGTATGGTGTGCTTCAGCCGTTGGTTGTGACCAGGAAGGAAGTATTCAATGAAACCGGCGGTATGTCAGTCGAATACGAACTCATCTCTGGCGAGCGCAGGTTGCGCGCCGCCAAACTGGCTGGATTGGCGCAAGTGCCGGCTTTGATACGAAACGGCGAAGACGGCGCCAGGGAAAAGCTTGAGATTGCCATTATCGAAAACCTTCAAAGAGAAGACCTGAATGCAGTCGAGCGCGCGCGCTCGTTCAACCGGTTGATCAAAGAATTCGGCCTAAAGCAGACTCAAGTCGCCGACAAGGTCGGCAAGAGCCGCGAATATGTCGCCAATACATTGCGCATACTCGCTTTGCCGGACGACATATTGACCGCGCTCGAGGAAGGCAAAATATCCGAAGGGCACACCAGGCCGCTTCTGATGCTTTCGGAAAAACCGGAAGAACAGGCGGTTTTATTCAAGGAAATAATGGCCAAAAAGCTCTCGGTGCGTGAAGCCGAGGCCGCCGCGAGAAGGGTGGCGACCGAGCGCGTCCGCAATAAGGAGAAGTATCTCGATCCGGCCGTTCTTGAATTGGAAAAGAAGCTTAATGAAGCGCTCGGCACGCGCGTCAAAGTCGATCGCACCAACGAAACTGGCGGCATTATTAAAATTGACTTCTTCTCGACAGATGATCTACGCATTCTACTGTCGCGTTTGAACGGTGAAACGGCAGGCGCCTTGCCGACTGCAGCCGGTACTCCCACCGAGAACCTGATCGGCGGGGTGCGAAGCGATTATCGAGGGGAGTCGGCGGCGGAGGAGGGTGAGGCGCCTGCCGATGACAGGTCTACACGAGAGATCAAAGAAGAAGAGAATGAAGATATTTATTCTCTGAAGAATTTTTCGGTCTGATATCAACAGTCGAAAAACGCACATTGACTGTCAAAGTTAACTTTGTTATGTTGTGTTCGGTTTGAACGACAAAGTATTTATGAATATGACAAAAGAAGTACCTTATCAAAGTTATCTGGACGAGTCCGGCCAATCAGCCGACGCCCAAGCTGAAACGCGGTTTTTGGAATTCCAAGGAGGCGAAACAGGCGAATGTGGCAAGGCTGCACAACTGTGTTTGGATATGCTGCACGCAGAACTTATCAAAGAATTTGGCCCGATGCCTTTGTACGGCAGAAAAAGGCGCCATGCGGCCTCCTGGGTCAAGAGTACGATTAACGAATGGCAGTCGGATGTTCGTGCCAAGGTTTTTGAAAACCTAACGATGTATTACCACGAAGGAGCCCACATGACCATGATCTTTCAAACCATGAGAAATGTGGAGCAACTATCGTGATTAGCATCAGTTCCTATACGCAAGAGTCCCCTAGCCGACACGGGGATTCTTTTTGACTCTGCGGACGGCTTTCGGTTGAGCCAACAATTCAAGAGCGCGAGCGAGAGTAATTTCGTAAACATCATCAGGCGCTTTAATGGAGCGGAAATTACCATCAGAAACAACATAAGGACCGAAACGCCCGATCGATGCGACAACATCGAGGCCGGTTTTCGGATCTACGCCCAAAGTTCTCGGTATGCTCAAGTATTTCATGGCGTCGGCGATAGTTACTCTCATTGGGTCGATGCCTTTTGGTATTGACGCCTTTTTAGGTTTGATTTTTGATTTCCTATCTTTATTTTGCACCCCCAATTGCACATACGGACCGAAACGGCCATTCAAGACGAATATTGGCAATCCCGTGGCTTGATCTACGCCGATCGGTTCATCTTTCTTGAATTCCGTGCCATCTAGAGTAAGCGCGCCGTCACAATCTGGATATTTTTCGCATGACAAGAATTTGCCGTTCTTACCGAGTTTGATCTCCATGGGCCCGCCACATTTCGGGCATTTAAATTTAGGATCAGCCTTGCCTAGGTTGGTAAGCTTATGAATCTTTTCTTTGGCCTTGACTTCTTTGTGGAAAGGCCCGTAAAACTCAGTAAGTGTTTTCAGATAAGTGCGTTCGCCGCCAGCAATCTCATCGAGCTTGTTCTCCATTTCGGCAGTGAAACTGTCGCTTATATAGGCAGGGAAGTTTTCTTCCAAGAATGAAGAAACCACTTCACCGGTGTCAGTTGGTTTCAAAGAACGATTTTCTTTGGCTACATAGCCGCGGTCTTCGATTGTTTTTGATATGGTGGCGTAAGTCGATGGACGGCCTATACCTCTCTTTTCAAGCTCTTTGATAAGGCCGGCCTCGGTATATCGCGACGGCGGCTGAGTCTGCTTTTCTTCCGAATCGACCGAGATCAATTGGAGCGATTCATTCTTGGAACATTTCGGCAAAGTCACCTCTTCACCATTGGATTCCGGATCTGCTTTGAGCCAGCCGTCGAACAATATGCGCGAGCCGGCAGCTTCAAAGTTCGGGATTGCGAAATTATTTCCGTAAAACGATTGACTCGGTGAATCGCCCTTAATTCCCGCTTCCGCAGTGGTAACGGTGCTTAGATTAGCTAAAATTTTTGTTTTAGCAAGCTTCGCATCGGCCATTTGTGACGCCACAGTCCTCTGCCAGATCAACCTATACAGCCTCTTTTGTTCGTCGTTTGTGCCAGCGGACACCTTATTGAAATGAGTCGGCCTGATTGCTTCGTGCGCTTCTTGGGCGTTCTTGCTCTTGGTAGCGTATGCTCTGAACTGCAAATATTCTTTACCATATTCTTTTTCGATAATTGGCGCAATCTGACCGAGAGCTTGTTTGGAAAGGGTGGTAGAGTCGGTGCGCATATAAGTAATGTGTCCGGCTTCATACAATTTCTGGGCAATGCCCATGGTCCTGGAAGGGGAGAAGCCGAGGCGCGAGCTGGCGGCTTGTTGGAGTGTAGAGGTGATGAACGGCGCGCGCGGCGATCTCTTCTGTTCTGATTCTTCGATATCGATGATTTGCCACTTTTCTTTTCTGGCGATTTCAATAATGCGTTCGACTTCTGATTTGTCTCGCGGCTCTTCGGAGCAGACGAGTTTTAGCGATTCGTTTGCGGCGGTTTTCCAATTACCGGCTATAATCCAATAAGTCTCCGGCTTGAAAGCGCGTATTTCGCGCTCGCGCTCCATTATTATTCTCAAGGCGGGTGATTGGACGCGGCCGGCAGAAAGACCATAGCGCACTTTCTTCCAAATAAGGCCGGAAAGGTCGTAACCGACTATCCTGTCCAATACGCGGCGGGCTTCTTGGGCCTCCTTCAGGTTTTCGTCAATAGCGCGCGGATGTCGAAGGGCATCTTCGACGGCTTCCTTGGTCACTTCGTGGTAGGTTATTCTCTTGATCTTTGAAGCCGGGATCGTGGTTTTAGTCGCGACCTTCTCTCCGCCCCGGCGAAGTGTTTCCATCTTATCGCTTCGCTCGATGCGGGGAACACTTGTCGCCGGCTCGACGGTCGCCGCCCTGGCGACGTCTTTCTTTGTGAGCAATTCCTTTAAATGCCAGGCAATGGCTTCACCTTCGCGGTCCGGGTCGGTGGCAAGTAATACTTCGTCGGCCTTGACGGCCTCTTTGCGGATCTCGTCGATGACGGTTTGCTTCTTGGGCACGATCTCGTAACGGGGAATAAAGCCACCTTCGATGTCGACGGCTTTCTTGTTTGACTTGGGTAAGTCGCGCACATGTCCGATAGAGGCGCGCACGACGAAATCGTGTCCGAGGTATTTCGAAATTGTTTTCGCCTTCGACGGCGATTCGACGACCAAAAGTTTCATTGCCACAGTATTGCACGAATGAATTGCCGAAGTCAAAAAAATCTGGTAAATTGACGATATTCCGCCCATAGCTCAGCCGGTAGAGCACTCGCCTCTTAAGCGATTGGTCGTTGGTTCAAATCCAACTGGGCGGACATGGGATGAGTTTACAGTTTACAATGAAAAGTTATTAGTGGAATTAATAATTATTAATTGATAGTTAACTATAAGCTTGTCACTTAAATTAATAACTTTTCATTGTAAACTGTAAACTTGTAACACGCCGGGGTGGCGAAATTGGTAGACGCACTTGGCTTAGGACCAAGCGGAGTGATCCATGGAGGTTCGAGTCCTCTCCCCGGCACAAAAGTGCAAAAAACGAAAAATTGCCCCTTTCCGGAGATTCCGAATTTTTCAGACTTTTGTAAGGTTCGAACTTCGTTCAGGAATCGGCACCCAAAAAGATAGGATAGTCTTGTATCCTCGTTGTTTCTTTCGGCTTTACGCTGTGGAACCAATAGAAATACAGCGCGGCATTCATAGCCATAAAGGCCGCGCTCGCAAAGAACGGCAATTCGAGTTCACCCATGCTTATCCAAATCCCGGAGATTGCAGGCGATACCGCCGAAGGGATCCGTCTGGCCACGCCCGATATGCCTGCTGTCGTTCCGCGAAGGTCGGCATCGACGATTCCCATCGTGTACGCCTGTCTGACAGGCATAGCCCCCATCGCGCCGGCCATTCGGAGTATCACGAAAACCGCGGCAAGGCCGAAGCCGGGCATGACCGGAATGAGCGCGGTACAAATAACGCCGAACACTCGCGAGGCTGTGATGACTTTGATATCGCCGAAACGCCTTGCCATGTGCGCCATCCAAAGCGACGAGAATGACGCGAGCACCGAACTCGCGCCAATGACTGGTCCAATTATCACCGGCGACACGCTGAATCGCAAATAAAGAAGATACGGGAGGATGCCCCCGACGAAGCCTATCCCAAAACCGTTGACCATTCCCGCTACAGAGATCTTCCAGATCATGTGGACACTCTCCTTTCTGCTCATCAATTTCTTTTCTGAATTATGGACGCCCGCCTTATGCCTGTCGACGGTCTCCTTGATCGGCCACAGAAGAAAAAATGTAACAATTCCCACAATAGTGACTCCGAAGAACAGCGGCCGGTAGGAAATTATGAGGGGCGAAGCGTAGACGCTCCGTATCATTTCCGGCAGGCCGGCAAGCAACGTGCCGAGCGCCATCGCGAATGTCCCGACCGCGCTGTTGATGCTGAATACCATGTTCCGGTTATCAAGCGTTGTTTTTTCGGAGAGGAGCGCCACCTCCGCCGGGGCGAATGGTCCCGCCTGGCCGCCCGCTCCTCCGCCGCGTCCGAGCCCGCCGAGCGCGCTCACGGCGATCAGAACGAATGGCACCGAGGTGAAACTGAAGACAATCCCGGAAAGCGCGAGAAGCACGGAATAGGCGAGCAGGAACGGCTTTCTGCCGTACCGGTCGCTCGCGATACCGGTCGTAAGCGTAAGCAACGCGCTCACAGCACTGCCGATTCCGAGCGTGAGCCCGATGAGCCATGGCGAAAAGCCGATCTGCGCGAGATAGATGGCGAATACTACCAGAATATATCCCTGCACCAGACTCCGGAGTCCTCGAACAACGACCAAGCGCCGAAGGTCTTTTGTGGGAAGCAGCTCACGAAACCGGCCCATGAGGTTTTTCATGATTCGCATGGATATTCCGACATTGGATTGATGATTATTATTTGCATATATCTGTCGACTGCTCTTTCTTAATTAATTAATTATACCAAAGAACGCGGGTTGACATACTTTTCTCTAAAGAATATGGAAACCATTAGCGCATAAGTACCATTTGTTGAATCGTCAATAAGCAAGGTACAATGACCGTGTGAAAATAGACTCATCAGTCTTATTCCTAAAAGCATCACTCGAGAATTTTTGGACGATTGGTAGTGTGGTGCCAAGCTCGTCATATCTGGCAAAGAAGATGGCGATGCCCATAGCAAGCAAGCCGAAAATGGTCGTTGTTGAGCTCGGCGCCGGCACCGGCGCAGTGACGAGATGTTTGCTCAAAGTTTTGCCGAGTGACGCCAGATTGTTCTCTTTGGAATTGAATGCGACATTGGCTGACCGCTTGTCGAGAGATATCAGCGACAAGCGCCTAGAATTGATAGTCGAAAACGCTTGCAACCTGGAGAGTGTTCTAAAAGAAAGGGAAGTAAGCAAAGCTGATTACATAATTTCCGGATTGCCGCTCGGAAGCATTCAGGAAGATGGCAGGCAAGAAATATATCGAAATATTCACGCCTGCCTCGAGCCCGGCGGCCTCTATATCCAGTTTCAATATTTTATGGCAAACTTTATCGAGATCAAGAAACATTTCAAGGTCTGCAAAGTCGCCTTCGAATGGCGCAACTTTCCGCCGGCGTTCATATACAGTTGCCGATTGCGCTCCGGACGATAAAAATATAGAATCTGATAGGTCCTTGAATTGAAACGCGAATTGAAAAAACGGCCTAGTGGCGAAGTCGGTCAACGCGGCGGTCTGCAAAACCGCTATGCGCCGGTTCGATCCCGGCCTAGGCCTCATTTGCCCGGGTGGCGGAATTGGTAGACGCCACAGACTTAAAATCTGTTGATCCTTTGTTGGGTCGTGCCGGTTCGATTCCGGCCCCGGGCACCATTGATCTGCACCTGATCCGTACCCCGTTTAGTAGACATTAGTAAAATGGCACTTACTCAATCAGATAAAATTAAATATAACAAAGAAGATGTGATTAGTCACCATGGCGTAGCTGCGGTGATTAAAAACATAGCTGGTGAGGTCTTGATGCAAGAGCATGTCAAATATGGCTTTTGGACTATACCTGTCGGAAAGGTCAAGAATGATCAGAGTGTCCTTGAAGGATTAAGACAGGAGATTCTAGAGGAATGTAATTTACATATTAAGGAAGCTAAAGAATTGATCGTCAAAGATTATTATTACGAAAGGAATGGGAACAGAGTTAAGGTCACTAGTCATTTGTTTGAGATAAAAAATATGAGGGTGAGATGAAGAATCTCGAACCTGCCAAGCATAGACAGCAGATATTTATGTCTATCGATAGAATACGACAATTACCTTATCTATCTGATTTGACTTTGTTATATCTGCATCAGATCGGAATCGATAGACCAGCTAAGATTTAAATCGCGACACGATTTTCATTCTCGCGAAACTTCACAAAACGGTTTGGGTTGGTACAATTTTGGTATGAAGAAGCACGAGGACAAAGCCATAGCCATATTCGAGGGCAGCCAAATTCGCAGACATTGGGACGCGGACAAGGAGCTTTGGTATTTTTCGGTAGTAGATATAATAGCAGTGCTCACTGAGAGCGTTGACCCATTTGCTTATTGGAGAAAACTAAAGGAAAGGTTGTTCAAAGAGGGCGGAAACGAAACCGTGACAAAATGTCACGCTTTGAAAATGGTGGCTGCAGACGGAAAAATGAGGCTAACTGACGCCGCCGATACCGAAACCATGCTCCGTCTCATCCAATCGATTCCATCCCCAAACGCCGAACCGTTCAAACTTTGGCTGGCTCGCGTAGGTTACGAGAGACTCGAAGAAACCGCTGATCCTGAATTAGCCATAAATCGCGCGCTGAAGACATATTTGCGCAAGGGTTACAGTCCGGAATGGGTTAATCAACGATTGAAGAGCATAGAAATACGCAAGGCTCTGACCGATGAGTGGGAAAATAGGGGAATGAAGGAAGGTATTGAGTTTGCGATACTGACTGATGAAATCACCAAAGCCTGGTCGGGTCTTACCACAAGACAATATAAAAAACTGAAAGATCTGAAGAAAGAGAATCTTCGAGACAATATGACAAACATTGAATTAGTCCTGAATATGCTGGCAGAAACGGCGACTACGGAGATTTCCAAAAAGAAGGAGCCTAAAGATTTGGAAGAAAACAGGACGGTTGCCAGGGAGGGTGGCGGTATAGCCGGAAACGCCAGGAGACAAATAGAGGGAAAGACCGGTAAGAAAGCTATTTCTGATTATAATTTTAGAAAAGACCGGGAAAGGAAAAAGTTAAGGGGAAATTGAATCCAGCCTCTGCCTATTTTTCTCCCCCTTATCAACCGCTACCTCGAAATATGGCACGCGCATCATGCGCGCATTGTCCATGACGAAATTCCGAAAATCAGTGAGTTGTCGGTGCATGAAGTCGAGCGCGGCCGCCTCTTGATCTTGCGGCAAAACAGTGAACATAATAACGGCAATCTTTCCACGACTTTTCAATACAACATCGGTGATCGTGATCAAAGAGGTACGATTTGATTCTCGCGAAAAATATTCCGCCGCGAGCGTTTTTATCAATTCCTTTAGTTTCGATTCTTTGTAGTTCATTGTTATACCATTGATAACTAATCACTGTAAACTACTTCTCCACCGTCCTTACCGCTTCTATCCTGTCTCCGACCGCAATTTCGACTTTTGCCTCAACCATCACCCCGAATTCGTGTCCTTCGGCCACCTCGCTCGTTCTCAGTTTCTTTTCCTGGAGCTCGCGAATTTTGCCCCTGCCGATTTCCGCATCGCGGCGCATTATCCTGACCTCGTTGCCTGTCGAAATGATACCCGTTTCCACTTTGCCGCCCACGACTTGCCGGTCTTTCTCCTTGGAAAATATCGCCAGAATTTTGGCGCGGCCCGTCGATTCCTCAATGTATTCTTTCGGCACGCGCGCCAGTAGGGCGTTGCGCACGAATTCCGACAATTCGTATATGATCGAGAAATTTTTCACTTGAATGGGGGAGCGCTCGATTATAGCCGCCGCTTTCTTGTCCGGTTCCGCGTTGAAGCCGACGATGACAATGTTTTCCGGATCGCCCAGCGCCGTCTTCGCGTCTTTTTCATTGATACCGCCGATACCCTCCGAAACAATTTTTATTTTCACTTTGTCATGCTCGATTTTGCCAAGCTCGAATTTCACGCCGTCCAAGCTACCGACAGTATCGGCTTTAAGGATTATAGGAAAATATATTATTTTGGGCGTTTCCGCCGCCTCGTCATCAGTAAAGGAATCCGAGGGACGCCTCGGAGGCCGCGAAGGCGGCCGAGAGCCAGCCGCGCCTAGAGCAGTCGGCGACGGCGTGTCCATCGGATCCTTTGCAGATGACGAGGCGGCGCTCCCCGTCAATCTCTCCGCATCCTTCTTGGATCCTACAGTTACGAATATATCACCGCAGGCCGGCACTTCATTCCAGCCTGTAATAACTACTGGCGTTGAAGCCGTCGCTTTCTCTATTTTATCACCCTTGAAATCCTCAATGAACCTGACCGGCGAATAAGCTGTGCCGGTCACCACGAATTTGCCGACTTCGAGCACGCCATCTTTCACTATGAGCGTGGCGGAAATGCCTTTGCGCGGATCAAGCTCCGATTCGACAACCACACCCTCGGACGGTTTGTTCGGGTCGGCTTTCAGATCGGCCAATTCTGCAACCAGTATGACCATATCGAGAAGCTCTGAGACACCGGTTCCATTCAAGGCCGAAATGGCAACGCATGGTATATCGCCGCCCCAACCTTCGACATAGATCTCATTTTCGCCCAGGCTCTGCTTGGCGCGATTTATATCGGCATTCGGCTTATCAATTTTGTTTATTGCGACCACGAATGGAATGCCGGCCGATTTTATCTCCTTGTATGCTTCTATCGTCTGCGGCTTAACCCCGTCTTCCGCTGATACCACCAATATGGCGATATCGGCCGCTTTGGCGCCGCGTTCGCGGATACCGCAAAAGGCTTCGTGTCCGGGCGTGTCCAGAAATGTGACGGTATGCTTTTTTTCAGTGCCGGTATTATTGTCTTTGGAAATATGTTCAACCTGGTATGCTCCGACATGCTGAGTGATGCCGCCCGCTTCGCCGGCCACAATGTTCGACTTCCTGATGTGGTCGAGCAGGGTTGACTTGCCATGGTCGATGTGACCCATGACGACGACTATAGGAGGCCGCTTAACGCGGCCCTTTTCGTGATTATTGGACATTGTTACTACGATACCACGCGAGTAGGGTAGTTGACAAATAATGTGATCTACAGCACCGTTTTTTATTTGAAATCGTTTTTGTTCATTCCTGATTGACGAATGATTGAAGCGAATGTGCCTTGCGGTACCTCTTTCCTGTCGGCCGGAATAATAACGGTAGCTGATTCACCGCCAGGTTGCGAGATCTTGTGATATTTGATATGGCTGCCTCTTTGGGATACGAAAACAAAACCGTTGGCAGTCAAGACTTTGATTATATGTTTGGAAGAATATAGCCTAGGCATAAACAACAGTGTTCGTCACAATGGTTGGACGAACGACTTTGCGTATGCTCATTTTCGGTATACCGTCCATGTAGAGCTCAATAGCTTCGATCAGGTTTTTTAACGCTTCTCGTTTAGTCTTACCAAAACTGGAAACATCCATATTTAAAGCTTGAGAGACATAATATTTTCCTTCTTTCCAGACCAAATTTTTTAGAGATAGTTTTTTCATGATTCAATCCATGACCCAATCATAGCGCGGTCTGGATTATTGTCAAGAATAGATTATAATCAAGACAAGCAAATCATGGAAACCGCGCTCATAATTCTGGTAATAATAGCGATTGCCGGCAACATACTTATGGCGATCGCCTTTTTCAAGGGCAAGAACGGCAGAAACAGCAATGGAGATGACGCCCGCGACGCCGGCGGATTAAAACTGATATTGGAGCAAGTCAATGAACTGTCGCGGACCGTCGACAGGAAAGTCGGCGACTTGAGCAAAACCGTCGATTCTAAAGTCAGCGACCTGACCAAAACCGTTGACACCAAAATCCACGAGACCAGCCGCACCGTGCAAGAGTCCATGAGAACCCACTTGGCCGAATCTTCCAAGCTGGTCGGCGTAGTAAAGGAAATCACCCAAGGCCTGACCAAGCTCGAAGAGACCAACAAACAGGTCGTGTCGTTCGCCGATCAATTGCAGAATCTCCAAGACATACTCAAAAATCCCAAACAGCGCGGCATCTTGGGAGAATTTTATCTCGAGACTTTGCTAAAGAATGTCATGCCGCCGGGCAGTTACGCCATGCAGTACGAATTGCCGGCCAAGAATGAAAACGGCGGCAAGGTTATCGCCGACGCGGCCGTATTCGTGAAAGACAAAATCATTCCCATCGATTCCAAATTCTCGCTAGAAAATTACAATCGCCTGGTAGAGGAGAAGAATCCGGTCGAGCGCGACCGTCTCGAGAAGCTGTTCAAAGCCGACCTGAAGACCCGCATAGACGAAACTGCAAAATACATCCAGCCGGAAAACGGCACGATGGACTTCGCCTTCATGTTTATTCCGCACGAAGCCATATATTACGACCTGCTGGTCGCTGAAGTCGGCGGCGCCAAGATAAACACGCGCGACCTGGTGGAGTACGCCTTCAAAGACAAAAGGGTGCTGATAGTATCGCCTACTTCATTCCTGGCCTTTTTGCAGACAGTTTTGCAAGGCCTGAAGGCATTGCAGATCGAGGAAACCGCCAAGGATATAGTGAAAAGGGTCAATGAATTGGGCAAGCATCTGAAATCGTTCGAAGAATTTTACCAGAAGATGGGTACGCACTTGGGCACCGTAGTCAACCAGTACAATCTGGCCGGCAAGGAATTCAAGAAGATAGATAAGGATGTAATGCGCATTACGGGCACTAGTCCGGAATTGGAAGCGCCACTTCTGGAGAAGCCCGATATTGCGTAAACAGCAATTCCGTGTATAATGATAAAACTATGGAATTTGCCATAATTCAAACCGGCGGCAAGCAATATAATGTCTCCAGAGGGGACACTATTTCGATTGAAAAACTGCCGGGCGACTACAAAGAGGGCGATTCGATCGTCTTTGACAAGGTTTTATTGGTTGATGACGGCAAAGACGCCACTTTGGGCACTCCTTATATTCCAAAAGCGCAAGTAAAAGGCACCATCGTCAAAATTGGCCGCGCGGCGAAAATCATCGTCACACACTACAAGCAAAAGAGCAGATATTGGAAGAGGAACGGCCATCGACAGCATTTCTACAAGATTAAAATCGACGCGTTGAAATAATGGTGGATGAAAAACTCCGCTCGAATCTGTATGTAGTTATGGTTTGTTATTCGCGGTGTTTCAATGCCGACTTTATGGTTTCGCCGTCCGCATACTCCAATTCCGCGCCAGTGGAAAGGCCGCGGCCAAGGACGGTAACATTCAGCCGCTTGCCATTGGTCAGATTATCGCCGGCGATTTTGCCGATAGCCTCTTTGATGATAGCGGCGGTGTGTTCGCCGTCGGCCGTAGCGCTTAGAGACAAAATAACTTCTTTCAATTCCGGCGATTGTGAGACTCTTTCAAGCAGAGCTTTCAGGCGAATTCTTTTTTCCGGTTCCTTGTCGAGAATGGGAACCGTGCCGCCGACGACGAAGTAAAGTCCGCGGTAGGCGCCGCTTTTTTCGATCGATTCCAGGTCGGAATCGCGCGAGACTATCATAAGCACCGAGCAATCCCTTGAGGTATCGGTACAGATATTGCACCGTGGTCCAGAATCAGTATGCTGAAGTCGAACTTCGGTAATGAAAAGTCGATGGCAGCTACTGCATTCATGGGCGCTCTTTTTCACCGTTTCGATCAGCTGAATGAATTCTTTTATAAAAGCCTGCGGCTTGCCGATCAGATAATAAGCAAAACGGCGCGCCTGCCGCGGCCCTATTCCCGGAAAATGAGCGAATATTTCTTCGAGTCGCCTCATAGAATCCATACGGAAACATCATAACACAGGTCTGATATGCGTAATAATGAGATCTGACCTCAGTAAATCGCGGTAAACATCACTGTGCCGCCTCGAAATCGCCGAATTCGCCCTTGTCGATAGACATGAAAGTCGTTTTCTTGGAATCAAAGAACAATTTTACTGATCCGGTCGGGCCATTACGGTGCTTTTCGATCAAGATTTCCGCCTCTTCTTTTTTGCCGCCCATGTCCTGATCGGCTTCGCGGTGAATAAACATGACCACATCGGCGTCTTGCTCGATCGAACCGGAATCGCGCAAGTCGGAAAGCCGCGGCTTGCCGCCGCGCTGTTCCACAGCGCGCGACAGTTGAGAGAGTGCCAGCACGGGCACCTCCAATTCGCGTGCCAAATTCTTCAGAGAGCGGGATATTTCCGTGACCTGTTGGACCATATTGTCGGAACTGCGCGTCTGAGTCGGCAACATCAATTGCAGATAGTCGACGACAATGAGTCCGAGCCCTTTGTCATTCTTGAGACGCCTGGCGACGGCGCGCATCTTCAGGATGTTATTGCCCGGCGCGTCGTCGATGAAAATCGGCGCCTGCGACAAGCGCGAGATCGCTTCGCCGATAGCCTTGAAATCGTTCTCGACCGAAAGGTTGTGGCCAGTGCGTATTTTCCATGAATCGACTTGCGATTCGGCGGCAAGCATGCGGTCGACCAGTTGTTGCGAGCTCATTTCGAGCGAAAATATGGCAACCGGCACCTTGTGATTGACCGACGCCTTGCGCGCAATGTCCAGAGCGAGTGAAGTCTTTCCTACCGAAGGCCGCGCCGCCAATATAATCAAGTCAGATTTTTGGAAACCGGACAATTTGTTGTCCAGTTCCATAAACCCGGTGGGTACGCCGCGCAACTCATTCTTGGTTTTATGGAGATGATCAAGGCGTTCCCACGCTTCATCAAGGGTGTCTTTTAATGCTATGAATTTGCGCGAGCCTGTTTTATTGGTTACCTCGTAGAGAGCCTTTTCGGCCTTTTCCAGAATGTCGTGTAATTCCAACTCTTCGTCGTAACCGAGCGAGTTGATCGATTCGGCGGCGCGGATAAGGTCACGCATTACATGCTTGGTCTCTACGATCTCTGCATAATTGTGTGCATTTGCCGAAGACGGGACTATATTTATCAATTCGGTCAAATACGCCATACCTCCGGCGTCTTCAAGCAAGCCTTTTTCTTTTAGGCGCGCCGAGACTGATAAGAGGTCGATGGGTATAGCTTTGCCGTGAAGCTCAAAAAGCACTGTCCATACGGCGCGATTTTGGTTGGAATAGAAAGACCGCTCGCTGACAATATCGACGATTTCATGCATGGTTTCCGGGTTCATCAGCGCGGAACCGAGCAGAGCCTTTTCGGCGTCAATGGAGTTGGGCGGAATCTTCAGGTCCTTGGCTTTCAGGAATGGAGAAACGGGTGACATGGAGACATTATAGCAAAAAATAAAACGCGATACATAAAATATGAAAAAGTGGATAGGATGTGAATTACAAAAGTCATCATTTCGTTATCACTTTATCATTAAAAAGTTATCAGTTTGTAATCAAACTGTAATCGCCGGTCGGTATAATTTACTTATTATAAGTGTAATCGCAAAGAATCATGTCATTAGACCAAAAAGATATAGAAATTATCGAGCGCATCATGTACAAGTGCGGCGACGACCTGTCGATAGCTCTCGGTCGCAGTTTCGAACATTTGGAAGAGCGTATCGATGGCGCCGAGACCCGCATTTATTCACGACTGTCTGATTTTGAGAATGAAGTGGAAGCCAACAGGCAAGAAACATCAGATGGATTATCAGACATCAGGGCCGAATTGATTGAATTTGCCAGGTCAAAAGAAAACTTATAGTTTTGCTCGGACTTGCACGCCGTTGGAAGTATCCTTGACTTCGTATCCGCCGTTTTCAATCTCGACGCGTAATTTGTCAGCCTTGCTCCAATCTTTCGCCGCGCGCGCCTTTTCGCGCTCGAGAACAAGCGCCTGGATCTCAAACGGCACTTTGCTGCTTTTATCTTCGATTCCTAAATTCAGGCCAAAAACACGATCAAAATCTAGAATGGTTGCGCGTTTGTCGGCGGGCGACTGGGTATCATCCTTTAATAATTCCCAGACTAGTGCCAAGGCCTTTGGCATGTCCAAATCATCGCTTATATAAGCGCCAAAACGCTCTTTATAGCTGTTTATGACAGTGCCGCCGCGCGGATAGTCATTCATGGTATTTTTCAAGCGATTCAGAGCATTCAGGGCGGCTTCCAACGCATCGAAAGAGAAGTGTACCGGCGAACGGTAATGCGCCATCAATAACCAATAGCGATATGCTAGGGGGGTAAGCGATCTTTCGGCCAAATCTTCTAGCTTAATGATATTACCTTTCGACTTGGACATTTTCTCTTCTTTGATAGTCATAAACCCGCCATGGATCCAATAATTAGCAAATTTTTTTCCGGTAGCAGATTCTGACTGGGCGATCTCATTGGTGTGATGGGGAAATATCAAATCAGAGCCGCCGGTGTGGATATCTATAGTGTCGCCAAGCTCTGTGATGGCCATCGCTGAACATTCGATATGCCAGCCCGGCCTGCCTTCGCCGAATGGCGATTGCCATGAATTATCACCGTCTTCCGGCGTTTTAAGCTTCCACAAAGCGAAATCTCTTGGATCTTCTTTATCATATTCGTCGTTGGCCACGCGACTTTTCGGTTCATGGTAACTAGCATGTGTCTTTTCATCTTTTGTCGATTGCGCTTTTAGTCCCGCCAATTTGCCGTAGTCTTTAACTTTGTCTATGCTCATATATATGCCGTCGGAAGTCTTGTAAGCAAAATCTTTTTCAATTAGTAATTGGACCAACCCGATCATATCTTGAATACAATCAGTGGCTTTTATCAAGTGGTGCGGTGTCAATATATTCAATGATTTTAATCCGGCCAAAAATAATTTTTCATATTTTTCCGTTACTGTTTTCAGCGGGACATTTTGTTCGCGGCTTTTCTTTATCGTTTTATCATCCACATCGGTTACATTCATGACCTGATCGACTTTGTAATCGAAATATTCAAGCATGCGCCGCAAAAGATCGTTCATGACAAAAGTGCGGTAATTGCCTATATGCGGAGTGTCGTAAACCGTCGGACCGCAATTATACATGCTGACTTGGCCGGCTTTGATCGGTTTGAAAACTTCTTTTTTTTTCGAGAGAGTGTTGTAAAGTTTTATTTCCATGGATTTCATGCGAGTTTGCAAGAACGAGACCAAACATGTGCACGACACCGTCGCTATAGATCACAACCAACCTTTTCGTTTGATAACTGACCAGAGGCCGATGGTTATGAGTATCATCACCGCAAACATGGAATACCATCCGACCGGCGAATGAATGAACGGCACATTTGCGGCTGGAATGGTGAACAGTGCGGCAATAAAAGCGATCGGCTGGAAAATAAATATGACAAGAGTGAGCACTTTGATTATTTGATTTTGTTTTGTATTCAAGAGTGAGTCATTCGTCTCGCGCAAGTCCGCCAATAATTCTCGGCAATTTCCGATAAGCTCATTTATACGGTTAAATCCGTCGCGCAAGTCACGCATATAAGGCATGAATTCGTAGTCGAATATCACGCCCTGATAAGCCAACAGATCGTTCCAAATATCTCGGTGTGCCCGAGCTGTTTGCCTGAAATCTATGAGTTCGCGGCTGAGATCTGAAAGAATTCTAACCATTTTCTGCTCGTCACCTTTGAATATCCTGGTCTCGGCGGATACCAAAGCGTCGCGTATGTTGTCTAAATCATTGAACATGCCGGTGTATATCCTCTTCACCATATAATAGAATAGTTGCCCGGCATGCTCGACTTTTTCATCTTTGCCCAAAATAGAATTGGCTTCAAATATCTTGGCAAAATACTCGAGTTGTTCAATAGCGTTAAATCGCGAAGTTATCAAGAAATTTTTACCGATTACAAAATCTATTTCTCGGTCTACGACTTCATGTGAATTGCCGTTCTTTTCGCGTACAGGCAAGGTCAACACGACCAAGGCATAATTTTCGTAAAAGTCTATCTTGGCGAGCGAAGATGAGCTTTTCAATTCTTCTCCGACTAGCGGATGTAGGTCATACCGCCTTATCAATCCGGCTATTTCATTGTCATCTGGCGACTCCGCATCTATCCATACAATGCCTCGGTAAGTATGAGTTTTTGTCATAATAACAGTATTGTAACATATAACATATTTTATCGCCGCCTTGCCGTGTCATATGCGAATATGCAATAATAAACTGCAAATGAATAAACAAAATAAAACAACCGTCATATTGATTGGTGCAATCGCCGTTGTTATCGCTTTTATGATCGGGATGTCTGTGGGACAAGGGCAATCACCGGCATCCATTGCCGGCTCGAATATTACCGATCTGACACAGGTTACTGCCGATCAATTCGCGCCTTATTGGAAGGCTTGGCAGATCCTAGACCAGAAGTATGTGGCAGCCGCCAGTACTACGGTGCAACAAAAAATCTGGGGTTCGATAGAAGGCCTAGCTTCTTCATTCGGCGACCCTTATACCGTTTTTTTTCCGCCGACCGAGAATAAAGTCTTCCAAGAAGATATTTCAGGCGACTTCGAGGGTGTAGGTATGGAAATAGGCATAAAAGATAAACAGTTACAGGTGATCGCGCCTATCAAGGGGAGCCCGGCTGACAAAGCCGGCGTTAAGGCTGGCGATCTGATATTGAAAATCGATGACAAGGTCACAACCAACATGTCCACCGACGAAGCGGTAAAATTGATTCGTGGTCCGAAGGGGAGTGTGGTCAAGATCACTTTCTTAAGCGTTGGTGTTTCGAAACCGGTCGTAAAATCCATTACTCGCGACACGATCAATATTCCGACCATAGACACCAGTGAAAAGCCCGGCGGCATATATGTCATACGCCTATATAGTTTTACTGCGCAATCACCAGACCTTTTCCGCAACGCCTTGCGTTCATTCGTACTTTCCGGCGACCACAAGCTTATCCTCGATCTGCGCGGTAATCCAGGAGGCTATCTTGAAGCGGCCTGGGACATGGCTTCATGGTTCTTGCCGGCAGGGAAGACGGTGGTGACGGAAGATTTCGGCAAAAACGGTTCGCCTAAGGTCTATAAGAGTAAAGGTTACAATGTCTTCAATAAAAATTTGGATATGCTCATATTAGTTGATAACGGTTCGGCTTCCGCTTCGGAAATTCTGGCAGGCGCCTTAGAAGAGAACGGCGTTGCAAAGCTTGTTGGAGAAAAGACCTTCGGCAAAGGTTCGGTTCAAGAATTGATACCGATCACTTCCGATACATCTTTGAAAGTTACAATTGCCCGCTGGTTAACGCCTTCCGGACACAATCTCTCAGAGAATGGTCTTGATCCGGACTATCCGGTGGAAATAACCGATCAAAATACCAAAAATGGCAACGATCCGGTGATGAACAAGGCGGTTGAATTACTCACAGCGGAAAAATAACGAACAAATAATCAATGAAAATTATTTTATTAAAAGACATTCCGAAATTGGGTCGTCGATTCGATATCAAAGAAGTCAATTCTGGCCACGCGATCAATTTCCTTATTCCGAAAGGGATGGCACTCGAAGCTACGCCGGCCGTAATCAAGAAGGTAGAGCTTGAGAAAGCCAGAGCAGAAGGGGAGAGAAAAATGCGGGAAGAACTGCTTGTAAAGAATATTGAAGGACTGGACGGTCTGACTTTGAATGTTTCCGGCAAAACAAACGAAAAAGGTCACTTATTCGCGGCTATTCATGCAGATACAATTGCCGAAGAATTGGAGAAGCAAGCTCGTATACAAGTCAACCCGTCGTTCATAGTATTGGATCACCCCATCAAAGAGACGGGCGAACATGCTGTTAAAGTAAGAGCGCACGACAAGACGGTTAAGTTCGCACTTGTCGTAAAAGGGGATAGCGAATAATGTCTCTACAACACACTAGCGATCTTTTTCCTATCGATATCGTTATTGAAAGAAATTTTTCTCTTTGTGCCGAATTGAACGGTACCGCCGCGCAAAGCAAAGAGGGTATAGTCTTTACCCATACCCACATTTTTGCCAGGAAGCACATTTGTACCGCGTTGCCGAACGATTATTTGGCCAACGGAAACTGCCTGACCGTGATTTATCTTCACACCCAGGTATTTGGGATTCGAATCGCGACCGTTTTTCGTTGATCCTTCAGCTTTCCTGTGTGCCATTTAAGTTAAATTAAAAATAAGAAATAAAAATTAAAAACCCTATGAAATACAGCTTAACACAGGGCGATTTTTCATGCAAGGGGTGAAATACGGCCTAAAATAAGGATATTTTGCTTGCGTAAAATGGCTCTACAGAGCCATTTTACGGCCATCAGACTCTTGACTTCATAGACCAAAGGTGCTAAACTAAAGCTACAAAATGAGCTAGAGTGAGCACCATGCTTACGAGGCTCGTTTTTTAATTATGATTGAATTGACAACCGGTGTGGTGTTCCTGATGTCATCTTTATACGGTGCCGGCGGAGCAAACGCGCAGATCGCCAGCACGGCGAGTGTCGCAAATGTCCGGACAGCGGCCGTTGAACAGGCGACTACCACGGAACAAGTACGATTGACTGACCAGCAAGATATTGAAAACTATGTTAAAAGGGCATATGCCGATCATCCGATCCTAGTCGAAATAGCATGGTGCGAATCACGCTTCAAGCAATTCAACGACGACGGTACGGTTGTTCGCGGCAAGGTCAACAATCAAGATGTCGGCGTAATGCAAATTAACGAACACTTCAACGGCGATGAAGCCAAGAAGCTCGGTTACGATATTTATGATGTGAAGGGCAATGTCGCTTTCGGCGAATACCTTTACGGCAGGTACGGAACCGATCCGTGGAATTCATCCGAGAAGTGTTGGGGTCAGACAAATGATATAGCGAAGAAGTAAAAATCAGCGATTAAATTGTTAGCGACTAGTATCTAGGTGGATTATTAGAATCAAAAGACTCCCCGAAAGGGGAGTCTTTTACTATTATATATTCGAAGACATGGTATGTCGCACAATATATGTTGGGTACACATTAATTAGCCAGTGTCGATGTTGCAAGCGGCGGCAACTTCGGCGCTTGGTCGGGCGTGATCGCCGGGCCGCCGCCTTGCATGCGCTTCAAGGTATCAAAGAACGGATTCCATACATATGGCCGTAAGAAGTTGTTCCAAGTCCATGTGACGGGTGTTTTCAAATAATTATTCCAACCGGTTGATACTAGTTCGCCGGCATAGACAAGATTGTCGTGCACTACCGGCGAAGCCACGATGTTGCGCAGGTTGAAGCCGAAGTAACCGAGAATGATAAGCAGAGCAACGACAAAGAGAACCGTTCTCGCCAGTCCTCCCCTATTCATACTGTTATTTTTCATGTTTTTGCTTATTCACTGACAACTGATCCACTAATGGCTAATCCCTAACTCCTGGTGGCTAGATTATATCACTGCGCCGGCACAGGCGGTAGGTAAGAAAGTGGATTAAGATAAGCGTTAAAGCTGGCAAGCGGAATAATAGCGCCGTGGCAGTGTATGCTGGTGTCGAAAGTCGTGATCCGCACACCTTGTGTTGCGTATACACCAAAATGCAAGTGCGGGCCGGTAGTATAGCCGGTATTGCCGCTGTAGCCGATTATCTGTCCGGTCGTCACCACATCGCCCTTTTTGACCGATTGCACCGACAAGTGCGCGTAGAGCGTTGACAGGCCGTTCTTATGATCGATCATTATCCATTTGCCGAACGAATAACAGCCTGGGACGATGTCCGTGTTTTCCACACCGATCACCACACCCGAAAGCGATGCCATGACAGGCGTGCCTATCGAAGCGCGAAAATCAACCCCATTGTGCCCCATGCCGCCGTAAATCTGACTGTTGGCTGTAGCGAACGGCGTATTGCCGAAATATTGCGTAATGAATATATTATCGAGCGGCCATGACAATATGGCTGTTCCAGTTGAAGGCAGTTTCGAAGTGTCAACGGTATATTTCAACTGTGATTCGTATTGGAGTACTTCCCTTTCGTAAGCATCCCGCATGGCCTGCTTCTCCGCCACGATATTTTTATATTGAGTTTCAGATTGCTTGGTTTCTTTCAGCAATTGATTTTTCTCCGACTGCGTGCCCAGGACTACTTGTCTCTGGTCTTTCAATTGGCTATTCAAATCGACCAGATCAGCCTTGGCTTTTTCCGAGGCTACCTTATTTGTTTCCAGATCAGTTTTGGCGGCCAGCAAGTCATTTATACGATTGACCAAGCTACTTTGAACTGTACCGAGCTGGTCCAGAGAATTCCAGGCCGAAGCCACCGAATCGCTGCCGAGAATTATCTCGACTACTGACGAATCGCTTTTTTGGTTGATCAATGCAAGCGAATTGGCAATGATGCGCCTGTCGTCGCTTATGGCGCCTTCCTTGTCGGAAATTTGCGACGATAACTGTTCGATCTCGTAAGTTTTGGCGGCGATTTTATTCTCGGTCACGCTGATATCGGCCTGCAATTTCTTTTGCGTTAGATCGAGCGACTTTACCGCTGCAGCGAGCGTGTCAGCTTGTCCGCTAAGGTCGTCAATCTGCCGTTGGTAGCCGGCAATTTCCTTTTCCAGCGCTTGAATGTCGGTATTGCGCTGGTTGATCTTAGATTGGAGGTCATTAGTAGTCTGCGCGTACGCAAACCTAGAGGATAAAAAACTGATGGGTAATATAATATATACAAATATGCGAATGATACGAATATTACAAATGCTCATGACATGATGTGGGACGAAGAATGATTTCACGATTACTGATTGGATAAATTTTCAATAGCTTTGTGGATGCGTGACAATGATTCATTTTTGCCGAGGATAAAGGCGCAGACGAAAGGATCGGGTGATTTTTCTTGTCCGGTAAAAGCGACACGCACGGGCCACAGGACATCGCCTTTGCCGTTGGCTTCTGCATAGCTCCACAAAGCGCTTTTAATGTTATCTGTGGTGAATTTATTTTCATCGACGGCGCTCAACAGTTTCGAAATTTCATTTAAGTGCCTTAAAGCGGTTTTCGGATCGGGATTTTTTTTCCAGAGAAGAGTCTCCTTGGCATAATCCGGCAAGTCCCTTACAAATGACAGTTCTCCGCCGGTTTCGAATAACATCGGAATTTCGCCGAAAGCGTGTATCTTATCCCTTATGAGTGGCATTATTTTAATGTTATTCCCGTTACCTCTAATGTCATTTCCGCGAAAGCGAGAATCCGGTAATTGCTCGCCGGTATTTGATACCCGCAGCCATTCAGGCATAAATTTACTCGCTTTACCGATAAATTCTTCGTCATTTAATCTCATCAGGTACTGTCTATTGAACCACCTCAGTTTGTCTTGATTGAATACGGCACCGGCTTTTTGCACTTTTTCCAGACTGAAAACTTCGGTTAATTCTTGCAGGTTGAATATTTCTCTGTCATCACCGGCATTCCAACCGAGAGAAGCGAGAAAATTGACAAAGGCTTCGGGAAGATATCCGTTTCTTTGGTAATATTCAACAGAAACTATTTCGCCGTGTTTTCTTTTCGAAATTTTTTCTTTTTGTTCCGAAAGAATAAGCGGTATGTGAGCATATGACGGTCGTGGCGCTTCGCTTACGGCTTCCCATATGAGGATTTGCCGGGGCGTATTGGAAAGATGTTCTTCCCCCCTTATGATATGGGTTATGCCGGAATTGATGTCGTCGATGACATTCGAAAAATGAAATATTGGTTCATCCAGGCTCTTTGCTATGACAAAATCTCCGAGTTCGGTGGTATTAAATTTAACCTCACCTTTTATCAGGTCTTCGAATATTATGTCTTTATTATCATTCTTGAAACGAATAACCTCGCTCCTCTGCCCCTCTTCTCTAGGCTCTTCTTTTGATACAAACGCTTTGCCGTTGGCAATAAGCTTTTCCAGATATTTTCTGTGAACTGGAAAATTCTCCGATTGTTTGTGAATTTGGTTGAACTTGATTCCAAGCCAATCGAACGCTTTTACGATACCTTCGGCGTATTCCGGCTTGTTTCTTTCAGCATCGGTGTCTTCTATGCGCAGAATGATCTTGCCACCGTTCTTCTTCGTAAAAAGATAGTTGAAAAGAGCTGTTCTGGCTCCTCCCACATGCAAAAATCCCGTCGGTGATGGCGCGAATCTGGTAACTATTTTTGTTCCGGAATAGATTTTGGCTTGTGAATCCATGGCTCAATTGTATCACGGAAATCTTTTATAATCCCGTAAAAAATTGTGCCCACAGGTTTGGTACCGATGGACTTTGCGGCTACCCAGAATCGCCGCATCCTGAAAGAACGAAGGTAACCACTCATACTGGGTGTGATGGGTTACTGAAAAACCGGCCACAAAAGCCGGTTTTTCATTCTCTGGACTTGAGCGGATATTAACCCTTGACTCCGACATTGGCCGTGACGGTGGCGTGGAAAATCTTCATGATAACATTGCCATTCGCGTCTTTGATCGGTTGGTCGGCCGTAGCGCTGAATTTGCCACTACCGTTGTCTGTGTACATAACTGCATAGTAAGTGCCACCATCAATGGTCGGCTGAGTCAGAATAACTTTGACGGGAGCAATGCCGGCATCAGCATGGGCCGAACCAATAATTGCGCCCGGTTGGCCATTATTGTCTTTTTGAATAACGATCCAAGTTGGTTGTGCCGCCTGCACGGACGAAATGTAGACGACATTGCCGGGGAATTGGTCGCTCACTATAACGCCGTTGGCGGTTTGCATAGTGGTCGTAGCTACAGTTGTCGGCTCTGTCGTCGGCGCCTCTGTCTTCTTGCCGCCAAATACAAATATGCCGATGACGATAAGGGCGACAATGACAATAACAGTAATCACCCACTGCCATGTCTTGACACCTGATTCTGGTTGCATGTTGTTAAAATATTGTTAATTAAAGCTTTTAATTTCGACTTTGGTTATGAGACTATTATAGCACATATTGTCTTTGGCAATGCAATATTGACAATCTGTTAACAAATCTGTGCATATCGAAGTAATTTTTCTATGAACTGATTACTTTTCGTGTTCCAACGCTATATCCAGCAACGCGTCCGCGATGATATTGGCGCTGTCCAATCTTGCGAACGCCCTCGCGCGTTCTTTCATCGTATATGTTATTGCCGGCGAATCATAAATGCGATTAATTTCCTCGATCAAAATATGCGCGCTCAGATTGTCTTGTTCGATAATCGAAGCTGCACCAGTCCTGGAGTAAGCAAAAGCGTTCATAGTCTGGTCATGGCTTATCGAATCAGGCAGCGGGATAATGATTGACGGTATGCCCCAAGATGCTATTTCAAATATAGTCGAGCCAGCTCTCGACACCACTATATTTGCAGTGCCGGCAGACATTCGAAGCGCAAGTTCATTCAGATAATCAAATGGGTGGTATCTATTCGCATTTTTATGGCCTTTCAATATGACTGATGTTGTCTGTTTTATTTCTTCCAAATTTGCTTTGCCGGTCTGATGTATGATTTGAAATTTATTGAGCAGCTCAGGTAATGCCTCCAAAATAGCGTCGTTGATGGCTTGAGCGCCTTGCGAACCGCCCAGGATGAGCACTACCGGCGTATTTTCTTCAAGTCCCAGGAATTCCCTGGCGCCGTTAGAAAGCGGCACAGCAACCTCTTTTCTGATAGGATTGCCGGTATAAGCGATCTTCTCCTTATCGACCTTGAAATATTGCGCCGCGTCGGGATATGACAAAGCAATTTTGCGCGCGAATTTTCCGGCCCAAGCATTCACTTTGCCTGGTTTTGAATCGGATTCGTGAATAACTACCGGAATCCCGAGTGTTTTTGCGGCGAATAAAGTCGGAAAGCTTGCATAGCCGCCTTTACCGAATATGACATCCGGAAAAAGCGAATATATCTTCAGTAGCGCGGTAAGGCACCCGGCGACGGTTTTCATGCCATCGGTTATGTTCAGGACAGAAAAATAACGCCGTATCTTTCCTGCCGGAATATTGATGTACTCCAATTCATTGTCGAACAATGCCCTGGGATTGTATTTACTCGGCGCGGCGTAATAGAGCAATGGCCGCAGGATTTTACGTTCTTTAGCTTTCTCCATAACAGCCTGTGCCACCGCGACGATTGGGTAAAAATGTCCGCCCGTGCCCCCGCCGGTAAATAGGATTTTCATGCAATCATTATATATTACCCGGTCAAGGTTGACAAAATATCAGTCCGCATTCAATTACTAGAATATTTTGAGACATTTGCGACAATACCGGCGGCGGCGAGTGTAATGATAAGGGCTGTGCCGCCGTGAGAAATAAACAGGAGTGGTACTCCGGAGAGCGGGACAAGACCGAGCATGGCGCCCATGTTTAGAAATGATTCCGTGACTATAAGTACACCGATACCTACAGCCAGCATTCCGCCGAAGGTATCAGGTGCGCGTGCGCCTATACGAAACGAAGCAATCGAGAAGAACAGATACAATGCCAGCAAGAAAATACCGCCGACAAAGCCGAATTCTTCGGCCGCGACCGCGAAGATCGAATCGTCGGTCGGTTGAGGCAAGTAACCGAATTTCTGTATGCTCTGTCCGAAGCCGCGACCAACAAATCGACCAGATCCGATCGCGATCAGCGACTGGTTTATCTGATACCCCGCGCCTTGCGTATCACTGCCGCGGTCAAAAAACACTTTGACTCTCTCTAGTGCGTATGGCCGAAATACGATAACGCCCGCTACCAAAATGACAAGTAACGCACCGGCCAGAAACATATGCTTCATCGGCAGTCCGGCTATCAAGAACATCACCAATCCCGTGAAGCTGATGATAACCAGCGTATCAGTGTCGGACTGGATCAGCAGCAATATGCTCAACACCGCCACGAGTACGACGAAAGGTACGAGTCCGAATTTTAGAGTTTTAACCTTTTCTTTGACATGTTGTAGCCACGCAGCCACATATATGATGAAAGCAATCTTCAAGAATTCCGACGGCTGAAAAGTCAAAAAGCCGAGATTGATCCACCGTGACGCGCCGCCGTGATACAGCGAAAGCTTCGGTATGAACAGCAACAAATTCAATACAATCGCCAATGACAATACAAAAAAAGCTGTCTTGCGCCAAAATGAATACTTGACGCGCGACAAAATGAAAAAAGCGGCCGCGCCAATTAGCAAGCTGACAGCTTGTTTCATTGCGATCGTGCCGAAACTAGCGCCATTCTGCGCCAATAGGCCGAGCGAAGCTGACAAGAATATTACGAAGCCGGCCAGTGTCAGTACGGCGACGGAGGCCAGAAAAAACCGATCAATTTTGAGCGAGTTTGAAGCCATTTATATCTTTTTTCACCTGTTCGAATTCCGGCAGCTCGTCTATTTTAGAAACGCCGAGATAAGCCAATAATTCCAGAGTCGGCTTGTACAAAAAGCTTCGCTGGTCTTCGGGGTTTTCGACTCTTTCGGCCAATCCTCGGATCAAGAGAGCGCGCAAGATAAATTGCGAATTGACGCCGCGAATGTAGTCTATCTCGACGCGGCTGATCGGGCCTTGGTATAAGATTATTGACAAGGTCTCGAGCCCGGCTTTGCCTAAGTCGCGCGAGAGTTCGTCTTTGGCCAGCTGTTCTATGAGCGACGACAGTTCTTTGGAAGTACCGAGCACAACTTCATCGTCGGTTTCTACCAGCGAAAGTCCCCTGCCCTTCAGTTGGCTTTTCAGTTCAGCAAGGCCGTTTTTGGCGGCTTCAACATTGACGCCTAGCAGTTGCGCCAATTTCTTCACGGCGACCGGTTCGGCTTTCCAAAACAACACGGCTTCGATCTTTTGCACAAGTTCCATTCAGTTATTATAACAAAAATATTAACCTATGGTACCGCGCCGCCGATATCAATAAGTAGGCACGCTGACTTCTTTGGTTTCCATTTGGATGTCATCAAAAGCTTTTTCTTGAGTAACACGCAAAATGCCGTTTTTTACCAATTCAAGCATGGCCAAAAAACTGACGATGATATTGACGCGATCGCCTTTGTGCTCGCCGGCAAAGTCCTTGAAGCTCATGCGGAGACGTTTATTGATGCGTTCGGAGAGCGTGTCTACCATTTCCTCGAGACTGATGACTTTCTTTACTACGGTTTGCGGCAAAGTTTCTTTCTTCGGCAAACGATCGAGCAAATCTTTGAGCGTATGCAAAGCTTTTTCCAAGGTAAATTCCTGGTTTGGCACGAATACTGGCTCCATCGACCGAGATTGCGACTGTTGAAAGATGATCTCGGCGCCGAACATCCGTTCTATGTGTTTGCCGGCTTCTTTGATGCGCTTGAATATTTTGAGCCTTGTCTCCAGATCATGGATGTCGCTTTGTTCTTCTTGGGTCAGATTCAATTCTGGTAACAATGACTTTGACTTGATAAGCAATAGGGTAGATGCAACCAGAATGAAATGCGCGGATTCGCCCATCGGCAAGTTTTCATATTGCTTTATGTGCGCGATGAAATCGTCGGTGACTTTTGCAAGCGAAATGTCGTTGATGAAAAGTTTGCGCTTTTCGATTAGCTCGAGCAATAAATCAAGGGGACCTTCGAAGCTTATGGTTTTTACCGTGAATGGCATATTTAATTCACCTGCACACCAATCGCTTTTTTCGCCAAAGATAACTTCGCATCCGCTTTTATCTTCGCTTTATCCGCTCCGTCGGCTAATACTTTCAGCACGGCATTTTCGTCTTTCGCCAATTCAGCGCGCTTTTCTCGGAGAGGTTTGATAAACACACCAATATCTTCAATCAGAGCCTCTTTCAAAACTTTGTATTTACCTTTATTTGCTTCATAAAGCGGCTTCAATTCGGACTCCGATTTGAATAATTTGTGAATGGCATAAACATTCTTCGGAATCTCCGAGTCTGAATCCGTCACAATGCTCATAACCGCTTTCTCAATATCTGCGCGACTAGCGAATAATTCTATGGTATTGCCGTAGCTTTTTGACATTTTTCTGCCATCAATTCCTGGTACGGTAGCCACATCTTCCATGATAAGAGGTTCGGGCAATTTGAAGACACCGCCTTGGTCGCATTCGTTACCATTGCAAAATGTGTTGTTGAATTTTTGCGCAATATCGCGTGCATACTCGACATGTTGCTTTTGATCCTGGCCGACGGGTACAACATCGGCATCATATAGTAATATGTCGGCGGCCATGAGTACCGGATAATTGAATGTGCCTACATTTATCTCTTTATTCTTGGCTACGGCATCTTTGTAAGCATGGGCTCTCTGCAAATATGGCACGGTCACAATAGTGTCAAAAATCCATGCGAGCTCAGTATGAGCCGATATATCAGATTGTTTGAAAAGCGTAGCCTTATTTGGGTCTAGTCCGATCGCGAGGTAATCGATCGCCAGATCGAGAGTATTTCTTTTCATCTCCTCGGCGTTTTGGATCAAATTCAAGGCATGATAGTCGGCGATGAAGAAGTAACATTCATAGTCGCCGGAATTAAGTAGCTGTACGAACTGTCTCATGGCGCCAAAATAATTGCCGATATGCGGCCTGCCAGTTGGTTTTACTCCGGAAAGTAAGATTTTTTTCATAATACAATTATATCACAACCCTTCCCCTTTCAACCTTTCAATCAATTCTTGCGCCTGCCTGCTCAACTTCTTGGGCATATTCACATGTGTGACAATAAGGAGATCGCCGCGTTTATTGCCGTATGGCACGCCCTTGCCTTTCAGGCGAAGAATTTCGCCGTGGGTAGTGCCTTGGGGGATCTTGAGTTCAATGTTGCCGTCGAGAGTCTCTATCTCGATAGTGCCGCCCAGAAGCGCCGTGGACAATCTCACATTCAGATTCATGACTAGATGGAATCCTTCCTTCCTGATACTCGGGTGCTCTTTTACCCAGATTCTGACTACTAGGTCGCCGGGTATTCCATTTTGGTCGTTCGAAGGCTCGCCTTTGCCTGCGATTCGCAGACCTTGGCCGTTCTCTATGCCGGGCGGGATCTTGACCAGCAGCCTTTCCTTCCTACCCCCGACGACGACCTCTTTTTCAACGCCGAATACAGATTCCTTGAATGAAATTTCCATGTCCACGGTTATGTTCTTGCCTCTTCTGGCATGTTTCCTGCCGCCGAAAAATTCGCCGAATATGTCGCCCAAGTCGAATTCCACGCCCTGGCCGCCGGTAAAATTAGAGAAATCAAAATGAAATCCTTGTCCGTTCGTGCCTTGGGTTGAGAATCCTTGGAAACCGTGGCCGAAATCAAATCCGCCGAATCCTTGTCCGGCGGCGCCGGCATTCGGGTTGAATCCATGACCAGCAGAGCCGAACATGTCATACTGCTTGCGCTTGTTGTCATCCGACAGCACCGAATACGCCTCGCTCGCCTCCTTGAAGCGCTTTTCTGCCTCCGGATTGCCCTTGTTCTTGTCCGGATGATTCTCGTGCGCCAACTTCCTGAACGCCTTTTTGACATCGTCCTTGGAGGCGCTTTTGTCCACCCCCAGAATTTTGTAGTAGTCTTTCATATTAATTCTTTCTTAAGTTTTATGGTGACCGTTCCTTTCACCCTACCATAAGCACGCTTTCTTACTTCTTCTCCTTGAACTCTGCCCCTCACCCTCGCTTTGCTCGGGTTCGGGGCCTGGAGTTTTTTGTTAATCTACTTTTTCTCTTTATATTCGGCATCCTTCACATTCCCCTCTCCCCCCTGATCACCGCCGTTTTGACCATTTGGATTTGAATTGACATTTGGATTTTGGCCTTTGTCATTCTGGTTCAGATACTGCCCCACTTTCTGAATCTCCGCGCTCAGCGCTTCCGTGGCGCTCTTGATCGCATTCAAGTCGGGCGCGGCCGCGTCCTTGGCGCGCTTCAAGTCGGAAATTTTATCTTCGATGGACTTGCGCAATTCCGCCGGCACTTTGTCACCGGCGTCTTTCAGCGCCTTTTCCGAAGAATAAACCAGCTGCTCGGCAATATTCTTGGCTTCGATCGCCTCCCGCTTTTGTTTGTCTTCCGCTTCGTGGGCCGCCGCCTCCTGTTTCATCTTCTCGACCTCTTCTTTGGAAAGTCCCGAGGAAGCGGTGATCTTGATGCTGTTGGCCTTGCCGGTTGCCTTGTCCTTGGCGGTCACATTCAATATGCCGTTGGCGTCAATGTCGAACGAAACTTCCACTTGCGGCATACCGCGCGGGGCGGGCGGGATGCCGTCCAGGATAAATCTGCCCAGTGATTTATTGTCCGCCGCCAAAGCGCGCTCGCCTTGGACGATGTGTATCTCCACCGAAGATTGATTGTCTGCGGCGGTGGAGAATACCTGGGAGCGTTGGGTAGGCACGGTGGTATTCTTTTCTATCAGTTTTGTCGCCACGCCGCCCAATGTTTCGATACCGAGAGAGAGCGGAATGACATCGAGGAGCAAAACATCCTTGACATCACCGCCCAATATTCCGCCTTGAATGGCGGCGCCCACCGCAACCACCTCGTCGGGATTCACGCCCATGTGAGGATCTTTGCCGAAGAACTGTTTGACTGCATTTTGGAGAGCCGGCATGCGCGTTTGGCCGCCGACCAGAACCACTTCGTTTATTTCCAGTACCTTGAATGGAGAGGCGTCCATGGCGCGCTTGGTTATAGCCATGGCGCGATCGATGAATTCCTGGGTGATCTCCTCCAGTTTGGCGCGCGTCATGGTGACCAGCAAGTGTTTCGGGCCATCAGCGCCGCTGGTGATGAACGGGATATTTATCTCGGTCTGCATAGCCGTAGACAATTCGATCTTGGCTTTCTCCGCCGCTTCATCCAGCCTCTGCAATGCCAACGGATCCTTCTTCAGGTCTATGGCATTTTCTTTCATGAATGTATCAGCGAGCCAATTGACTATCTTGGCGTCTATGTCGCGGCCGCCTAGGTGCGAATCGCCGTCGGTCGATTTGACCTCGATGACATCGTCACCCACTTCAAGGACTGATATGTCGAATGTGCCGCCACCAAAGTCGAATACCGCTATTTTTTCATTCTTTTTCTTGTTAAACCCGTAAGCCAATGCGGCCGCCGTGGGCTCGTTGATTATTCTTTTGACATCCAGTCCGGCGATCTGCCCGGCGTCTTTGGTCGCTTGGCGCTGAGAGTCGTTGAAGTACGCCGGCACGGTGATGACGGCTTCCGTTATCTTTTCTCCCAATCTGGCCTCGGCGTCATTCTTGAGCTTTTGCAAGATCATGGCCGATACTTCCTCGGGCCGCATCCATTTGCCGTTCATGTTGACCTCGATGCCGCCGGTTGACGACTTCCTGGTCTCGAAAGGCACATTTTTGATGTCTTTCTGCACTCCGGGATCGTCGTAACTGTGGCCCATGAAGCGCTTGATTTGGAAGATGGTGTTCTTCGGGTTCGTTACCGCTTGCCTTTTCGCAAGCAGGCCTACAAGCCTTTCGCCCGTCTTCGATTGCGCAACTATTGAAGGAGTCGTGCGCTGACCCTCTGCGTTCTCTAATACCTTTGGTGTACCGGCTTCCATCACGGCTACTGCCGAGAAAGTCGTACCAAGGTCGATTCCGATGATTTTTGACATAATATTGACAATTATTTACTGATATGCTATTAAATATGCAGACAAAACAGGTATGAACACACAACTTGGAGAACTTCTGAAACACGCTCGACAGTTAATCGGCAAGACGATCAAACAGATTTCCGATGAGACCGGTGTTGACAGAACGGTCTTGTGCAGAATGGAAAACAATCATCGAAAATGTCCTCGCAAGAAAGTCATGGCCATTGCATTGGCGTATGGACTTACGAAGGAGCAAATTCTATCTGCCGGTCTTTCAGTAGACAGCGCGGTCATGACTGAAAACATCGCTGGCCTTTTCTTTTTACCTCCAATTTCAATCCACCGCCACCAACTTGCTCGGACTAGTGTGTCCATGAATGATCATCACAGACCGGTTTGGATACATGCTCCTAAGGATTTCAATGACCCGATGATTTGCCTGATTTCTCTCCGCTTTTTCTCGGACACTAATAATAAAGTGATCACTGCTTTCTTTGATCACCGATTCTTCGCGCGAGTTTGGCTTGACTCTGACCTTGATATACATCGCGCGGTTTATCGAAAAGCGGGCGCGCGAGTCGGTTGGCTGTTTATGAGAAATTCCATGGAGAAATAGGGCGAGACGAAAGATTTACGATTTATGAGATGCGATTCGATGGGCGCGCGGCCTGCGAGCGTGGCGCATTGCAGGCATGTGAAAGATTCGCGCGCAGAGACAGAGCCTCGGATAAGCGCGATCGGCTCGGCGGAAACAATCCGTCCTTTGACTTCCCCATTGATATAAGAGACCGCGAAAATCACCCGGAATTGGTGGCCGAAGTCGTCATAAATGATTTTCTCGATAAATTGCGGGCGATAAGGGGTTAACATGTGATTATTTTACGACTACAGTTTCTTTTTTGGTTCACTGTTTTTCTCCATATAATCTACGAAAGCTTTTCCGAAAGTGCGGAATATTTCGGGAGCTTTTTGCGCATATTCCATGACTCGTTCAGGATTTGTCTTGTCGTAGTCGTGGACCAATAGGTTGCGGAATCTTGCCATGTCCGCTTGTGCCTTGGCAAATTTTTCATTCACAATGCCGTATTCTCCAAGCGCTAGAATAACTTGTTCGTAAGTTGACGGGGTGTCGTGCGAGCCTTCCGCCAATAAATGCGAGCCAATGTCGATTATTATTTCTATGCTGATCTGTAAAAGATGCTCCAGCCCGTTATACAGCGGCCGATCTTTGCGAAGCTCGCTTTCTCTGTTTTTCATCAAATCATCGATAAAGTCGCTGTTTTGTTTTAATCTGAAAAGCTTGTCTTTGACTGTGTCGGCGTTGAACATGGTTTTTATTGATGCGCGAATAAGTGTTTCAGAGCATTGCGTTGGTTCCGCCTTATTATTGAAGTATCTTCGTATTCACGCATTGCGCGGAATGCAATCATATTCGTCAGCACTTTATCGTCATTGAATAACAAGACACCGTCATTGAACATCGCCGTATATCTTATGAAAGGATTAGCCATGGTGTCGAGATTAACCACATCGACTTTGTCTATGCCGTATGTCTTCTCTAAACTTTCTCTAATATACTCGACTCGACTCTCTTGAACTTCTCTGGGCATATTCATCGGGAAAATTACAGCTAAATCTATGTCGCTTAAAGGTCCGGCGGTGCCGCGCGCAAGAGAACCGAAGAGGTATCCGGCAATAGCGCTATTTTTACGCATAATGTCGACAATTTGTTGTTTCTGCTCGTTAGTCACAAGCTAATAATAACACTTCCACCTTCAAATTCAAGGCTCGAGTGGCGCATGTCCGATCTTCATATTTACAGATTGAATTCCCCAACTTTTACTTTGGCCGGGCGCAAGAGCTTCCCATTCAAGGAATAGCCTTTTTGCGCCACCTCCATCACGCAATGGTCCAGTTTTTTATCATCGACCGGAATGGAGCCGACCGATTCGTGCTCGCCGTGGTCAAATCCGGAGCCGATGGCCGGGTCTATTTCTTTCAACCCCGCCTCGCCAAGCGCTTTCTTGAGCTGGTTGAAGATCGACTCAACGCCCACGCGCCAATTCTTGTCGACTTTTTCCCATGAATCCTTATGGCTTTTGGCCGTCTCGTAGTGTTCCAGTACGGGAATGATTTCGTGTATCAATTGTTCGTTGGCGAACTTGGAAAACTCGATACGGTCCGCTTCGTCGCGTTTGCGGGCATTCACGAGATCCGCCTTGGCGCGTTGCCAGCCGGTCAGATATTCTTGTTTTTCCGTCTCGCAAACTTTCAATTTCTCGCGGAGCTTCTTGATGGTTTCGGCCGCGTTCTCTTCGGCGATTACGGAATCATCGAGGTTTTCATCCGATTCGATTTTTATCCGGTCGTCTTTCATGTGTTTTATTATAAAATAACCAAGATACAATAATCAAACAAATTTCAAATTCCACTAACCAAAGTTGAAAATTTGTCTGCTTATTGGTTATTCGTCTAGCGTTTTGACCACTGTGGACTCTTTCTGGCTTTTTTCAAGCCGAACTTTCTGCGTTCCTTGGCCCTCGGATCTCTCTTCAGGAAACCGAGCTTCTTGACCTTGCCGCGCAATTCCGCGTCATAAATTATCAACGCCCTGGCAATGCCATGCCTCATGGCGTCCGCTTGCGCGGCAATACCGCCGCCTTCAAGTTTCACTGATATCCGAAATTTTTCGACCGGCTTGGCTTTCTCGATCGCTTCCATGGCGGTCATTTGCATTTCCTTGACCGGGAAGTAAGTCTCCAGTGATTTTTGGTTTATTTCATAAGCCGTCTTCGATTCCGGGAATAGGCGTACGCGGGCAATGGCCGTTTTGCGCCGGCCCACCGCTTCATAATATTTGGCTGATGTTTTGCTTGGCATTTTGTGTCGATGGTGCGTTATTCTTTGATAATCAATCTCTTCATCCTCTCATTACGCAATTTATTATTCGGTAACATCTTTCGGATTGCCCGAGAATAGACTTCGCTCATGCCGCGCCGCACGATCAATTCCGCCAAAGTCTCTTTGTCCAATCCGCCGCGGTGGCCAGTATAAGTCACATAAATTTCGCTTTTTTTCTTCTTGGCAGTCATTTCTGTTTTGCCGGCGTTTATGATCTCGACATTGATATCCGCAACTTTATTCTTGGCAAAACTCGTGGAATTTTTGCCGAGCAGCGCCTTGGCCGCTTCGCTCGCGATCCTGCCGATCTTTTTACCTTGTGCGTCAATGGTGTATTTCATATTCGTATATTCATATCTTTAAACAAATTCAATTATTGCCATTGGAGCGTTATCCAAATCCCTGTTCGGCAATTTGATGATGCGTATATAGCCGCCGGCACGCTTCTCGTATTTCGGCGCTACGGTATCGAACAATTTCTTGATCTCCGGTGCCCCTTGCAATCTTGATAACAGCAATCGCCGCGACGCCACCGTATTTGATTTCGCTTTGGTCACCATTTTCTCCACGAACGGACGCAATTCTTTGGCTTTCGCCAAAGTCGTCTTTATCCGGTTATCGCGTATCAGGTTGCGCGCCAAAGATCGCAGTAGAGCATGGCGTTGGTTCTTTTCTCGGCCGAATTTCCGTGTGTTATTTGAGTGTCTCATTTTTTGTAATTTATCACCACCGCGAATGCTGGACCACGGATTTTGTGATAATAATAAATGTTTATTGCCTCAGCGATATCCCATATTGTGCCAATAATTTCTTTATTTCCTGCATACCTTTTGCTCCCAATCCATCCACATCCATAAGATCAGCCTCCTTTTTACGCGCCAAGCCGCCTAATGTGCGGATATTGGCATTGGCAAGCGCTTTTGTTGTCCGTGAAGACAACCCGAAAGTATCGATGCGTGTTTTCATCAGTTCCGCATCCAATTCTGCCTTTTTGGACTTATCGGTATCGCCAACTTCCTCATCTTCCTTCTTAATAATATTTTCTTCACTTATTTCCTTGAAACCTACAATGGCTTTCAGTTGCTCTATCATGAGCGTTATGGACTTTTCTATGGCTTCGCGCGGGCTCAAAGTACCGTCGGTTTCTACCATAATACGCAAGCGATTGAAATCGGTCCTGTCGCCCACACGCATATTTTCCACCTCGTAGTTTGCTCTGCGGATTGGCGTGAAAGCTGCATCCAAGGCGATTGCGCCTATTTCGACACGATCTTTCGGTGATGCTTCTTTTTGAACAAAACCTAAACCTTTTTCCACAGTCATTTCCAGGTTAATTTCGGCGTTTTTGTCCGTAAGTGACGCTATGTGCAATTCTGGATTGAGCACTTCCGCCTGGCCGGGCGCATCAATATCCTTGGCGGAAACTTGCCTGACACCTTTGATTTTGAGTGACAGTGTTTGCGGCTCATCGGTGTTGAGCCGGATGCGTAATTTCTTCAAATTCAAAAGTATAGTAATGACATCTTCCTTGATTCCGTTGATGGCTGAAAATTCGTGATCTACACCGGCTATCTTGACATGCGTAACAGCCGCGCCCGGTAAGGACGACAATATTATTCGGCGTAAAGAATTACCCAATGTGTGGCCGTAACCGGGATAAAGACCGTCTATCTCATAAACTCCAGAAAGACTATCTTCACGGATGACCTTGGGTTGAGACGGTAAAACGATTTCGTGATTCATGTGATTTGTTTTAATTATAAAAATAGGCTTTTAATATTGCACAAAAAATAATACTTGTCTAGCGTGTGTAGAACTCTAGCACCGATCTAATGTCAAAAAGCAGCTCGGATTGATCGGCCACGCCCGGTTCACCGACAATTTCAACTTCTTTCTTTTCGAGATCGACCTTCAGCCACGATGGCCATTGGGTATTCTTCAACTCTTCCTCGAGTTTGGAAAAGACAGCTTTGTTCATACTGCCGGCGCGAATAGTTATTTTGTCCCCAACCTTAACTTTAAAAGACGGTATCGACACAGATATGCCATTAATTCTGAAATGTCCATGTGCAGCCAATTGCCTAGCCGCGGCTCTAGTTGGAGCGAAACCAGCCCTTAGAATAGTGTTGTCCAAACGACCCTCTAGTGCGCCCAACAGATTCTTGGCATTATCTCCTTTTGTAACTAAAGCCTTTTTCACATAATTGCCGAATTGGCCGCTGGATACGCCGTAATTGAAACGCGCTTTTTGCATTTCTAGCATCTGCCTGCCATATTCGCTTTTGCCGCCGCGGCGACCGCGCTTTTTGTTCTTATTTTTTTTCTGCGAACGGAAAGCAAACTTTTGTGTCTGTGTTTTTCGGAAAATCGGTGCTCCGAGATATCTTGCCTTTTTGTATCTTGGTCCTATTTGCATGGTTTTTAATAAATTAATCTATAAAGAATATGCTACGCATTATAAAAATATCACTCATCAATGTTAAACACGCCGCGGCTTCTTCGGTGTCGGGCCATTGTGCGGTACCGGAGTTTCATCTTTTATGGAATTGACTATAAATCCTTTGCCTATAAATCCTCGCACAGCGGATTCGCGACCAGAACCGACACCTTTTATAACCACATCGATTTCTTTCAGTCCTAGAACTTGAGCTTTGACTGCCAAATTTTCGCCAACCTTCGCCGCGGCAAACGGCGTGCCTTTTTTGGCGCCTCTAAATCCTGCCGCGCCGCTCGAACCCCATGCCAGAGCGTTGCCGTTCTTATCGGCAAGCAGTAATTTGGTATTGTTGTAAGTCGATTGCACGAATAAAATGCCGGCTTCAATCCTCTTTTTTACCGAACCGGAAGCAGCCTTCGGCTTTGTTTCCGAATTTTCACCCGCGCTGTTCATGACTAACCTCTTTTTTCCCATGGTTTTTATTGTTTTGCTTGCTATTTAATTATGTTTTTTCCTCTTTCCTCTTGCCTGAACCCATTGTCTTTCTAACATTACCTCTGACTGTCCTCGAATTGGTCTTGGTCCTTTGTCCCCTGGTTGGCAAATGCCTGGCATGTCTGACGCCGCGATACGCCTTGATATCTTTCAATCTCTTGATGTTTCCACCAACCTCCCTCTTAAGGTCGCCTTCGATCTTGTAACTTTCCACAAGCTTGCGAACCTCATTTTCTTTCTCGACCGACAACTGTCCCGGTTTGATCCCCGGATTGACTTTGGTCTTCAATAAAATGTGTTTTGCCCTCGATCGGCCAACACCGTAAATAGCTGTCAGCGCGATTTCCATTCTTTTATTTTCAGGCAATGTTATTCCCAGTATTCTCATTGTTGTTTTTATTCGTAAATCTTAAATCAGATCTTTATCCCTGTCTCTGCTTATGCCTAGGATTGGCTTTGCATATTACATACAAATATCCGCCCCTGCGGACCATTTTGCATTTGGCGCATATCTTTTTTACCGAAGCTTTGACCTTCATTTAAAATGTTGCTTAAATTTACACTTATATTCTGCGCGTAATTCTGGCTTTACCGCCATATTGGTCCTGTTCCAATTCCACATGATCGCCAACGAGCACTCTAATACGATGCATCCTCATTTTGCCGGCCAAGTAAGCCAGCACGGTTTCCTTGGAGCCATCTTCTTTGCTCTGATCAAATTCGACTCGAAACAAAGTATCCGGCAACGCTTCCGTCACGGTACCGGTCGACAGCTTTTTTGATTGGGGCGCAATATTCATGCTTTGTGCGCGTTTGCTATCATAGCAAAATACCATATAATTTGTCAATTATCTGACCTTAGTCAGCAACGACGCTACATCAATCTACTTCAATATTTTTAATTATACAAGACTCTTCTCCTTCCTGAAAATCAATAGCCGAAATACGGTTATGGGTTTGCTTCCATGCATATCGATGCTCTTTGTTAACTTAAAACCGGCCTTATTCGCTGCTTCGACGATATCTCCTAAGGGTCGAAAAATGTCATAGATAGTCCCTTCCTCGTAAACAGTTTTCGGCGTTTCCATACTCAGCGATTTGTGTGGCCGCTCCGAATTGTAGAAGTCGAAGTAGGCGGCGAGATTCAATCTTGCATCCTCAATATTTTCATACGACTTGATGTACACGTCCTCATACTTCACTGATCTCCACAACCTTTCCGTAAAGATGTTGTCCATGCACCGGCCTCTGCCGTCCATGGATATCTTCACGCCGTTTCCAGCGAGCAATCCGGTGAAATCATCGCCGGTGAATTGGCTGCCCTGGTCCGTGTTGGAGATTTCCGGCGCACCATACGTTTCAATCGCCGTTCTCATTGCCCCGACGCAGAAGTCAGATTCCATGGTATGCGACAGCGCCCAGCCGACGACATATCTGCTCCACCAGTCGAGGATGGCATACAGGTAACAGAAGCCATGAGCCAGTCGAATGTAGGTGATGTCACTGCCCCAGATGTGGTTCGGGTGCTCGGGACCGATATGCCGCAGAAGGTACGGGTAGAGTTTGTGGTTTGGGTTTTTAACGCTTGTTTTCTTCGTTTTTGGGTAGATCGCCTCCAAACCCATGAGGCTCATCAGCCGGCGCACATGGTCGCGGCCAATCGTAACGTCGTATTTCTTTCCAAGATCATGCCGGATGCGGCGGGAGCCGTAGAAGGGGCGCTTGGTAAAGATTTCGTCGATTGCCTTCATAATTGCGATGTCGGCTTCGTTCACCCTTGGCTCGTAGTAGAAGCTGGCCCTGGAGATTCCGAGAAGCCCTGTCTGCCTGGTGATGCTCATATTTGATTGTGAAGGAACGACTAAATTCAGACGCGTCTCATGTTCCCAGTCTCTGCATATTTTTTTTCATCCATTCCAGCTCCGTGTCGCGTTGGCCGATTACCTTGTAAAGCTCCTCGATGAGCTTGTCCCTGTCCTCGAATTCCTTCTTCATCTTGCCACTGAAGAGCGAGGACGCACCTTCGAGGAGTCGACGCTTCCAGAATCCGATCTGGGTCGTGTGCACCCCGTAGGTGCCGGCGATTTCTGTGGGCGACTTCATGCCCTTTAAGGCCTCAAGTGCGACCTTGGCTTTGTAATCTGGTGAGAATTGTTTTTTCATGGTGGTATTTTACCACCTCTGATCTCAGAGAGCTGTCTAAATTTCCCAGACCACTATATTTTCCGCGAGCCATTTTCCTTCCAAGATGATGGCAGGTATGCCATATCTCCTGTAAGTGATCGCCCGCGATGTTTTTAGCTTTTTCATCGGTTGCATCTGGCCGTCTAGATTCGGCCTATCCCATAAGGGACAATGAATTGCTTGGCTGATAAATTTCGACCTTTGCGGCAAGCTTTCCAGGGCAACAAAAAAGCCCTGTGTTCAACAGGACTTTGATGTTAAATGATTAGATTTTCAGCCTTTTTATATGAGTCTTCCTGCAGCGATCACATGGCGCACAAGGGTATGGGTATACCCCATTTCGTTATCATACCACCCCAGCACTTTGACCAAGTTGCCGTCGACAACTCTCGTCATCTCCAGGTCGGCAATGGAGGCGTGGCGATTGCCGACGATGTCGTGAGAGACCAAGGGCTCTTCGGTGACAGTGAATATGCCGTTCCACCTGGGCTCGGCGGCCGCTTTCTTGAGAATGGAATTAACCTCCTCCACGGTGGTGTTGCGCTTGGCGATGAATGTCACATCCGCTATGGAACCCGTAACAACCGGAACCCTGATGGAAATGCCGTCGAACTTCCCACTCAGCTGGGTGGCGACTTTGGTCACGGCGATGGCGGCGCCCGTGGAGGAAGGCACCATATTCATGGCCGCGGCGCGGCCTTCACGCAGATCCTTCTTGGAAGGACCATCAACCAAGGCCTGGGAGGCCGTATAGGCGTGAACAGTATTCAGAATGGCCTTCTCTATGCCTATAGTCTCATCCATGATGGCGATGATCGGGCTTGATGCGTTTGTCGTACAAGAAGCGTTGGAAGAAACCTTGCATGATTCGAGCTTGTCTTCATTCATAGCCATGAGAATAGTCTCCCCTTTTAGGGCCGCATCCGGCGCATCATTGATCGGAGCCGATATGACTACCCTCTTGGCTCCGGCATCGAGATGCACCTGAGATTTTTCGGCGGAAGTGAATAGTCCTGTCGATTCCACGACGACATCAATGTCCAATTTCTTCCACGGCAGTTTGGTCGGATCCTTCTCGCTCAAGAATAACACTTCCTGGCCATCTACGACCATTGAATTGTTTTTTTCATTCACGGAAACCTCGAACGGACTCACGCCGTATGCCGTGTCATATTTCAAGAGATAAGCGAAATTGTCGATCTTGCCCAAGTCATTGACCGCCACCACTTCCAATTCTTGCCTCTCTCTGGCCACTTTCAGGAAAGCCCTGCCTATCCTGCCGAAACCGTTGATTGCTACGCGTATTTTTTTCATGATATTTGAAAATAAATTGTTAAAACTTTCCCTTGTTTTTTAATTGCATCTATTATATCATAATATATGGTATGAACATGAACTACTGGATTAAGAAAAACGCCTTGCGTCCGGTTGCTCGTTGTAGCTCCGGATGCAGGCTTGGGCGAGGATTCCAACAGGGGATCCTTGCCCATTTTTAATCAAATTATATTTGAATCCTGACAAAATATTCATAACATATTGATGTCAGACTTCTGTAAAATATTTTTTATCAATCCAGGACCGCCAAAAATCATCCCCGTAATGAGCTGCAGCAAATCCGCTCCGGCCTTGAATTTTGCCGCGGCATCTTCTGGCGACATAACGCCGCCGGCTCCTATAATAGTGAACCGCTTGCCGTAAGTTTGCCGCGTCTTCCGGATCAATTCGTCGGACAACTTGGCGCACGGCTTGCCGGAAAGGCCGCCTTGATATTCCGGCGGCGCTTCCCCGCCGACATCGAGCGAGCCGTAATCTTTATTCAGGTTGCCGATAACGACGCCGTTGAGCCCGTACATGTCGATGATATCGAGCAAGGCCTTGAATTGGTCCCAGGCCAAATTTATCGGCATTTTGACATAGACGGGTTTGTTGCAAGGTATTTGCTTCAGTCGAGCCAACAATTTATCGAGTAGTTCCGGCGTGGCGAACGCCTCGCCACCAAAGGCGTTCGGGCACGAAATGTTGATGGTGTAATAGTCGCCGACATTTTCCTCGTTTAGTCGCCTGAATGAATAGGCGTAATCTTCGACGCCGGTTTCAACTGTCGCGGATTTTTCGTCGTTCGTGCGCGCTATCGATATTCCCACTACAAACCCAGCCTCCCCCTTCCCGCCGCAACGAAATGTCTCGCATCCGGCTTCGCTTCGTTCGACACCTGTCGCCCGCTCGGAGGCCGAGGCGGCTGTCGCATGGACTGCTTTTAAACGCTCGATTATCACATCAACGCCATCGTTCTTAAGACCTTTATTGACAACGATGCTGCGTGACTTGGGCAACCTCTGTAGGCGCGGCTTGGGATTGCCGGCACACGGCCGCGCAGTCACCGATCCAACTTCTTCGCCGCCAAATCCGACGCATGGCAATATTCCGCACAAACGCGCATTGTAATCAAAACCGGCGGCCAGCAATACGGGTGTACGATATTTTATCCCGTCCACGGTTTTACCGATGTCTCGGCCGTTATATCCGTAAATCATATTGGTTGCGGCGCGCGTGATCTCGTGATCACCCAAAAATTCCCCGAAATTGATGAATCGGTCGTGGACAAATTCAGGGTCAAAACGGAAAAGTATCGGCTTCAACAATTTTCGGTACAACATGATGGTTAAACGCGCGACAAAACCGCCAAAACTAACCTTGACGGTTATGTTCTAGAACCGCCCAGCCGTTATCGAAAACTTTCAAAGGCTTTTTGAAGATGATCGTGGCAATGTGGTAGACCGTGTAAGTGATGAAGAATGCCGCCGCCACATCGATGGAATAGTGCAAGTGTCCCATAAGCACCACCGCCCCAAAGAAGATTGAAGCGCCGATGAAGATCGCGCGCAGACGGATATCTTTCCAGAAACAAAGCGCCATCATGAACGGCATCGATGTGTGGCCGGAGAAGAACAAGTCCCCGCCGGCGCTGAAAAATCCCAAGAAATTGTATGTGATCGCCACATGCTCAGGGAACGGCCCGATATGAGTCAGTGTCACAAATACCGCGCGCGTAACCAGAAGCAATCCCAGCGCTTCCAATGCGAACGGCACTTTTTGCGGATTGCGGACCAAGACTATGATGAAAAACAGCCACAGCATGATCGGCCCGAAGACGAAAGCGCCGTCGACATCATAGACGGGTATGTTGCTAAGCACTATGTCCGCCACCGGCGAGCTGGCTCGATCGATCGCGTAAATACTGCCGAAATAATTGGCGGTGATGCCAATGGCAAAAACAATGAGTGATATGGCGACTATCCAGAATATCTTCCGATTGCGCATGTCCGTTTTATGATATCATATATTGCGTCATGCAGGAATGGCTGATACAACTGGTTACGGTGCATCCTTATGTGGTGTACGGCGTGATTATTCTGCTCGCAATTGTCGAAGGACCTGTAATATCAATGATTGGCGGCGTGTTGGTGCGCCTTGGGTATTTCGATTTTATACCCATGTATGCGGTGCTTATGGTCAGTGATGCCGTGGCAGATATGGGTTGGTACTGGATCGGCCTACGGTATGGACATGCGTTTATCAAGCGTTTCGGAAAGTATTTCAGTATCACGGAACAAGGGGTGGAAAAAGTCACTAAAATCTTCCATAGATACAAACATCACATATTGATATTCTCCAAGATAACAAATGGCTTCGGATTGGCGCTTGTCACCCTTATGACCGCTGGCATGGTACGAATACCGTTTTGGAAATATGTCGGCTTGAACATGATTGGTCAATTCGTATGGACCGGCGTATTGATGGCCATTGGTTATTATTTGGGACATTTGTATGTTCAGATAAATACATGGTTCGGTAGGATAGGAATAGTTATGCTGTTCGTGCTTATATTAATAGGATTGGCAAGATATAGAAGCTACTTAAGAAAAAGAGTGGAGACCAGTGAATCGTGATGAATAATAATCCCGACAAATCTATAAGAGTGGCAATGGTATGCGACATGATTCCAGGACAATCAGGCGGTTCGTTCGTATCTACAATAAGGTTTGCCGAGCTATTGAACAAGCGCGGACATAAAGCGATAATATTAGCCGCTAAAGATACAAGACAAGCGCCCGTAACTAAATTTTTGAATATTCCAATATACCAATTCCCTTCATTGCCAACCCCCGGATCGGAAAGGCTTTATTTCGCCTCTTTTCCAAAAGCTCGAGAACTGGAGAGTATATTCCTAAGAGAAAATATAAATGTCGTACACACTATGTTTCCTTCTTATTCATGCTATTTAGCGGCCAAAGTGGCAAAGAGGATGGGAATACCAGTGATTTCGCATTTCCATACTCAACCGGAAAATATATTAGTATTTTTGCCGAAAATATTACGAGGTAGTTTCTTCGAAAATTTAGCGATGCGTTATTTAACTTATTTTGCGAGACGAGCTCGTGTTGTCATATCTCCTTCGGAGTTAGGGAAAAGGATTTTGACTAATTTTGACCAGTCGTTAGTAGTCGAAGTCATAAGCAACGGCATAGATCTGTCGAGATTTAAAAAAACACCGTATGACGAGTTTGTCACCAATTTTAACCTTTCCAAAAACAGAAAATTCATATTGTTTGTCGGGCGTTTAATGATTGAGAAAAATGTAGAGGTCCTGATCCGTGCTATTCCAAAAATCGTCGACGCGGTGCCCACTACTCATCTATTGGTAGTAGGAACAGGTCCATTAAAAAAAGATCTGGAGAAATTATGCGTTGATCTTGGAATATCCGGGCATGTAAGTTTCTTGGGGAAAATATCAGACAAAGATTTGTTAATGGCGTATAATCTCTGCGACCTATATGCTTATCCGTCTATGGTCGAATTAGAAGGCATGGTAGTCTTAGAAGCCATGGCATGCGGCAAACCTATACTTATCGCAGACTCCACCACAAGTGCTTCCAGATTCTTTGTAAAAGGAAACGGATTTTTGTTCCATCCAAATGATACTGCAGATCTGGCAAATAAAGCGATATCTATATTAAATGATGATAATCTTAAAGATAAAATGTCCATAGAAAGCACAAGAGAGGTGCAACTGTTTGATATAAACAAGAGTATAGATAAACTGGAGAAAGTATATAAATCCGTCATCTCATAATCAATGCATATAAACACATGAAAATCTCCGTCGTCATACCGGCACACAACGAGGAACGCGTCATCGGCGATGTCATCCGTGCTTTATTGAAGCAAGACCATTCGGATTTTGAGATCATTGTAGTCGACAACGCCAGCAGTGACCGCACGAGCGAAATTGCAAGAGAGTTTCCGATAAAAGTCGTGCATGAGCCGAAGAAGGGTCTCCTGCATGCGCGCGAGCGCGGACGCATTGAAGCGGCCGGTGAAATAATCGCCAATATTGACGCCGATTGCCTGCCGGAGCCGGATTGGCTCTCCATAGGCGCAAGCCATTTCATCGAAAATACTACAGCTGCGGTGACCGGTCCTTATGATTATCATGATGCCGAATTTTTGTTCCGCCATTCATCATTGCTCACCCAAAAATATATTTACAGACTTGTTAGCGAAACTGTTCAATTACCATTCGTAAGAAAAGGTGCCATGCTTATAGGCGGTAACAACTTTATTCGTACATCGGTTTTGGAAAAATCCGGAGGGTACAATACCGCACTGACTTTCTACGGCGAAGATACGGATACCGCAAAACGGGTGTCAAAGCACGGCAAAATAGTCTTCAATCCCAAACTGATCATGAAAACCTCCGCGCGCAGATTTAAAAACGACGGGGTTTTGGCGACTGAAGGCAAGTACATATTCCATTTTTTGAAACAAACTTTCAAGAAGCCGAACTCCGTCTCGAATTGATATTGGTTTGACACCAGATCAAAAACCATTCGTACCCTCGATCAATTCGGGTTTGGTCGGTGAATTGCTTTGCTTGGGGGGTGCGAGTGTGCTGTTTACAGCGGGAATGGTATTGGTGTTAGCGCTTATATTGGATGACGAACCGGCTGAAGCTGATGATGAAGCATTGGCGGTAGTAGTAGCGGTATTGGAGTTGCTGGACAAAGCCTGATTCAATTCATTCTGCAAATTATTCAGGTTTTGCTGAGTCTGACCAACAACCTGCTTTTGTTGCGTAATCTGCACATCGATCGTCGAGGTGCTCGCCGTATTATTGCCGGGCGATGAATTAGTCACAGGGTTCGATGTTCCATTCACGGAATTGTTGACGGGACTGCTCGGCCGACTTGCTCCCGTCGAAGTATTGGCTGAAACATTTGTTTGGATATTAGTCGCCGTATCGGTCGAAGTGCCGGTCGGAGCGATATTGTCGAGCGTATTGACTGCGGCGTTTGTCTGCTGAACAGCCTGACTGACGGCGGCATGGTAATCGTCGATTTGCTGCTGCGTCAATCCGGAATTGTTAGGTGTCAAATTATTCACAGTCGACTGCAATTGGTCGACATATTGATGAATCTGATCGGCATAATTACGCAATTGCGTGATCGTCTTCGGATCATAATATAACGGCTGAGAGTCTACCAGTTTCCGCCACGAATCGAGCGTATCGTTAATCTTGGCCTGAACGGCGTCGATTTTGGCTTTGACCGCCGCATTAATGTTGTCGGCGGCTTGATTTTGGAAATCGGAACTGACGGCCGTAACCGCGTCCAAAGACTGATTGAACGCTTTGGCGGCCGATAGCGAGTTGAGCTTGTCGGTTTCGGCTTGCAGTTTCGACCTGGCGGCCAAAAGATCGGCCGAGATTTGCGCGGGTGTCCGCGGCGCCGGTGCTTTGAATTTTATAGCGGCGTCGGAGACCAAGAGTTGCGCAGCATTGTCTTTATCCCTCTGCGAAATATACAAATAGGCGCCGCCCAGGATAATCGCCAAACCCAAAAATATGAACAGGTTTGAAAGCGCCGTTTCCTTCGCCGTGTTTGACATACTTTCATTTTACCACACAAACTTGACCTTGGCTCACGCCGGACGAAAAAATTGCATCGGGTTTTTTATCATATTAAATATTTTAAAATTATTTGACGCCCGCTTCAAAACCAATACCGCACCTATAGCCATAAACACGGTAGCGGCCTGGACAATATGCCTGGTATGGAAAAATGCCTGCCCCAGATAACTAAAATACCCGAATAGCGCCTGCTGATTGCTGGTATTTATTATAATGTCGCCAATAGATACCGTAAAATATAATACGGTTGCAAAACCGACAAAAAGCGTGCCTTCGATAACGACCGGATTGAAAATCATTCGCATGTAGTAAATAAAACGCACGCGACGCATTACAGTTTCCTTCAGTTGTATTGATTGGTCGGGCATGAAAAAATAAATCGTAAATTATAAACAATGAATTATAAACAAATCATAAATCGTAAATCGTAAATCTATAAAATGATACCAAAAATCAAACCCTAACAACAGCCGGCACGGCATTCTGGTCAAAGTCCATGGCCGAAGCGATCTTGCGCAATTCCCTTTTGGCGCGATGGATTCGCGCGCGAATAGCTCCATTGGAAGCATGTTCTGCCGTAGCAATAGCCTTTTCCGGCAAACCTTCCAAGAAATGCATCACAACTGCTCGCCTCAACAATTCAGGCAATTTTGAGACAAGGCTCATGACATATTCGCGCGTAAGTTTGCTGTCAAATCCCGATAGATCTTGTTCGTCCGCAACGACTTCCAGCAGCTCAGGTTCTTGCTCGAAATACACCGATGGCCGCATTTTATTGCGAGAATAAATGGTTTTACATTGATTCAACAAAATGGCATATCCCCACGAATTTAGCGATGCGCCTCGGCGTTTTTTGAATTTGTCGGCGGCAGCATACATCCGTACAAAAGTCTCCTGCACAGCGTCGTAAGCGTCGTCTTCGTTCCCGAGTATTGAAAGCGCCTTCCGTACGAATGCTCTCTCGTACCTGTCCACTAATTCCGCGAAAGCGTTTGGATTCGCGGTTGAGGCGGAGAGGAGCTCTTCGTCGGAGAGCGCCTTCAGTTTGGCTTGTAATGTTTCGGGATTAATTTTGGTTGGCATGGCTTTTCTTGCTTATTTTTTCAGACGCATTCGTTATGCTCTCCTTATATTACCGGTCACTTGTTATAACTACTTGCAACGGCATAATGTTATTTCTGATTTTTTAGCAACTTGCTTTGTTTATACGCTATTTGAATAAGACGCGGTGCATGTTAAAATCATAATGAGTAACAGATCATGCATATCATGGCCGACCAGCTAAAAAAATTCCCTGACCAATTGATGTTTGAACCTGCCATTGACAACGCAGACAAACTTACACCTGCCAAATATTTTGTCGCCGCCGGCATGGGAGGTTCGCACTTGGCGGCTTCGCTCATCAAAGACATTGAGCATATGGATAATTTGACGATTCATTCAGATTACGGATTGCCGCACATCGACGAATACAAAAGAAAAGAGACTCTGTTTGTCGCGGTGTCCCATTCTGGCAATACCGAAGAAACTATCGGTTTTGCCAATGCGGCGCTAAAAGAAGACTTAAAGCTAGCAATAATAACCGGCGGCGGAAAGTTAAAGGAATTGGCACATGATAACAAATTGCCGTTTATCGCTCTGCCGGACAATGGCCTGCCGCCGCGTTTGTCTACAGGTTACATGGCGGCCGCATTGCTGACTTTGTTTGGCATGAATGAAAAGCTGGCCGAAATGAAGTTTGCGGCAAAATCGTTATCTGAAAAATACCACACGATAGCGACGGAAGGGCAAAAAACAGCGGCTTTGCTGTTTGATCATATCCCTTTGGTCTACTCTTCGGAGAAAAATTTCTCTTTGGCATATTATTGGAAAATCGCCATGGACGAAACCGCTAAGGTTCCGGCCTTCGCCAACAAATTTCCGGAACTAGACCATAATGAATTGGCAGGATTCACTTTGCCAAATTCCGGCAAACCGTATTGTCTAGTTACGATTCATGACGCGGAAGACGACGGTGAGCAAATTGAAAAAAGAATGCGACTTACCTCTAAACTAATAGAGGAGCACGGAGCAAAAACCGTTGATATCAGACTCGAAGGCAAAAACCGGTTGGAAAAATTCTGGCGATCCGTCTATCTGGCCGTTTGTACCAGTTTCGCATTGGCAGGATTGACCGGCGTGGATCCGCTCGGCACTGAATTTATAGAGAGTTTCAAAAGTGAATTGGGCCGGCAACCTATTTGAGGACAGCCAGAATGTGTTCATCCGTAATCTTACAGACAATTTTTTGTTTCTGAGACTATTGCGCCGTGGTCGAAGCCGGAGCTGAGGCACCGAGATTCTTATCGCTCTGTATAATAAGCTTGATTATAGTCTGGACATCTTTGCGGACTGCTTGAAGGTCTTTGATTGCCGCTTGGATCTTGGAACGGGCATCTTTCAAAGCCGAGGTGTTAGATTGGGTAATCGTTGTATTACCTTGGTCTGGCGTCAAGGCTGCAACTTCCGTTTGGGCGGCGGCGGCCTGTGTCGAAGCATCAGAAAGTCTGGCAAGCATGTCGGAAAGATTGGCTGCAATGGTTGTGTTGCCTGACAGGCCCGCATCGGCGGAGACGCGTGATTGGATCTTGCCCTGAATAATCTGCAAACTGTTTACTAATGTGTTGACGCGATCTGCGGCAGAGAGGATCGATACCTGCGGCATAATCAGCATATAAATACGGTAATCAGGCGCAATGGTCTGTAGGTCCGCACGCAAGCTGGTCGTGGAATTGTCTGACTGAATCTTGGCTTCTAAATTTGTCATACTGGTAATGTCTGTCTGAATGGTAGCTGCCAGCGAAGCTTTTTCGCTGTCGGAAAGATTCTTCATTGACTGAATGCGGACGAGTAGTTTATTGAGCGCGTCAATCCGATTTTGTATCTCTTTACCGCCGTTGTTTTGGCCGTTTTGAATGCGTCTAGTTAAAGCGGCTTGGCGCTGTTCTTGGTTCAAAGCTCGGCGAGTTGTGCTCGCATTTGCCGTTATCGTGGCATCATGCCAGCCAACCGCGGCTCCACCGGCTGCATTTGCGCCAACCTGAGCGAATGCCGACGAAACAAAAACAAACGATGCTGTGGCAGCGATCGAAACGGCCGAGATAATTGATTTATTTTTCATAGTGGTATTCATGTAATGATTTGGTACGATTGATAATTATTGCGTAACCGAAGAATTGGCGGCATCGGTATTGAGATTATTCATCTGAGTGTTGACTGAATTCATATCGCTCTGCAATGCAGCATCTGAATTGTCAGAGGGTGATGTTGTAAGGCCGGTATCGGTACTAGTACCTTGAGGAGTAGCGGCCGCGACTGCACCGCCTGATTGGGTTTGGTCAGATGAAGCGGCTGGAACCGTTTGGGTAGATGACGAGCCGGAGTACCATACCACGCCTATGATAATTAGAATGATTACTATAACCGCTGTCCATATTTTAGCTGTTTTTGACATATAATTTATTTATGGTTAATAAAATTCGAACACCTTTGCGATAAATTACTTCCCTTGCGCCGGGGCCGCTTTGGTTTCGTCGGTACCGGCTGGACCGGTGACGAATGCAAATGATTTGACCATGTTTGTGAAGTCGGATTCGGTAGCAACGACGATTGCCTTGTTGTTATTGTTGGCCTGAGTAGCCTGCGAACTGGTCAAATTCTTGGACGCGGGCGAAAGCGCGATCGAAGCGAACGAGAACATGTAGCAGATATCTCCTTTCTGGAGCGAGTACATGCGGTTGTAATATTCGCGACCTTGGACAGTGTTTGACATTGAGATCGTCTTCAATGAAAGGCCGCCCACCGCAAGCGTGCTTCTGTCCTGGACCGTGGTGACCGGAGGGAATTCACAAGGGCTGGAAAGCACTTGAATATTGGCTTGCAGAGTCGCGACCGTCGAAACCTGGTTCTTATCGATCGGAATTATAAAGTTGATGCCAGAATTGGTCTCCTCCTTTTCCCAAGCACTAGGGTATTTGACCGAGAAGCCGAGCTCGGCATTCTGGTATTCAGAGAGCGTGTTCGAAACCTTGACAGTCTCTGATACCGGCGCCGATGAAGTGCCGTTTGCCGTAGAATCAAACTCTGCCGGAGTGTTTTGGTTCGACGAACCTCCGGCCCAGATGATGGCGACAATAACCACCACTGCAATGACCGCCACGATTATGGCTGTCGATTTTTTGCCTGAATTCATTAGTTTTTGCTTATTTATTAATTGTTATTAAGCGAACAACATTATTCTACCATCTTTTACAAAATATTAATACTCCATGTCCGGAGCGCCATGCGCATGCGTCGGCTCCTTTTTCTCCGGTTCGTCCGCAACTGCGGCTTCGGTGGTAAGCAATATGGCCGCAGCAGAACAGGCGTTCTCGACGCCCAAGCGAGTAACTTTAACCGGATCGACAATGCCGGAAACAATCATATCGTTCACCATTTCGTCTTTCGAGGCATCATAGCCAAGATTGCCCTTGCCTCCGCTTGAAGCGGCGGATTTAACTCGGTCGACGATAACTGAACCGTCGTCTTTGCCGGCATTGATCGCGATCTGCCTCAAGGGAGACTCGAGCGCCTTGAGCACGATCAGGTAACCGAGCTCTTGCTCCTTGGAAAGATTCCTCTTGGCATTTACCCTCTCTATTTCCCGCGCGGCATATATGAACGCCACGCCGCCACCGGCGACAATGCCTTCTTCAATGGCCGCCTTGGTCGCATTTACGGCATCTTCAATCTTCAATTTCAAGTATTTCATCTCCGTTTCTGTGGCCGCGCCGACTCTTATAACGGCGACGCCGCCGGAAAGCTTGGCGATCCTTTCGTCGATCTTTTCCTTGTCGTATTTTGAATCGATGGATTCGCGCTGCTTCTTGAGCTGGTTGACGCGTTCTTCGATATCGGACTTTTTGCCTTTGCCGCCGACTATGACCGTGTTGTCTTTGGTGGAAATAACCCTGCGCGCCTTGCCCAGCATGGCCACGGTTGCGTTCTCGAACTTTACGCCCACTTCTTCGGAAATGACCGTAGCGCCGACCGTAACGGCGATGTCTTGGAGCATTTCTTTTTTGCGGTCGCCATAGCCGGGAGCCTTGATCGCCAGTACGCTGAAGGTGCCGCGCAATTTATTTACGACAAGCGTAGTCAGTGCTTCGCCGTCGACATCATCGGCGATAATGACCAACTCTTTCTTGCCGGTATGCGCCAACTGTTCCAAAAGCGGCAATATTTCCTTGATGGAAGATATCTTTTTATCCGTTATCAATATGGACGGATCTTCATACACTGCTTCCATCCTCTCGGCGTTGGTGATCATGTAGGCCGACACATAGCCCTTGTCGAATTCGATACCTTCGACGACCTCGGATTCCAGGCCCATAGACTGAGACTCTTCGACGGTAACTACGCCGTCCTTACCAACCTTCTTTATGGTATCGGCGATGATGGCGCCGAGCTCGGCTGATTCCGCGGAAATGGTCGCAACCTGCTTGATCTCTTCACTGTCTTTGATCGGCTTGGCGATTTTCTTCAAGGCTTCGACTACATCTTTTGAAGCGGCTTCAATGCCAGACCTGACAGCCATGGCATTAACACCCATAGTGGTATGTTTTAATCCCTCAGAAACAATGGCTTGCACCAGAACGGTGGCTGTGGTTGTGCCATCGCCGGCGATATCGTTGGTCTTGGACGCGACTTCCTTTGCGATTTCAGCGCCCATATTCTCAAATTTATCTTTGAGCGAGATCTCTTTTGCGATAGAAACACCGTCATTGGTAATAGTCGGCGATCCGTAGCCTTTATCGAGGACGACATTGTGGCCGCGCGGACCAAGAGTGATCTTTACGGCATCAGCAACGGCATTTATGCCTTTCATGAGCGCCTTGCGCGCGTCTTCGTTGTAGAGAATTTTCTTTGACATCTTATTTATTGGTTACATCCGCGGCTCCCTCCTCGGCGCGACTAAGTGTCTCACATTCGCTTCGCTCGTTCGACACTTCTTGCCGCCTCGACGGTCGCCGCTGGAGTCTATCTTATAATAGCTAATATTTCACTTTCCCTGACTATGTAATATTCCTCCTCTCCGACCTTTATTTTATCTCCCCACTGGAAAAGCACTTCGCTGCCGACTTTGACCGATACAGGCGTCAGTTTACCGTCCTCTACTTTGCCCGGCCCGACCGCTACTACTTCGCCCTTTTTGCTGCCTTTGTCTTCATTGGCAGTAACCGGAATGATGATGCCGGTCGAAGTTTTGCGCTCCTTTGATTCGGTGTCTTCTTTTATTAAGACCCTATCCGAAAGCGGTTGTAATTTGATTTTCGTCTCTTTTGTCTCTTTTGACATGTTTTTTGCTTTTTGCCTTGAATTAATTGCTGATAATATTTAGGTGTGCACTATTATAATCTATAATTTTTCGTTGGCAAGTCAGACATTTGGCTGCTTCGGCATTTTCAAATTGTAACCTATTTGCATCACAAAATCATCTGTGCTATATTAGCATCGTCAATGAAATCAGTCCTCCCCTACCTGGAAATCATCCTTTCCGTTATAATGATTGGAGCAATCCTGTTACAGAGAACCGGCGCGCAGGTGGGCGGCGCGTTCGGCGGCAGCGACAACTGGAGTACTGCGTATCACACCAGGAGAGGAGTCGAAAAGTGGCTGTTCGTTATAACCATCGTGTGCGCGATATTGTTCGCGGCGGCGGCGTTGGTAAATCTGATATGACCGAATACATTATTTGTTTTACAAATTCCTAATTTTTAATTAACCTAATTTCTAAGAAATACCCAGGTCCCAATCTCCAATTTGATCATCGGTCATTAGTCATTGTTTAGATCAATTAGGCTAATTAGGTCAATTAGAAATTCAGAAACCTCAAAGTGCCAGAATCCACCCAAAAAGAGTTCCGCTTCAAACGCGGTTCAAGAGCGCTCGGATACATAAAAAAGTTCTCCGCCACCGAGAAAGTCGTTTTCGGCGTGTTTGTAATTCTAGCTTTGGTGACTGCGCTCTCCATGGCCGTTCGCGCCGCCGACAACTTCATGGTACTGATACCTGCCTACGGTGGCACTCTGCGCGAAGGGGTCGTCGGCTTGCCCAGGACGATCAATCCCGTGCTGGCTGTAACCGATGTTGACAGGGATCTGACGGCGCTTGTTTATTCCGGATTGATGAAATACCAAAATGGCAACCTTGTTCCGGATATCGCCAAGTCTTATGACATCTCTAAAGACGGCTTGACATACGATTTCAAACTGAGAGACGATGTTTATTTTCAAGACGGCAAACCACTAAACGCAGACGACATTGAATTCACGGTGCAAAAAATACAAGATCCAAACTTGAAAAGCCCTAGACGCGCCGATTGGACCAATGTCATCGTTAAAAAGATAAGCGATTATGAAATACAATTCATCTTGAAACAAGCCTATTCCCCGTTTCTTGCCAACACGACCATCGGCATATTGCCCAAGCATGTTTGGGGTAATATAAGCGACGACCAATTCATTTTCAGCCAATATAATACCGATCCGATCGGATCCGGACCTTATAAAATCGCCGGCATGGCGCGCGATCAAGGCGGCATTCCCACTGAATACGATCTGGAGACATGGAAGTCGTACTACGGCAAGGAGCCATACATTCCTTCGCTCGTCTTTGATTTTTATTCCGACGCCGATAAGATCGTCACGGATCTCGGCGCCGGCAAAATAGACTCAGCCGCCGCCATCGCACCAGAAACGGCCGCTAATCTGGCAAGCGATTTGGCACAGCCGTATACGGTGTTGTCGGCGCCAATGCCGCGAATTTTCGGAGTGTTTTTCAACCAAAACCAAGCACCGGTTTTGGCCGATGCGACGGTCAGACAAGCTTTGGATATGGCTGTTGACAGAGACGCTATTATCGCCAGAGTGCTCGATGGTTACGGCATACCCGCCGACGGGCCTTTGCCGGCCGGATTTCTAGAAAACGCAACCGATACTCGATCCGCCCCCTTGAATAGCGACATAGCCACCAGTGCACCCGCCGCGACCACTTCGGCCGAATCTTTACGGAAGATATCCGATGCGCAATCGCTATTGCAAAATAAAGGCTGGGCCATGGACAGTAATGGCTTCTTAGCCAAGAAATCAGGCAAAACGACCAACGAGCTTGCCTTTGACATATACACCGCCGATTCACCGGACCTGAAATCCACAGCCGAAATGGTCAGGGACGCTTGGACCAAACTTGGCGCCAAAGTCAGCGTCAAAGTCTTTGAGACCGGCGATCTGTATCAGAATGTCATCCGCACCCGCAAGTACGACGCCCTTCTTTTCGGCGAGCAGATCGGCAAGGACGGCGATCTCTATGCCTTCTGGCATTCTTCGCAAAGAAATTCGCCGGGCTTGAATGTGGCCATGTACGCCAACAGCAAAGTCGACAAGGTATTGGAGGATTTGCGCTCGTCGACCGATCCGGCGACCCGCGTCGGCGACTATGCCAAACTGGAACAAATGATCAGTGCCGACACGCCAGCGGTATTCCTTTATTCGCCGGATTTCATTTATGCCGTACCGAAAACGCTGAGCGGCATAACCTTGGATTCGATCACAACGCCGACGGACAGATGGAACTCAGTTTCCAACTGGTACTTGGATACGGAAAAAGTATGGAAGATGTTCGCCAACAATCGGATCGAGTAAATCGGAAATAGTAGATGAGAAACAAATTACAAATAACAATTTGAAAAATAAAAGGTAATGAACAATCAATCAAACAATTACAATAGACGCCGCCCGGCTCAATTCCGGCCACGGCGACCGTTCGTACGCCAGGTCCAGACCAGGATTTTGCGACAGGAAACACCGTCTGCAAATGCTCAAAGCGCGTCTACGACGAATAAAATACCAGATCCATTTTCGGCGCAACACACCCACCGGATCGTGATGGGCCGCGGCGCCAGCAAAGTTTTTGCCAAGAGATTCGAAGATAAAACGGGTGGCGAAGGCTTGAGGCCGCGCAAGCATGTCGCCGGCGCCCGAATGAGCATAATGCGCAAAGCCCCTCGAATGGCCAGGCGCCCGGCGCCGCGGCATTTGGTATCGAAGCGCGAAGACGATATCATCCCGCCGCTCGCGGACGGCGCCATCAGGATAATACCATTGGGCGGCGTCGAGGAAGTCGGCCGCAACATGACCGCCATCGAACATAAAGGCGACATCATCATCGTAGACATGGGCTTCCAATTCAAGGAAGAAGGCACGCCGGGCATCGATTACATCCTACCCAATACCAAATATCTGGAGGAACGGACAAACATGATCCGCGGCGTTTTCATCACTCACGGACACCTCGACCATATCGGCGGCATTCCTTATATCATGCCTCGGATCGGCAATCCGCCCATTTACTCCAGGCAATTCGGAGCGATCATGATCCAAAAGCGCCAAGCTGAATTTCCGAATGTGCCGCCTTTGGACATGAAAGTGCTGGACAAGAATGAAACCGTGGCGATAAGCCCAAATATGAAAGTCGAGACTTTCGCTATTTCGCACACCATTCCGGACTCGATGGGGCTCATCATCCACACATCGGTCGGAGACATCGCATTCATCGAAGATGTTCGCGTCGACAATATAAACGGCGCTGTTACCGAAGAAGAAGAGAAACAGTACGAAAGATTCAAAGGCAAGAAGATGCTCTTGCTCACCATGGATTCGACTTCGATCGAAAAGCACGGTTTCTCGCTCTCCGAGAGCACGGTCACGGAGAACATCGAAAAGATCATCAAAGTGTCTTCCGGCAGGATCATCATAGGCACTTTCGCATCGCAAGTGGAACGTATCGTGAATATCGTCAAGATCGCCGAAAAATACAACAAGAAGATCGCCGTCGAGGGCCGCAGCATGAAAACAAACATCGAAATCATCCAGCAACTGAAACTCGCCAAAATCTCGAACATAATTCCGGTCGAAGATATCGAAAATTATCCGCCCGACAGGATCATAATGTTGGTAACCGGCGCGCAGGGCGAAGAATTCGCGGCCTTGATGCGCATTGCCAACAAGTCGCACAAATATATCCGCTTGCGCCCGACAGACACGATCGTTCTGTCGTCGTCGATCATTCCGACGAATTACATGTCTGTCGTCAAGCTCAAAGACAACCTGTACCGCTCGGAGGCAAAAGTCATTACTTATCTCGATTCGGACATTCACGCTTCTGGGCACGGCAACCGCGGCGAATTGAAATGGATCCACGAACATATCGACTACAAGTTTTTTATGCCGGTGCACGGCAACCATTACATGTTGCGCCAGCATGCGGAATTGGCACAGTCGCTCGGCAAACCGAGAGAAAACATCGTGGTTCCGGACAACGGGTCGCTCATCGAAATCGACCCTGAAGGCAACAAGGTCACGGTACGCAAAGAAAAAGCGCCTTCTGGCCTGGTGATGGTTGACGGCTTTTCGGTCGGCAATGTGCAGGATGTCGTTATTCGCGATCGCCAAGCGCTGGCGCAAGACGGCATATTCATCGTCTTCGGCATCATTAACGCCTCGACGGGCAAGCTCAAGAAGTCGCCGGATATCATTTCGCGCGGATTCGTCTATCTGCGCGAGTCGCAAGAACTGCTGTACGAAGTGCGCCAAATCATCAAAGAGACGGTCGAGCGCGCCGCGCGCGGCATGAATCCGATCAATATTGATTTTATCAAAGACAGTGTCTCCGACGCAGTCTCCAAATACCTCCTGCAAAAAACCGCCAAACGCCCGATGGTCATTCCGGTCATTTTGACGATTTGATATTTTCTGAAATTATGTCCAGTGAAAGACCGTCCCGATGCATATCGGAACGGTCTTTGCCGTGTGAACCATGATTCGTGTATTATTAGTTTTAATGAAAATCGCCGACCAATTGACCAAACTGAACCACCACGCGTACTGTATTGCCGGCAATGATCTGGCAGCCGAGGAGATTGTCAACGCCTTGGCGAAACTGCACGGCATAGAGGCAAAAAGCAACCCCGATTTTGCCGTCGAAACATACGAGACTTTCACCATTTCCGACGCGCGCAGACTGAAAGATTCCTCTAACATAAAACCCGTCGATTCATCCGGTAAAAAAATCTTCATTCTGACCTTGGACAGCATTACGACCGAGGCGCAAAACGCGCTCTTGAAATTGCTCGAGGAGCCCGCCGAATACGCGCACTTCTTCCTGATCGTGCCTTCGGCGTATTTATTACTGCCCACAGTCAAGTCCCGCCTTTTTTTCCTTGAATGGGAACGCGGCAACCTTAATGCCGTTTCGAAAAAAGAGGCCGAGGCGTTCTTGAAGCTCGGTCTTTCCAAGAAACTGGAGTTCATTAAAAAACTGACCGATGACATTTCCAAAGAGAGAAAAACCAAACGCGCCGCCGTCGATTTCCTCAACGCCGTCGAAGCTGTCGTTTACAAAGAAAAAGGAGTCAAAACGGGCCGGAAGACGCTCGAATCAATTCAGTTGGCCAGAAAATATTTAAACGACAGGGCACCTTCGGTGAAGATGCTTCTGGAGCTTGTGACGCTGTCGTTATAAAGAAAATAAATTGACCGCCAGAGACTCAGCAAACGCTGTTTGTTCTCTAGCGGTCGAGCGGGCCGTCGGACTTAATTCAAATGAGTTTTGGCGGTCTTCATAGTCTATAGCAATGATCCACTTGGCAGCCGGTACTTTCGTACCTATCAAACTCCAAGACTTTTCCAAGATCATCTGACCACCAGAATACCAGAACACACTTTTTTGTCAAGCACAAATGCGGTTTTCCAATCATTAAAAAGGAAAAAGTGGCTTTATTAAGCCACTATATGGAAAACAAGATAAAATCAATCCGAGTAAAATTCAAGGCAAAACTGGGAATAAAACCAAAATCTGGCGACAGGGGTGGTGAAAATCACCGGCGCTTGGAAATCACCGCCTTTTTGTAGGTGTCGAGGTGTTCGAGCGCGATGCCGGTACCCTTGGCGACACAGAGAAGCGGTTCGTCAGCAACTTGCGCCTTGACGCCCGTGCGGCGGAAGACCAATTCCGCCATATTGCGCAACAAGGAAGAGCCGCCCGTCAGAATAATCCCTTGATCAATAATGTCCGCCGCCAATTCCGGCGGCGTCTCTTGCAAAACATCCTTTATCGCCGTGATCATGTCGCGCAACTCTTTTGAAATCGCCTTGACGATTTCATTCGTTTTAACCTCCACCGACCGCGGCAAACCGGTGATAAAATCACGACCTTTCACCAGCATCGCCAATTCTTGATCCAGAGGGATCGCCGAGCCGATCTTCGTCTTGATGTCTTCCGCCATATGGTCCCCGATCGCCAGATTGAACGACTTTTTCACGAAGTCCGCAATCGCCGCGTCAAGCTTATTACCGGCGCATTTGACCGAAGTCGAGGCCACAATACCGCCCAGAGAAATCACCGCCACATCCGTCGTGCCGCCGCCGATATCGACGATCATATGCCCGCGCGCTTCGTGGATGGGAATGCCTGCGCCGATCGCCGCCAAAATAGGCTCCTTGACGACATAGGCATTCTTGGCGCCGGCGCGCACGGCGGCTTCGATGACCGCGCGGCGTTCCGTCGAAGTTATGCCGGCCGGCACCGACACCATCACATCCGGCTTGAAAAAATTCCACCGGCCCATCGCTTTGTCGATAAAGTGCCGAAGCATCGCTTCGGTCACGCGATAGTCGGCAATAACGCCGTCCCTCATGGGCCTGTAAGCAACGATCGTGTCCGGTGTGCGGCCGACCATTTCTTTGGCCTCGTCGCCGACCGAAAGCACTTTTTTGTCCGTTTCGGAAACCGCCACCACCGACGGTTCGTTCATGACGATGCCCTTGCCGGGCACGAAAACGACGGTATTGGCGGTACCGAGATCGATGCCCAATTTCGGAGAAAATACGCTCATGTCCGTATGTTTGAATATAGCACAAAGATAACCGTTGTCACTTCCTCTCGATATTCGCTCCGATGGCTTTCAATTTTTCTTCTAATCTTTCATACCCCCTGTCTAAGAGCCGCACATTATTCACGGTAAACTTTCCCTTTCCGACGAGCGCCGCGAGCACTATCGCGAAGCCCGCGCGGATATCGTGTACGCGCAATTCTTGGCCGCTGGGCAACTCGCTGAGCGCCGTCGGGCCTTTTATCACAATCTCGCGCGGATTTACAACTGCGATGTCGGCACCAGCCTGTTTCAAATCTTCAACATACTTGAATCGTCCATCATAAATCGTCTCGAGTACTGAACTTTTACCGGCAGCTTGCGTCAGAAATACCGTCATCGGTGCCTGTAAATCGGTCGGAAAACCTGGATATTCGTGAGTCCGCAGATCATTCACGGCCTTGAATGAAACTCCTTTTTCGGTTACGCTCCTTACCAACAGGTTGGACTTGTCTATTTCGATGGATACGCCGGCATTATGCAATACATTTATTGCCGCTTCCATATGTTTCGGCTCACAACCTTCGATTTTCAACTCCTCGGCGCACAACGCTCCCAGAATAAGAAAACTGCCGGATTCGATCCTGTCCGGAATGGTTACATAAGGCTTGATAGATTTTAACAGCTTGCCGGCAGTGCCTTCTATCTCAATAGTTGTTGTGCCGGCGCCTTTTATGTTCGCACCGCACGAATTCAACCATTCGGCAATACTGGCGATTTCCGGCTCCATGGCGCAATTTTTTAGCACCGTCCTGCCTTTCGCCAAAACCGCCGCCATCATCAATGTCTCGGTACCGCCGACCGTCTGCTTGTCAAAAAACATTTCCGCGCCCTTCAAGCCTTTTTCAGCCTGAATGTCGTACAGGCCGTTCTCCGCGACCGTGGCTCTCATGCTCCTGTATCCGTCCAAAAACAAATCGATCGGCCGCGCCCCTATCACGCAACCGCCCGGCGCCGGAAACGAAACTCTGCCGAATCTCGCCAATAAAGGCCCGGTCAGAACCACTGACGCCCGCATGCTTCCGGCCAATTCCGCGTCGATGTCCGTGTTGTTGATTTTGCTCGCGTCGATTGTTAAAGTTTCCGATTTTTCGACCCTTGCTCCCAGCTTGCTCAATATTTCACTCATCGTTTTGATATCCTCGGTCTCGGGCACATTGGTCAATTCCACCGCGCCGTCGAAAAGCGCGGCCGCGGCCATCGCTTTCAAGGCCGCGTTCTTCGCCCCCTGAATTTTGACCGATCCTTTCAGTTTTTTTTCGCCCTCGAGGCCTTCAATGATGAATTTGTCTTTTTTATCCATAAGTACGGCAATTGTAGCTTGATTCTCGATAATTCTCAACGGATGTTGTATAAATAGAGCAATGAACTTAATAACAGTCATCCCGATCACTCGTTCAAAAGTGGCCACGAACCTATCGTATTTCACCGCCGCCGAAATACCATTAGGCGCGCTTGTATCGGTGCCATTGAGATCGAAAACTGTTCACGCCATCGTAACTGAAATAAGACCAGCCGAAGATTTGAAAAGCGAAATCAGGAACGCGCCGTTCCAGTTCCGCAAATTAGGCAAAGTCAAAGCGGCGGCCTTTTTCCCCGCCTCGTTCATCCGCTCTTGCAACGAGCTTGCCGACTACTACGCAACCACCACGGGCGCCGTCATGCGCGGGCTCGTTTCCAATAACATACTTGAAAATTCGGGCAAGATCGCGCCCCCTTTGCCGGCACAGGCCGAGATGTTCGGGGGCTTGGAGACAGGCCGCGCCACGGCAGACAGAGACCGCGTGTTCGTTGTACAGGGCGATGAGAGCGATCGTATGAGCTCATGGAGAAGCCTTATCCGCCAAGAATTCGCGCGCAAGAAATCTGTAGCCGCATACGCACCCACTACCGAAGACGCCAAGAATATTTTTTCCATTTTGGAAAAAGGCATAGAAGAATACATTTTCCTATTGCATTCCGGCCTGACAAAAAAACAAGTCTTGGACACATGGACCAGAATTGCCGAGACCAAACACCCAACACTTGTAGTAGCCACCGGCTCATTCTCGGTATTGCCAAGAAACGATATCGAAACGATCATAATCGAACGGGAAAACGGCCGCGGTTGGATATCAGAAAGAGCTCCGTATATGGATATGCGCCGCGCGCTAGAAACCGTCGCCAGAAACGAAAAGAAAAACATATATATGGCCGATGATCTGCTCGGAGTCGAGACTTTGCATCGCCTCGATGAAGAAAAAGCTGTGGCCGGTTCCCCTTTCAAATGGAGATCGATCTCGAATGCTCGAGACAGCTTGGTCGATATGCGCGCCAATAAATCCGCCGGAAATGATTTCCGCGTGATATCTCCGGAACTCGAAGATCTGGTGAGAAAAGGCCGGGAAGAAAATGTCCACTTATTTATTTTGTCCACCCGGCGCGGTCTTGCTCCGGTTACGGTTTGCGATGATTGCGAAACCGTCGTGTCTTGCAAGAATTGTTCCGCGCCGGTGGTGCTGCATACCTCGGCCAAAACTGGCAAAAATTTCTTTTTGTGTCACAAATGCGGCGAAAAACGCGACACTGAGGAGAGCTGTACTGTCTGCGGCGGCTGGCGATTGACGCCGATCGGCATAGGCGTCGAGAGAGTCACCGCAGAACTCAAGGCAAAATTCCCACATATGGAAACATTCAGTATCGATGCCGATTCGGTCAAGAATAAAAAACACGCCGAGGAAATCATGGAAAGGTGGCGGGCCCGTCCGGGATCGATTTTGGTCGGCACCGAAACGGCGCTGCTTCATTTGTCGGAAAAGGTGGAATATTCGGCAGTAGCTTCGCTTGATTCACTGTTTGCTCTGCCTGATTTTCGCATCCAGGAAAGGATTATGTACATGCTTATCCGTTTGCGGTCTCGTACAGAGCGGATGGTCTTGGTTCAGTCGCGCCGATCAGAAGAAAAGGTCTTTGAATACGGCCTCAAGGGAAATCTTTCAGACTTTTATCGCGGCACGCTTTCGGAACGAAAGTCTTTCGACTATCCGCCGTTCCGCACTCTTATAAAAATAACGATCGAAGGCAAGAAAGATCCGATCGCAAAACTGATGTCGGACATACGGGAAACACTCGAGCCGTTCGAAGTCGAGGTTTTTCCGGCTTTTACGGCAACGGTGCGCGGCAATTCCATCATTCATGGATTGATTAGGATCGAGACAGACCTTTGGCCTAAACCGGAACTGATCGCAAAATTGCGTTCTTTACCTCCGGAAGTAAGCGTGAAAGTGGATCCGGAAAGTTTACTCTAGTTTTCAAGATCAATAAATTGTGTTATTGTCCAAAGACATGGAGATCGCACAGCGCGACAATCCGATTCTGCGCGGCAAAGCCAAGGCAATACCTTTGGATGATATCGGCTCTCCAAAAATTCAGGGCGTAATTGAAAAAATGAAGCTGGCCGTACATTCGCAAAAAGACGGCATAGCGATCGCGGCGCCGCAGATCGGCGAACTTTTGCAAATATTCGTGGTAAACGGCGAACTTATGAAAGCGGCTGATAAAAACTTCAAAGGCGGCGGCGCGGATTTGGTCTTCATCAACCCAAAAATCGTAAAGTTGTCTAAAGACAGGAGAGAGATGGAAGAGGGTTGTCTGTCGGTGCGCTGGCTTTACGGCAAAGTCAAGCGCTCGACGCGGGCGTCTCTGGCGGCTTATGACGAAAAAGGAAACAAGATCAATCGCGGCGCATCGGGGCTTTTGGCGCAGATATTCCAGCATGAATGCGACCATTTGGAAGGCATTTTATTCACGGACAAGGCGAAAAAGGTTTGGGAAATGGCGCCGGAGGAAATTGAAGGGCTGAAAAACAGCGTCACATGAAAGATGCGATTTGTTTTTCGAAAACCGTGTATTACGATGAAATGAGCAATGAAAATATAAAATTTGCGTTTTTCGGATCTTCGAGATTTTCTGTAATTGTGCTCGATGAATTGGAAATGGCCGGATTTGTACCAGAATGCGTAGTCACCGTGCCAGACAAGCCGACCGGAAGGAAAATGAAAATTACGCCGACGGAAGTGAAAAAATGGGCGCAAAAGAGGAACATAAAAATTTATGCTCCGGAAAGATTGAGCATCGCAAAAGACGGCAGCCGACCCAATGGCAAAGCGGCGCAAAATGCGGCCGGTGAATTTTCCGAAGAATTGGCAAAAGAAAATTGCGAGGTTTTCATCGTGGCGTCTTACGGAAAAATCATCCCAAGCAACATCATAAAAATTCCGCCCAGAAGGACGCTGAATGTGCATCCTTCCCTTTTGCCGAAATACCGCGGCGCGTCGCCTTTGCAATCGGTAATAATCGCTGATGACAAAAATACCGGCGTAACCGTTATTGAAATCGACGAGCAAATGGACCATGGACCGATCGTGGCACAAGAGAAAATATCGATAAATGAATGGCTACCATACGAAGAATTCGAAGAGAAAATGGCGCGCGCCGGCGGGGTATTGCTGTCAAGAATATTGCCCGACTGGATCGCCGGCAATATTGCCGCGGTCGAGCAAGATCATTTCGCGGCCACTTATACGAAAAAGATAGCCAAAGAAGACGGATTGATCGACTTGAACGGCGATCCTTATCTCAATTTCAGGAAAATCCAAGCTTACCATGAATGGCCTCAAACCTATTTCTTCGCGGAAAAAGGCGACAGAAAGATCCGCGTCAAAGTGGCGCGCGCTTCATTCAAGGACGGAAAACTGTTTATCGAGGCGGTAGTGCCTGAAGGCCGGAAAGAGATGCCTTATTGTAGTTTTCGCCAATCGTTTGGATCCGGTTATTGAGATAATAAATGACAACCCAGAAACACAACACGCCCATAAAGGCTATACAGATCCATTGATTGACCGGCTCTTTTATCGCCGCTAAGCTGAAGAAAGACTCTTTTGGCATTGAATTACGGAAAAATAAAAAACAGATGTTAAAAAGTGAAGTTATTCAATAAAATCTTACACTCATACATTTTAACTTTTTATCTCCACGGCCACAAGCCTTTCACCATGGATTTGACCCTGGCACCACCGCGGCGGATGAGGGAGATGCGTTTCTCTTTTTTTGCTTTCAATTCGCGTAATATTTCGTCGCGCGCGTCGTCTATGGCGGCGTAAAGATCCGCTTTGTTGGAAACGGCATAAAGGTTTTTGCCTGAACCGACGATGTGTATTTCCGCCTTGAATATGTCGCCTTTCTGATGATGTTCAGTCGTTTTGGCGAGTTCCATGTCGCACCGTATCGATGGATCTCGGCCGAGCATGGCGGTTATTTTCTTTAGTCTTTTATTGGCATAATCCGATATTGCCGGAGACAAAGCGATATTTGTGCTCTTTATGTTTGTGTTCATGGTTTTATATTAAATTATAATTCGTAAATATTCCTAAATCTGTCATTTTCCATACTTTCCCACCAGCTCTCCGTCCGCCAAAATATGTCCAGCCATCACTTTATACACTTCGTCTTTTGTCGCACCTTCCGATAGCGATAACATTATATCAAGAGCGTAAACTTTGAAATAGTACCGGTGAATGCCACTTGGCGGACACGGTCCGACATAAGTCAGATTGTCACCGCTGCCTTTGCCGTGAATGCCCGCCGGCTCTTCGTCCTCGCCTATGGCAGCTGTTTTCGGGTTAATATTGAAGACAATCCAGTGGTCCCAAGTACCCATGGGCGCATCGGGATCTTCCATAATAAGTGTTAGAGACTTGGCACTATCAGGCACGCCGGTAATAGACAGCGGTGGGCTGATGTTTTTGCCTTTGCAAGTATACACTTCCGGAATCGATCCGCCGTTATGGAAAGCGGCGCTGGTTATTTTTAATGCGGTAGACATTGTTCTTATAACACTGACATTGTCTGAGTTACTTAAATATACGAGCCATGTGCACGCCGCGATGCACAAAATAAAAACTCCGGACACAATCGCGGCAGTTTTTGCGGTTTGAATGCTCATGCATATTATGATACATTAGTTTGCATAGTCCATTGAGGAAATAATATTCCGGAGTAGCTCAGCGGTAGAGCAGTCGCCTGTTAAGCGATTGGTCGCTGGTTCGAATCCAGCCTCCGGAGCCCTAGTGACGAAACAGGCACAGAAAGCCTGTTTTGTTTTGTCAGCATTGGCTTTTCGGAGGTTCGAGCGCGCTCGATTTCTCTTTCGATGGCATCGCGCGCTTTTATGAGGCTCAAAAAGAAAGAACTGTACGTAATCGTCAGTTTTTTGCCGGAAATGATGAGGTTCGAGCCGAGGCATGCCAATATCGCTCTTTTGATGTTTTCGTCCCCGTTTTCAAACCAAATATGGGCGTAGCAGGCAAAGTCAAAGGTTGCCTCGGAAAGCTCGGCCCATTGTTCTACAGCTTTGTTTTTGACCTTCAATTCGTCCTCTAGGATGCCTTTGCGTTTGAGCAGGTCTGATTTCAACGTCTGGTATTCCTGGTCGCTTATAAGACTTCGATCTTTATTCCCAGGTGCGGTGAAGTTGAGGGTTAATGACTGAAGCTGTTGGGTTACTTCCTCGCACTCTTTGTGCTTGGTCTTGAGCGCTATGGAATCGCTCTCAGCCTCATTCTTGCGTATCTCGTGAATATGTTTGACCGCCCAGTCGCGGTATTCTTCGGAAATCTTTATGTCTTTTAGTATGCCTTTGATCTGTAGGTGTAGATTCTTAACCTCAAGGTGCCTCTCGGTGCACGGCGTGTCATATTTCTTTTTCGTGCAATTGTAGTAAATGTAATGATGGACATTGCCATTCTTGCAATGTTTTTCCTTGGCCTGCGCCGTGATCCGGCAACCGCAGGTGCCGCACCTCATAAGGCCAGTAAAGGCGAATAGTCTTTCCTGTGACAGCTTGTGCGGACGAGGCTGGCTAGTCCGGCCCATGATCTTTTGGACCTTGTCGAATTCGTCTTTGGTGATCATCGGCTCATGTGCTCCCTTATGCCAGTTACCGCTATGCAAAGGAAATTCAAACCAGCCGTAATAAAAGGGATTGCTTAAAAGCGCGTAGACGCCGGACCGGGACAGATGATGGCCGCCAATAGCACGGCGTGGCACGGTCTTCAGATTCAATTCTTTCCTTGAAATATTCCAGATCTGAACGATTGAATAGTTGCCGGTAAGGATAAGGTCAAAGAGTCTGCGAACCAACGGGAATCGCTCGGGATCTGTTTCAAGCGTCTTATAACCCTTCTCTTTGTTGGGAGTATTCAGATATCCGATCGGCGCGCCGCTTGGCATCCAGCCGTCGCGGACCTTCTTTTGCAAACCTCTTTTTACGTTGACCGAAAGGTCCCGGATGAATTGATTAGCCATGCCCAGTTCGACCTGCATCATGAGCACATTGTCTGTCGGATAATATGTTCGGCCGAAGGTGACGATTTGAGAAATGGCACTCTGCTGTAGCATCCAGCTTATCTGACCACCATCAACCGGATTGCGTGCCAAGCGGTCCAACTTCCAGCACAAGATTCCGTTCGCCTCACCCTTATAGATTCGTTCAAGCATGGAGTTGAAAACCTTTCTGCCCGGCTTCTTGGCCGACTGTGATTCTTCGAGAATATCCACGACTTTCAAGCCTTGGTCCTTGGCAATCTTCAAAAGCTCGTCTTTCTGGGCATCAATAGACGCCGCCTGACGATCTTCCGCCTCGCTCGATTTTCGGGCGTAGAGGATGTATTTAGTTGCTTGTGTGTTATTCATAAAATTTACCTTTACGTATGGATTCTGTGCTACCCTTGACTATATACTATTATGGTGATATAATGGAGCGGTAGACAGTCAGGTTAGCCGTTCCGGCCTAACCCCTTCAAAACCAAACCAAGAAAGGATTAGCACATGAAAAAGAGTATCCTGTTCGGATTGATGCTGGTTGGCATCGCCGTCCTTATGGCCGGTTGCGCTGCGGGACACAATCCCTCGGTTCACACGGCTAACGAAGTCGGCAACGTCGCCGGTTTCTGGCGTGGCCTTTGGCACGGCATGATCTGCCCAATCACGTTTATCATCTCGCTGTTTTCGGATAACGTAAGCATTTACGAAATCCACAACAATGGCGGATGGTATAACTTCGGCTTCCTGCTCGGTGCCGGCTCTGCCCTTGGCGGTAGCGGCGCGAGCGCGAGCAGATCCCGCAGTTGAACATTTGTTCGATGACCTCGAACACAAACCCCACAAGGCTTCGGCTGAGTGGGGTTTAACTTTTTTACCCCTTTTCTTTTTTAATGCATGTTTATTCATATGCTTTAACCTGCTGTGCCTGCGCTCATGTCGTCGTCACGCATGTCTGGAGCGAAAACGCTACCGTCATCCTTTTTTCCGCCTTTTTCCGACCCTTCGATGGTATCAATGTTGATATCATTCACTAACCGTATTTCGTCCGTTTTTACGGTCTCGGAGATATCAATATTGATATCATCTGCTGACTGTATTTCGCCTGTATTTGCAGTCAGCTTTCTATCAATGTTGATATCTTCTCGTTGCATGTGCGTTGCATTTGCAACGGGGATCGCGTTTCCTTCTTCCGGCTGTCTGATGACGGTTACGTCGTGCTCATATGCCGATCGGATCACACTATGCGTAGAACCCTGAAGAATAGCAAGTTCTCTCTGTATGTCCCTTGGTTTTTCTGCCTTTTTGTTTATATTCATCTGGTCCGCCAAGGACTTCATTCGGTTAGTTAACTCATTCGGATAGTTTTTATTTAGGTTAGTTAGCTTATCAATTTCGGCCGCCGAACCTTGAGAATTGATATCTAACCAGTGCTTTTTTTGATATGTTCCCGTTTGCCAATCTCTGATTTTGATACGACCTTCGCTTTTATCCACAGCTCGCCAGTATTTTACGTCCTGAAAGACGTACAAGTTGGATCGGCCAAAACGACCGACCTTACGCAAGACCATAATGATCCCGAAATATTCAAGAATCTGGACCGCTGTTGAGATGGTATTCGGATTTTTCTCACCAGTGTAATCGAGGAGCGTTTCCATGCCCGGGAATGCGACCTGCGTCTCGGTATTGCAGTGAAATAGGAGGGCGTTATAGACCGGCGTGCATATGCGCGGCAGATGTGACATGTAGTGGCCAGTCACGAATTCGTTATCCATGAACAGGCGTGTCGGCTTGTCCTTGGTACGGAATCGTTCCGCAGGAATCGAGGCAGCAACTTCTTCAGCTCTGGCTCTCTTGTCCTGTTTCCATCTCCTGTTCTGTTTGAATGGCCAGTCCATTTTCGTTTGTATTATTCTGATAATTCTCAAGCCACGCTTTTTTCACTGGCCGATAGACCATATCAAAGACCGTCAGGAGCTTTACAGCTTCCTCGACAAGAATTTCATCCGAAGGGACCTCGCCGTGTTCACGGCGATAAATTTCCCGATATTCGTCTAAGGCTTGTTTGCTAAGCATGATTGTGGCTTATATTAATTTCGACCTTTCACTTTGGAGCCCTGTGCCTACATTTTCATAGGCAAGAGATAAGGCTGGGCTCCTGTTGTGAGTAACCCAGCCTTATCCCCACAACAGGATAGTTAAACTCTAACGGTCCGTAAGAGCACTGGCCCTCCCCCCGAATTTCATACACCGGTCTTGTATAATTAGCAGCACTAATAATATACAAGCATGGCAAAACAACATCGTGTGGCTCCTGACCTGAAGGAGCAGATCATTAACCGCATCAAGAACGACGGCGTCACCGTCTCACAA
>JAGXAG010000014.1 GCA_018971685.1 Patescibacteria group bacterium
CAATGACATAGTGGAGGCAATGGGCGCTGGCAGTGTGGAAAACCACCTCGACCGTCTGAAACGGCGAGCAGCGCAGCGGAAAGAGTGGCTTGCCACATATCGCAATATCCGCAGAAACAGATCGAAAAAACTGGAAGAGAAATAGGAGCCGATCGCCTATGAGTGAGCCGACTCGCGATGAGTTGATCGACGCGCTGGCTGTTCTGTGGTTCGCACACAGTTCACAAACCACACGTGACGCCCTTTCATACATCGGTCTCGGGATAGATGCCTGTTTCCCTGCGATGCCAGGAAGAATCAAATCTGTGTCCGACGCACGGGATGTCTTAAATCGAGCGTGCCCCGATCTTCCGCCGCTTGATCCTATTCACATTCCGCAACATACGAATTGAGGAGTCAAATATATAATTTTCTTTTTCGCGGCTGAAAACTCCGGCCACCATGCGGAAAGTTCATCGGAACGCGAAGATGTGCGAAAATTGCGGAACGCATCATGCTCGCGCCCAACGCGGTCGGATTTTTGCCAGTTCCATTCCGTGAGATTTGGCGCTGTCGGCGGTTTTTCAAGCTGTCTCAGCGGTTTCGGCAGTTCGATATCTGCGACGGTCTTGGCCTGCGCCGAAATATTCTCGCTACGGCGAATCATTTTCAGCCCATAAAGGATGGATGTGTGATGCCATCCGCAGACCTTCGCCAAGCCGGCGACTGTGTATCGTCCCGTGGCCAGAATCGCTGCCCAGGCAGCCAAGCGCGCCCGTGTGGACGCTTTGTCCCGGAAATGCGTAAGCACCCGTTCCGGATGAATGTCGGCCGCCACGGCGGCTTCTGTGGCGTATTGGAGCCAAACATATTTCGGTGGACGAACTTTCTGAGCTTTACTCATTTTGCACCTTCGGACGAGCGAAGACTTTGTGTCTGTGGTACTCACACCAAGAGGTGCCAGGGGAGGCAGAACACTGCCCACAGACGGCCGAATTATGGTGCGCGGGCTCATCCTCGATATACCGGCAGCGATTGGCGCCAACGGTCAGGATCGTGTAGGCATTGTCGTCGCTGTCCAAGGCTACATTTGGAACCTCGATCACTGCCGCGCTCAAGGTGTGAAGTATAGGTTTTGCCTTTCGGACACGAGCGCCACCCGTCGTCGTTTTTGGACGCCCCTCGAATGTCTCGCCTTTGGCTACGGCCCGGCGTATAAATCCGATAACTGCATTCCGCGTTTTGTCGGTAAGTTCAGATGCGATCTTGCCCGCGCTCATTCCAGCGCGCCAGGAATTGATAGCGTAGGCGGATTCTTCCGGGGACCAGTTCATACGACTTCTCCAAACTTTCCGGTCTCAAGCCCCCATGATGTCCAATTTTTTCTCGTACTCCGCGCAAAAAGTTCTATATATGGTCCCTCGACAAGCCGCTCTATGCGCTCATAGACACAATCTGGCTTGCGAGAGTGCTCACGGCGCGGTTCGATGATTCCTTGGCGAACATTACCGCTTCGACGTTTTGGCTTACCCCTGGTTGCAAGAAGACAAACTTCGCTGTTGGAGCGCGTCCAATAACCGAGTGTCATGTGCGCTTGAATTTCTTCTTCGAAAAGTTCGATCTGCCGAGCGTTTGCCTTTATCCAAGCAAATCCACACGTTTTGTATTCGAACCCCCACTCATGAATTAGCCTTAATGACCACTCTAGAACTGGCCAACAAATCCAAAGAAAAAGCACACAATCATCAGCCGCTAAATCTGAAACTGGCAACGCATTCAGATCATTCTCCTGCATCACTTCGTAGGAGGGACTGGTCGCACGAGATGGATAAGAGAATTTACGTTTGGGGGATGGCGTTTTTGTTGATCTTTCTGACCACCAAGTTTTAAAACCCCACGGTGGATCTGCAAGTATGACCTTGAAGTGGTTTTGTGGAAGATCAACAAATGGATCACTCACGCCCGTCTCCCCATCAATTTATCTCGCACGCTTGGAATGCAATTCGGTTCCGGCACTTCGCGGTGCGGGACTGGTCCGACGAATGGATTACGATCCTGTATCTTTTTAGATGGCGCGTCGGTGGCAAGTGGATGG
>JAGXAG010000003.1 GCA_018971685.1 Patescibacteria group bacterium
GGGACCCGGATCTCCGGGCAATGAGACCACTTATTTCGGCAATCTTACCGCCCAAGCTCTTGTTAGATTCCAGGATGCCTACGCTTCCTCCATCCTTGCGCCAGCGGGACTCATCAAGGGTACCGGATTCTTCGGGGCGAATACGATGAGGTGGGTGAACAACATGTCAGGAGAGTGAGTCATAAAAATGGCCTAAATAAAGGATATAATTTGCCATTGCAAATCTTCTAGAGGTGTGCTATTCTAGTAATGCGTATGTTTCTCGTCCTTACGCGTTAGCAGTTAATGCACGAGAGTACCGCTAATGCGTAAGCTTTTGCGATTATCTCTAGTTTTTCATTAGGGTTCGCGGAAAGTGATCGTAGTGCGGAAAATAAATGTCGAAAAGACTTTTCGTCGGCTCCATTGCGTGGGGTACGACTAACGACGGCTTGAAGAGGCACTTCGAGCAAGTCGGACCGGTCGAGGAAGCGACCGTTCTCATGGACAAGATGACCGGTCGCTCGCGCGGTTTCGGATTCGTCACCATGGCGAACGACGCCGACGGCGATGCCGCCGTCTCGAAGCTTAACGGCTCCGAACTCGATGGCCGCAAACTCGTCGTCTCCGAGGCTCGTCCTCGCGAGGAACGCGCGCAGATGTAATCTCGCGTTCTTACGGAAAAATGCCCCGCGTTGCGGGGCATTTTTCGCGAGGTTCCACCTCGTTAACGAGGTGGAACCTCGTCGGTCGGCCGTTTTCGTGGTAAAATATCACGCATGAATCCGAGATCGAGACGAGCGCTACCCGTCATACTATTCACGGTACTCTTGGATCTGGTAAGCACTAGCATACTCATACCGATACTGCCGGTGTTGTTCGCCAATCCGGATTCACCGGCGTATTTGCTGTCTGCAGGCACCCCTGTAGCTTACGGTTACATAATCTTGGGCCTGCTCATCGGCGCTTGGCCCGTAGCGCAATTTTTTGCGGCGCCGGTTCTGGGAGAACTGTCCGATATTTACGGACGCAAGAAAATATTGGCATTATCCGTGGCCGGCACATGCCTGTCATTGCTTTTATTCAGTTATGGCGCGCTGGTGAAAAGCCTGACGGTGTTGTTCGTCTCGCGCATCGTAGGCGGCATTACCGGCGGCAACATCGTCGTCGCCCAAGCTGTTATAGCCGATGTCACGCCGGTACGCGAGCGCGGAAAAAATTTCGGCTTGATCGGCGCCGCTTATGGCATCGGTTTTATTTTGGGGCCAATCATAGGCGGATTGTTGTCTGACGGGCGACTGTATAGCTGGTTTTCCGTATTGACGCCGTTTTTGTTCGCGGCCGGTTTGGAAGTTGTGAATCTGGTTGCCATCTTTGTCTTTTTGCCGGAAACCGGCGAGGAGGGGGAGAGATCGCGGCCGTCATGGTTCATTGCTTTTAGACATTTGGTCGCGGCCTATGATATGAAAGGACTGCGATCCGTATTCGCGTCCAATTTCTTTTTGCAAGCCGGCTTTTCATTCTTCGCGACCTTTTTCAGCGTTTACTTGATACACCGTTTCGGTTTCGGGCAGAAGGGCATAGGGTTGTATTTCGCTTATGGCGGAATATGTCTGGCATTGGCGCAAGCCGTTGTCGTCAGACTGCTCGCCAAACGCTTCGAGAGTGCGGCGATCTTGCGGTGGTCGCTACTGTTAGGGTCGTTTACCATACTGGGGTACTACTTTCCGCATTCGCTCGCCGGACTGTTGTTCATAATGCCGCTGCTCGCTGTCGCCAACGGACTTTCCATGGCTCTTTTGCCCGCCTTGGTTTCCGAGCGCGCTTCGCCGCGGATGCAGGGCGAAGTTTTGGGCATCAATATGAGCCTGCAATCCTTGGCGCAAGCCATACCGCCGATATTGTCCGGATTCTTGGCGGCGGAATTGGCGCCGGAAACGCCGGTTTATGTGGCGGGAATCGTGGTATTTGCGGCATGGGTGATTTTTGTCCTAGGCGTCAAAAAATGAACTCTTTTGGGTTTCCGTGGGCTGTTTGACTGAAAGATCGCCGTTTTAATTTCGCGGACCCTCCGGAAACCAAAAGGATTTAATCTTTCATTTTTTTGAGATTACGGTATACTGTTAAAGCAAAATCATGCAAAACGACAAAAAATATTCTTTGACCGGGCATGATATTCGCGACAATGGCATACAAGCTCATTTGGAGCGCATTCTCCAGGAATTTTCGGACGGCTTCGAATTCTTGAAAAAATACCCAAAGTCGGTATCAATTTTCGGATCATCGGAAGCCATGCCGGAAATGGAACATTACAAGATGGCCCAAGAATTGGGCGGCAGGATCGTACGCGAACTCAAATACGCCGTTATCACCGGCGGAGGCCCGGGTATCATGGAGGCCGCCAACAAAGGCGCTTACGACGCCGGCGGCCCGTCGCTTGGCCTCAATATCAGTTTGCCGCACGAATGGACGACTAACGCATACTGCACGCATGCCATCAAATTCAGCTATTTCTTCGCCAGGAAGACGATGCTCACTTTTGCCGCCGAAACATTTGTCTTTTTTCCGGGCGGCTTCGGCACGATGGATGAATTGTTTTCGATCCTGACCCTTATCCAGACCGAGAAGATACCCAGAGTGCCGATCATCCTGTTCGATTCGAAATATTGGAATGATTTCAAAGCGTTTTTGTCCGGCGATCTGTTGCGCAAGTTCGGCACGATCGATCCGGGAGACCTTCACCTGTTCGAGATCACCGACTCGCTCGACCGCGCCATGGAAATCATCAAGAAAGCGCCGCTGTCGGAGTGGTGGAGGAATATTAATTAGTCGATTAACGAGGTTAGTACATCGAGGACTAACCTAGAATGATTGCTTGACGCGCCTTTTCGACCAAATTAACGATGAAAAACAAATTGTGGATCGACAACAGGGTGGCGGAGAGCATCTCTTTTGATCGGACCAAGTGGGCGAGATAGGCACGGGTATAATTCCGGCAGACATGACAATCGCATTTCGGATCGAGCGGACCGAAATCGCGGACAAACTGCGCATTGGAAAGATTAAGCCGGCCTTCGCTCGAATAGGCCGAGCCGTTGCGCGCCATCCTGGTCGGTGCGACGCAGTCGAAAGTGTCCATGCCGTTCTCGATGGCGGCCGTTAGATCATCCGGCTCGCCGATGCCGAGCAGATGACGCGGCTTATCTTCCGGCAATTCCTCGGCGACCCAACGGACAGCGGTGCCGACATCATTTTTGTCGAACGATCCGCCGATGCCGAAGCCGTCGAATCCGCCCGCCGGCGAACCGGCGGCGACCGTACGGGCGCTTTCGCGGCGCAAATCTTCGTGCCGCCCGCCCTGGATGATGCCGAATAACGCCTGTTCGCGCGGCGCATCACTGATTCCCGGCGTCGTATTCGCCGATCCGGCTTTGTGCGCAGTCAAACATCGTTTCGCCCACGCATGCGTCCGATTCATGGCAACTTTCTGGTACTCGTAAGCCGCATCGGGCACGGCGCATTCGTCAAAGGCAAATATGATGTCGGCGCCGATCTGGTGCTGGATTTCGATGGATTTTTCGGGCGTGAAATAGTGGGTCGAACCGTCGAGCACGGACCTGAATTCGACGCCGTCATCGGTGATTTTTGCGCGCAGTCTGTTTTCATCATCGGATGCCGCACTCTTCATAGAAAGAGTATCGACATCTTTGCTGATAGGGTTGAATTTTCCCAAGCTTTTTCCCAGAGCCGGACCGAGAGAGAACGCTTGGAAACCTCCGGAATCGGTAAAAGTCGGCCCCGGCCAGTCCATGAATTTGCCCAAACCGCCGGCCTGGGCAATGACTTCATGGCCGGGCTGAAGATACAGATGGTAAGTGTTGGCAAGAACGGCCTGGGCGCCGACCTGATCGCGCACGATTTCGGATGTGAGCGATTTTACGGTCGCCTTGGTGCCGACGGGAATGAAGGCAGGCGTGTTAATTTTGCCATGCGGCGTTTCTATAACCCCGGCGCGCCCGAGGCCGTTTTTCATTTTCGCTTGGACAGTGAATTTGAACATGGTTTTTTGTTGTTTCGAGGTTAGTCCTCGAGGACTAACCTCGAAAGAAGATCAAATCTCGCGCGGCCGATAATTTTCTGGCGCCCTCGATAACCACCATTCGATCTGCTCGCGAGACAGCAGTCCTTCGCGCGAGCCGACGAATTGGGCGACTGACATCGGGTTGACCGGCGCCCATAGGAGCGCTTCCAGGGGCGTTTTGCCCATGGCAAGCGCGGCCACAAAAGTTGAAGCGAACGCGTCGCCGCAGCCGGTGCGGTCGAATGCCGGACGGGGATCCGGATATGAAGGCATATGATAATAATGGTCGCCGTCGAACATGTACGCGCCGGCAGTGCTGTCAGTTATTATTGCGATTTTCGGCCCCAATGCCGCGAGATTTTTCAACAGTTGTTTGATGCCGCCGACTTTTTCGCTGACCGCAGCCGACACTCCTCCCAAGAACTTTACCGGCGGGGTGCGACGCGGTTCACGGGGGGAGTCGTCGGCGGAGGAAGGAGAAAAAGTCGGCGAAATAATTATGGCCGTCTTCAAGATGCGTTCCGCCTCCTCTTTGTTGACGATGAACACTTCGGTCCGCGCGTAAATGCGCTTCAATCTTTCATAGCCGGATTCCATCTGGAATGTGCCCGGCTGGAAGGCCAACTTCACCGACGGATTGGCTTCCAAATAATCGGCGATCGCGCCGTGGTATGCATGTGAATTGGCGGCCAGCGAAGTCAGATAAATCCATTTAGGCGGCGAACCGGCCAGTCGTCCGACCGGCAGGCGGTAATCGTACTCGATATGGTTGACCAGAATCGTCCGGTCGGCTTCGTACCAGAGCACGAAATGGTAGTTGGTCGGTTTGCCGGAATGGACTTGGACAGACGAAGTCACGACTTTGTTATGCTGCAATTCTGCCAGGCAATCTTTGCCGTTTTGATCGTCGCCGATATTCGATATCAGTCCGGAATAGAGTCCGAGCCGCGCGGCCGCAACCGCCGCGTTGGCGGCATTGCCGACGGCTTTTACCACTTTGACATATTCGAAGGGGATTTTGTCTCCGAATGGCATGCAAAGCTCACAATCCTCTTTGTTGACATTGCAATGCGTTTCGGCCTCTTTCAGCCGGATGAAAGCATCGGTTGTAATGTCGCCGATCGCCATAAAGTCAATTTGCTTCTTGAACATGCATTTATTATACCATGGGCATTATGCCGGGCTCCTATACACAATCGGCTCAATTCAGGGTAAAATAAGACTATGACACTCCGTGAACATGTTAACCAAGCATTAGAGAACAGAGTCGCCGTCGGCCACTTCAATGTATCGACGATGGACGGAGTTTGGGCGATTGCCGATGCCGCCAGAGGATTGGATTTGCCGGTGATTGTCGGCGTATCGGAAGGCGAGCGGGATTATTTGGGCGTAAGGCAAATCGCGGCCGTGATAAGGAGTATCCGCAAAGAGCGCGGCCAAAACATATTCCTGAATGCCGACCACACTTATTCGTTCGAACGCGTCAAAGAAGCGATTGACGCCGGCTTCGACTCGGTCATATTCGACGGCGCGCAACTTCCGCTCGGCGAAAATATTCAGATAGCCAAAAAGTGCGTCGAATATGCGCGCGAATATTCCGGCAGAAACGGCGTAGATATCATGATCGAAGGCGAACTTGGCTATATAGGCAAGTCATCCGAAGTCTTGGATGCCGTTCCTCCGGGCGCGATTGTCGGCGACTCATCCATGACCAAACCGGAAGACGCGGAGCGGTTCGCGAAAGATTCGGGCGTCGACATGTTGGCTCCCGCGGTCGGCAATATTCACGGCGTCATTCGCGGCGGCGATCCGGCCTTGAATCCGAAACGCGCCAAAGAGATCGCCGAAGCGGCAGGTTTGCCGCTGGTCTTGCACGGCGCTTCGGGCAATACGGCCGAGGAAGTGCGCAAATGCATAAAAGCGGGCGTGGCGATCGTCCATGTCAATACGGAATTGCGCATGGCGTATCGTTCCGGATTGGTAAAGTCGCTATCGGAAGATCCGGAAGAAGTGGCGCCGTACAAATACATGAAACCGGCAAAATTGGCGATGCAGAAAGTAATCGAAGAAAAGCTGAAGGTTTTTAATGGTTAAATATAAATCGGATGGCAATCGACGGCGTTGAATTTGAAGAAGAGAAGATGAACCTGGGGCCGATGCCGGCCAGAGTGGTGCGGGTGCCGGCGGTCGAAAAATTTAGTTTGATCAGCTGGCTTATGAGTCACGGAGTAAAGTCAAAAAAAACCGCCGAAGGGATACTGATAGGGATAGTGATCTTCAATTTATTATTAACAGTTTTTATAATATATAAATTCATATTATGAATAAGAACAGTAAACCGAAATTACCGTTGCGTGTCAGGGTATTGCTCGTGACCGTATTCCTGAACAATATTTTCGTCTCTTTTATGATATTAAATTATTTTCGTTGATCGAACAGGCAATGTGCCGTATTTGTCTATGAAATATCACACGCTGTATAAATGGCTTTGACAACAATAATTTTTGTTTTCGGCAATCCGGATTTTGTGCCGGATTCATTGCCTTTGAAGATTTTACCAAGACTGCAAATATCCTTTCCGGCGATTCAATTTGAAGTGAAAGATCCGAATGAAGAATGGAATGTGCCGGAAGAATTGATGGTGATCGACACGGCGGTCGGCATCGACAAGATAACCGTTTTCCATAGCCTCGACGATTTCGCGCCGGCACCGCGAGTTTCTATGCATGATTTCGACGCGCTTGCCAATCTGCGCTTTCTGAAAAAGCTCGGCAAGCTCAGAAAAGTGACCATTATCGGCGTGCCGTCGAATCTCTCTGAAGACGACGCGGTCAATGAAATAACAAAAAAACTGCCGGGTTTAGTCCCAGAGAAGACTAACCCGAGGCAGTTTATATCACGGCGGCCACCACATTCCGGTGGATGAGGGTTGTGTCATCCGCTTTTACCTTGATTCCGTATGAATTGAAGGCAATTTTTCCATTTTTAAGCAAAACTCTCTGGACCAGCCCGTCGATCACGGACTCGACAACTGTTTCTGTCACGGCACAGTCCGTAGTCCTGCCTTTGTGGAGACGCCAGCAGGCCAGGACGGTATCATACGACCACATTTGTTGACGATCGATCCCTTTGTCACGGATAAACCTTTCCAGACTTTCGAACGCGACGGGAAAGCAATCTTTCAGCAAATCGACATCAGGATCATCGTCGTCAATCGAGTACGACATAACATTGTCGAATTGAGTTGGAGTTATCTTTCCGGCTGTCAGATTGTAATTTGCGCACGGCGCCGCAAATCGCCAAAACAGCCGTTGGCCGGATATTTGTTCACTCATAAAGTTTCTGTTTAATTGTTGATTGAATGTGCTTCAAACCTAGAGTACCAGAAAATCACCCTTATTTCCAATTCACCTTCAGAAAATGCGCGCCGCAGCTCATGCATGGGTCATAGGCGCGGATGAGCTTCTCTATCTCGAAGTTTATCTTCTCTTTGGTATTAGCCGGGTCTTTCACCAATTCCTCGACCAAAACGCCGACATCGCGCTCGATGTTGACTTGGTTTTGGCCGGTGGGAACGATCACTTCGCCGTCGGTGACGATACCTTTGTCGTCCATAACCACTTTGTGATAGAGCGTGCCGCGCGGCGCTTCGATCACGCCCATGCCGACGGCCCCGCGCATGGGCGCTTTTATGATCGGTTCCGGCTTGAATCCGTTTTGGGTGAGCAGGTCGATCGATTCGTCGAATGAGTGCAAAATCTCTATCGCTTGGGCTAGATTGTTGTGGTATATGTCCGTCGAAGGAAACAACTTGAGCGCCTCGGCGGCGGATTCTCTGGTCTTCGGATGCAATTTATCTTTGGCCAGGTTGATTCTGGCCAATGCGCCCACCAGATAGCTTTCGCCTTTGTATGTATACGCCGAGGCCTGCGAATACGGCAGAGCCACATGTTCCAAATGCGACCTGAAGTCCTTGCGTTCGTATGACTCGCCGATGGACGATATTATCTTGCCTCCTATGTACCCGAATGAATCATCCGGCACCAATGCCATGAATTTGGTCTGGCGGTCGAGATGCCAGGGCGCCTTGCGGAATATTTCGATGAGACGCAGGACCGCCGGCCGCGCGGCCTGCAGGGCACCGACGACTTCGCGGACCTTTTCAGGCGAAGGGAATTGCAGGAAGCCGCCGATCACCGGAAATGTGGCATGTACGCTCCGGCCGGCTACGAGCATGGACAATTCGTTGCCGGCGGACTTTATGTCGAAGCCGTCGTGCAATAGTTGGTGTTGTTCCGAATCATCCTCGTCAAAGTCCAGGAACGCGTCTTTGCCGTATAAGTCTGGCATGACGAACAGGTACAAATGCAAAGCGTGGTCGCGCGACACCAAGCCGTGCATAGTGAGGCGGCGCAATATCCTGGTCTGTTCGGTGGGCTCTATGCCTATGGCGTCCTCGCAGGCTTCTATGGCGGCCATGACATGGGCGTTGGAGCATGTGCCGCAAATCCTGGAGAGGTGCGCGGGGATGGCGGCTATATTCTTGCCTTTCATGGCCTCGGTGAAAAAACGCTTGTACTCCACTATGGCAAATTTGACATCCTTGACTTTGCCGTCATCGACAACAACATCCATGGAGGCGCCACCTTCCACTTTGCATATTTGGTTGAGTCTTATGTCTATGCGGTGCATGGTAGTTATTAGTAGTTAGGGGTTAGCCACTAGAGATTAATAACTAGTCCTCTGTAATAGTCGGACGAAGTTCGGTTACCAGCGCATTCACTTTATCCAAAAACACCTTCGGATCCATGGGGCATCCGGGGATCTCAACATCTACTTTGACGACATCAGAAACTTTCTTGACTTCCGGCAAAGCGCCGAAACGGGTCACCAGATAGTCGATGCTGGCCTTTTGCTCTTCCGTGAATGCATTGCGCTGTCCGGCCGGCAGGCCCACTACGGCGCAAGAGCCGACGGCTACGAGTTTTTTGGCTAGACTGCGTATTTGTTTTGCCTTCTCCACATGTTCTGGTCCGGCGAGCGCGCCCTCGATAAATGCGATATCGAACTCGTCCATCACATTGTTGGCCTTCAGCACCCGCGCGTGGCGGAAATCGAATAGCTTTTTCCATTCCTGCCAATGGTCGTTCATGACCTCGGTCATGACGATGGTATTGTCCTCGCAGCACGAGAATGAGAACCAGCCGATTTTGATCTTTGAATCCATTTAGGTATATACGAGATTAGTTCTCGAGGACTAACCTCGTAGTTGTTATCTTAACACATATACACCGGTCCGACAGGTGTATGCAGGTGTATGCCGGCGGAGCGCTACCGCCGGTGGTTATATTTCTGGCATTTTGGTAAAATTTGAATGCATGAACGATAAAAAGCACAAAATTGCATTTTTTGAGACGGCGGATGACGAGAGAGAACAACTTCGGGCTTCGATCGATAAGGCTGCGGAATTTGCCGGTGCCACCGTATCATTCACGGCCGAGAAACTGAATGCAAAGACCGTCGAACTAGCCAAGGACGCCGATATCGTCTGCGTCTTCATCAATTCCAACATCAACAAAGACATCATAGACAAATTGCCTAGCTTGAAACTTATCGCAACGCGTTCGACCGGCTTCGACCACATAGATTGTGCTTATGCCGCGGCCAAGGGCATCAAGGTCGCCAACATGCCCGCTTATGGTTCGCGCACCGTGGCCGAATACACTTTCGCCCTTATTCTCGGTATGTCCAGGAAGGTCCTGGCCGCTTCGCATCAGATCAAGAATGGCCAGGGCTTCGACATATCCAATTTCAGGGGCTTTGACCTGCGCGGCAAGACCATAGGCATAGTGGGTACCGGCAGGATAGGACTCAATGTCGCCCAAATAGCGAAAGGCTTCGACATGAGTATTTTGGCATACGATGTCACCAAGAATGACGAGCAGGCCGTAAAAATCGGTTTCTCATATTGCCCGCTCGAAGAATTGTTGGGCAAATCCGATATCATCACTTTGCATGTACCGTATAATGACAAAACCAAGCATCTTATCAATAAAGACAATGTGAGGAAGGTAAAGCCGGGCGCATTGCTCGTCAATACTGCGCGCGGGGAAGTGTGCGATACCGAAGCCATTTTGACCGGTATCCAAGAGAAGATATTGAAAGGCGTAGCGCTCGATGTGCTCGAAGGTGAAAGGAGTCTCAAAGAAGAGAGCCAATTCTTCGTGGAACAAAATACGATCGCTCTAGACGCCACACAGATAAAGACGCTCTTGGAAGACCACATGCTCATCAACATGCCCGAAGTATTCATCACGCCCCATATCGCTTTTTTCACCGAGGAAGCGCAAAGGGAAATAGTTACGACAGCTGTTGCCAATATCGCGGCGTTCTTACGCACACGCGAGGTGGAACCTCGTTGACGAGGTTCCACCTCGCGCCGCGTCTCGTGGTATAATGATATCGTGTCCAACGATCATCACAATGATGTTTTTACTATAGGCATAGGCGGAGCCGCCGGCGACGGCGTGCGCGAGGCCGGCAACAGTCTCGGTACCATATTGGCCGATCTAGGCTATGAAGTTTTCCTGTCGTTCTCTTACCCGTCGCTCATCCGCGGCGGGCACAACTATTCGCGCGTCTCCTTTTCCAGAGAAAAAGTAAGGTGCGATCACGAGAAGCTCGATGTTCTTGTAGCCTTGAATGAGGAAACCATCAAGCTGCATCATGACGAGCTTCACAGCGAACAAGGCCATTTTCCCGGCGTTGTATTGGCTGACAGCTTTGATGATGAAGACAAAAAGCGGCTTGGCGAGAACGCCGTAGCCGTGCCCATGATTAAATCTGCCGAAGGATTGAAAGCGCCGGCCATCACCCGCAATTCGGTGGCCCTCGGAGCCGTTGCGTATCTGCTTGATCTCGACTATGAAGCCATGCGGAAAGTGCTCGGCATCGTATTTAAGGACAAGATGATGGAGACAAATATGAAACTGGCAGATATTGGCTATGAGCAAATGAAGAAGCTCGGTTTCAAGCATCAGAAGAGGCTGTCATCAAAAGGTTCGACCTCCCAGGGAGGTCGAACCTTGTCGCGGGAGCTCGTCGAAGGCAACGAAGCCTTCGCGCGCGGACTCACGGCTGCTGGTTTGGACTTTTATGTCGCATATCCCATGACGCCTTCTTCGTCTATTTTGCATTATCTAGCAAAGAGACAGCTGGACACAAAAGTGAAAGTTATACAACCAGAATCAGAATTGTCGGTCATAAATATGGCCCTTGGCGTTTCGTACGCCGGCAAAAGGGTGGCCATAGGCTCTGCTACGGGCGGATTCCAACTCATGCAGGAGGCTTTCGGTTTTGCCGGTATCGCCGAATTGCCACTGGTTGTGGCCATATCGCAGCGCCAAGCGCCCGGCACGGGCGTGCCAACATATTCGAGCCAAGCAGATTTGAGGTTGGCCATACACGCGGGTGACGGAGAATTCCCTAGAATTGTGATAGCGCCCGGTGATGCCGAAGAAGCATTCATGGCAGGAGCAAATGCGTTGAACTTGGCTTGGAAATATCAAGTCCCGGTAATAGTTTTGTTGGATAAAATATTGTCTGAACACTCGATGACTGGCGTGTTTGATTCGAAAACTATTCAGATTGAAAGAGGTCGGATCGCCGAACACACTGATGAGAAATACGGCCGTTACGAAATCTCCCCTGATGGAATCTCGCCAATGGCTTTCCCGGGCATGTCCAATACTGTTGTGAAAGCAAATAGCTATGAGCATGACCGCTACGGTATAACGATCGAGGAAGTAGAACCGGTAAAAGAGATGTTAGAGAAGAGATTCGCCAAAGCGCGCACCATATCGGATGCATTGCACATGCAAGAGACGGTCAAGGTCTACGGCGACCGGGATTCGAAAGATGCGGTCGTGTTCTGGGGCTCTACCAAAGGCGCGGTACTGGAGGCGGCCAAATATTTGGACAAGCCGGTCAAATTCGTGCAGATATTGTGGGCGGAGCCGTTCGACTCGGAACGCGTGAAGAGAGAGTTGTCTGGTGCGAAGAGGATAATAAACATTGAAGGCAATCATAACGCCCAGATGGCTTTTCTAATAAGAGAAAAGACGGGCATAGAAGTGACGGATAATATTTTGAGATACGATTCCAGGCCTTTTGATCCGATAGGATTAGCCAAAGAGCTTACAAGGTTAGTTCTAGAGGACTGACCTCGTTATACATATACGAAAATGCCACTCAATCTAACAACCTATTCAAAGATCACCTGGTGTCCGGGTTGCCCGAACTCGCAGATCCTGGTGGCGTTTCGCCAGGCGATTCAGGAATTGGTCGACCAAAATAAACTGAAGCCGGAAAATCTGGTGGCGTTCGCGGGCATCGGCTGTCACGGCAAGATCACGGATTATTTGAATACCAACAGTTTTACTTCCTTGCACGGCCGCCTCATTCCTGCCATGACGGGCGCCAAATGCGCCAATCCGGAGCTTACATGCATCGGTTTTTCCGGCGACGGGGATTCTTATTCCGAAGGTTTGGAACATCTGATCCACGCCGCGCGCCGGAATTCCGACATAAAAGTTTTCATCCACGACAACCAGCTGTTCGCCCTGACCACCGGCCAGGCGTCGTCAAGGAGTCCGCTCGGATTCAAGAGCAAAACGACGCCGCTGGGCAGTATTGAACCGCCTTTTAATCCTCTACTTACATTGCTTTCGGCCGGTGCTTCATTCGTGGCGAGGACATATGCGGGAGATCTCAAAGGCACCAAGCGCATCATGGAGGCGGCGATTTCCCATAAGGGTTTCGCTTTCGTGGATATCATTCAGCCGTGCATCACATTCTTCGATACGAGGGATTATTTCAAGGACAGGATTTATTGGATTGACGAAAATTTGCCGAAGAATGACCTGAATAAAGCAATGGCGCTGGTGAATGGTGGCGATGAAAAAGTGCCGCTGGGGATATTTTATGAGGTCGAGAGACCGACTTTCGAGGATCAATTAGCAAAGATTTAGGATTTACGAGCAATGAAAGTAAGTAATTTTTTCAATCCAAAATCAGTGGCAATCATCGGCGCTTCATCCGACAAGAACAAGGTCGGCTATGCCATAATTTCGAATTTGATGGCCGGCGCAAAGCGCGAAATATATCCTGTGAGTATTTCAGAGCAAGAAATCGTGGGACTAAAAGCGTACAAGTCGGTAAAAGAAATTCAGGGCAATATAGATCTGGCGTTGATTGCCGTGCGCGCGGACATTGTGCCGCAAATTATCCAAGAATGCGCGGACAAGAAAGTGCCGGCGGTCGTAATAATTGCGGCGGGATTCAGGGAAATAGGGGAAAAGGGCAGGGAATTGGAGGAGAAGTGCGCGGAGATTGCGAAGAGAAACGGCATTGCCTTATTGGGGCCGAATTGTCTGGGAGTAATAGACGCGCAGGCCGAGCTCAATGCTTCATTCGCGGCGCAAAAACCGCTGAAAGGAAATATCGCTTTTGTCTCCCAATCCGGCGCGCTCGGTACTTCAATTTTAGACTTGGCTCTGAAAGAAAATGTCGGATTTTCGAAATTCGTGAGCCTTGGCAACGAAGCGTCTTTGACGGAGATCGAATTCTTGGAATATTTGGCCGATGACGACAATACCAAAGCGATACTTATTTACTTGGAAAAGCTGTCGAACGGCGCCGAATTCATGCGGCTGGCTTCAAAAATAACCAAGACCAAGCCGATCGTGGTCTTGAAAGCCGGCAGGAGCAAAAGAGGATTGCGCGCAGTCATGTCGCATACAGGATCGCTCGCACCCGAAGACAAGGTCTTTACCGCCGCGTGCAGACAAAGCGGCATTGTAACAGTGGAATCGATCCGCGAATTCTTCAATATGGCTAAGCTTTTCCAGCTCGGCATAACCAAGCCGCTCCGAAAATTCATAATTTTGACCAACGGCGGCGGGCCGTCGGTCGTTACGGCGGATCTGGTCGATCTTTCCCGGTCGCTTTCATTAGTCGAACTGTCGCAGTCAACTCAGGATGCATTGAGAAAAGTTTTGCCGCCTATGGCCGCTTTCGGCAATCCGGTCGACATTATCGGTGACGCTTTGAGCGACAGGTACAAAGCCGCGCTCGATATTCTGGCCTATGAAAAAGAGGCCGATGGCATATTGGCGCTGCTCACTCCGCAGATGATGACCGAAGTCGAATCGACAGCCAAATTGCTGGTCGAGTACGGGAATAAAAAACCGATTATTCCGGTATTTTTGGGCGGTCCGACCGTCGAAAAAGGCCTTGAAGTGCTTGCGCGCGCCGGTATGCCGAATTTTCATTTTCCGAAAGACGCCGTCGAAGCGCTTGATGCTTTGGCTGGTGCTGGGGTACGGGATCTTCAGGATCCAAGTAGCAATAAATCCGCAAATATCGGCGGATCGGCAGATTTAAAAATGATGCCATTCGAAGACATGCGCGCGCTGTTCGAAAAGTATGGTATTCGCTTGAATGGCGTGCTGGTCAAGGAAAAGCACGATATCGTAAAAGCGATTTCGAAAATAAACGAGGATCCTTATGTGTTGAAAGCGATGTCTCCGGACATAATACACAAGACTGATGCCGGCGCTGTCGCATTGAACATTCGCGGCGTGGAAGAAGCGCAGAAAGCTTGGGATGAAATCATGCGCAATATCATAAAAGATGCGCCTCGTGCAAAGCTTGACGGCGTTTGGGTGCAAACAATGGGCTTCGGCAAAGAGACGATCGTCGGCATGAAGCGCGATCCTATATTCGGTTCGACGGTTCTTTTTGGTCTTGGCGGCATCTTCACCGAGGCATTGAATGATACCTCGATCAGGGTCGCGCCGGTCGACGAAAGGGCAGCTTTGCAAATGATCCATGAAATAAAAGGCGTGCCGGTTTTGTCTGGCATCCGCGGCGAAAAAGCGGTTGACTTCGAGGCGTTGGCGGATGTCATTGTAAAGATTTCAAAACTATCCGTAGAACATCCGGAGATCAAGGAGATCGATCTGAATCCAGTTATGGCTTCGCCGGACGGCATCGATATAGTTGATGCCAGAGTGATGGTCGATTCATAAAATACAAAATAGCCGCCAGCGGGGCGGTTTTCGCGCTGGGTCTTTGATCTTACCTGATCAGACTTTTCAAGTCCGTGTTCGTGTCTCCCAATTGTTCCAAAATATCGGCGACTTTCATGTTCTTTTCAATCATTTTGGAAATGGCATTCATCTCGCTGGAACGGTTGATCATGGTGGCGCCTTCGATTTCGCCGTTGCGCAAGATGATCCGCGCATAGGAATTTATTTCTGGCGAGCCGCGGGTGACGATCGTTCGATCTGTGCCGAGAGAAACATCGCCGACGAACGCAATACTTATGCCGAAGCCGCTGGTGGTATAAAAGGAGACAAATTTGAAAGGAGTTTTGTTCGACGCCGCCATGTTCGATCCGGCTACGCGTCCTTGCTCCGTGGCGTTCACCCAATTGCCCATCTGGATATTTTCTTCCAGTAATAAATCTTTGTATTCGGCGATGTCTCCGGCTGTCCAGACATCCGGTACGCTTGTCTCCATGAATTCGTTCGTCGATATGCCGCGATTTGTCTTGACGCCGCTATTTTCGAGCCATTGGATCCCGTTTGTCACGCCGATGCCGCAGATGATAAGGTCGCATGGTAGCGTATCAAAGACCGATCTTTCCTGAAGGTCAGTCTTTGATGCACCCGATAATCGCACGCCCTCAACCAATTCATTTCCCAGTACCTCCGTGACTTCGGCATTTTTTATTATCTTCACACCGCCGTTTGTCATGGCATTTTCGATCATAAGACCGGAGGCCTCGTCAAGTACTGGTTCCCAGAAGTACGATTCGCGCAAGATCATGGTGGTATCGAGTCCGGCCATTTTCAACAGATCTGCCATCTCGAAGCTGATAAAACCGCCGCCTATAGTCACAGCTTTCTTCGCGGTCTTGATCGCTTTCATGATACCGATGCCGTCTTCAAGAGATCTCAAATAATGAACGCCTGTCTTGCTCGATCCCTCGGTGTTCCATTTGCGAGCTTTCACGCCCGTCGCTATCAATAATTTTTCATAATGCAGATGCGATCCGTCGTCAAGGTCGAGCTCCTTGTGCTCCGGATTCAAGGCTATCGCTCTCTTGCTGCCAAGGAAATCTATTTTGTTGTCGGCGTACCATTTTTTGTTTTTGAGATATATCTGGTCGAAGGGAATTTTGCCCAAGAAAAAATTCGGTTTTGAAAGCATAACTCGCGAGTACATGGGGTATGGTTCATCCGAAACGACGGCCATCGAACCATCTTTATCATTTTGTCGGATTGTTTCCGCCGCCGAAATCCCGGCCGCGCCGCCGCCGATGATGATGTATTTGTAGGAATGCATGCTGTTAGGGGCTAGCCACTAGTATTAGTTGCCGACACTGGTGGCTAATCACTAGTAACTATTTAGGAAAAACTTGCTTGCCCTCTTTATCAAATAAAAGGATCGCTTTTGTCGGACATGATTCCGCGGCCATAGTCAAGGTGTCGTCGTCTACCGAATCAACGCCGGTTACCACTGCCTTGTTTTCGTCGTCGAGTTCGAAGGTTGTTCCCGATACCGCGATGCATGAAGCCGCGCCGATGCATAGATCTCGGTCTATGACTATTTTTCCGATCTTCGAATCAGAGCGATTACGGGTATATTCTTGTTTGGCCATGTTGTTATAGCTATTTTTGTAATTGCACGCCTTTTACTTCCGGGATCTCTTCTTTCAAGAGTCCCGCTATAAGATTATTATAAGTCAGATCCGCCAAAGAGCAATGTGCACAAACGCCAGATATGTGCAGAATGGCAATCCCTCCCGTGAAGCCGACCAAATCGACATCGCCGCCATGCATTTTGATGTAGGGACGAACCTTTTTTAGTATCGTCTCGATCCTGTTTTCGATTTTGTTCGTTTTCATGGCGGTGTTTTAATTTCTAATCGTTCCAATTGACCTAAGAAATTTACAGGCGACAATTTCTAATGTACATTGGGATTTTTAGGTTAATTGGACCAATTAGAACTCAGATCAATTTACTTCGAATCCGGCCCGAAATATTTCTCCCTGTAAAACCGTATCAATTCTTCGACTGTATGAATGCACTCCGGATATCCGATGCCCACCTTTGTCTTCTTTTGCACCGCCTCCAAAGTTGTGGCGCCTTCCAAGACCGCCTCTTCGATGTCGGCTTCGGTGACTTTGGTATTCGGATCGATGATGCGCGTGCCCTCGACTATCACACGGTCGAACTGTCCCGTCTTCTTGAACCAATCGTTCAAGGCGGCGCGAAGAGCTTTGTCGCCGAGGACAGAGCAGTGGATTTTTCTATCGGGAAGCCCGTGCAACCTCTTGATAATATCCTGCGGACGGATCTTAAGCGCTTTTTCTATGCCCATACCGTCTTTTTCGGTGACCATAACGGAGAGCATGGAAGTGGCCGCTATGGCCGACGCGCAGCCGAATGTGCGCCACTTGAAATCGGTTATCTTGTCTTTTTTGCCGTCGATTTTCAGCCAAACTCTCATGACATCGCCGCAAGCCGGACTGCCGACTATGCCTTGGGCGTCGTATTTCGTTGCGGATTTTGGATTTTCCCACAGCAGATTTTTCGGCTTGAAAAAATGTTCGCGCACCTCTTTTGAGTAAGCCCAGGAATTGCCGGTGTATTGGTTTACCACATCGGGCTTTTGTTTTCGTTTTGTTGTCATAGTTATTAGTTGTTAGCCACTAGTGGCTAGTACCTGATTTCTTCTTTCTCAAAAAATGCGGCGTTTGATTTCCGATGAACGCTTTGGGGTCCGACATTCGACTCTTCTGGTCCAATGACAAGTCCAGCGGGGAAATGCGGCGCAGTTCTTCCACTATCGCCGGCAAATGCGCGAGGACATACTCGACATCTTTGGCCGCAGTGGTTTTGCCCAGAGTGAATCTGATACTGCCGTGGATGAATTCGTACGGATTGCCGAGCGCGCTCAAAACATACGAAGGTTCCAAGCTTTCGGAATTGCATGCCGAGCCTGTATTTATCATTATGCGATGTTCATCCAAGTGCAGCAAGAGCGCCTCGCCTTCTATGTCCAGAATTGAAATGTTGCAAAAATTCGGCAGCCTCTTTGATGAATGGCCGTTCAAGACGACTTTCGGTATGGTCTTGAATATGCCTTTTTCCAACCTGTCGCGCAATTTCTTTATCCGGGCCGATTCGGATTTGTTCTCTTTGCGGTTCAGTTCCATTGCTACGCCAAAGCCGACGATGGCGGGTACATTCTCGGTGCCGGATCGCAATCGGCCTTGTTGGCCGCCGCCGTGAATTATCGGATTTATATTCACGCCTTTGCGCACGAATAAAGCGCCGACGCCTTTTGGCCCGCCGAGCTTGTGCGCGGATATTGTCATCAAATCTACGCCGAGTTTCCGCACATCAATATTCGCATACGCAGCCGCTTGGCTTGCATCTGTATGAAATAGTGGATATTCACGACTGTGACCCACCGCCACCTCGACCGTCGAGGCGGCGACAAGTGTCGAACGAGACGAAGCTGAATGTGAGACACTTCGTCGCGCCGAGGAGGGAGAGGTGGCGGTGGGACCATATAAATCACCAATAATTTCCGATATCTCCCTTATCGGCTGCAGCGTGCCCGTTTCGCTGTCGGCCATTGTTACGGAAACCAAAATAGTTTTGTCGTTGAGTTCCTTTTTCAATATATCCAAATCGACCAGGCCGTCTTTGCCGACCGGAATGGAAATCACCTCAAATCCATCTTTTTTGAGCGCTTCGCCGACGGCAACGATGCCTTTGTGTTCGACGCCGGAAATGATTATGCGGTTGCCCTTGTCTCTATTGGCTCGCGCAACTCCCGCCAGCGCCAGATTGTCGGCTTCGGTGGCGGATCCCGTAAAAACGATTTCGCCGGGCATGCAATTCAAAGCCTTGGCGATTTTGGCGGTCGACTCGAATATGGCTTGTTTGGCTTCGCGGCCGTAAGTATACAGGTTGGACGGGTTGCCGTATCTTTCACGGAAATACGGCATCATAGCGCGCAAGACTTCCGGCCTGACCGGAGTGGTTGAAGCATTATCGAAATATGCGCCTGATTTGCTCATTATCTCTAGAGGATACCACATTTAAGGCAAGTGGATAATCACACTGTCCGTACAAAAAAATTGCGCATTCTTGAAATCTGTGTATAATATTCTCCATGTTGTCATTAACCGTGGAAAAGCGCGATAAGGCGGTGGGAACGGGCAAAGCTGATATTTTAAGAAAAGCTGGTAAATTGCCGGCGGTCTTTTATGGACCAAAAGAGGAAAATACGCCGATAACAGTGGATGCCAAGGAATTCGGCAAAGTATTGAAAAAGGCCGGCGAATCGTCAGTCATCATTTTGAAAGATGGAGCGCATGAGCACGAAGCCCTGATCCATGAAGTAGACCTCCATCCCGTAACCGGCGAACCACGGCACGCTGATTTTTATGTCATAGAAAAGGGCAAGAAGGTTGAAGTTGAAGTGCCGCTTGTCTTCGCGGGAATTTCTCCGGCAGTCAAAGACAAAGGAGGCATTCTGGTCAAAGTCATGCGCGAACTTGCGATCGAAGCCGCGCCGCGTGATTTGCCTCACGAGATAACGGTAGATATTTCCAAACTGGTTGAACTGAATGACACCGTGCACGCCAAGGACATCTTATTGCCGAAAGGCGTCGAATTGAAAGTCAATCCCGAAGAAGTCGTCGCGTCAGTTTCTGAAGCCAAAGAGGAGGTCGTGGAGACTCCCGCCGCCATCGACATGTCGGCCATTGAAGTCGAAACAAAAGGCAAAGAGGCAAAAGAAGACGAAGGCACCGCACCTGCCGGCGAAACAAAACCGGCTGATGCGAAAAAAGCTTCTGAAACAAAAAAATAGAAACATGCGAAAAGAAAATCTCGAGGTTAGTCATCGCTTAAGCGAGGACTAACCTCGAGATTTTCTTTTCGCGGGCGTTTCTCGTATTCGCAGCGGTGTACTATAATATGACCATGCGCAGAGTAATGGCAATTTCATTTGTATTGGCCGGCATTGTATTCATGTGGCAAACCGCGCACGCGCAGTCAAATAACTTGACGCCGGCGCAGAGGGCGCAACTGGAGCAGGAATTGGCTCAAGTAGAAGCCGAGCAGAAACAGGCTGAAGCCGATCTGACAAGCGCTCAGAATGAGAGCGCGTCTCTTTCTAGGGATATAAAAGTGCTCGATGCCAAGATCAAGGCCGCTCAACTGGATATAAAAGCCAAGACACTTCTGATCCAAAGCCTCGGTAACGATATTTCCATAAAACAGGGCCACATAAACGATCTTGAAAACAGCATCCAGAAGGGCAAAGAAACTCTGTCGCAAATACTGCGCAAAACTAACGAATTGGACCAGTATTCGCTACCGGAAGTGATCTTGTCGCAGTCAACCGTAGCGGGATTTTTTCAGGACCTGGATTCGTTCCAGTCGGTCCAGCAAGGATTAAAAGATACCATGGATCAACTGCGCGCCGATGAAGCGTCCACGACGGTTGAAAAGCAGACTCTGACGACACGCCAAAATTCCGAGATCGACGCCAGATACACCATACAACAAGAACAAAAAAACATCCAAGCGGATGAAAGCCAAAAGACTGAATTGCTGGCGATAAGCAAAGGCAATGAAACTTCTTACACGAAATTGATCGCGGAAAAGAGCGCCAAAGCGGCGCAGATCCGCGCGGCCCTGTTTTCCTTGCGTGATGCGGCGGCGATACCGTTCGGCGATGCTTACAAATACGCTCAGTTGGTATCACAAAAGACAGGCGTCAAGCCGGCATTTCTGCTCGCTATCATGACCCAAGAATCAAACCTCGGCAAGAATGTCGGCTCCTGCTATTTGACCAACACTTTAACCGGCGACGGTGTGAACGCCGATACCGGTGCGCTTATCGCAAGCGTGATGAATCCCAAACGCGATGTGCCCCCGTTCCTCCAAATATTGCAAGCGATCGGCGGCGATTATTCGAAGCAAGTTGTCTCCTGTCCGCAATCAATCGGCTGGGGAGGCGCCATGGGCCCGGCGCAATTTATCGCTTCGACATGGATGCTTTTCAAGGATCGCGTTGCCGCCGCGCTAGGCATAAACGGCATGCCTGATCCGTGGAATCCGGTGCACGCGTTCATGGCTTCGGCCATGTATCTTTCCGATTTGGGGGCATCGGCGCAAACCTACACGGCCGAACGGAATGCTGCCTGTAAATATTATTCTGGCAGACCGTGCGGCGCAATCAGGGGTAATGCCGCTTATGGTAACAGTGTAATAGTGCTCGCCGATAATATACAGCGCGACATGATCGATCCTTTGCAGGGCATATGATGAAAGAAGGTATCGGATGTTCTCATCCCAGACTTATTCTTTACCGGCGTCAGACGGTTTGTCGGACTCTTTCAATACATTAATGATCGGTTCCAATCCACCTTTCATTATCCCCGGCAAGCTGTGCCACGATTCTTTGACACGATGGTCAGTGACGCGGTCCTGCGGGAAATTGTAAGTGCGGATCTTCTCCGAGCGATCGCCGGTGCCGATCTGGCCTTTTCGTTCCGAGGCGAACCTTTTCGCCTCCTCTTCCTCTTTTTTGGCTTCCAGCCGCGCGGTCAAGAGTTGCATGGCGCGTTCGCGATTGGCATTTTGGCTCCTTTCGACGGTGGAACGCACATCGATGCCGGTCGGCTTGTGGATGACGCGTACGGCAGTTTCCACTTTGTTGACATTCTGTCCGCCTTTGCCGCCGGCGCGGGAGAATTCAACCTCGATGTCGGCGGGATTCATTTCAAACTTCGACCTCTTGCGCATTGGCAATATGGCGACCGATGCGGTCGAAGTGTGCACACGCCCGGATTTCTCCGTCTCAGGCACTCTCTGCACGCGGTGTACGCCGGTTTCGAAGCGCAGATCGTCAAAAACGCCTTTGCCTTTGATCTCGAGCGAGGCCTCTTTGTAGCCGCCGAGAGCGTTTTTGGACTCTTCAGTGACGCGCGCTTGCCAGCCGCGCGCTTCGGCGTAGCGCTTGTACATATCCATGAGTTCGGCGGCGAACAGAGCGGCTTCGTCGCCGCCGGCGCCGGCACGGACTTCAAGCACTACTTCGTTGATTTCTTTCTCAGCGGCTTCCGCGCCGGCCTTTTCGGCGGCGATGATGGCGGCCATTTGTCCCTCCAGTGATTTTTCCTGTTCCAGAATGGCGGCCAGGTCGCTCTCGGCGAGTTCGCGCAGAGAAGGATCTTTTTCGATGATGGCGCGTGTGTCGTTCTCGTTTTTCAGCAGACCTTCATAAACACCTGCCAAAAAAGCGGTCTTAGGATTCTTTTTGTATTCTTCCAGATTCATCTATTTCTTGGTGCGAGCCTTGGCTTGTCTGGTCTTGAATTTCTCGACGCGCCCGGCGGTATCGATAGTTTTCTCTTGATTGGTATAAAATGGATGCGAAGCGCTGGAAATCTCGACATGGTGGACGGGGTATTCTTTGCCATCGGACCATTTTTCAGTCTCCTTTGTCTCTATGGTTGAAGGTATCAAAAACTTGGCGCCGCTGGAATTATCGGCGAAAATCACCGGCCTGTAGTTTTGCGGATGAATTTCTTTCTTCATGATTTTTGTATCTTAACACAGCGCGCGATTTTCGGCAACGCCCGGTTTTCGTATACGCATATGCATACAACAGATCAGACATATGCGGTGTGATTGACTTACTCGCGCGCTTTTGGTAAGTTTATGTCACAAATGAAAACAGGAGCAAACCAAATGATCGACGCAATGTTTACCGCGGGAGCGCATTTTGGCTTGGGCCGGTCACGCCGGCATCCCAAGGCGGCAAAATTCGTGTTCGGCACCAAGAATCGTACCGATATTTTTGACCTCGAAAAGACCGGAGAACTGCTCGAGGCCGCCAAATCATTCACAGCGTTGCTTGCCAAGGATAATAAAACCATACTGTTCGTCGGAGGCAAGAAGGAAGCGTCGCAAGCTGTGAAGAACGCCGCGCAGTCTCTGAATATGCCGTATGTCGACGGACGCTGGATCGGCGGGACTCTCACCAATTTTGGCAATATCAGGAAGCGTGTGGAGAAATATGAAGGATTGGTTTCCGACAGGGAAAAGGGCGAACTGGCGAAGTACACCAAGCGTGAGCGCATGCTTATAGACAAAGACATCGCCAAGCTCGAAAAAATGTTTTTTGGCATTGTTCCTATGAAGAAATTGCCAGACGCCATCGTCATTGTCGACCCCAGATACGAAAGTACGGCCGTCGCCGAAGCGAAACACACCAAAATCCCGACAATTGCGCTGGCAAATTCGGATTGCGATATTTCTGAGATCAAATATCCGCTGGTTGGCAACGATACCGCCAAATCTAGTATTTCGTTTTTCCTGAGCGAAATAGTCAAGGCGTACCAAGGCAAATAATCAACACAAATCGTGCCCGGACTTATCGAGGAGCTGTACTTTCCCGTGGTGGTTTGATACCATATACTTGTCAGTGAAAAGCCATGATAAGCCCATTCGTTTTGTGGAATTTCAGGCGGAAAAGCAGGTCAGAACCGAATCAGCCCGAATTGCCACTCGCACAGGTCGCGAAAATTAAATCAGCCAACAATTCACAGCAACAAATGATCACAACCGAACAAATCAAAGAATTGAGAGACCAGACGGGCGTATCCGTTATGCAGTGCAAAAAGGCTCTCGAAGAGGCCGGCGGCAGTATGGAAAAGGCGCTGGTAATTTTGCGTAAGAAGAGCGGCGAGCTCTCCGCCAAGAAGGGTGACAGGAAATTCGGCGCGGGAACCATTCAGGCCTATATTCACGCCAACGGCGCGGTGGGTGCCATGGTGGAGCTCAATTGCGAGACCGACTTTGTGGCCAACAACGAAGAATTCAAGGCGTTGGCCCGCGACATCGCCATGCATGTGGCGGCGGCCAACCCCAAATTCCTTAGCCAGAATGACATAACGGATAAAGACAAACAGACCGCCAAAGAAGTTTTTGAAGCTGAAGTTAAAGGTAAGCCGGAGGTGGTGCGCCAGAAGATATTGGATGGCAAGTTGAGCGCTTATTTTTCGGAGATGGTCTTGCTCGATCAGCCATTCATCAAAAATCCGGACATGAAGGTCCAGGGGCTTGTCGATGCCGCAGTGCAGAAATTCGGCGAAAAAACGGCGATAGGGAAATTTGCGAGGTTTAAGGTGCTTGAATAGTTAAGGGGCTAGCCATTAGTGATTAGCCACTAGTTACGAAATATGTATACAATCATAACACTGTTCTATCTCTCATTCATCGCCATGATCCTCATGGTCTGGCTGAAGGGCCATGAATTGAGAACTGGCCGGCCGACGGTGGTCTCGAGGCTTGGGCGGGGCAGCGATCACTTTTTCATAACCGTCTACCTCGCAATCAGGCGCGCTGTTTCCTATGTTAACAAGCATACATTCATTGCTCTGGTGCAGTGGGTAGCATTCCACATCCTCCTGCGTGTCCGGCGCGTATACGTCGAGATCAAACATAGAATACTCCAGAACCCTCACGGCAAGCGCATGATAGACGCGGTGCGCGGCCGCGGCGAGATCAAACATCACGGCGCCTCGTTCTACTTGAGGCGGATTGCGGAGGGCAATTAAATAGTTTACAGTGAAAAGTGATTAGTTTGCGCCACCTTAGCTCAGTTGGTAGAGCACCGCTTTTGTAAAGCGGCTGTCCTCGGTTCGAGTCCGAGAGGTGGCTCCAAAGATCATTTTTTGTTAAAATTAACAAATGATTAAACCGGGGATTTACAAGCATTCCAAAACAGGTCATGAATACAGGGTTCATTTTACTGCCAAGCATTCGGAGACATTGGAGAACTTGGTAATTTACGAGGCTTTGTACGATAATAACAAATCAAAATTCTGGGCAAGACCGGCGACAATGTTTACGGAAGGGGTCGAAATTGATGGCAAGAAAGTTCCGAGATTTCAATTTGTAAGAGAAAATTAATCGATCAACTGACGAAAACCATGCGACACACAATAACGATAAAAGATCCGGCCGAGAATGAAATGCGGGCAATATTGGAAAAGCGGGACGATTTCAAGAGTTTGCGGATAAAGAAATTGCTGGCACTGCCGGACCTGACCAAGAAGCCCAATTCGCCGGTAAAAATCCTGTTTGACAGAATATTGGAATTGCCAAGATTCAGAGACTTCGATATCGTGGAATTTCCGAAAATCGTGACCGTGGAGCAGGATTTCGATCTGCTCAATACGCCCAAAGATCATCCCAGCCGCCGCGAAACCGACACTTATTATGTCACCGATAAATATTTGTTGCGTACCCAAATGACCGCCTTTTGGTCTTTTTATTTGAAAGACGAGGAAGTATTGAAAAGATTGGAGACTGAAGGCGAGATAAGGGCATTATCGCCGGGCATTGTCTACCGCAAGGACGAGATAGACCGCCATCATTTTCCGGCTTTTCACCAAATCGACGGTCTGCTTATCTGCAAGAAATCAAAGAAAGTAATTGATCAGAATGAATTGAAAGCTGTGCAAGTGGACTTGGCCCAAGGCATATTCGGCAAAGACATAGAATATAAATTCTTAGATGATGATTTCCCGTATACGGTGGAGAGTCTAGAAATGGACATAAAGTTCAACGGTGATTGGCTAGAAGTAAATGGTGCAGGACTGGTCAACCCGGTCGTGCTCGAGAATTTCGGACTTGACCCGGAAGTTTACAACGGCTGGGCTTTCGGCTTTGGCGAGCGGCTGGCGATGATCAAGATGGGCATACCGGACATACGCATCCTCTGGTCTGACGATCAGAGGATCACAAGCCAATTCAAAGACATTGATTCGAAATTCAAAGAAGTCAGCAGATATCCGGCGGTGGTGCGCGACATTTCATTCGTAGTCGATTCCAATGTCGCCTTGAACAATTATTTTGAGATTGTGCGCGAGATCGGCGGCAATCTGATCGAAGAAGTGAAGCTCACCGACAAGTATGAAAACGCCGAAAAGTTCGGCAAAGGGAAAATCAGTTACACTTTCCGCATAGTTTACCGTTCTTTCGAGCGCACGCTCACCAATGAAGAGGTTAATGCCATACACGCAAAAATTCAAGACAAAACAATTAAAGAATTGGGTGCGACAGTGAGATAAAAATTATTACGACACATTCTTTCGTGGTTGTGAGCTTGCACGATTCTTTCTAAGGAGTACAATTCAGGCACAAATCAACCAATACACTGCGTTGGACATCAAACAATTGCAACAACCTAAATCTTAGAGATTTGGCTCTATAGATTCTACACTCGATTTTCTCAAAGAACAGACGGCCATTTTTGTAAAGACTGTGAACAAGCTCGTGAAATAAACGCGATGTGTATAAGAAATATTCCGTAATAGAGCCGGATTCTCGAGGTTTTTTGGCGTGCATTTTATCAATGGGTCTGCTATAATAAAAGCATAAAAAGGGAATACTCTTTTTTCTTTATGGCCAAAAATATCAAGGAAAAACCGGTGAAGAAGGGCGTAAAATCGGACGAGACGAACGGCGGCGATTATGACGCCTCGGCCATCACCGTACTCGAAGGTTTGGAACCTGTCAGGAAGCGCCCGGGAATGTACATAGGTACGACCGGTCCGGACGGTTTGCACCACCTCATAACCGAAATATTCGACAATTCCCGCGACGAAGCCATGGGCGGATTTGCCAATGACATCGAAATCGCGCTTCTGCCTGGCAACCGCGTGAGAGTGGTGGACAACGGCCGCGGCATACCGGTCGATATCCACAAGCAGACGAGAGTTTCCGCGTTGGAAACTATCATGACCACACTTCACGCCGGCGGCAAGTTTGACCATCAGAGCTACAAAGTCTCCGGCGGTTTGCACGGCGTCGGCGCGTCCGTTGTGAACGCGCTTTCTGTCTATTGCAAAGTCGTTGTGCACAAAGACGGCGGCATTTATTTGCAGGAATATTCCAAAGGCAAAAGAAAAGCCGCCGTCAAGAAAATCGCCTCAACGAAAATGCATGGCACGATTGTAACTTTTGAGCCTGACCAGGAAATCTTCAAAGAAGGCGTCAGATTTGAATGGAACCGACTGGTCACGCACATGCGCCAACAGGCGTATTTGGTCAAAGGTCTCCGCATATCCGTCATCGATGCGCGCGAGCAGGTTGCGGCATTCGGACAGGATGATGAGTTGTTTTATATCCGGGAAACCGGCGTAGAGGCGCCGTCATACACTTTCTATTTTGAAGGCGGTTTGGTCTCACTGATCAAATTCACCAACCAGCTGTTGAAGCCGGTCCATAAAAACATCTTCTCTGTCGAAAAGCCGGGCGAAGGAGTCGAATCTGTAGAAGTTGCGCTCCAATATGCCGATGATGTCACTTCCAGGATACTGCCTTTTGCCAACAACACATATAATCCGGAAGGTGGCACTCATATCACCGGCTTCAAAACCGCTCTCACGCGCACGCTAAATAATTATGCCAAAAATAATAATCTCGCAAAAAACGGTGAAGAGACATTCACCGGTGATGATGCTCTGGAAGGCCTTACGGCCGCCATTTCCGTCAAATTGCGCGAAATCCAATTCGAAGGCCAAACCAAAGCAAAACTCGGCAGTGTCGAAGCACAAGGCGCAGTCAACGCGGTGTTCGGGGACGCCTTTGCCGCCTTCCTCGAAGAAAATCCGGAAGATGCACGAGCTATAGTCAGCAAGGTTATTCTGGCTATGAAGGCGCGCAAAGCCGCTAAAGCCGCCAAAGACAGCGTATTGCGCAAGGGCGCTTTGGAAGGCATGACTCTGCCGGGCAAGCTGGCTGATTGCCAGTCGGGCGATCCGGCGGAATCGGAACTGTTTATCGTCGAAGGAGATTCGGCCGGCGGCACGGCCAAGCAGGGCCGTGATCGACGGACGCAGGCCATACTGCCGTTGCGCGGAAAAATATTGAACATCGAACGCGCGCGACTTGATAGGATGCTTTCTTCGGAACAGATCAAAAATCTGGTTTTGGCTTTTGGCACGGCGATCGGCGATACTTTCGACTTGACGCGCTTGCGTTACCACAAGATCATTCTGGCTACCGATGCCGATGTCGACGGCGCCCATATACGCACGCTTATTTTGACTCTGCTTTATCGTTATTTCCGTCTGCTTATCGATGGCGGCTTTGTCTATATCGCCCAGCCGCCGCTTTACAAAGTCAAGCGCGGCAAAGAGATATTGTATTTCTACACCGAAGAAGAGAAAGTCAAGGCCTTAGGAAAAGAAACCGTTGAATTGGAAGATGTTGAAGCGACCGAAGATGCGAAAGAGGAGCTATTGAATGCCGCCGGAGTCACGAATGAAGAAACCGGCGAAGAGGCCAAATCAAAACAGTCAAAAGTATCGATCCAACGCTACAAGGGCTTGGGCGAAATGAACGCGGAAGAACTCTGGGAGACCACTATGGACCCGGTCCGTCGTATATTGAAGCAGGTCACTATAGAGGACGCCCAAGAGGCAGACAAAGTTTTTGACATGCTCATGGGCGACGATGTGCCGGCACGCAAATCATTCATCCAATCCAACGCCAAGCTGGCGACGCTTGACATTTAACATATTTGACAGATAATGACTAAGTTTAAATTGAGAGGATAGGCCCAGAAATAAACTAAATATAATAATGCCCAAAAAACAAAAAACAATAAAAAAGTCTCGAAAAGCTGGAGGGCAAAGGATCGTTTCTTCTAAAAACAAAAGTTTTCGAGCGAAAAGCCACGCAAGTACAATGCGGCCCGCATCTCATTCAGGGACTAAAGGAGGAAATAAAAACCAAAGACATCCGGAACGCAGAGAAGCGCCGAAGAGCAAAGCGGAGCAGGCGAAAGATTTCGAAATGCGGGCGAATAAGCTCATAAACAAGGGGCGCGACAGAGGATTCGTAACTTATGACGAGATATTGAAGGAATTTCCGCAGATAGAAAATGACATTATCCGATTGGATGATTTGTACGGCAAATTTACGACTGCCGGCGTCGATATATTGGAAGGCGGCGGACTTTTGGAAGTGGAGGAACTCAAGGAAAAAGAGAAGAAACAGGCGACGCACTATTCCCGGACCGGAACGGATGCCGCCTATGATTCCATACAGATGTATTTGAAGGAAATCGGCCAGTATCCGCTCATCAACGCGTCTCAGGAAAAAGAGCTTGCCAAACGCATTCAACAGGGTGACGAAGAAGCCAAAGGCTTGCTCGCCAAGGCCAATTTGCGCCTGGTCGTCTCCATCGCAAAAAAGTATGTTGGTCGCTCGCCTGATTTAACTCTTCTCGACCTGATCCAAGAAGGAAACCTCGGCTTGTTTCGCGCCGTCGACAAATTCGACTGGACCAAGGGCTACAAGTTTTCAACTTACGCCACCTGGTGGATCCGCCAGGCGATCACGCGCGCTCTGGCCGACCAGTCGCGCACGATTCGCGTGCCGGTACATATGGTGGAGACAATCGCCAAATACAAACAAGTTGTCCGCCGTTTGTCCCAGGAATTGGGCAGAGAACCTTTACCGGAGGAAATTGCCATGGAAATGGGCATCGATGTCGATAAGATATATCATATCGAGAAGATCGAGCAAGCGGTTGTTTCTCTGGAAGATCCGGTGGGCGATGACGATGACGGCAAATCGACACTGAGAGACTTTATCGCCGACGACAAAATCCTCTCTCCGGAACAGGAATCGTCGCGGCGCATTTTGCGCGACCAGATCAACATGATCTTGAATGACTTGACCGAAAAGGAGCGCAAAATCCTGGAAATGCGCCATGGCCTTCTGGACGGCATCACCCACACTCTCGAAGAAGTCGGCCGCGAATTTGGCGTCACTCGTGAGCGCATCCGTCAGATAGAGGCCAAGGCGCATGAACGGATCAGGGCGCATGATAAGGCGAACAGGCTGAAGAATTATTGATTATAGTTTTGGCAGCAATAACAAGTAATTAATAAACAGATATTTTTTTGGCTGGTTTAATTGCAGAACTATTTTCTATGGTTGTCGATATTGATTTTTATTTTCGTGGTGAGAAAATGGGAGCATGGAAGCAATAACGAAAAATCGTATTGTTCAAAAGACAAGAAATTCGTAAGGCCATCGAATCTTACTCAAATGCAAAATGACGCCAAGGCCGAAACAACTTTTGAATCGCTGTACAAATCACTGAATCCCGCGCAAAAGCGGGCGGTTGACGCTATAGAGGGGCCGGTAATGGTCATCGCGGGACCGGGGACCGGCAAGACTACTATACTCACTCTGCGCATCGCCAACATTTTGCGCGAGACCCAAACCGCGCCCGACAGTATTCTGGCGTTGACCTTTACCGAATCCGGCGCTTACGCCATGCGCCGCAAACTGGTCGAAATTATCGGCGCGGCCGCTTATAGGGTAAATATACACACATTTCACGGTTTTGCGTCCCAAATCATCGAAAAGTATCCCGATTATTTTCCGAGAATTATCGGGTCGACGATCATTACCGAATCCGAACAATTCAAAATCGTCGAAAACATTATCCGGTCCAAGAAGATAAAATTATTGCGCCCGTACGGCGACCAAAATTATTATGTCGGTCCGATTTTGAGAGAAATCCAGATTCTCAAGAGGGAAAATATTTCCCCGGCGCGATTGAGGTCACAAATAAAATTGGAAATGTCCGGAGAGCCGATGAACGGGCGAAAAAGCGATACGGAAAAAGAAAAATTGGAAAAGCAAAATGCCAAGAACATTGAGCTCGCCTATGTATACGATCAGTACGAAAAAGCGCTTGCCAAGAATAAGTATTACGATTTCGAGGATATGTTGCTCGAACTCATTCATGCCATGGAAGACAGTCCCGAATTCAAATTGATTTTGCAGGAAGAATACCAATACATTCTCGCCGACGAGCACCAAGATGCCAATACTGCGCAAAATCGCATATTGGAATTGCTCTCCGATTTCCATCAATCACCAAACTTGTTCATCGTCGGCGACGACAAACAAGCCATTTACCGCTTCCAAGGCGCCTCGCTCGAAAACTTCCTCTATTTCAAGGAAAAATACCAAGGCGCCCAAGTTATCGACCTGGAGCATAATTATCGTTCACACCAAGGGATTCTGGATGCCGCCCACAGCTTGATAACGAAAAATCCCACTATCCCCGGCAGAGAACGCAAGAAACTGATTTCGCTACAAATGGGCAGCGCCCCGGTGTTTGTCATCGAATGTGCCACCATTAATGACGAACTTGAATGTGTCGCCGGACTGATAGATAAAATGATTAAACGAGGCAAAAAAGCCGAGGAAATAGCGATATTATATCGCGACAACAAACACGCCGAGCCCATAAGCGCCGCTCTGAAAGCGCGCGGCGTCGAGCACAGGATAGAGTCGGACTACGACATCATGGCCGAGCCGGATGCCGTGAAAATAGTCATATTGTGCAAAGCGATCCGCGATCCGTCAGACAGTGAAGCATTGGCCGGAGCGTTTTTCCTGCCGGAATTAGATCTCGATTCTGGCGAAGTCGCCGAAGCGTGCAAAGAATCGACGATGAATAAACAACCGCTTTACAGAATCGTAAAGAAATATTCCCAGCTCAACAAAGCATATGAGAGAATTGCCAAATGGAATGGTGAATCGCAAACCGCGCCTTTTCCGCAATTCTTGCAGAAATTGATCCAAGAAACAAATATGATCGCTTCGGTCGTATCCGCGCCGAATTCGCTTTCGCGGCTCGACGCGGTTCAGTCATTTTACGACCATGTCGAAAAAGCCGCGCGGTCAAAAAAGACTTTCTATCTGAAAGACTTCATCGAGCAAATCGATGTCGCCAAAGAACACGGCGTTAAAAGCAAGCGTAACTATGCCGAGTTTGAAGGCGGCGTGCGCTTGATGACCGCGCACCGCGCCAAAGGTCTTGAATTCGACCATGTCTTCATCATCCATTGCGACGACGGCGTTTGGGGCAACCGTTCGGCGCGGAATCTTTTCCATATTCCGGCGATCGAGCATGCTCGCAATTCAGGCCGCATCGAGGATGAACGGCGGTTGTTCTATGTGGCGATGACCAGGGCGCGCGAGGCCGTGCACATGATTTATTCGCTATCAGACGGCGAAAGAGAGATGATACCGTCGCAATTCTTGTCGGAAATAGATCCGGCGCTAGTCGCTTTTGAAAAGCTCGGAGTTGATAGCATTTCGGCGCACACTTACCGGTTGTTTCAAAATCCGGAACAGATGTGCGAAGTTTCTATCCTGAAGCCGGAATTCGTCCGCGCCAAATTCCTGGCACAGCCATTCTCGGTGACGCATTTGAACAATTACCTCGAATGTCCCTGGAGGTATTTTTTCGTGAATTTGATCCGCGTGCCGCAAACCGAAAACAAACATCAGATGTACGGCACCGCAGTGCATGCCACTTTGCGGACACTTTTTGATGCGTACAAAGAGGGCAGAGATCTCGGCAAGAAGCGTTTGCTCGATCTCTTCAAGCACAATATCGAAAAACAGCCGATGGGCGCGGATGACAGGCGCGAATCGCTTGAGAAAGGCAAAAAAGCGCTGTCAGGATATTACGATGAATACAGCGGCAAATGGAATGTCAGATTGATCACGGAGTATGCGGTTAAGGGGACTGAATTGGCGTTTGGCAACGGTCAAAAACTCCAACTCACGGGAAAACTTGATAAAATCGAATTTGCCGACGATAAAAATGTAACAGTGGTTGACTACAAGACGGGCAAGCCCAGGTCCAAGAATGAAATAGCGGGCAAGACGAAGGAGGGTGACGGCAATTACATGAGACAGCTGATCTTTTACAAATTGCTGTTAAGCGATTCCAGACTGAAGATGAGATACGGCGAAATAGATTTTGTTGAGCCAAATGTCGGCGGAAAATACAAGAAAGAACGATTTGAAATCAGCGATGAAGAAGTAGTCAAACTAAAGAAGCAGATCGAAAAAGTCGCACAGGAGATCGCCGCGTTGAAATTCATCGGCGAAAAATGCGATGACAAAGATTGCGAATATTGCAAACTCGGGAAGTTGCTGCGTGATAAGTAGGCTGGAAAGGCACCATCTGTCAATTTTGCGATAACAGCGCGTCTATGGCGGACTTGATGGTCTGATACGACTGCGCTCCGACCAACGGAATCTTCGTGCCGGAAGGAGTGATCAAGACGGAGAAGGGCGTGCCGGAGACGCCGGCGTTCAAGCCGTCGGTATAATCGGCTTCCACTTTGTTTTTGAATTGGCCGCTGGACAGGCAGTCGCTGAAAGCGCTTTGATCCAGGCCGGAATTCTTGGCCACAGCAAGAAGCATCGCCTGATCGGTCGAAGTGGAATCGACTGCGCCGTTTTCGGGAATGGTGTTATACCAATTTTTCTCGAAAGCCCAGAATTTGTCATTGCCGCCCAGGGACGCGGCGCATTCCATGGCTTGGGCTTCATGTCCGGCGTTTTTGTGCAATATGTTGCCGTTTTGGTCAGGCTTATCGAGCGGGAAATGACGATAGATCCAGGCAACTTTGCCGCCGGGACCGTAATCACTCATGATTTGTTCCATGGTGGGGTTGAATAATTTGCAATAAGGACAGGACGGGTCGGAAAATTCGACGATTTTTATCGGCGCGTTGGGATTGCCAAGAATATGGTCTGCGGCGGTCACCGGTCTCATGTTGATCTGCGCTATTGTTGGTTGCCCAGTGGCATTTTGATTTTGCGTCGGGGCGGCCGCCGGCTTGTTGACCCAAATTATAGCTATCGCCACCAATGCTCCGGCTACGATAATCGCCGCCGGTAAAGTCACTAATGAAGAACGGGGTTGTGATTCCATGATTTTATGTTAAAAATTAAAATGGTAAGGTGAAAGTCATCATGCTATGCACTGGTACTTCCCAGTGAGAAGTATCAAGTTTTACTTCTTTGATTGTACCATTATCTCTGTATTTGAGCGAATTGTTGGCCAATGCGTATTTGTAAAGCTCCTTGGTTATACGCACATCGTCGATGCAATATTTTACAACTTTGTCTGTCTCGCCGTTATTCCACCAGACAATGGCGTCCATGCCGCTACCGCTCTTGTTCTCGCCCAAGGTTGCCGCGGCAACGGTATCGAGCTTCAATCTTCGGCCCAATGATCTCTGTACTTCTTTCATCATATCGACATGTTTTATTTTGCCGAGGTCGCCCGGATAGTATTTGTTCAATATCGGCAGGTCGAAATGTTCGCCGTTCCATGTGATCAATATGTCCGCTTGTTCCAAGATGGGCCACAGATTGCCGAGCTCGTTCTCGAAGTAGTGTTTGTACTGATCGTCTTCGGAATCGTGCGCGCAGATCACGGACAAGTCAAGATCCGCCGGATCGTTCGAGCCGACATCTTGGAAAGAGTTCTTTGTTTCCAGATCAAAGGTGATTTTTCTCATAAGACAAATTCACTTTCTGCCGTAACGGTTTCATCGCCGGATTTCAGATCTTTGACGCGAAACCTGCCGGTTTTGGCTTCTTCGTCGCCGATACAGATAATCTTGGGAATGCCGCGCTTGTCGGCCCAAGCTATCTGGTCACCAACTTTTCTGTCCGTTAGGTTGGTAGATACATTTATCCCCTTGGCACGGAGCCTGACTGCTAATTCTTGGGCATTTGGAATGAACTTTTCTTCCAGGGTACAAATATGGATTTCGGTCGGATTTTTAATGTCGGGTAATAACTTGTGAGTTTCTAGGAAGTTTCGAATGGTCACATCGCCCATACCAAAACCGACTGCCGGTATTCTGTCGCCCCCGAATAGGGAAGTGAGGTCGTCATATCTGCCGCCGCCAAAGAGCGAACGCTTGTTTTCCGGATTGGTGTCGAATATCTCGAACACTACGCCGGTGTAGTAATCGAAGCCGCGAACAACGGTGGTCAAATCTATCCGCGCATTAGTGATACTCAAATTTTCAAGTCTCTTAATTATCTGTTTAAGTTTTAAATTCAATTTCTTGTCTATCGCCTCCCAATCAATTCCTTTTCCTGAAACGATCTCCGGCGTCAGATTCGTATCAATCTCTTTTAGCCCCCTCATATATTTTTCCGGATCTTTATCTTTTGTATCTAACAGGCGGAAGAGTTTTTTCTTGTTTTCTTCGGTTTTCGTAAAATCGCCGAGCTCTACCGCTAACCAATCAAGCCATCTGCGGTCGCCAATCTTAATTGAGAAATCCTCATCTTTTGCCCCGAAATTTTTCATTATTTGATGGGCCAGAGAAATTATTTCTATATCAGCCTCTATTGAATCAATTCCAAACAAATCCACATTCAACTGCCAATGTTCTCGTACGCGACCTCGTTGAGGTTGTTCATATCTGAATAGATTGGGTATTGAATACCAGCGTAAAGGCAGTCCCAATTCACGGCGTTTGGCAGTTACCATTCGGGCGACCGTCGGAGTCATTTCCGGACGCAGGGTAACCTCGCGGCTGCCGCGGTCGGTAAATGTATAGGTCTGCTCGTTGACGATCTCTTCGCCGGTCTTGGCGCGGTAAAGTTCGGCCGGTTCGAGAACGGACGCGCCGTATTCTTCGTAACCGTATTTCTCGCAGATATTGCGCCAGACGCCGAATATGCGCTTTTGTATGGCCATGTCTTCCGGAAAGAAATCACGTACGCCTTTGTATGGCTCGGTCGAGAGTTTCTTTGCCTTGTTCCGGTCGCTATTTGTCATGCTTATAGTCTATCAAAAAACGCGAGAATTTTACACATGTCGGACCTGTGGCATATGTCCGACATGTGAAATCTGTTGACGCGCAAGCAGGATAGGGGTGTTATCATTCCGTTATCGTTTTATCATTAAATTGTTATCGGTTTGTAATCAGATTGTAATCTCGGACGCGTATAATGCGATGGTGCAAGAAATTCAAGCCGACAACGCAGTGACTGCCATAGACACTTTGCTTGAACGCGCGGTTAAAACGCGCGCGTCAGACATACATATTGATCCGCGCGATGACGATACCATGGTTAGATTCCGGATAGACGGCGTGATTGAGCCGATAGGCGCTTTGCCGGCGCGACTGCACGAAGAAATGATTGCCAGGTTAAAGATATTGTCCGGCTCACGGACCGATGTCCACTTTATGCCGCAAGACGGTCGATGGAAAGCTAATGTGTCCGGCGAAGACTACAATGTGCGTATATCATTCATGCCTACTTATTACGGCGAAAACGCGGTTATCCGATTATTGCCGTCCCGGGCTGCATCCGGCATATCGTTCGCCAAGCTCGGATTCACGCCCGAACATGTGAGGATTATAGCCAAAACACTCGAAAAACCGAGCGGCCTGGTCTTGGCGACAGGTCCGACCGGTTCCGGCAAGACAACCACGCTACATGCCTGTTTATCGCTGAAAGCGCGCGAGCCGCTGTCGATAATCACGCTGGAAGATCCGGTTGAATATGAAATCCCCGATGTGCGCCAAGTCCACATCCGGCATGATTATGGAGTGACTTTCGCTTCCGGTTTGCGCGCCGCCTTGCGGCAGGATCCGGACATCATCATGGTCGGCGAAATTCGCGACAGCGAAACCGCGCGCGTGGCGATACATACGGCCCTTACTGGTCACCTGGTTTTTTCCACGCTTCATACCAATTCCGCCATGGAAGCCATTCCACGGCTTCTCGACATGGGAGTTGACCACTACTTGTTGGCTTCGACGCTCCGCCTGTTGATCGCCCAGCGCCTGATACGCGACACTTGCCGCGAATGTTTCGCCGGAGGTTGCGAGTGTTGCCGGAATACCGGCTATTCCGGGCGCTCAGCCATCGTCGAAGTTTGCGAAGTAGACAATCATATGAGAGAGATGATAGGTGCACGCGCGCCCTTGTCGGACATCGTCGAATCCGCACATAACAATGGTTTTCGCGGCATAGAAGAAGACGGAGCAGAAAAGGTCGATTGGGGGGTGACAACTAAGGAAGAAATCATGAGGGTTTTGTATTTGTAGAAAAATGAAATTCATCAAGAATAAAAAATGGAAGAAATGGAAAAGAAGAGAGATGATTTTATTCTTGGAGAAAATGGAGCTATATACGGCCTCGGGACTGGCACTGAATAAATCCCTGAGGATAATCGCCGCCGGTGCGCCCAAGAAACGCAAACCCTCCGTTACTCAAGCCGTGCGGGCGGTTGAAAATGGCGGTTTGTTGGCAAAATCGCTGGAAGAATACCTTGGCGCGTCGAAAACCGTGGCGGCGCTTCTGGAGCGCGGCGAAACGGCCGGCGAGCTAGTCAAAGCGCTCGGTCAGGCGAAAGCACTTATGGAAAGAGAAGATGATCTTTATAAAAAATGCGCTTCGGCGATGGTTTATCCTGTGGCTATCGGCGTATTCGCTTTATTGCTTACGATCGGGCTGGTCAGAGGCGTTATGCCGCAAATTATTCCGATGTTAAAAGGCCTCAATGTTCAGTTACCGCTTTTGACGAGGATCGTCATGTTCGCGTCAGACAATTTGCTGGCATATGGCCCGTACATTTTCTTGTCGGCGGGCATGTGCGTTATCGTGGCGCCGATGGTATACAAGAAAATCGCGGCTATCAGAGCGTTTTGCCACTTTGCGGCCGCCGTTACGCCCTTGGCCGGCAAATTGGTCGTGCAATATTCGCTGTCGGTGTCGTTGCGTTCATGTGGCTCGCTCGTCAATTCCGGCATGAGCGTGGCCAAAGCATACGCCGATGTGACGGAAACAACATGGTTTTTGCCATTAAAAGTATCTTTGGCCCTAGAAGGCGAGCAAGTGGCGAGAGGCGTGCCTCTAGGAGTCGTGTTCGCCGGAATCAAGCACTTGCCGGAATATATCGCGCCGCTCGTGATCGCCGGCGAAGCATCTGGTTCTCTCGGCGACTCGCTTATCCGCGCCGCGGATATATTGGATCGCGACATCGAACATTCCTTGAGGCGGCTAACTGCGCTCATCGAACCAGTGATGATGGCGGGAATGGGATGCGTGGTCGGGGCGATTGCTCTTTCGATAATGATGCCCATTTATGACATATCGAAAGTTTTGCAACACTGAACTGATTACCGCAAATTCAATCCTGATATTTCGAATGTGCAAAAAGATGATCAGATTTTCAACAAAACACGGTTTTGGAATAAATCAAGGAATTATTCTTGTCGACATTCTGTTCGCATTAACATTGGCCTCGGTATTTATCGCGGCGGTGACAGAATCGTCAATCGGGGCGCGCGAGATATTCGAATACGCCAAAAGGAAAAACACGCTTTTGGACATATTCGATAATTATCACAACGGCGGTGCTACAACTTCCGCTGTTACGATAAGCAGTCGGCCGTTCGGCAATGATCGCACTGAAGATATTATCAGGATTTCCTCGCAACTGATATTTTCTTCCATCCAAGCCAGACCGTTTTCAAATATAAATGAAGTTGCCGGTACCCCGCTGTGTTCTGTTGATCTCATCAACAATACGGTTGTCGGCTCTTACGAGTATTTGAAATCCGCTGGATTGTACGGCGCGGCCGACGATTCGTCGTCTTCGGTACAATCTTCTTTGGTAACGCGGCCTCCGACCATCACGCCAATAGCCTTGCCGGTAAATCCGTTATTGCCGTTGACGGACCTGCAAGTCAGAAATGGCGTCGCTTATATATCGGTGGATTCGTCGACCGCTTCTGATGCGGACTTATTGGCGGTCGATATCAACGATAAGCGAAATCCGACAATACTTTCTTCCATCAACACGGGACCGGGGATTTCCTCGTTCGCGCTTGCCGGAAAATTCATTTATGCTGCAGCCGCAAGCACCGCAGGACAGCTGCATGTCATCGAGATAAACAATCTCAATAAGCTGACGGTCAAAAAGAGATTCAAATTGCCTCTGCCGTATGCGACTGCCACGCCACCTTACGGCAGCGCGATATTTTACGATCGAGGGATGATTTATCTCGGTACGGAAAAGTGGGATGGTCGCGAATTTTCTGTGATCGACATCACCAATCCGGCTGATCCGCAGATGATTGGCAGTTTTGAAATCGGCAGTAAAGTTAACAGTGTATTCGTTTTGAACGGCATTGCATATGTAGCAGATTCCGATCAAGAACAGTTACGCGTGGTAGATGTGAGCGATCCGGCAAATCCTGTATTAGCAAATTCGTTCAGTCCTTCTGGTTGGGAAAGGCAAGAAGGCAAGGTTGTATCAATATTCGAAGGCCGACTTACATTCGGCAGAACTTCCGGCGGTTTCAACATGACCGTTGACCACGAAGCTTTTTCTTGGGCGACAACTTCGCTTACATCCATAATGCCACCCCATTCGATGGATGTGCCGGGCGGCGTTTACGGCGCGGTTCAAGACAGAAACGGTATATTTATGGCAACGCGCGATATCAACAAAGAGTTTCAAATAACAAACCAGATCATATCTTCAACAACTGTTATCGGTTATTCTCTGCCGGTAGCTCCTCAGACCATAACATGCGACAACGGCCGCTTATACATTCTGGCGCATACCGCGCCTGTCATATATGAGATATCTTTCTGATAATGCCAAGACCAATCAAGAGGTCGTCTTAGCGGTTCGTCTGACTCGCGGCATTACGCTCGTCGAGGTTGTGATTTACGCCGCGTTGTTGTCGGTCTTGCTTGCCGGATTCATTTCTTATGCCTATCGGACTCATCTTGATAACATCCGTTTAACAAATGAAATCGAGAATGCTTACAATTGACGGAAAACTATCCTATAAAGACGGCTTTGCCGCTCTTGTATCCGTAATCTTGCTTGCGGCTGGTACGACCGCTTTTTCCTTGTCGACGATGGCGTCGGCCTACTCGTATGCCGATTCCGTAAACCGTAGAGAGTTGCGAATCCAAGCTTCGTTGAATGCCGGCGCATGCTTGGACACAGCCAGGCTTATGGTTGCCAAGGATAATTTTTTCACCGGTACCACGACGATTCCATATTTCGGTTGTGAAATAATTGCCGTGAATGATTCTGTTTCTTCCGTTTCCTTGAATGTAACCGCGCGGTTTGAAGGCGTGTCAGTGCAAAAAAGTGGCATAGCACTGTATTGAGATTGTATTTGCACATGTCCGACATATGCAAACCTTCGTCATTAAAAAGTCATACTTTCGTCACCAAATCGTTATCAATTTGTAATCGTATTGCAATCTCAGTCTGATACGCTTCTGTATTATTAGCGGTTTAACCTAGCGGCTAATCAGCCGTAAAAACTATGAATATAAAACATAAGAAAGAGAATATGCGCAGCGGGTTTACATTGATTGAAGTGCTTGTAGTTATCGGCATTATCGCTATCCTGGCGACGGTCGTATTGGTTGCGGTAAATCCGGCCCGTCAATTTGCCTTGGCGCGCGATTCCCAGCGCGTGAGCAATGTCAACGCCATATTGAACGCCGTCCAGCAGAACATGGCGGAACACCGGGGAGTGTTCACTTGCGCCGGTTCATCAGTCGCCATACCAAGCACGCAAGATTACTTCATAGCCACAAGCACGGCCGATGTGACGCAATTGCCTGCCGGCAGTAATATTATCGACCTGTCACCCTGTCTGGTGCCAGATTATATTTCCTCTTTGCCTTTTGATCCGTCGCAGTACGGCGCCTCTTGGGATGGGGTTGATAAGTATAATACCGGCTACCAAATATTCCGCTATGCCGACGGTCGCATCACCGCCAGTTCCACCGGCGAACTTACGCCGACCATTTCGGTGACCAGGTAATTCCGGTCATTTGGTTGACAGAATTTATTCATTTGTTATTAGAAGTGCATGACAAGTCTGGTATTGTAGAACCCTTGGATAAGATTAAGAAAGAGCCGCCGAAAGGCGGTTCTTTCTTCGGATGAAACCAAAAAGCTCTTGATGTCCTGGCACTATCTGTTAAAATCAGCAGTATAGATGCAACAAAAACACCCGAACATACCTTTATTTGTTGCGGCGAGCTTACTCATTATAGCCGTTGCGATTATCGTACGAATATCTATGAATGTAGAATCTCCTGTAAATAACATAGGGAATGCTTATGTTGCGACAGAAAACAGCAGAATAATCAAACCCGATGCCGCCTTCTTCCAAATTAATAGTGATCGAAATAATACCATCAGTGTTGTTTCGAGCAGACCAGTCGTCGATACCGGCATTGACAACAAAAACATCAGCAGTCAAGTTGGCGGTAATCATACAAAAATCGCCACAGATCCATTCATGGCAATGACGGCCAAGGCTTATCTGATCGGCAATGTCGAGACGGGCAAGATTATCATGGAAAAGAACGCCGACGAGCAGATGCCGGTGGCGTCGATGTCAAAACTGGTAACCGCTATTGTTGCGACAGACACCATGTCTCCAACCACCACGATTACTATCACTCCGGCCGAAGCAGCCGCGCCGCCGGACGGTAGCGGTATCAGTGCCGGTGAAAGTTATTCGTTGCGGGAACTTTTGTATCCTATGCTCCTTGATTCGTCCAACATTGCGGCTGAAGCTATAGCGTCGTCGACTGATCGAGTCAAGTTTCTGGAAAACATGTCCAGTTATGCTTGGGAAATCGGCATGCCGCAAGCATATTTTGCCGATCCTTCCGGCGTCAATCCGCACAACGAAGCTTCAGCTAAAGACATTTTCACTCTTGCCAAATATCTTTATAAATTCAGGCCGGATATATTAAAATTGACCCGTACGCGGTCGACCTCGGTTGCCACAACTTCCGAACACGCAGCGCACGACTTCGAAAGCATCCACCCCTTCGTATCCGATCCGCGATTTATCGGCGGCAAAACCGGCCGCACGCCCGAAGCCGGGGAAACCATGCTGACCATTCTGAATATTGATGGTATACCCACGGCTTTTGTAGTCATGGGTTCTGCCTATGGTGCTAGGGAAGGTGACACGGAGATTCTTATAAGTGCAATGGAGAAACAATTGGTGCGGAGCTAGTCCCGGGATTTTGCTGCTCTATCTATCGTTGTTGCAGAGATACTGTCTTTGCCCAACCAACCGCCGATCAATTCTTTTGTCTCGCGCGGGTCTTTCACTTTAATACAATCAATGCCAGTCGCTTTTGCCGGATAATCGTTGCCGCCCTGGAATAGTGCATCGCCGACAAAAACCATGCGGTCCAGCGGCATCTTCAGATATTCTTCGAGCTTTCTGATGCCGTAGCCCTTATTAACGCCACGCTTGGTGATATCTATGGAGGTGGTGCCGCCGATACGCACATCAAATTCCGGGATTTTGTTTTTCATTATGTCAACGATCTTTTGGCGTTTGGCATGTCCCGGATCCCAGGCCGATTTAAGAGCCAAAGGCGCTTGCTGTCCCAGTGCCGAAAAAGTTATTTGTGAACCGCGATCTTCTATTTGCTGTCCGTAAATTTTGTCCGGCGTCGCGATTCCGGCCATCATGAGCGACTCGTTCAAGGCTGTCAAAATTTTCTCTTTTTCTTTGGGGGACAGGTGCTCGGCGTATTCTTCACACCACGCACCTTTCCATGTGTACAATTTGGTGCCCGAAGTCGGCAACAACAACAAATTGCTCAAGCGGTCGCTTGCGGTCGGCAATCTGACCAGGAATTGTGTTTCGAATTGATGAAATCCGCCGCCGGAGATCACCGCCACCTTCTTTTTTTCCAGCAAATTGGAGAGTAATTCGCCCATATCCGATTCGAGTGGCGATTTTGAAGGCGCTAGTGTTCCGTCAAGATCGAATATTATAAGATCGTAGTTAGGCATTTGTAAACTGCGAACATCGGTTCATGTTTCCAGCATTTTCAGTATAGCACTTACTTTTACTGTCGCCACTCCGACTACGCTGTCGGCGGCACCGTAATATATGTACGCAGTATTACCTCGTACCACCAGGCCGCAAGGGAAGACGACATTGGGCATCGCGCCCTTGCGCTCGTATTCAGCTTCCGGCTCAAAAAGCGGTATTGCGGTGCGGGCTTTGATGACGGTTGGATCTTCCAAGTCGAGTAATACGGCGCCGATACGATAAGTTGTGCTCCATGATACGCCATGATACAAGAGCAGCCAACCTTCTCTCGTCTTTATCGGCGGTGCTGAAATGCCAACCTTGCCGCCGTCCCACATGCCGCGTCTTGGCGACAACATCTCGATACATTCATTGATTTTTTCTTTTGAAAAATCCAAAGAATTCAAAAAGTCGGCGCAAACACTTTCTTGGACACGATGAAAAACCATATACTTACCATTTACCGGCTCTGGCAAGATGGTGGCGTCTTTATCCATGATATTGGGCGGCGTGATCACTTGCGGTTCGGTCCAAGCACCCCACTTTTTGTCCAGGAATTCCTTTTCACCTATAAATGATACGGCTACGCGCGGCGTGCTGCCGTCATAGGCGGTGTAGGACATATAGAGGCGGTCGCCGATCTTGACTATGCGCGGGTCCTCACAGCCATAATTACTCTTTTCGTTGCCGCGTCTCTCGAAGACCGCACGCGGGAAATAAATCGGCTTGTCCAATCGTTCGTCGATGGATAGGCCGTCATGCGAAGCGGCATAGCCTATAGTAGATACATTCTCGTCGGAAACAGCGCGGTAGAGAATATGGATCTTGTCGCCGAGTTCGACCGCGGCCGGATTCATGGTGCCTTTCGCTTCCCAGGAATAGCCTGGTCTGGACGCGATGATCGGATTGCCGGGGAATCGGACGATTTTTTTCTCCTCGATACCAGTGATGCTTTTGAGCAGATTATCCAAAGGGATTGTGGCGACGGCGCAATAAGTGTCGGTGGCGCCATAATATACTTCCAAACGGCCGTTTTTGATGAGCGCGCCTGACGGGAAAATCACATTCGGTACCTGGCCGACTTGTTCATAGTATGCGTCCGGCACCATGAACGGTCCCTTGGTGCGTCCGATGACCGTACGCGGATTTTCCAAGTCCAACAAAATTGTTTCAATACCGAAAGTTACATCGGCGGTGCCGTATCTCTGGATATGCGCGTATACCACCAACCACCCCTTGTCGGTTTTAACCGGTGGCGCGCCCAATTCCAAGTGATCGCTTGGCAATCTGCGGATATGGATCTTATGCGCATCCAGATTCTTCCGCCAATCTTCCCAATATTGCGACGACCACATGTCTTCAATCTTGTCGAATTCAGCATAGCAGATATCCGATGGCGGGTGATCAGTGTTAACGGTCAAGAGCAGGCCGATTTTGCCGTTAATCCTCTCAGGAAACATAGCGATACCTTTTGCGTTGAACGGCGTTATCGCATGCTTTTCTTTGATCATATTCAAATCATCGCTTATAGCCACGGCGGTTTTTATATTCTCGGCCGAGAATGGGTAGCCGCCGAGGCCGGTGTAGAAAATATAGTATTTGCCTTCAAATGCGGTGACGCGCGGGTCTTCACAGCCGAACTTGTCGAACGGTTGGTCTGGCCGTACCAACAGCTTTCTGTCGGTGAAGTGCCTTCTATCCGGTTCGGCCAAAGCCTTGGCAATCGCCGAAGTTCTTATATGCGGCTCTTTCAGCAGCTGCGGTTCGGACATCGCCCGATAGACCAAGTACATGTCTTTGCCGTGAATTATGGGACAGCCGTTAAAAGCGGCCGCGGCTTCCCATGGGTGATCTTTGGTGGGCGAAAGAATGGGATTGTGTTCGGAGCGGGTGAGAGTGAACATTTCGATGAATAACCAATAATCAAGATACAATAACCAAACAACGATCAATCAATTTTACCATAGTCGTTCAACCAATCCAGCAACCCTTTGAGCGGCGTATGCGCCACGCACACATGCTTGTCGCCGCCGCCGTAGTAGACAAAGAGATCATTGTTTTTGATCGTGGCACCGCAAGCGTATACCACTCCCGGTTTCCAATCGTTCTCGTACCATTCCGACGGCACCAATATCGGCGCTGGCGAGCGCGCTATGACTTTGGTCGGTTCAGCCAAATCGAGCAGCATGGCTCCAAGCTTATAACCGATCTGCGGCTCTTTCTTGTCCATGGCGTGATACAAGAGCAGCCAGCCGCGATCGGTTTTCAAAGGCGGCGGCCCGGCGCTGCGAACCAAATTATCCCAATGATTAGGCCGGCCCGGTTGCGGTCCGCTCTTTCTGGGACTTTCGATTTCTCGCGGGATCGAATCTATCGAATCGACATATTCTATCTCTATCTTCGGTACGATGGAGTGAATGATGGCGAATTTGCCGTTGATCTTTTCCGGGAATAAAACCCAGTTTTTGTTTATCTGATTCTTGGAAGAAATGAATATCGGCCGCCTCCAATTCCAGCGCTTGTTGAAGAAATCCGACGCTTTGATCGAAGTCACCGCGATCCGGATGAAATCCCAGCCGTCAAAGGCGTTGTAAGTCATGTAAATATTGTCGCCGATCCTGACCAGTCTAGGATCTTCACAGCCGCCCCAACTGCCGCCGGAAGGGAACATGACGGGGTCGGGCTTTTTCAAATCGTCAGGAACATCTTCGACGATATTTTCCCTTGGCTTCCGCATGGCGAATACCGGATAATCTGACCGGTCATCGAAGCGCAAGCCGTCTTTGCTGGAAGCGTAACCGATGCGCGAGACGCCGTCGGAACCGATAGCGCGGTAGAGGAGATGCACGCCGCCCTTGTCGTCTTGGATTGCCGCAGGATTGAAAGTGCCGGCCGCTTCCCAGTCATTCCAAGATTGTGGCGATATGACCGGATTGGCGCCGTGGCGCTTGACTTTGGAATGGCCATAAATTATTTCTCGGCTACGCGCGGCCGCGAGAGCATATAATAGGACAACAACTGCGGCTGCGAAAGCGATTAATGATATTAAAAGTGCATTGTACGATTGTTGCATTTATATCGATTTATTAAACGGTTTTTTTCTAGATACTGTCCGTAAAAGACAAAATCGTGCCCGCATTGTGACACTTTTCTGATCGCCATATATTTTGGTGAAATTTTAATCTAGCGATCGTGCGGTTTTCATTTACATTGTAACATTTCCGCACATGGTCATGCATTCCGTCAACCTGTGTATAACTTTTAGAATCGCGAAAGCTTGAATCCGGCCCAAATACCGGCGATGCCGCCGACTGTACTTAGTATTATGCTTGATATTGACAGGAAACTGCTACCCCAAAGCACGGGCAAATATCCGCCGACGGTGGAGCCGACGAACAATCCTGTCCAAATCAAAGATTTTTGATTCATAGTCGGGAAATTATTATTTCGACAACAAGGTGTCTATTCTATTAATATCTCTTGGAAACAGTGTGGCTTCTTTGACATTGTCAATATCGAGTAATTTCGCTGTTAACCTTTCCAGACCCATACCGAGCCCGCCGTGCGGGGGCATGCCGTATTTGAAAGCTTGCAGATAATAGACGAATTTGTCGGGATTTAATCCCTTGTCTTTCATTGAAGATACCAGGGCATCGTAATCGTGTATGCGTTGCGCCCCTGTGGTAATCTCTACGCCTCGGAACAACAAATCGAAGCCTTTCGTGTAAGCAGGATCCTTTTCATCTCGATAAGTATAGAAGGGCCTTTTGGCGGTGGGGAAGTTTGTTATGAATATGAAGTCAGACCCGAATTGCTTTTGGGCATAATCGCATAACCACCTTTCATGTTCAGGTTCAAGGTCTGGTTCGTTCGTACAATCTTTGTCGGTTTCTTTCGTTATGACCGCTTGGGCTTCGCGCAATGTCATCTTGGGTATTTCTTTCGGCACAGACGGTATCTTTGCTCCCAGGAGTTTGAATTCTTGAGCGTAGTTGTCTCGCAGGTCACTCTCTAGTTGGCTGAAGAATTCGTTCTCGATCGTCATTATATCTTTATGATCTTTAATAAAGCCCATTTCTATGTCCATACTGGTGTATTCATTCAAATGTCTGGTGGTACTGTGCTTTTCGGCCCTATAAACATTGCCTATGGCAAATACCTTTTCGAATACTCCGACCATGATCTGTTTGTACAGTTGAGGGCTTTGTGCCAAATGCGCAGTATGGCCGAAATACTCTACATCGAAAGAGTTCGCGCCACCTTCGGCATCATCGCCTATGAGTTTCGGCGCTTGGAATTCAACGAATCCTTTGTCGCGGAAAAATTTCCGGAACGATTCTACGATCTGTGCCTGGACTTTGAATATTGCCGAATGTTTCTCGTCACGCAAAGTGAGCGGTAAGTAGTCGAGGTGGGTGTCGATATTTATCTTCGTACCCAATTCGAACGGTAGTTCTTTGGCCCGGCTTAATACTTCAACATTTTTCAATTCGATCTCAATCTCGCCGTTCGGTTCAATCTCGCCGGTTTCTTTATTCTTGGAAACCATCTTTTCGGGCCTTTTGTTGACGATGCCGGTTGCCTTTACTACCCACTCGGGTCGGACAATGTTCGCGATTTCGTGGGCTTCTTTGTTATTGGGCAATGCCACGCTTTGCACTTTGCCGCTCACATCTCGCAAATCGATGAATATGAGCTTGCCGTGGTCGCGCCGTACATCGACCCAGCCGAAAACCGAGACTTCTTGGCCGGTTTTTTCTCGCAAGTTTTTTATATATGTGCGATCGCGCATGATTGGCATATCATAGCATATATTGTAGTGAAAAATAAAGATGTTTATGGTGGTTCTATGGCAATTTAGTATCGGTTAATGTATTATATATATCTATGAAAAAAGATATAATCGGCACTGCCCCGGAAGAGCGTTTTGATGTACTCACAAAGGAGGCATCTGAGAGATTGACTTGTCCTATTTCGACTGTGTCTATTATTGACAACGACCGCGAGTGGTATAAGTCAGTCGTTGGCTTGAATGAAAAGCAGGCCCCCATAGCAGCTTCATTCTGCGTGCATGCCATGAAGGCTAAAAGCGTATTTCTGGTCGAAGACACACTGAATGATCCTCGTTTTGTCAATAACCCAATGGTTGTTAATCCGCCGAAAATCCGTGCTTATGCCGGAGTGGCATTATATGATAGAAAGTCTGAAATGCCGCTAGGTGCGTTTTGCGTGAAAGATATCAAACCGAGAAAATTCACGGTTGAAGAGATAGATGCGTTGGTCGATATAGCGTCACGCGTAGAGGACGAATTGAATAAATAGTCGATATTATCAACAGTAAACTTAAAAATTATTATGATGTGGGGATATTATGGCAATAATATGTGGAATGGCTTCTGGCCGTGGAGTGTTGTAGGCGGCTTGGTGCAAGTACTTATTGTAGTTTTTATCATAATGGTCATCGTGCGCGTAGTCAGGCACGAAAGATGTCATGGCTGGAAAGGCTCTTCGGCCGAGGAAGTATTGAAAGAAAGGTTTGCCAAGGGGGAAATTACCAAAGAAGAGTACGAGGAAAAATTGAAAGTGATTCGCGGATAGTTCGCTGTGTTTACCGATGTTTATCGAGGTCGGACCTTAGCGAGCGTGCATGAACACAAAACTCTCTTTCTGTAATTTCTGCTAGAATTAGTCCATGACCGAAATTTCGTCGATAATAAAAGAGAAGGCGCCGCTCATTCTCGCCGAAATAAAGAAGGCGAACTCGATTTTGCTGCATTGTCATCCATCACCGGACCCTGATTCGGTAGGTTCGGCTTTGGCGATGAGGTTCGCGCTGGAGCAAATGGGCAAGAAGGCGACAGTTATCAAAGGCGATTCGGAGATTCCGCTCGCGTTCATGCATTTTCCGGGCGCGAATGAGATTGTGCGGAAGAATTTCTTTGAAATTGATTTGAAAGAATTTGATTTGTTTTTGAGTTTGGACAGTGCAAGCACGGGTATGATTTCAAGGCGTGGGGAAATGAAAGCACCTTTGCCGATAAGGACGATCAATATTGACCATCACCCGTCGAATACTTCATACGGCGAGATCAATCTTGTAGATCCCGCATCGCCGGCGCTGGCTTTTATGCTGTATCAGCTATTCACAACTTGGAACATTGAATTTACTCACGACATATCAGTCGACTTATTTGTCGGCATGTACACTGACACCGGAGGTTTCAAATATGAAGGTGTAAGTTATCGCGTACTGGAAGCGGCCGCCGAACTGAGCAAGATCGCTCCGGATTTTACCAAAGCGCTTTTCATATTGGATAATAGCAATCAAAAAGACGCGATTTACTTCGATGCGGCGGCGTTAAATTCGGTGAAGACTTATTTGAATGATAATATTGTAATCGCTACGGTTTCTCAGGCTGATCTGAAGGCAAGATCCATCTCTCCGGCGGTAGCGGGCGGAAGCGAGGTTGAGAATCGGTTGAAATCAGTGATCGGCTGGAATATCAGCGCGTTACTGACTGAAATTGACCCGGACAAAATAAAAATAAGTTTTCGAACCAGGGATGCCGATAAATTCGATGTCTCCAAGCTTGCGGTTGCGCTCGGCGGCGGAGGACACAAGGCGACTTCGGGCGCGTTACTGGAAATGCCACTTGAGGAGGCGAAGGCGGCAGTTGTGTCAAAAGCCAAAGAGCTTTACAATCTGTAGCATTAACGGTAATGTTTCCAAGGTCGGACCTTGGAATGTAAAAATATGAAAAGAAACATCACAATCGCAGTAGTCGCAGTCATCGTCATCGCCGCAGCATGGTTATTATTGGATCACCGTTCACCGTACCCGATGAGCCCGGAGGAAATATTAAACCCCGCCACTTCGACGATGCAGATCAACGGGGAGAATTCAACATCGACTTCAACGGCACAAACAAACAATACTTCGTCTTCAACAATTAACAACCAGCAACCAGACCAAGCGCAAACCGCCGGCACTAATCTTCCGCCAAACAAAAACTTCATGCACACCGTAACCATACAAACCAATAAAGGCACGATCGTCTTCGAAACCTATGACGCCGATGCGCCGAATACCGTCAAGAATTTCATCACGCTCGCCGATAAAGGATTTTATAATGGCCTTATCTTCCACCGGGTTATCAACGGCTTCATGATCCAAGGCGGCGATCCGACCGGCACCGGCATGGGCGGTCCGGGCTATAAATTCGCCGACGAATTGAATCCGAACACGGTTTCATATAAAGCCGGCTATGTGCGCGGCACGGTCGCTATGGCCAACGCCGGTCCCGATACCAACGGCTCGCAATTCTTCATCATGCAGAAAGACAACGCTTTGCCGCACGATTACACGATTTTCGGCAAGGTCATTTCCGGCATGGATGTAGTCGACGCTATCGCTTCGGTAAAGACCGACCAGTATAAAAAGCCGCTTACGCCAGTCACCATGTCCAAAGTGACAGTGGCGACAAATTAGGTAAAGGCACATCAACCGTTGGACAGTTGTGTTTTTCACAAGAAGTTGTAGTATCTTGTACAGAAAGGTCACAACATGAAAAAAGAGCGTTTTTCTTATGTGTTACCAATAGGCGATTACACGAACCGTTGTATTGCCGAATACCTTGATGACCGAAAAACAGACGCCGAGAAAAAGAAATGCGTACGAGGCGCCAAAGAGCCGATCGGTGTCTGGGAAATGACGCATGACGAGGTACTGGCGTTGGTGGAAAGTCGAAAAAATCTCAATTTTAGATTCAAGGTCTACGAATCTACGCCACTCGGTGATCTCGAGGAAAGTTTGGTATCTGTCATTTCGCCGGACAAGGTAGGCGGTAACAACGCTTCCAACGCCAAAGTCCGAGCCGTAAAGCGGCGGCTCTGCAAACTTGCCGGGAAATGACGCGGATTCGAGGATATTTTTTGTCGCGCCGGCCGTATTACGGCCGGTTTTCATTTATTAAAAAGCGGCTCACGCCGGAGCCGCCCTGAGGGATAGGAACTTGTCGCGTTGTCTCGCGACTGCACCTATGACTTTACCGTAAGTGGTCATTGGTGGATCCAAGATATTTACGACGACAGCTCTAATCCCGCCGTCTGGATGCTCTCGTTCAAATCTGAGAGCGTTCATTTGGGAGCTTTTGATGTTTATAAAGATTGGACCTACATCAACAGTATGGAACATGAAGTCAACACCTTTTTTGTCCATTGTTGAGTATTTCTTCTTTCTCTCCCAACCCAAAAGCCATGAAGGGAGCTTATCTTCCGACTCGGCTTTATCGAAAACCTCCTCCACATACTTTTCGGCGCGGTCTCCAAGTTCCAAGGCAATCCGTCCAAAGATCGCGCTGATTTTCGGGTTGAACTTCTTCGGCACCCTGACTCTTTTTACAAAGTGTCTCAATGTTATCACCTCCTTTCTATAGGATATGTAATGATATTTGCATGAAAAAGTCAATAGCCAGCCGAAATCTTTAATATTCTTTCCAATCGGAATTTGCAATAGTTATTTTACAAATTTCTAAAATAGACTGGCTCGTGGTACCATTCAATCCATGAGTGAATACTACAAACCGAGAAAAACGCGCGGATTGTTCGATCCGAGATCGGAAGAGCCGTATAGAATAAGCAGGAGCAAGATCGACTTGTTCGTGGAGTGCCCGCTGTGTTTCTACTTGGACGCCAGGCTGGGCGTGGCACGGCCACCATCGTACCCATTGACCTTGAATGTTGCCGTCGACGAACTATTGAAGAAGGAATTCGACACGCATAGAGTCGCCAAGACGCGCCACCCGTTCATGGAAACTTACAAGATCGACGCTGTGCCGTTCGACCACCCCAAAATGGAAGAGTGGAGAGACTCGTTGCGCCGCGGCATCGAATTCGTGCATCCTGAGACCAACCTATCCGTGCGCGGTGGCGTTGACGATGTCTGGGTCAACCCCAAAGGTGAACTTATCATCGTCGATTACAAAGCCACTTCCAAGCGCGACGAGATCACCCTCGAAGGCAAACTCGGCGCACAATACAAGCGGCAGATGGAGGTTTACCAGTGGCTCTTCCGGCAGAACGGCTTCAAGGTCTCTCCGACCGGCTATTTCGTCTATGTCAATGGCAATAAGGACGCTGAAGCCTTCGATAAGAAGCTTGAATTCAATGTCGTGCTTTTGCCATGCAAAGGCGATCCCTCCTGGCTCGAGCCCGTTCTCCTCAAATTGAAGCAAACCCTTCTCTCAGGCACTCCTCCGGCCCCCGGCGCCGACTGCGACTTTTGTGCTTACCGCAAAGCCGCCCGCGATGTACAAGTCGATGCCAAAAACACCGCGAAAAATAAAAAGTTGAAGCTCTGATGTCGCCGGCGTAGATATTTTCTTGGTTTATCTTACCAAGTTATTCCAGAATGTATCCTCTTTCTTATCGATAATTCATGGAATATTGAATGCAAGATTGAAAATATCAGCAGAACATTCGTTTTATCTGACAGTTGAACCGACCGTTTTCCCATCTTTGTTCAAGGAGATTTATCGCGCGATCTTTCAGTCTTGGTATGGTTTTGCCCATTCTTTTTTATCGGTATTGTGACGACGCACACAGTGCCTATACTGTGTTTACTTTCGATCTTGAATTCTCCGCCAAGTTCTTCAACGACCGCTCTCGTCGTCATAAGCCCTCTGCCGGTGCCGTTTGGTTTGGTTGTGAATGGCCGCCTACCTAACTTGTCAGACAATTCAGCCGGAATACCGCAACCGTTATCCGTCACTTGGAAAACCGCCCGGTCGCCGGTTTTTTCGAGAGATATGATTATGCTTTTTGGATATGCTTCGATGGCATTCGAGACCAGATTTAAGAACATCTGATGAATCCTTATAGGTTCGACAGGAATGGAAACCTGATCGCACTTCCCGACCGTGATTTTGATGCCAGCGACGCGTGCCTTATAAGCGGTGAGGTCTTTCACTATCTGAACCTCCTTGGCCAGATTTGTGGTATTTTCACCAACGCAACCTGTGCAATCGCTTGCGCGTCTGATACTCGTCATGAATGATTTCATCCGCCGTGAAGCGGCCAGCGTCTTTTCCACCATTTCCGCCGTCTCTTCAGGATGATTGGGCGCTTTGGCCATGTGTTCTACATAAAGAGCCAATGACGATAACGGGTTCATCAGGTCGTGGAACAAGCCTTGGGACAACTCTCCAAACCGGGCGTTTTCTTCAAGATCAGAAAATCTTTTTCTTTCCGAAGCCAACATGTCCTCGGTACGCTCAGCCACAATCCGCTCGAGGGAATTCCTCTCCTGTTCCAATAATTTTTCAGAATGTCTGGCTCTGTATAATGATTTGTCGATTTCCCGGTTCGATAGCCAGGAAATAAAACTTAAGAAGAAGAATATTGAAACATAACTAGCCAGATCGGTCGCGCTGATGATCCGCATGTGCCAATCGGGCACGCCCATTACGAACGCTTCACGCCAGCCAAGCGCGATCGAAGCGAGCACCATGATTACGGCCGTAAAGAAACCTATTCCGGAGCCGAGAAGTATGCTAGCCGTGACTATCACCAAAGTATTGGTGAGCAAAGTAGCCGGCAAGCTTTCTCCATACAACCACCCAGATAACATTGCACCTATGGCGAACAATGAGGTAAGCATATAAGCGGCCAAGACGGGCCGACCTCTTTTGGATATTATGAACAACAAGACAAGGAAGCTCGGAATAGATGCAAATACTAACGGATGAATACCATCATAATCTTCTCCAAACCTGGACCAGTTCAGCAATTTCGTTACGAAGAGTATTGACAGCAGAAATATTGATACCATTAATACGGTATTTAACAGGTATTCGTGCCGGCGAGTATCTTCATCTGCTGAACACGGTCCTATTATCTTGCCGATTGTTTTCGCCGCCCGAATCTTAAATATCCGAGCGGCGCGAACAACCATCGAGCCGAAAGTGCTTCGAGAAAATTTGCCTAAATTCTCGAAAGCGTAGGGAACCATGCTAGCCGTTCCAAGGCACCAATTCTTCGGCCTGGTTTCCGGAAGTTACGGGCTCCCGGGAAAGGTTTTGAGCTTTCTCCATTTTCGTCACGAATGAAATGGTTACTAATTGTTATGTCGACTACATAACCATTACCAGCCTATCAGATCGCGATTACGGCGCGGTTACGAAGTGATAACAGATCGATAACAAAAGTATGACTTTTCAATGACAAAAGCTGTCAAATCGCTGAAAATCGCCTCAAATTTGCCGGCGTGTCTATGATGTAACCTCTGCCCTGGATGTTAGATATCAGATTCGCGCCATGGCTGCGGTTCAACTTCTTGCGCAGACGAGCCATATGAGCTTCGACGGTATTTGACATAGGATCGCTGTCAGCCGTCCAAACATGTTCCATGATCATGGGTCTGGAGACTATCTTGCCTATGTGACGCATCAGATATTCCAAAAGACAGAATTCTTTCTTGGTAAGGTGAACGAGTTTGCCTTTTCGCCGCGCTGTTTGCGTTTCGGTGTCAAGCGACAAGTCAGCTACCGAAAAAACCGGTTTTCGTATGATATCCGGCCGGCGTGCCACAGCTTTTATTCTGGCGCGCAACTCCTCAAATGAGAAAGGCTTTGTAATATAATCATCCGCACCTTTGGCAAAAGCCGCGACTTTGATAGAAGTCTCATCAGCCACGGAAAGGAAAAGTATGGGCGTAGTCTTACCGGCACGACGAATATCGTCGCAGACTTCCAAGCCGTTCTTTTTCGGCAGAGAATAATCCAAGACAACGACATCGTAGTTGTAACTTCGTGCCAGGAATGAGCCGTCCGCACCGTCCGGCGCGATCTCGACAGCGTGAGATTCCGATTCGAGTTCCAATTTTATCATTTCCGCGGTCTCGCGATCATCCTCGACGATCAAGATTTTCATAAATTGAATTACTTTAGTTTAGATCTCCTGAGAAATGCCGGAATCGGACCCCAATCGTCGTCCTCGTCTTTCTCCTTGGCGTCTTTTTTGATTTCGATCTTGATCGGTTCCGTAGGTTTTTTCTGTTCCGGCAGGGAATTGAATATTCGTCCCCGGTCTTTTTCTCCGGAACGCGCCAAAGTTGACACTGCAGATTCGGCCAAAGGCGCTTGAGCCGCGGAAGAAACACCGGTACCCGAATGCGCTTTTACTGTTTGGCCGTTCGCCGCCGCTTCCGGAAAACCGGTAGCTATGACCGTAACCTTGATCTCGTTCTTTTTGAGCTTGTCATCCCGCACGGTTCCGAATATGATCTTGGCTTCGGGATCGATTGACTCGGTAATAACTTTGGCTGCATCTTGTATTTCGAACATGGTCAGATCCTCGCCACCCGCTATGGAGAACAGTACGCCCTTGGCGCCGTTTATCGAAACATCGAGAAGCGGTGAATTGATGGCCAGCTTGGCGGCTTCAACGGCGCGATTTTCTCCGGAAGCCGCGCCGATGCCCATCAAAGCCGAGCCGGCATTCTCCATTACTGTTCTGATGTCGGCAAAATCAATGTTGATGAGGCCTGGCGTGGTGATAAGATCGGATATGCCTTCGACGGCTTGCCTCAATATTTCGTCGCACATGGCGAAGGCGTTCTTTACAGTTGTCTCTTTTGAGACCACGGCGAGCAGTTTATCGTTCGGTATTACAATGAGTGCGTCAACTTCTTTGCGCAATTCGTCGAGTGCAGCTTCGGCGATGCGCGACCGCTGGCGGCCCTCGAAGAAAAACGGCTTGGTGACGACGGCGACAGTCAAGCAGCCAAGCTCTTTCGCCGTGCGGGCAACCATCGGCGCTGCGCCGCTGCAGGTGCCGCCGCCGAAGCCGCCGGCTACAAAGACCATATCTGCGCCTTTGACGGCTTCCTGGATCTCATCTTTGGTCTCTTCAACGGCACGCCTGCCTAGGTCAGGGTTCATGCCGGTGCCGAGGCCGCGTGTCAAATTTTTGCCTATATGGATGCGTTTTTTGGTGAGCGAACGATGAAGGTCCTGGGAATCGGTGTTTACGGAGATAAAATCAACGCCTTTAACCTTGCTGTTGATCATGTGGTTGACCGCATTACCGCCCGAGCCGCCGACTCCAAGCACTTTTATTCTGGCGAACGCTTCGATTTCCGGTGTGATGTTGGGCATGAATGTAAATCTGATTACGGGTAGTTATTGAAACCATATTAACATACGAGCAAAAGGACGCAAGCTTATTTTCCGTCTCTTTGTTAAAATCTTTCCGGTCAAAATAGATCAAGTCTATCATCTATCGGTCGTTGCTTATGAGTATCGATATGTCTTGCCCGTTCATAACTACGGCAAGAACTGCTTGACCCAGTCGGAGGCTCGGCGCCATATGCGGCGGAGAAGGGAATTGAGAGTAGTCTCCAAATTGTCCGGTTCTTCGCCGGCGTGCAAACCCCAAATACACAGGCCGTAAGCTACCGCCCAGGTCGCGTCTTTGAAGGAAGATTTGCCGTCGATCATGCCTAAAGTGCCGATGCGCGAAGGCAGTTTGAGCGCAGCGCGCGCCAAAGCGTCGATTGACGAGAGCGCAGAACCACCGCCGGTGATGACGATACCGGCCGGTAGAAGGCCGTTCCGGCCTATTTTTTTCAGATGCGCTTCGATGAGTTCGAAGATGTCAGAAAGCCGCGCGGCTACGATCTCGTCCAGTTTTTTCCGCGGGAAAGAACTGCCGGTAATGGCGCCAACTTTTATTTGCTCAGCTTCTTCCAGGGGCACCTTGAGGCCGAGCGCGATATCATTGGTGATGTCCGTCGAGCCTATGGGGAAGACTTCGAGCGAAGTCGGGATATTGTTTTCAAAAACCGCTATAGAGGCTGTTTCGGCGCCGATGTTGGCAAGTACGCAGCCGGCGACTTTTTGCGCTTTGGACAATGTCACAAACCCGGCTACTACCGGCGAAGCCATGACGTCCTCAACCTCAACGCCCGCCTCATTTACGGCTTGGATCAAATCAGCAACATGGTGATCAAGGCAGGTTACTAAAAGCATTTTCAATTCTAATTTGTTGCCCCTCATGCCTTCGAGACGGCCGAGCGCCGGGTTGCCGTCTATTTTGTATTGCAAAGGAATGGCGTAGATAATCTTACGGTTGGCGATAGCGGTGCGGGGCATATCATTCTCGCATTGTTCACGGAGCTTCTTGACATCTGCCGCACCGATTTCAGCGTCTGCACGCGAAGTCATGACTGTGCTAGAGACTATAGTACTAGTCAGGCCTATGCCGCCTACGCCTAGGAACGCTTTCTTGATCTTGACGCCAGCTTTTTCTTCGGCTATTTTGACCGCTTTTTCAACACTGCGAGTCACATCGTCTATGTTAGTGACATAGCCGTGTCGCAGTCCGCGCGATTCGGCATGGCCGACACTGATTATTTTCGGATAACCTTTCTCATTTTTGTCTTTGGTGCTAGCGATGACGACCTTGGTATGGTAGGTGCCGACATCGATACCGGTGATGAAGTTGCGCGCCATATTTTGCATTCGAATGATTCCATTCTAGCCCCGTGACGATAACCTTTCAAGTGTGCACAGCCGTGAATGAAAAGTTGTATGAAAAAATCTCGGTAATTTTTTCCGAAAAGCCTGGCTTGCCGTCGCGTCTCGGACGGGCAAAGATAAATTTCTCCTTGGCGTTCGGAAAGAGGAAAACTCAATATGTCGGTTGTTTTATTCAGGTTTCGATATTCGAGATTGAATTTTTTTAGCGTGGCGGATCCGGTGACGACTAGAGTTAATTCATAACCCTTGCCCAAAACGAGCTCTTTTATTTTTTCAAGAACAGATCTCGCGACAGGCAACACGGACAAGGTCTCGTTTGTTACCGATAAGTTCATTTTGGCTCGTCAGTTATTTCTTGTGGCCGCGGACGGCCTTTACCGGCGCTTTGCCGAGCTTGATCAGTTCGGCCATATGTGCGGTTCTGACGAGTCGTTTCAATGCTTTTTGTTTGATCTTATAAGATGATTGCTTGCGTCCGGAATAACGCAGGCCTCTCATTCTCGGTATTATACCGGCGCTCTGTACTTTCCTGCTGAATCTACGCAAAGCGCCGACACTGTTTTCGTTTGGATTCCGGATGATCTCTATATTTGTTGACATGAAAGTAATATTAACACATCGGTTGTTTTAAGGCAATTGGTCGCGAAAATTTGCAAAAAAACCAATTTGATATTACAATCATGCCATGAATCACGCTGGCGCAGTTGAAAATGCTAAAAATGCGCAAAACACCGCGCCTGCGCAAACCAAAGATACAGATACGGGACAAGATGAGAAAGAGATATTGAAGGGACAATCGAAAGGGTGGCAAACTCTCCGGGAATGGGCGCAGACAATCATCATCGCTCTTATAATAGCTTTGCCGATACGTTACTTTGTGGCAGAACCGTTCATTGTCTCTGGCGCTTCTATGGATCCCACTTTTGCTTCCGGGCAATTTCTGGTAGTCGACAGGCTATCGTACAGATTCGAAAAGCCGCAAAGGGACGCGGTTATAGTATTTGAATTTCCCAACAATCCAAGCGTGTACTATATCAAGCGCATCATCGGTCTACCCGGCGAAACTCTAAAGATAAACGACGGAAAGATTACTGTCATAAATGCTGCTCATCCCGACGGGCTTATTCTCGATGAGCCTTTCGTATCGCCTGCGCACGCTTCGCACGACACAGAAACCGTTACATTGGGACAGGGCCAGTATTTTGTCATGGGCGACAATCGCGCCCAGAGTTCAGATTCCAGGGCGTGGGGGAATTTAGACGCAAAATACATAGTTGGCAGACCGATTTTGCGACTTTTACCATTGAATAAATTGGCAATTTGGCCCGGCGATTATGAAAAATAAAGAATCAAAATTTATAAAATACGATCATCTGGACAAGATCGGTGAAATTGCTGTTTACTACGGCTTTACTCCAACTAAGAGTCCGGTTGTGACCAAAGAAGACTTAGAAACGGCCAAGAGTGTGCTTGAGGGCGATTCGATAGACGATGAGACTGATAATCACGGCCGACTACCTTTGCGCGTCGAAGAAAAAATAGCTCTTTTACGGACTTATCATGAAGAAAACATGCAGGCGTTGCCTCAGCCTGTTATGCTCTATTTCAAAGATCCGTGCCGCGGTACCTTCAGGTCGGCTTCGGGCAAGAAGCCGTTGCGCCGTTATGCAGACATGGAGATTCTCGGCAATTCCGGTGCTATTGCTGAAGCCACGCTTATTCAAGCGGCGCGTACCATGCTGGCTGAAGACGGTTATGACAAAACACTTGTTGAAGTTAACAGTGTAGGCGATCGTGATTCGTTGTCGAAATTTTCACGCGAATTAAGCACTTATTACCGAAAACATTTGAATGATATGCCAGCTGAATGCAGGCAGCTTTTCAAAGATGATCAATTTGACCTACTATCTTCAGCTTCCGATGCGTGTAAATCGTTGAATGAACAAGCGCCAAAGTCATTGGATTTTTTGTCTGAAGCAAGCCGCCGGCATCTGGAAGAATTGTTGGAATATTTCGAAACTCTTGGTATCCCTTATACAATCAACAATATGTTGGTTGGCAATAAGAAGTATTGCACAGAAACCATTTTTACCATTGTGGGCGCGCAAGCCGAAGACCGCGCCAAACCAGAGCGCATCTTGGCTGTGGGGGTACGCTATAACGGCCTGGCCAAGCGCGTGTCAATGAAACGAGACTTGCAGGCTGTCGGCATTTCTATTTTGGCTAAAGGCAATGATCAGTCCTTGCGCGGGCCTCTGACGAAAGTAAAGCGGCCTGTCGCTTCGTTCGTCCAGTTGGGTGCGGAGTCGAAATTGCTTTCGCTTGACATTGTGGAAAAGCTACGCAAAGCGAAAATACCGTTATATTTGTCACTTGCCAAAGACCGTTTAGGCGCTCAGGTCTCTACGGTTGAACGCTTGCACGCGCCGTACTCAATTATTGTAGGCAAGAAAGAGGCCGTCGAACGCACGGCTATCGTGCGCCACTCAGATACACATGCCCAAGCAATCGTGCCGATAGACGAATTATCTCAATACATGAAAAAGATCGAAGCTGATTACTGGGCGAAATAATTACCATCGCGCATTCTCAACTATTCAATTATAATCTTATTATGTCATATGTTTTAATGGGTTTGGGAAATCCCGGAGAAGAATATGAAGGCGCTCGGCATAATACCGGCCGTTTTGTGGTAGATCGCGCTCGCGATAGATTCGGCGGCGAATTCAAAGAAGACAAAAAAATAAACGCTTTGATGTCGAAGGGTAAAATAGGAAAAGAAGTGGTAATATTCGCAGCGCCTAATACCTTCATGAACAAATCGGGAACCGCCGCGGTGAAATTGGTCAAGAGTAAAAAGGCGGCCGAAAGGCTGATCGTCATTTACGACGACTTTAGTCTGCCTCTCGGCCGAATCAAGATATCTTTCAACCGTTCGTCCGGTGGCCACAACGGGTTGGAATCTGTCATCAAAGCGCTCAAGACTGAAGCGTTCGTCCGAATTCGCGTAGGCATAGCGCCCGAGACAGCCAAGGGTTTAGCCAAAGCGCCTCACGGCGATGACAAAATCATCCGTTTCATCTTGGGCAAATACAAGCCAGACGAATTGAAAATTTTGAACAAAATCGCAAAGGAAGCGGTCGAAGCGGTCGAAACCATAGTCAAATACGGCAAAGAAAAAGCCATGAGCGTCTACAATACCCGATAGTATCGGCGATAGATCACCGTCTTATTTTGTGCCTGCGAATGACAATGCCATTTTTTGTTCTTTGGGATCAAACAAGGAGATCTTGAAATCATAAGTCTTGCCGAGTTCCAACATTTTGTGCAGTTTTTCTTCGTTGCCGAATTCGGATATATGAACCAATCCCGCTACGCCTTCCTCGACTGAAGCCAGGGCGCCGTGTTTGTTGAATTTGATGATTACGCCTGTCACGGACATGTCCTTTTTGTATTTTTTGGCCGCTTCGATCCACGGATTTGGCTTCAATTGTTTGATCGACAAGGAAATTTTGCCGTCTTTCACTTCAATAATCCTGGCTCGGATCTTCTGTCCGACCTTGACGAAATTATTTGGATTGTCAACCAAACCCCAATCAATCTCTGATATGTGCACCAAACCTTCCAACCCTTCTTCAACCTTGACGAATGCGCCAAAATCGACGACGCCGGTAACTGTGCCTTCTACCTCGTCGCCGATCTCATATTTGCTTATGATTTTTTCTTTTTCTTTGATTTCGGATCCTTTTTCCGAGAATATGAGTTTGCCCTCCTTGGGATCGGCGGTGATTATGGAGACGCCCAAACGCGTGCCGACAAGTTTTTTCAGTTCGTCCAAGATCCTGTCTTTATCACCATCGGCTATCTTGGGGTAGTGTTCCGGTTTCAATTGGGAAGCCGGCAAAAAGCCCGTTATCCCTTGCCATTCTATGAGCAAACCGCCTTTATTGGCTTCTTTGACCGGCAGATCCAAAGATTTCTTTTCTTTTATGGCAGCCTCGGCTTCGCTCCAGATAAGTGCTTGACGAGCTTCTTTCAAGGACAGCTCGTAATATCCTTCTTTATGGGTATTATCAACAATCTTGGCGGCTATGATATCGCCTATGTTTATCTTTTTTATTATATCGCGTGCGGACAGAAATTCTCTGCCGTAAATGATGCCGGTGCCAAAAGGCGCCATGTCGATGAAAACCGACGACTTTTCCACAGCCATGACCGGACCCTCAACCATATCGCCGACGATTGGCGGGTTTTTCATTTTGGCTACCATTTCGCCCATGACGGTCGCCTTTTTCTCTTCAGACAGGCGCATGGGCTTATCCTTAGCTTCTATTTTGTTTGTTTCTTCGCCTGAATAGCTCTTCTTCTCTTTTAATGGTTTTAACATTTATTTTCCGCCGTAAGACGGAGCGCTCCGCTTTTTAAACTATTAATAACTATTGCGGGATGACGCGTTGCTGATTAAAACGGCGTTCGCCGTCTGGTTACAAGCTAACACAGTGCATTTATTTTGTCCAAATTTATCGGCATGACGAGTTTCTTGATGAAATTTTTCGAGATTGTGCTATATTAAAGCCATGATAATAACCTATCTAGGCGGAGAATCCGTTAAGGTGCAATTTGGCGACACGATACTGGCATTCAACCCGATATCGAAAGATTCGTTTTTGAAACATAACAAATTCGGCGCCGATATCGTGCTTTCCGGCCTGAACCACAAAGATATGAACGGAGTCGATCAGGTTACATTCGGCGACAAAAAACCATTTGTAATCAATGGACCGGGCGAATATGAAGTCGGAGGAGTTTTCATCAAAGGTTTCCAATCCGAATCAAATTATGACAAGGAGAGGCGCATAAACACAATGTTTTCTGTAACCCTCGAAGGCATGAATATATGTTTTCTAGGGGCGATCAACCAGATAGAATTGCCGAAAGAGGCTGATGAAGCTATCGATTGCGTGGATGTGTTATTGGTGCCCATAGGCGGCGACGGCGTACTCGATGCCCAAAAAGCATACAAATTGGCCGTTGAAATAGGTCCAAAAGTCATTATACCGATGCATTACGGAGATATTGAGAAAAACCCCGCGGCCGGCGGAGCCTTGAAGTTATTCACCAAGGAAGCTGGCGAAAATCCGGCGCCGGTGTCAAAATTGACGATAAAGAGAAAAGACCTGGAAGGGAAGGAGGCGGAAGTAGTGATTCTCGAGAAAGAGTGAATTTAGTTTACAGTTTACAATGAAAAATTATTAATTTCACTAATAACTTATCATTGTAAACTGTAAACTTTAATACTATGAGCTTTCAATCATACCTAGATAACTTGCGAGAAAAACCGGAACACATCCGGCGCCACTATGCATTCTGGACATCATTAGGCGTAACCGCAACTATATTCGCTTTTTGGCTTGCTTCTTTTACAACCTTAGGAAATTCGACCAAGGACGCCGTGGCGAGAGTGGTCAACAACACAGAAACTCCGGCGCAGTCTCTGGTAGCGTCGGTCGGCGCGTTTTTCGGCGATATCAAAGATATGGTTTTCGGTCCAAAGAAGATCAACTACTCGACTGTCGAAGTTTCACCCGGCGAGCGTTAGCGGCGCATACGAAAAGCGCGCGAAATGACATTTGCTGCGCTTTTTGCTATAATGTAAATAACTGAAATGGCAAAAAAGAACGAAAAAAACGCGCCGGAAAATGGCAAAAACACGGCGGAACCGGCGGTTGACGCGGGCGTTTTGCAGCAACCGATAGCGGAAGAAATGCGCCGGTCATTCCTGGACTATGCCATGTCCGTGATTACCGACCGCGCTTTGCCCGATGTGCGTGATGGTTTGAAGCCGGTGCACCGCAGGATCTTGTATGCCATGCATGAAAAAGGCCTTACCGCCGCCGCCAAATTCCGCAAATCGGCCGTGGTAGTCGGCGATGTGCTCGGCAATTATCACCCACACAGCGATGCCGCCGTTTACGATTCGATGGTCAAAATGGCCCAAGAATTTAGCATGCGCTATCCGCTGGTGCAAGGTCAAGGAAACTTCGGCACCATCGACGGCGACAGCGCCGCCGCCATGCGTTATACCGAAGCCAGAATGTCCAAGATTGCCGCCGAACTTTTGAAAGATATAGACAAAGACACCGTCGATTTTCGCCCCAATTACGACGGCACCAAGAAAGAGCCGATCGTCTTGCCGACTTCGGTGCCAAACCTGCTCTTGAACGGCACGCTCGGCATTGCAGTCGGCATGGCGACCAACATTGCGCCGCATAACCTGAATGAAATCGCCGACGCGGCTATCCATCTAGTCGACAATCCCGAAGCCACAACCGAAGACCTCGTGCGGTTCGTCAAAGGTCCCGATTTCCCGACCGGCGGAGTCATGTACGGCGAGAAAGACATACATCACGCCTATGCGACCGGCCGCGGCGGCATCGTCGTGCGCGGCGAAGCGGAAATCGTCGAGGACAAAAAAGGCCAATTCCAAATCGTCATAAGTTCCATCCCTTACCGCGTGAACAAAGCGTCGCTCATAATGCGCATAGCCGATCTGGTGCGAGAAAAGACGATCGAAGGCATCAAAGCTTTGCGCGACGAATCGACCAAAGACATCCGCATCGCGATCGATCTCAAGCAGGGCTCATTCCCGGAAAAGATCCTAAACCAGCTCTACAAGCACACCCAGCTCGAAGAATCATTCCATGTCAACATGGTCGCGTTGGTCGACGGCGTGCCGCACACGCTCGGATTAAAATCGATTTTGGCGGAATTCGTCGATCACCGCGTCACCGTCATCCGCCGGCGCACGCAGTTTGACCTCAACAGAGCCGAGGAAAGAGAACACATACTTCTGGGACTGAAAAAGGCGCTCGATCACATCGACGAGATCATCACTTTGATCCGCGCTTCCAAAGATGTCGCCGAAGCCCATGCCGGCCTGATGAAGAAGTTCAAATTCAGCGACAAGCAGGCGACCGCCATTCTGGAAATGAAATTACAAAAGCTGGCCGGGCTTGAGCGCAAGAAGGTGCTTGACGAGCTGAAACAAGTCCAGGAATTAATCGCCGAATTGAAGGAGATTTTGGGGAGCGAAAAGAAAGTCCGCGGTATCATCAAGACCGAGCTCGGCGAAGTAAAAGCCAAATACGGCGATGCACGCCGGACCAAACTGGTCAAGCACGGCGTCAAAGAATTCAGCGCCGAAGACCTGATCGCCGACGAAGAATCCGTTTTGGTTCTCACCAAGGGTGGCTACATCAAGCGCACCGATCCCGCCGAATACAGGAAGCAAAAGCGCGGCGGCGTCGGCGTTGTCGACTTGGACACCAAGGAAGAAGACTTCATCTCGCATTTGGTCTACGCGACCACGCACAGCGACCTTTTGTTCTTCAGCGACAAAGGCAAGGCGTATCAGATCAAAATGCACGAAATCCCCGAAGGCAAGCGCGCCACCAAAGGCAAGTCGATCATGAATTTCCTTTCCCTGGCGGAAGGGGAAAGAGTGACCTCGATCTTGCCGATGCCAAAAGACAAGAAGTCCGCCGAAGGTTTGGCTTTGATGATGATCACAAAGAACGGTACCGGCAAGAAGACTTCGGCTGGCCATTTCAAGGATGTTAGAAGGTCCGGCCTTATCGCCATCACACTCGACCAAGGCGACGAATTGATGTCGGCATCATTCGTGTCCAAGAGTGAAGAGGCGGTTATCGCGACCAAAGAAGGGCAATCAATCCGATTCAAAGAATCCGATGTGCGTGAAATGGGGCGCAATGCCGCCGGCGTTCGGGTGATCCGTCTGGGGAAGGGCGATGAAGTCATTTCCGCCGATATTGTCTCCAAAGGATCAAAAGGAGCTATGCTATTTGTCATGAGCGCCAACGGTTACGGCAAAAAGACCGAACTTTCCGAATACAAGACGCAAAAGCGCGGTGGTTCCGGCATACTGACCATGAAAGTAACCGCCAAGACAGGACCGCTCATGGCTGCCAAAGTCATCACCGAAATCGACGAGGAGATCGTTGCCATGTCCAAAAAAAGCCAGGTCATCCGCGTCGATCTGAAAGAGATTCCGGCGCTTTCCCGCGCTACCCAAGGCGTGCGCGTGATGAAGTTACGCGACGGCGACGCTCTCGCGAGCTTGATTTGTCTGTAATAATATTAGGGAACACCGAGAACTTGCCCTGATGCTTTTACTGTCCACAACGGCGTTATTTATTAGGCCGACAGTATGGGATATAATATATTCATGTTTTCCGACCCCGCCTCAAACTTGGCGAAATTTGGCCTTACGGAAGGCATGAAAGTTGTCGATCTGGGCGCCGGTTCCGGCTTTTATGCTGTTGAGGCGGCGCGCAGAGTGGGTGCGAGCGGCAGGGTTTACGCGGTTGAAGTCCAGAAAGACCTGCTCGACAGAATCAGGTCCAACGGCGCCGCGGAAGGCCTGCACAATATCGAAGTCGTATGGGGCGACGCCGAGAAGATCGGCGGCACGAAACTGCGCGAAGCTTTGGCAGACAGGGTAATCGTGTCGAATATTCTATTCCAGGCGGAAAAGCCGGACGAATTGGCGCTGGAAGTAAAGCGGCTGTTGAAGCCCGGCGGCAAGGCGCTGGTGGTCGACTGGAGCGAACTTAGCCCGATCGGGCCCGGTAATATTTTTCCGGCGGCAAAAGCGCAAACGCTTTTCGAAAAATCGGGATTCAAACTGGAACAGTCGTTTGGAGCGGGAGAACACCACTACGGATTGGTATTTACGAGATAAAATTTCATGCCTTAAACCAATCATGTCGAAATTCCAAATAACAGTTATCGGTATCTTCATAGTCGCAATAATCGCCGGAGTGGCAGTCTTCGCTACTTACAAAGGTGCGGGAAGTTCAAGCACCCAACTGCCGCCCATAACGGTTTGGGGAACTTTTCCGGCGGACACTTTCAACAATTATGTTGCAAAAATAAACCAAACGCTGTCCGCGCCATTGGGCATTACCTATGTGCAAAAAAGCCAGTCGGCATTTTCGGACGACTTCGTCAGAGCGTTGGCGGTTGGGCAGGGGCCTGATGCCATTTTGGTGCCGGCGGACATGCTTCTGCCGCAAATGAACAAGATAACGCCGATACCTTATACCGCCTTGTCGCAGAGAACATTCATGGACTCGTACATCAACGAAGCGCAGATTTATCTTTCCAATAATGGCGCATTGGCGGTTCCATTTGTGATTGACCCGCTGGTGATGTATTGGAACAAGGACATGTTCGCGGCGGCCGGCCTGGCATCATATCCCAAGTATTGGGACGAATTCACGGCCTTAAATAAAACGCTGACGCAAAAAGACCAAAACGGCAATATCAGGCGCTCGGCGATTGCTATGGGCGACTTTAACACGGTTCTTAACGCTCGCGAACTTCTAGGTACACTATTCCTTCAGTCCGGCAACACCGTGACTTCCATAAGCTCTACCGGCGCGGTTACTAGCGCGCTTTCAAATTCCGGACCGACAAATCTGTCATCAGCACTTCAATATTTTACACAATTTGTCAATCCGAACAGTTCGAATTATTCTTGGAATGGCGGAATGACTGATTCGAAAACAGCATTTCTTTCGGGCACGCTGGCGACTTATTTTGGTTTTGCTTCGGAATTGGGCGACATTAGAGCCAAGAATCCAAACCTGAATTTTGATGTCGCGCCTATACCGCAATGGCGTTCTGGCGGCCAAAAAGCTACTTACGGACGCATGTATGGATTTTCATTAGTGCGCGCCTCATCCAACCAAAACGCCGCTTATCAGACTATCGCCATTTTGACCAACCAGGCCAATCTTTCCATGTTGTCCCAGATGACTTATCTGCCGCCGGTCAGTTCGTCCTTGATAGCTCAAGGATCTTCTGATCCGTATATGACGATCTTTGACCAAGCGGCGCTCATTTCCCGCACCTGGTTTGATGCCGACCAAGCGCAGTCGTATCAGATATTCGGCAATATGGTTAACGCCGTCGTGAGCGGCGCCAAGAATGCGAGTGACGCGATCAATGACGCTTCGGATCAGTATAATGTGGTGTTGGGGCAGGCGACGCAGTGATTTGCGATTTACGAATATGGCGACATTAAATCCATTTGATCCACATTTCAAACTATCGGTATGCGATGGGCCTGCTGGTGCACCCGGAGTAACGACTCCCTGTGATTTCGCCGGACTGATGGCCCAGGCGCAATTTCTCATAAATGCCATGATCATACTGGGCGTTTTGGCGGCTGTCGTCAGCTTTACTTATGCCGGATATCTGTACATTACCGGCGAAAGGGGCAAAATCGAGCACGCCAAGGACATCTTCCGCAAAACCGGCATTGGGCTTATAATGATGCTAACTGCCTGGTTTATCGTCTATCAGCTCTTGAGCTGGCTCGCCAGCAATCCAGGCGTGACGGCGCTGTTAGGGAGTCCGAATTAACATATAATTCAAATGAATTTTCAGTACAAAAAATTATTAGTTGCCGGCCTGGCACTATTTGCCGCAACGGCTTTTACTTGTACCGCAACAGCTAAGACAAGTGGCCAAAGCGTTGGCCCGGCCAATACTTCCGGCCAAACAGGCGGACCAAGTACGCAAACTACGCAGACGGTAACTTTGCAGAACCCTCTTAAAGTCAATTCTGTCGGTGCCGCGATAAGCGAAGGAACGGCGATATTCAGTTATGTCGCAGTATTGGTTGCTGTTCTGGCTCTTATCTGGGTTGGATTGCAATTTATTCTTGCCAGAGGAAATACCGCCAAAATATCTGAATTGAAAAATTGGCTATGGGCCATAGTCGTCGGTATCGCTATAGTCATAGGCGCGCGCATAATAATACAAATTGTGGTAAACACTTTGGGCGCTACCAATCTGATAAACCAGAATGTAATACAAAGCGCCAGTCAAGTTATTAACGGCCAATAAAATTATAAATTAATAAAATAAAATGAAAAAAAACTTTCGTCTTGCCGTTTCTGCAATCGTCGTCTCAATACCGTTTGTCGTATTTGCACAGACAAAGACAAATACTCTAAGCGATCTAATATCCCTGGTGACAAGCTACCTAAACAAGATATTACTCCTGCTTATGGGCTTCGCCGTAGTACTTTTCGTGTATTACATCATCCAATATTTTCTCAGACCGGCGGAAAAGAGAGCGGAAGGCGCGAAATATCTTATGTGGAGCATTACAGGTTTTTTTGTGATTTTATCTTTCTGGGGGATAGTCAATGTATTACAGAATACTTTCAACCTGAACAGCAATCGTCCGTCTTCATGGAGTGATTTCTTCAACATATTTCCGACGAATACAGGTACCAATACAAGCGGTAGCAGTCTCTATAGCGGTAATCAATAAACAGCCATGCCTCCAATAAACCAGATAAACAATGCCAATGATGTAGTGAAATTCCTGGTATCAGTGGGTAATGTGATTATTTACTTACTTATCGCCGCAGCCGTGGTTTTCATTGTCTGGAATACAGTTGTCTATTTCGTGAGAGGTAAACAGGGCGATGAGAACCGCAAAGAAGCCGGCCAGCACATTATGTGGGGCATAATAGGGCTAGCCATCATCTTGTCGGTTTGGGGATTGGTAAACATCGTGCTGAATACTTTTGTGACTAATAATAATGTTCCTACCAATAAATTTCCTACAGCTGATTTCATCAATAATAACCAAAACACCGGCTCGAGCGGCTTTAGCGGAAGTTATCAGAATCAGGTCTTGCCTCCGGCGGCCGGAATACCAGATCAGATGAATTATGGCAATCAGCCGCCTACAAGCACCTTGCCTCCGGCGGCCAACTATCCGAATTAATGATGTTAAAAGTAATCCACAGAACGATCCTTGTGTCGTAAAGCAGATAAGTTGTATCATTAAACAGTAAATATTATTATCAATAATTAGAGATTCATAACATGAAAAAATTAATTGCAGCTATCATTTCGTTTTCTCCAGCCCTGGCCATGGCGCAGACGGCGCCGATCACAGATGTCAATTCCCTGACATACAAACTGATCGGCATAGGCAATGTCATTTTGTATTTGCTTATTGCCGCGGCGGTCATCTTCATCGTCTGGAATATAGTGATGGTTCTCATAAAAGGGTCCGATCCCGAAGCAAAGAGCGGCGCATGGAAAAATGTCGGATGGGGCGTAGTGGGCTTGGCGATCATATTGTCCATCTGGGGTTTGGTCAACATACTGACAAATACTTTCCGTACGACTCCCACTTATCAAGCAATCCCGAATATCGGGAACAATGTGAGCAACGGCGGTATTCCTGCCAATCAGATGCCGGTGGTCCAATAGCATGTCTGGCCTGCTGTCATATTTTGTACCTCGAGCGAACGCGGCCGTAGATGCGGCCGCGTTCGGCAAAGTGCTCGATCCGGTGATAACCAATATCGTCAATCCGATCATTGAATTGCTTTTTGCTGTAGGCATATTTGTATTTGCTTTCGGTATTGTGGAAATGATTGCCCACGGCGATGATTCGACTGCGCGGGAAAAAGGCAGGTGGCATATGCTTTACGGAGCGATAGGGATGTTCATCATGCTCTCGGCCTGGGGGATCATACATTTGATAGCTAATACGGTGAAAAGCATTTGAATTAATTTTTGTATTTTACGCAAGAATAAAAAGCCGCGTGCAGAATGCGCGCGGCTTTGTGGGTGGCCTACTTTACCCAGATCCTGATCATTACCGGACCCTTCGCAGAGTCAATGTCTTTCGCGGTCATCTGGAACCTTTTGATTCCGGAGGTTGTAAAGTGCGACCCTGGTTCGACAATATGGTCAACAGCGTGGTTGTCCAAATCGATGACATGGATTTCATCTGCCCACCCGTTCTCAACCCTGAAATACCAATCCATGTCGTTTGGTATTTCAAAGATCTTTGATGGTTCGGAAGTCAGCGTAATTACGACAGATTTGCCGTTTCCGATAATCCGCTTTTTGTCTTCATCGCCAATGCTACCAGAACTGGTGGTTCTGAAATAACTTACAGCGACAACAAACAAAACGAACATGATGATCAGGCCGACTTTCTTCGACGGAGTGTCGTAATACTTCCGCCATTTACTGCCACCGGAAGACGGAGCCGTGCCACCTAATGGCTTACCGCCGAACTCCTCGTTCACTATGAATGTGTCTGCCATGGTACACCTCTATTTCTTGTTTTTGTCTTCTTTTTTCTTGCTACCGAATAAGTTTTCTGGAATGAATCCACCAACACTTTGCAGGTTCTCCAAACCGCTTACATCAAAGACCTTGAATTCCGCCTTACCGTCGATTGCCAACAGAGCATTCAGTGCTTGCTTGCCGGTTATCGGTTTATCTTCTGTCTTACCGGCTTCGACAAGAGCTTTTACAGCTTCTCCGCTTTTTTTCGCTATCGCTTGAAGTTCGGCGGCGTGTTGGAATTCGTCACTGAGTGTTATGTTTCTGATTGTAAGTTCGGATGTAGCCAGACCACACCGCTTTTCTGTAGGGTGGGATTTATGGTCCCCGCCATAAATGTCTCCGAACCACTTATCCAACTCGTTCATATGTTGTATGGCGTTTTCCTGATTGACACCACGGAGTTTCGCTTGTAACTGGCTTTCCGTGCCGGCAACAAGTATTTGCCGAGACTCGTCTTCGGTATTCCTTACCAGATTACACAAGAAACCTCGCAATGCTTTTAACACCATTACATAACTCACTGTGAGCTTAATGTTATCCAGTGAATATGCAGTAATTGGTTTATCTATCGTGAACTGTCTACGCAGATCTACGAAGATTGCATTTTGCCAAGGCCATTTCGGATGCAGGCCCGGCCCGACTTCTTCCAGCATCCTTGTCTTTCCCAGATCCATTGGATCGGAATCTGTCGCAGGCTTCTTGTAGCTCAAGAACCTATTGGACAATACTGCGCCGTGAAAATCGGCCACATTTGCGGTGAAAAGGTTAATGCCTCTCACAAAACAAATGATTATCGTCCAAAAGGCGGTTGCAAGTATCAAGGACCAAACGGTGGTTAATCCTTGGAACAGCAACCCGAATCCCACCGACAATAAAGTGATTGCCACAAGCTGTTGAGCTCCTACAGCAACCCACATCATTGTCTCCCTAGCGTTACTTCTGCACATATCTTCATCGTTCATGGTGACCTTGTTGTTGTGAACCTCTCAAATCTTGGGAGGTTCCGGTTTAGAATGTCAATGCGGTGCTCATACGAGAACCGCGAACAAGTTTAATTAAAAATTAGCATCTTTTATTAGAAATGTCAAATTTTGCAAAAATACTAATCTTCACAGATTCACTTGGCAGATAATGCTGCTCGACATTGCACGAGAAATAGGAACCTTTTGGAAGACTAATAAAGCCCATATTTGGCTACCAAATATCAAGCAGGGTTTCTTTGGAATTACGAGGCCGACTGAGGCTGAGATGGCGAAGTGTTGCTAGTCTTTCAGAGAGATAACTTGAAGGCCTTTATCATCAATATCTTGTCGTGGCCAAAACTTTGTAAGATCGTCTATCTTCCACTTACCAACATAGCCCACTTGTGGTCCTGATATGACGGATAAAAAGGCCGAAAAAACGGCTATCATTAGTCTCAAAGAAGATACCACGCAGTTTCCCGAAGTAACGGGAAATTTACGGGAAGAAAATATCAAATTGGATACCACGCAGTTGCCATAAAATGAGTTAACCCTGGAAGACATATCCAAGGAAGATATAGGACTAGGAAACGCAACATTATGAATAAATTTCCAATAATCTTAGGAGTAATAAAAGTTAAACCCCACTCAGCCGAAGCCTTGTGGGGTTTGTGTTCGAGATTGTCGAACAGGTGTTTACTTGCGAGAACGACTGGCACTCGCACCGCTGCTACCGAGGGAGGACCCTGCGCCGAGCAGGAAGCCGAAGTTATACCATCCGCCGTTGTTGCGGATTTCATAAATGCTTACATTATCCGAAAACAACGGGACGATAAACATGATCGGGCAGATCATGCCATGCCAGAGGCCGCGCCAGAAACCGGCGATGTTGCCGACTTCGTTAGCCGTATGGACCCGAGGGATTGTGTCCCGCAGCGCAACCGGCCATGAAGCGGCATCAAATATCAAGCAATAAAAGACAAAACCCACAAAATGTGAGGTTTCGTCACTAGGGCTTTGCATAGAGCTAGAAACTGCCAACCAGATATGTGATAGTCAGTAGATGTAAAACAAAAGAGCGCGGGGCATTCCGAAGAATGCACACCGCGCCCGTGAATCCGATGTCACCAACGATCGAATTTCAATCGAAGCGTTGATGATTGGACTCCCGGCCTAAGCCGGAGTCGTAGCTCCTTGTGAGGTATTCTGCCTGTGGGCTTAACCTCACCCGAAGTCGGTTGTACGATTTTCCCGTCAAGGGCTGCATCGTACTGATCCGCATTGGCACTCATGTGAATGCCAAGTCCCCAGCCGTTGGGGATGACGACTTCTACATCGTCTCCTGCGTAGACTGTAGTCTCCGGGAGCGTGAAGCCGTCTATACCGCTATCCACCAAGCACTGTGCCGGCTTTATCACCCTCGTTGGTCCGAAGTCTTTCGGCCACTGTTTGGCGGTCGTTTGATTATCACCGACCGATGTCGGAGTCGAACCACTGCGCCGTGCCGGTTCGCCATTGATCATGACAACATTGCTGTTGCCGCTGATCACGACATTGCCGTGTCCGACGACGATGAAGTTACCGTTGCCGTCAACACTACCGCCTGTGTTCGATGGAATAGGTGATGGCGCCGGCGTCACCACTGATGCTGTTGCAGGACCGGCGTTACTCACTTTGCTCGCCTTTTTCGTGAGCCTGTCTTTAATCGACAGGGCGAGTAACACGATTATTCCACATGCCGTTATACCAACCAACGGACCAAACCACCCTGTCCCAACTACTTTTTGTAGTTTTTTGGTCATGCCACGGACTAACCAGTGGGACTCTTCTTTTTGTTGTTCTGTAGTCGGAGGTACCGGTGGAACCGTTGGGGTAGGCGCCGGTGCAGGCGTCGGTTGCGGTATCGGCTTCCTGGAAGCCAGTTTTGCCGTTTCAGCCGCGTGATGTCTCCGAAGCTCGGAAACAACCTCCTGCAGCTTGTCCCATTCCGGGTTTGCGTTGGACGCCTTGAACGAGTCGATTTGCAGTCCCATTTCGTCCATCGCCACCGCCATATCGTTCAGCATCCTTCCGGATGGGATGATAGTTCCCGCTTCGATTTTCATGAGGTTATCCCTAATCCTTTTGAGGCGGGTCTTTATTATGTTGAACTCTGCCGGCAGTTTCTTTGAGGGAGGCGGCACTGGTGGAACCGGTTTTGTCGGTTCCGGCGCGGGAGTTGGCGGTGGAGGAGTGGGTGGGACGGGAGCCGGTTTTTCAACCGGTTTCTCCGTGAGGATCTTCCCGTCGTTGCTGATCCAGATTTCCTTTTCCCACTTATCCTCACTTCGCAATTCGTCTCCGATCAACGCGTAAACTTCCAAGGAATACGCTACGCCCTTTTTCGGATGTCCCGTGTGCCACTTCAAGAACTCAGTGTCCTTGAGAGTGATTTGCGAGTTGGGCAGGAATTTTTCGACCATGTATGTTCCCGTCGCGGGAACCTTCTCCCCGTTTTTCGCCATAACTGTGATGGCGAAACCTTTTTGTGGCGGATATTCTGGACCCGCTGGACCTGCCTGGATCCAGAGAGTACCTTCGGTTATCTTGCAATAATCCTCGTTCACTGTTCGCTCCTTTGGTTGAGGCCTCTTTTGTAGAGGCCTGGGTTTATGTCAAACTACGATTTCACTACATTATACACTTTTTGACAGAAATGTCAAGAGTATGATTTTTACCTTTCGCCGTGCGTCCAATTGTCGTAATTCCCATAGTTCTCGCGATTTCCGTAATTTCTGTACCCGCCATATCCGTAATCTCTCTGCGGTGTCTGATAGTATCCGTAATATGAACTTATATTGTATTGGTAAGGATAATAAACCGATGGTGGCGTTGTCGGCGCACAGGGGCATTGGTAGTATGAGTAAGTAGGATAATAAGTGGGGTAATAGTAAGTCGGATAAGCTTGGTAAGCCTGATAAGCCGGATAAGCCGGATAATAGCCGTATGAACCGTAGTAATAATAATTGCCGTAATCAGCGTTCGCCGATGTGGGAATTACGGCCCAGAATGTGAAAGCCGCTATTATCGCCGTTAATGTTGCGCCGAGTGTTTTCATACCGTTAATATCATTCATACACCCGAATCGGTGCAAAGTAAAGCGCCGCCTCTAGATTAGTCGAGAAGCGGCGCGAGCTAAGGAATTTCACTGTCAGTGATATCCGTAGCAATTTCCAATTGGGGATCCTCCACCCGAATAAACGGGCGGCGCACAGCTGTACCCGTACGGGCCACTGACCCCCACACTTCCGGAGTACCCGTATCCGCCGACAGGGTAACCGTATCCGAATCCGACAGCACCATATCCACCGTAATACCCGCCGCCCGACCAGTAGGTCGAGTTCGCCGGGATCGGCTGGATGGTGTGAGACTCGGTCCCCACTGCCACCTCGCTGTCGTAATGCCGTTGGTACCCTTGAGTCCCCACGAGGGCGAACCCTCGCGAACGGTCTGTGTAGGTGGAATGATCCACCACCGTCCCGTTCGCGTACCGCACAATGTCGTTTTTCTTTTCAATGGCATTGTGCTGGTAGGTGGCACAGCCCGTGCCACCGAACACAACCGTAGCGAGGCAAACCGACGAAACCAAATTTTTCATACTACAGTTCTCCGATTTCTCCACTGAAGCCGTCTCGAGACAATCCCGAGACTTTTTGAATAGGTTAAACAACCTCAGTGAAGTTCGCTCATAGTATATCACAATTATTGTAATTGTCAAATTTGGAGTTATCCACAGCTCTCCTTGTGGTGTGGATAGTCAATGATGTTGTATTATACCCATTAAGTGGGACAGAGTGGGAGAGGGGCGGAAAACACATTCGTTAAGCGTTTGATGAAAAATCCGCGCACTCATATCACCACTACTCCCGCAAAAGTTTTATGCTCATCGGCGAATTCAGGCATACTATCGACGGCAAAAATCGCCTATCCCTTCCCGCCAAATTTCGGCAGGAAATGGGGAACAAGGTGATTTTGACGGGCGGACTCGATAACTGCTTGTTCGTTTACACGACGGACAGCTGGGAACGAATCACCGCGCGTTTGTCCGGACCAGAATCGTCGATGTTGCAGGCGGACAATCGAAGCTTCAACCGCTACCTCCTCGGAGGGGCGGTTGAAGCCGAGGTTGACAGTGCCGGCCGCATCCTCGTTCCTCAATATTTGCGTGAACGAGGTAAGCTCGAAAAGGGCAAAGTTGTCATCGTCGGCGTACGCGACCGCGCTGAAATTTGGGACGAAGATCGTTGGAACGAGTATCGCAAGGGCGTTGAACAGCGCGCTGATGCGCTCGCCGAGAAGCTGGGGCAGGCCGGCGTCATCTAACCAGATGCCAAACCACGCCCAAAGCATTCATAAGCCAGTTCTTTTACATGAAGTAGTTGATTACTTATTTCTGCGGGGAGGCAAAGGCGGGAAGGTACCGCGTGTTTATCTGGACGGCACCATCGGCGGTTGCGGCCACGCCCTCGCGCTTGCCGAAGCTCTTGGAGGCAAATTGACCATAATCGGCCTCGACCGAGATCGTCAGGCGATCGAAAGCGCCCGTGAGAAGCTGGCCGGCAAAGCGGAGCGGCTGATATTGGAACACAAAAACTTCCGCAATCTCGACGAAGTATTGTCCAAGCATGGTATTGATGGCGTCGACATCGTATTGTTCGATCTGGGCATGTCATCAGACCAGCTTGAAAATTCCGGCCGAGGATTTTCATTCCAAAGAGACGAACCGCTTCTCATGACTATGGGCGATCCGGCCGAATATCCGTTCACCGCGAAAGATCTGGTCAACAGCTGGAAAGAAGAAGACATCGCCAATGTTATATTCGGGTACGGCGGAGAGAGATTTGCCACAAAGATAGCCCGAGCGATCGTCCGTTATCGGGAGATGAGAACTATCGATACTTCCAGCGAACTGGCTGAGATCGTGAAAGGAGCCGTACCGGCGTTTTATCGGCGAGGCAGACTGCACCCGGCCACCAAAACATTCCAGGCCGTTAGGATAGCGGTGAATGACGAGTTGAATGCCTTGAAAGAAGGATTGCGTAAGGGTTGGGCCGTACTGGCCAAAGGCGGCAGGATGGCGATCATATCATTCCACTCTCATGAAGACAGAGTAGTCAAAGAATTTTTCAGGGAGCATGGCAGGATAGACGGTTTGATCATTACCAAGAAGCCGATCAGGCCAGGCGCGGGTGAGATCGAGGATAATTCGCGCGCCCGAAGTGCCAAACTCAGAATTTCCGAAAAACGTGTCGTATGAATATGTGAATAATTTTTAAATTTAATCTTGTACTCACCATGACCAAAGCTATAGCAAATACTGTTTATCTAACCAATGAATACCGCGCGCTTATCGCACGCATTTTGACAGGAGGATGTCTTTTGGCTGTCCTTGTCTACGGTTTGAATATTTACGCCGCCATTTCGGATGCTGTAGCCCTGGAGAAGGTAGAAAATGAAACTGCAATTGTTGAAAACAAAGTGCAGGCGCTGGACACGAATTATATAGCCCTTTCGGGCAAAATCACGCCGGACATGGCGAAAAGTTACGGTCTTACCCAGACGGCAACAGCTGAATACATAAACCGAAACGGCGCACTTTCCGTGGCCCGATGAACCAATCACAAAAGACAAGACTCAGGATAGTATTTGCCGGCATAGCATTGTCCGCCGTGGCGTTGGCGGCGTCTTTGTACTCGACGCAAATCATTCACGGCGCCGGATATGCCGCCAAAGCGGATAAACAATATTCCAGACCGGCTACCACGCTATTTGACCGCGGCACGATATACTTTCAGCTGAAAGACGGCACAAAAATCGCCGCGGCCACGGTAGAGCGGGGATATTTGGCATATATGAATCCAAAACTGATCAACGATCCGACGACGACTTACGAAGTGGTCTCCCAGTTCTTGCAAGTAGATAAAAAAAGATTTTTAGATTTAGCGGCCAATAAAAACGACTCGTATGAGGAGTTGGCTGGCGGATTAAAGAGTGCCGTGGGACAATCGATCGCCGCTTTGAATTTGCCGGGCATAGGCGTGGTGCCGGAATCGTGGCGATTTTATCCCGGCGATTCGCTGGCGGCGCATGTTTTGGGATTGGTAGGTGAAGACGCAAGTTCGTCGGCGATAACGGGCAAATACGGTCTGGAAAGATTTTACCAAAACACACTTGGGCGCGAAGGCGGTTTCGGTTCCGGCGCCGATATATTTGCGGAGCTTTTTTCCGGCGTGAAAGATACGGTTTTCGGCGGCAGAGCTGATGAAGGAGACATCGTGACTACCATCGATCCGGCGGTTGAAACTTATCTGGAGAAAGTCCTTTCGGATACTGAGGCAAAATGGCATCCCGATACTATAGGTGGTATTGTTATGAACCCCGAAAACGGGGAGATCGTAGCGATGGCTTCACATCCGTCATTCAATCCGAACAAACTATCGTCGCTAAAGTCGAGCGCCGTTTTATCTGACCCATTGGTTGAGAATGTATACGAGATGGGCTCCATAATGAAGCCGATAACCATGTCGTCGGCTCTCGATGCTGGAGCAGTTGGGCCGGATTCGACTTATGACGATACAGGCTGTCTCAAAATCGCCGGTTATAATGTATGCAATTACGATCTGAGAGCCAGAGGTCCAGGCACGACCATGCAGACTATATTGTCGCAATCGCTCAATGTGGGCGCCGCCACCATAGCAATGAAGATGGGTTCGACCACCATGTATGATTATTTCAAAAGATTCGGGCTCTTTGGCAAGAGCGGCATAGATTTGCCGAACGAGGGTATGCCCATAACCGGCAACTTGAAGCATGGTGCGGATATAGATATAGTCACGGCCGCTTTTGGCCAGGGTATAGCGGTATCGCCGGTACAAATGGCCAGAGCCCTCTCGGTCATAGCCAACGGTGGCTATTTGGTAACGCCGCATTTGGTCAAGGAGATCGACTATAATGACGGCAAGACGAAGGAAGTAAACCCGCCGCGCATAGGCCCGGTTATATCGCCCAAAACAGCCAATGAGGTGCAGACCATGTTGGTCAATGTAGTTGACAAGGCATTTGCACCTGGCACCATCGCTAAGAATCATTATTCTCAAGGTGCCAAGACGGGCACTGCCCAAATAGCGGATCCTACGAACGGTGGCTATTACCCCAACCGCTACTTGCACTCTTTCTTTGGATTTTTTCCGGCCTACAATGCCAAATTTTTGATTTTCCTGTACCAAGTGTATCCGAAGGGCGCCGAATATGCCTCACAAACTTTGACTGCGGCATATACCGAATTGGCCAGTTTCCTGATAAACTACTACAACATCGCGCCGGATCGATAGCATCGTGCCAATCCATGAACTCAATCAAAAAAATCGTCGTCCAGATGCTGACTCTCGAATCACGGCTGATTCTGGCCAAATACAAGCCGTTTATCGTGGCGGTTACCGGCAGTGTCGGCAAAACTTCGACGAAAGACGCTGTTTATGCTGTCTTGAAAAATAAATATAATTTTGCCAGAAAAAGCGAGAAAAGCTTGAACAGTGAAATCGGTTTGCCGCTTACGGTGATCGGGGCGCCGAATGCATGGCACAGTATGTCCGGCTGGATTAGCAATATCATACAGGGGTTCGTACTTATGGTCGTCAAAAAGGATTACCCCAACTGTCTGGTTTTGGAGGTCGGAGCGGATCACCCAGGTGACATACGAAAAGCCGCGAAATGGCTGAAGCCGGATATCGCAGTCATCACCAAAATCAGCAAGACTCCGGTGCATGTCGAATTTTTCGATTCGCCGGAACAAGTATTCGAGGAAAAAATGGCGTTAGCGAAGGCGGTCAAAGATGGCGGCTCGGTTGTTTTGTTCGCGGACGACGAAAGAATGGCAGCTTATCCCCGTTGGAGCAATTCATCGGTCCTGACTTTTGGAGAGAATAAAGGCGCGAGTGTGAGGGGATTTGATTATGAGGTTTACGGGGTGAATGAAGGATTGTCTTTCAAGATAAATTTTGACGGCAGGGTTGAGACGGTCAAGTTGAAAGGTGCTATCGGCAGACAGCAAATGTACCCCCTGTTGGCGGCCGCGGCGGTGGGGAAGGCGAAAGGGTTGTCTGTCGACGAGATATTGAGGGGGTTGTATGATTACGAACCGGCGCCGGGCAGGATGAGGATTTTGGAAGGCGTGAACGGTTCGACTGTAATAGACGACTCGTATAATTCTTCGCCGGACGCGGCGTTTTCGGCGCTTATGTCTCTGAAGGACGCTAAGTGTGGTGGTAGGCGCATAGCTGTCCTGGGCGATATGATGGAATTGGGCAAATATTCCGGCGAAGAACATCGCAAGCTCGGCCGCGAGGCGGTTGGATGTGTCGATATTTTGGTAACTATCGGTCCGCGTGCCCGCGCCGTGGCGGAAGAAGCTCTCAAGGGTGGCATGGCGCCGGTGTCGGTGAAGCAGTTTGATTCCTCTGTTTCAGCGGCGCCGTTCGTCTCGGCGCTCGCGGGCGCCGGCGATGTCATTCTGGTCAAAGGTTCCCAGGCGCCGCGACTGGAATATGTGACCAAGGCTCTCTTGAAAAACCACGAGAAAGCGGCTAAACTGCTTGTGCGGCAAGAAGCCGAATGGTTGAAACGGGGCCCTATCGTCTAGCCTGGTCCAGGACGGAGGCTTTTCAAGCCTTAAACCCGGGTTCGAATCCCGGTAGGGTCACCAATGATATGTAGCCCGTTTAGTAGACACAAGAGATCTGCGTTCACCGTTTCAGAGTATTATATGTCTAAATACCAACAGAGTGAGAAATGAGTGACCTTACTCGAACAACCGCGTGGCGTTTTGAGTTATAATATAACCATATCCATGAACAAAAACAATATCATCAAATATGCGCTGGCAAATGCTTTGTGGACGGCACTGTATGTAATATTGATAGGCGTTTTCTTGAATAATGCTCCACTTATTTTCGGTCGGCAACCGGGCATTGTGGCGCCCATAGTGATACTCCTACTTTTCGTATTGTCGGCGGTAGTTTGCGGAGCTTTATTCTTGGGCAAGCCGATCCTGTGGTATTTGGAAGGCAACAAGAGGGAGGCGCTATCGCTTTTCGGCTACACGCTTCTTGTTTTCTTTGTGGTGACGGTGTTGGTATTGATTTCTCTGGCGATATTTTGAAACATTAACGGACTAATCGATAGAAAATAATCATGCCGGCATCAAATCCAAGGAAAAAAATAATACTGGCGGCTGATCACGCCGGTTTTGCGCTCAAAGAGGCCGTTAAAAAATTCCTGCAAGAAAAGGATTATGAAATAGAGGATGTCGGCGCGCGTGAATACAAAGAGGACGACGATTATCCGGAATACATGGCCAAAGCGGCTGTCAAGATCGCTTATGACCAGACCGGCAAGACCAAAGCGGTAATTTTCGGCAAATCGGGCCAGGGTGAAGCCATGGTCGCCAATCGATTTCCCGGCGTGAGAGCAGCCGTGTGGTATGGCGGGCCGGAAGAATCTTCGGGCAAAATATTGAGATTGTCGCGAGAACACAATGATGCCAATATGCTTGCGGTCGGTGCGGATTTTGTGAATGAAAACCAAACGGAAGAGGCGGTTGAGTCATGGTTGAATACCGCATTTTCCGGAGAAGAAAGACATTTTCGGAGAATTGAAGAAATGGATTCGTTGGAATAATGCCGAGGTCCGGTATCGACAGATTAAAATGCCAAAAGAAATCGAAATAATTCCCGCAATATTGCCGCAAGACTACGACGAAATCGCCGACAAGGTCTCGCGGGTAAGCGGGCTTACAAAGACGGTACAAGTCGATGTTTGCGACGGACATTTCGTGCCGTCGTTTTCTTGGCCGTACAAAGGCGATCACGGCGAATTCGAAAAGTTGGCGCGTGAGGAGGAAGGACTGCCTGATTGGGAAAAGATCAATTACGAATTCGATTTGATGGTCGACAGGCCCGAAGAAGTCGTCGATGGCTGGGTCGGAGCGGGCGCGGCGAGGATTGTTTTGCACGCCGAAGCGAAAGGCGATCTGGGGAAAGCGATCGAAATGTTGAATGGCCTCGTGGAAGTAGGCATGGCGCTCAATATCGATACGCCGATAAGTGCTGTAGGTGATCCGAAATTCAAGGTAAAAGAAGGCAGTCTACAGTTTATCCAACTTATGGGCATAGACCGCGTCGGTTTCCAGGGTCAAGAATTTGATGCGCGCGCCATCGACAAGATAAAAGAGATAAAAAAGATGTGCCCGGACTATCCGGTCTCCGTCGACGGCGGCGTCTCGCTCGAAAACGCGCGTCGGCTGATCGACGCCGGCGCGGACAGGCTGGTCATCGGTTCGGCGATATTCGAATCCGGCGATGTGATGAAAGTGATGCGTGAATTAAGGTCGGACCTTGGAAACCATGTTATTAACTGAGGAAAAAGTAAAATTCTTGGAGAAAAAAGCCGCGGAAATACGGCGCTCGATTATCGATATGCTGATTGAAGCGAAATCAGGCCATACCGCCGGCTCGCTCGGCATGGCTGATATTTTCACATACTTGTATTTCCACGCGCTCAAGCATGACCCCAAAAACCACAATTGGCCGTACAGAGATCGTCTGGTGCTTTCCAACGGTCATATTTGCCCGGCTCTTTATGCCGCTATGGCTCACGCTGGTTATTTTCCCGTGGAGGAACTTAATGAATTACGCAAGCTCGGCAGTCCGCTTCAAGGCCATCCGCACCGAGAATGGCTGAAAGGGCTTGAGACTTCTTCCGGGCCGCTTGGATCGGGACTTTCGCAGGCGGTGGGCATGGCGCTTTCCGACAGGATGGATAACGGCAAGTCGTCTGGCAGACAATTCTTTTGCCTATTAAGCGACGGTGAGCTTGATGAGGGCAATTCATGGGAAGGAGCGATGCTGGCCGGCAAAGAGAAATTGCAAAACCTGACGGTTATAGTTGACCGGAATAATATTCAGATAAGCGGATTTACGGAAGATGTCATGCCGTTGAATCCATTGGTCGACAAATGGCGCGCTTGGAATTGGCATGTACAGGAAGTCGACGGTCACAATTTCGCCGATATTGACCGTGCCGTGAATGAAGCACGCGCGGTTTTCGACAAACCGTCGGTTATTATTGCTTATACCATTTCCTCGAAAGGAATTCCGGAATTCGAGCGCAAATATGAATGGCATGGTAAGGCGCCGACGACAAAGGAGGAAATAGAAACTGCTTTATCAGCATTTAATAAAATATCATGAATTATAATTCATTATTTTTCATTTTTGCAATACTCATATTTCTAATGTCGGCATTTGACCAAATAAGGGGGCGTACTAGTGATTTGGTATCAGGTTCTTTCCGTCCTAGATTAATAAGATATGTTTATGTAAATAAAAACGATAATCCAACTGCTTTCTGGGTGTCGCAAATACTTAAGATTGTTGCTGCCGTTGTTTTTTTGTGTATAGGAATTTTATTGAAATAATAATTGCATCACAGTCATATTAATATATGATAAAATCTGAACTAAATATAAATGATACTAAAAAAGTTTCTATACGCGACGGATTCGGGGACGGTTTACTGAATGCGGCTGAGAAAGACAAGAGAGTGGTCGCCTTGTGCGGAGATTTAGAAGAATCTGTGCGCATGGCCGAATTCAAGGAAAAATTTCCGGAAAGATTCATTGAGGTCGGTGTGGCGGAGCAGAACTTGGTGACGGTGGCCTCAGGCATGGCCGCCATGGGGAAAATACCTTTCGCTGGTTCATTCGCAATATTCAGCCCCGGCCGGAATTGGGAACAGATACGGACGACCGTTTGCTACAACAATGTGCCGGTGAAAATCGTCGGCAGCCACGCAGGACTTTCGGCGGCGCTCGACGGAGGCAGCCATCAGGCGCTGGAAGATATCGCCCTCGCAAGGGTTTTGCCGAGAATGGTCGTGATTTCGCCGTGCGATGCCATTGAAGCCAAGAAGGCGACTATGGCCGCGGCGATGACGAAAGATCCGACTTACATACGATTGAATAGGAACGCCACGCCGGTGATGACTACCGAAGAAACGCCTTTTGAAATAGGGAAGGCGCAAGTAATTTTTAGGTCCAAAGATCAAATGACAAATGACAAATCAAATCCAAAGTTCAAAATAGGCAATCATTCTGGCGTTGGCATAATAGCGACCGGCGCGGTGTTGCATCAAGCACTGATAGTGGCGAAGAAATTGGACGGGGAAGGCAAGAGCGTGGCGGTCATGAACTTGTCGACGATCAAGCCGCTGGATGAGTATGCCGTCATAAAATTGGCGCACGAGACGGGCGCAATGGTCACAGTGGAAGAGCATCAGATAAATGGTGGCATGGGGAGCGCGGTCGCGGAATTGCTGGCACAACATTATCCGGTGCCGATGGAATTCGTCGGCATCAGCGACAAATTCGGGCAAACGGGAAAATATGAAGAATTGCTCGAACTTTACGGTCTGGACGAAAAGAACATTTATTCGGCGGCGCAGAGGGTGATGTTGCGCCGGCAGTGATTCCAAGGTCGGATCTTGGAGACTGTGCATAACCGATCTTGTGGTAATTTGGCGGTGTGTTAATATCAACCATGATGAAATCAGTCATAATAAAGTCTAATCTATTTACGCTCTACGCCGTCTATGGCGATGGCGTTTGGAGCCGGTTTCTGTAATGAATCTCAAAAACGATTGATCACAGAAACGGGTTCCAAACGCAAGAATGGAACCTGTTTCGCTCGTCCCGTCCAAAGGTGCGGATGGGAGTGGGAGCGGAAATTGAACATCAAAACGCTATGCAAATCAACGCAAATCCACTTGCCGACGTAACGGCGGCTCCGTTTGGTTACTTGGGTCAGCCAATATCGGATCTGTACACCATATACAGGAACAAATACGGCATGGCCCCTGTTCTGCGACCATTGCCGGGTCAAAATGCCTGGACAAATACAGGCAAAGGAAGAGTGGCTGTCAGGTGGGTGAGAGGGTACTGGTTTTTGTTGAAACCAAAACTCCGATTGGCAGACAGATTCCCAGCGCTTAAAGGCGGAGGAGATTGAAAGGAAAACCATGAACGAAGAAGTGTCAGATCAAGAATATTTCGACAACAAATATAAGATTATCTTTACGCCTGAGGATGACCAAGCAGACAACGGACTCTAAGTCCCACAGCCGCCTGCTCTCCCGCCGCAATTTGCGAGCGTGAGAGCGCGGCATTTTCATTGTGCGATAATACAGATTGAGGTGGGGCGCGCTAATTTTTATAAAAATCAGGCATCCTTGGATTTGGATGCCTGCGAGAAACCGGCTGGACGGATCACAGATTGAGTTTGAGTTGTTTTTCCGACTCTTGGAATGACGATTGTTGCGAGTATGGGTCAAATGAGTCGAGGATCAATTCAAGGGCCTTCAAAGTACCCTTGACAGTCGACTCATTTTCCCTGTCCCTTTCGTGTTCATTCGATTGTCCGAACGGTCCGCCATTTTTGAAAGGAGATGGCGGTGTCTCCATTATGTGTTTGTTCATAATATGCCTCTGACTTAACATTAGCATTTTATTCTTTGGCAAGCTATAGTTTCCACACAGGTCGGACCTGTGTATTAATAAATGAAATCACCGTTCAAAATCGCCACTATCCTAAAGCCTGCAGGCGACCAGCCGAAAGCTATTTCAGCGTTGAATGAAGGGCTGGCGAAAAAGCTGGGCCGTCAAACACTTTTGGGCGTAACGGGATCGGGAAAAACATTCACTATGGCGAATGTTATCGCTGATTACGGCAAGCCGGCCTTGGTCATCGCGCACAACAAGACCCTGGCGGCGCAGTTGGCGCAGGAATACCGTGAATTTTTTCCCGATAATGCGGTGCATTATTTCGTATCGTATTACGATTACTATCAGCCCGAAGCATACATACCTTCGTCGGATACATACATCGAAAAAGAGGCGATGATCAATGAAGAAATAGAACGGTTAAGGCACGCTTCGACGCAGGCTCTTCTTACCCGCAAAGATGTGATTATTGTGGCGTCCGTTTCGTGCATCTACGGTTTGGGCAGTCCCGAAGAATATGAAAAGGTCAATTTGAAGCTGTCAGTCGGCACTGAATTGTCGCGCGCCGAACTTGTTCGAAAATTGATAAATATTCACTTCGAGCGCACCAACGCGGACTTGAATTCTGGTCAATTCAGGGCTGTCGGTAATACCGTCGAAATCATGCCCGTAAATGACAGAACGATTTACAGAATTTCCTATAACCACGCGTCCGCGACGACCACCCCGACCGTCGCAGCGGGGCCGCATGTTTCCCGACATGAGCGAGGAATGATAGACGGCGGTGGCAACCACATAAGTGAAATCATGGAACTCGATCCCGTATCGAGGTCAGTCCGCGGCAATCACGAGACGGTATTTATTTTTCCCGCCAAGCATTTCATTTCCAACGAAGATCAAAACAAACGAGCATTCGAGACCATCAAAGCGGAATTGGCGGACAGGCTTAAAATCCTGGAAAAGAAAGGCAAACTTTTGGAGGCGGAACGGTTGAGAAGGCGTGTGAAATACGATTTGTCAATGATACGCGAGATCGGCTATACGAACGGGATCGAAAATTATTCGCGCCACTTCAGTGGCAAGATGTCTGGGGAGCCGCCGTACACCTTGCTGTCATATTTTCCCCATGACAAGAACGGTGAACCAAACTTTCTGACCATTGTGGACGAGTCGCATGTAACTGTACCGCAATTGAACGGCATGTACGCCGGCGATGCCAGCCGCAAAGAGACATTGGTAGAACACGGATTTAGACTGCCGTCAGCTAAAGACAACCGGCCACTCAAATTCAATGAGTTCCTAGAAAGAGTGGGGCCTATGATATTCACTTCGGCGACGCCGGGGGATTATGAGCGTAAGGAATCGCAACAAATAATTGAACAGGTTATCCGTCCTACGGGATTGGTGGATCCTGAAGTGAATATTAGGCCTATAAAGGAGAAGGGAAAATACAAAGGCCAGATATTCGACTTCATAGACGAAGCAGAGAAGACCATAAAGAAAGGTGACAGGGTATTGGCGACAACGCTGACGAAGAAGATGGCAGAAGACCTGGCTGAATTCTTAAAGGAAAAGAAAATAAAGGCGGCGTACCTCCATAGCGACATTAAGACGATAGAGCGTATCAACATCCTTACGGACTTCAGGAAGGGCAAGCACGACATTCTGGTGGGCGTGAATCTCTTGCGCGAAGGCCTGGACCTGCCGGAAGTGTCGCTCATAGGTATATTGGACGCCGACAAGGAGGGCTTCCTGCGCTCGGAGACAAGCTTGATTCAGACCATCGGCCGTGCGGCCCGCAATGCCGCCGGTCGAGTCATTCTATACGCCGACAATATGACCGGTTCCATGGAGGCGGCCATAGGCGAAACCAATCGCCGCCGAGCCATCCAAACGGCCTACAACACGGAACACGGCATCACGCCCAAGACTATACACAAGAAGATTCATGACATCACCGACCAGCTCCGCACTGAGCACGACAAGACTGTAGGTGAGATGATGCGCATAGACGAGGAGCTATTTCGTACCGATCCAAAGAAGCTCATCCGCATGAAGGAGGAGCAGATGGCCGAGGCTGTCAAGGGGTTAGATTTCGAAACGGCGGCACTCGTCAGAGATGAATTGTTCAAGCTACAGGAGAAGATGATGATTGGTAAAAATAAGAAAGCAAAGTCTGTATGAATAAAGATACACTTTGGTATTAGAGGTGATACCGTCATCCACAGCCGTAGGCGTGCTTGGCGGGCGTATTCGAGGTAGAATAGGAGCATGGCGAATGATATAAAAAGCCGCAAAATTGCCGACGCGCAGAATACGGCACAGAAAATACTAATAATAACGGGCGATGGGGCATTCGGCGAGCGATTACAGAGGACACTCTATGACGGCGGGTACTCTATAACACTGGTCAAGAACGGTGCTGATGCGCTTAAGGTCATCATAGACACGATGCCCCATCTTGTGCTCTTGGATATCGTGGTTCCTGGTACAGACGGTTACGGCATACTGGCCGAGAAACAAGCTGAACCAATGCTTGCCAAGATTCCTGTTTTCTTGATGTCGGCTCAAGGTATGCCTATCAACATCGCGCGTTTGCCACATAACAGCGTCACTGAGTTTATTGTGGCAATACATGCCGATCCCAATGATATTATGAAGCGCATAGATCGTTATTTCGGTCGCGACCGCAGACAGGCCAAAGATCTTCCTAAGATGATTACAAACGGCAAAAAAATATTATGGGTTGAAGATGATAGGCTTATAGGCAACATTTTAGGCAAAAAATTCATATCTTCCGGTTTTGATCTGGTACACACCAAAAATGGCGATGAAACCATGGAAGAATTGGAAAAATTTACACCGGATGCTCTTGTTGTAGATTTGTTATTACCCGGGATGAGCGGCTTTGAGATCTTACAGAAAGTCAAAATGGATGAATCGCTGAAAAAGATCCCGGTGATGGTACTCTCTAATCTTTCCAAACCTTCCGACATCGAAAAGGCGCGCGTTCTGGGCGCCCAAAAATTCCTGGTTAAAGCCGCCGTTTCGCTCGACCAGATCGTAAGCGAAGTCATGAGCATGTGCAAATAAACACTTCGTGCGCTAATATAATGACACGATCATGGTCATCGCCATCGCCATCGCCACATTCGTTTCGACTTTGTTGGGCGGATTATTCGCGCTCAAACTGAAGGACAAATTGCACCTGGTTCTGGGATTTTCCGCCGGCGCGGTCGTAGCGGTGGCGTTTTTTGATTTGTTGCCGGAATCAGTCAATCTCGGATCGAAATTTTATTCGGCCAATACCATGCTCGCCGTGGCCGCCGTCGGATTCATGGCCTACCTGATTTTGGACAGGGTTATTTTCTTGCATGCCCACGCGCATTCCGGTCATGAAGGCCATGAATGCGATCACGACACCGAAAGCGCGGAAACCAAAAAGATGCACCGCGGCGTCCTGGGGGCCGGCAGTCTCTGTTTGCATAGTTTCCTCGACGGCGTCGCCATCGGTCTGGCTTTCCAAGTGTCGGCGGCGGTCGGAGCGATCGTGGCCATCGCGGTATTGACGCATGATTTTTCCGACGGCATCAATACCGTCGGCATCGTCTTGCGCCATGGCAACCGCGGCGAACACAAGACGGTTATGCGCTGGCTTTTTGCCGACGCGCTCTCGCCAGTTCTGGGCGCCGGGTCGACTTTGTTTTTTACCGTGCCCGAGCGCGGCCTGAGTATCATTCTGGCCTTGTTTGCCGGCTTTTTTCTCTATATCGGCGCCAGCGATCTCATTCCGGAGAGCCATCATGCGCACCCGAAGCTCATGACTACGATGATGACGCTTTTGGGCGCCGGAATTTTGTATGCGGCGATCACGATCGCCGGGTGACAGCAAAAATCTCGCGCCGCCGGCAAAATTTCCTCGCGGCACCGTTTGGAGTTAATTATTCGTAATACTATTCAATAAATGTTGCGGCCACACATAGTCATTCTGGGAGCCGGATTCGGAGGCACTTATGTGGCCAAGAAGCTTTTGCCGGCTGTCAGCAAAGGTAAAATCGATGTCACTGTCGTCAACAAGACCAATTACTTCCTGTTTACGCCGCTTTTGCACGAAGTTGCCACCGGAGCGCTCAGTCCCGCCTCGTCGGCTGAACCTTTGCGGGAGATTTTCAAAGGTTCCGGAATCAGGTTATGCCAGGGGGTAGTAGAGTCGGTCAACGCCGCCAACCGCCGCGTTCACATTCGAGGCGCGGCAAGCGATGCCGGCAAGCACACGCTCGAATATGACTATCTGGTTATTGCCACCGGCGCTGAGGCGAATTATTACGGCATACCCGGCGCCGAACAATTCACTCTGCCGCTCAAATCGCTTGCCGACGCCGCGCGCATCCGCTCAAAAGTGATTGACGCTTTCGAAGAGGCCGTATTGTGCGAAGATCTCGAAGAGAGATTGCGCCGACTTTCATTTGCCGTGATAGGCTGTGGCCCGACGGGCGTAGAGGTTGCCGCCGAGCTGGCGGAGTTGGTCCGCGGCATGGCCCGACGTTACTATGACTGCACCAACTGTTTGCCGGATGTTTGCGGTTCGGCGCAATCGGCGCGGAAGGGAAATCTGCGTGGCAGTTGCCGGCCGGAAGAGCCGACCATAGGCATTGTTGACGGCGCGCCGGAATTGCTCGCCCAATTCCCGCCCAAACTCCGCGCCGCGGCCGCGCGGCGGCTGTTGAAACACGGCGTCAATCTTCATCTGGGCAGCAAGGTCACCGCCGTTACGCCCAAGGGTGTTGTCCTCGCGAACAATTCGACCGTGCCGGCTGCTACTGTCATCTGGGCCGCCGGTGTCAAGCCGGCCATGCCGGTTTTCGAAGGCGATATGCCGGAATTGGTGAACGGTCGCCTGGCAGTCGATGAATTTTTCCATGCCGGCGGGAACGACAGGGTATTTGCCCTGGGCGACATTGCCGCGTATGACGCCGTCAGTATTACAGCCGTTTCTTCCGTCGCGCCGAGGATGAAGGACGGCCCTATCCAACCGTCAAGGCCTGTTCCCATGCTTGCTCAAGCGGCCGTCCAAGAAGCCAAGATCGTTGCCGGAAATATTATCGCATCGATAAACCAAAAGAAATTAAAATCGTTCAAATACCGTCCCAAAGGCGCGTTGGTTTCTGTCGGCCAATGGTTTGCCGTTGGCGAGATTTTCGGCCTGCAACTTTCCGGCAATCTCGCTTGGTGGCTCTGGCGCACCGTCTATCTCTTCAAATTCGCCTCATGGAAAAAACGCATCCATATCGCCTTTGAATGGACCGTCAATCTGTTCTACACGCGGGATATTACGAAGCTGTCGTGAGAGTTGACAGCTTCGGTTACCAAAATCGGACCTCAATAAGCCGGCATGCTATAATATCCCCATGAACAAATCGTCTGAAACCGAAGACAGACTCTTCTTGGTTTTCGACATCTGCCTAATATCCCTAACGACCACGGCTATGATCGCCTCATTCTTCTTTGAGGCCAAGATCGCCAATGTTACCTTGGCTGTTCTCTCATTCTTGGGACTCGTACCCGTCGTCGTAAACGCCATCAAGTCTTTGACCAAGAAAAAACTTTCCGTCGATCTGCTCGCATCCATCGCTCTCATCTTCTCATTGCTCGCCAAGGAATGGTTTTCCGCCGCGTTCATTACTCTCATGCTCGCATTCGCAAGGTTGTTCGAGCGCATCACCGAAGAAAAAGCCAAGAAGACCATCAAGAGTTTGATGAAATATCATGTCGAGCGCGTGCGCCTGCGCATCGGCGATACCGCCCGGGAAGTGCATATAAGCGAAGTCAAGCCCGGCGATCTGGTGATCGTCGAAGCCGGCGACCGGATGCCGGTGGACGGCATCGTCGAGTCCGGCCAAGCCGAAGTCAACGAATCGTCTCTGACCGGCGAAAGCGAACTCGTACCGAAAAAGTCCGGCGATAGGGTATTCACTTCGACCATAAACGAGAGCGGCTCGCTCATAGTCAAGACCGATAAGGTGGGCAAGGATACCACCCTGGCGCGCATGATCGCCTTGGTCGAACAAGCTGGCCGAGACAAGAATAGTGCCGAACGCGCGGCCGAAAAATTCACCCAGTGGTATATATTGCTATCGCTGATCGCCAGCGGCGTGATGTATATAGTCGGCCTCAACGCCAGGGAAATATTGGCGGTGCTCCTGGTCGTCTGTGCCGACGACATTGCCGTGGCGGTGCCGCTCTCCTTTACCGCCGCCATGTCGCACGGCGCCAAACGGGGCGTCATCGTCAAAGGTTCGAGCGCTTTCGAACAGCTCTCGCATATGAAATTTTTGCTGACCGACAAGACCGGCACGCTCACCCGCGGCAAGCCGAAGGTTGTCGATGTCAAAAGCTACGGTTCATTGGCTTTGAATGAAATCGTCGCCAGATTTGTCGGCGGCGCATCGGAGTCGGGGCATGCGGTGTCGAAAGCCATCATGGAATACGCCGCGGAAAAACGCATCTCGCCGCATATGCCGGACGAATCACAAGAGATTTCCGGACAGGGCGTTTCATTCCGGCACGACGGCGAGAACATGCTCATGGGACGACTCTCATTCATGGAAAACAGCAAATGTGTTATTTCCGAGAGTGTCCGCGCTGATATCCAAACAGAAAAAGACGCCGGCCGCGGCATAGTGTGCCTGGCTATAAATGGCAAAGTCGAAGGCATGCTTTCTTACCAGGACGAGCTTCGGCCGCGAGTAAAAGAGATTATCGCCGAGACCAAAGTGCTTGGCGTTAAGGAATGGCACATGTTGACCGGCGACAATGAAAAAGCGGCCGCAGCTGTTGCCGGCGAACTCGGCATTCGTCACTTTCACGCCAATATGACGCCGGAAACCAAAGTGGAATTTATCCGCAAATTCGAGGCCGAACACTCGAACGCCGGAACCAAAAGCGGATCGCGCAAGGATCCGGGCAAGGGTATTGTCGGCTATATGGGTGACGGGGTGAACGACGCGGCTTCACTGGCTCTCTCGGATGTATCAATAGCTATGGGCGGTATAGGGGCGGATGCGGCCATTGAAGCTTCGGACATAACTATCATGAAGGACAAGTTGGACCGCTTGCCAGAGACGATGAACATGGCGAAAAAGGTCATGTCGGTTATGCGCGGCAATTTCTGGATTTGGGGCATTACCAATGCGGCCGGTCTTGCGCTGGTCGCTGTCGGCATCCTCGGCCCCGCCGGCGCCGCCACCTACAATTTCCTCACCGATTTCTTGCCGATAGGGAATGCGCTCAGAGCGGGAAAAAAGTAAGTTAATTTAAATTATTGCAACGGCATGTTTCATAATATCTGCTACATATATTTTCTTTATTTCTGCAACTCCCAAAGCCTGAGAATATATTCTCAAATCATCAATACTACCTTTGAAGCTCCTGCCGCCACAACATCCAGCGCCTATAGTTATATATTGATCATAAACTCTATAAGGACTTGTATCTTTAAGAACCATTTGTCCGTCGATAAATAGGCGTAAAAAACTTCCGTCCCATGAGGTGGCTACGAATACCCATTTGTTATATGGTATTGTCCCAGCACAACTCCAGCGCACAGCAGTATAATTTGTTGGGTGGTAGCATAATTGATTATTACTTATTTCCCAAAAGTTTTGAAGTATTGAATGTGAATTATCACCTCCAGTTTCATTATAAACCCATGCACTCAGTGTAAATTTTTGTAACTGAGGAGTGTCGGGTATGTCGACATAACTTCCATCACCATTAAAATGTAAGGCCATGTCGTTATTCCCTGCGGGACCCGGAACTCTAGTTACACCAGTACCGACAATAGGATCCATTTGTGTTGTCACTTCATTTTTCGTAGTATTTCCGGAAGTTTCATCAAAATTCCACATCCCGATAGCTTCTGCTCCAAAACTTTGAAATAGAGCTGAATTTTGTTGTACTCCGGCAGATAATCTTGCTTTCTCTCTGGCACTACTTAATGATGCTAATACTATACTTGCTAGCATCCCTATGACCGAAATAACTACCAACAACTCAATTAATGTAAAACCTCTCAATAAGGCGACACATTTTTTTCTTGGCTTCTTTGGAAAGCGGAGGCCCCTTTCACGCGTTGAAATATCCCCAAATTGGCGCAAGAACATTGGTAATGTGATATTCCCGAGGTAATTATATTTTCGCAGAAAACTACTGTGGTACATGTGTTATATTTCGAAGATGAGTTAGACCGGTAATATTCTATAAACTAAATTATAATCTACTTTGAATTACAAAACTCTGCACTGAATAAGGCCACCCATTTTTGCACTCCGTTGGTAATTTAGACACATAATACTCTGAAGCGGTTAACACCTCAAGCGGCGCCAGTTTGTTCTTGAAAGCATAGTGTACGCGCTTGATGTTGTAGAACTTCAGATATTGAGATGGCGCCTTGAAGAGCGCCGTTGTTATTTTGTATGAAAACGAGGGGAAAAGGGAGTTTCGTAATTTACAGTATAATATTTTTAACGCAATTAATAGGCGTCTTGAGGTTAGTCTTCGAAAATTATTCTCGAATGTCGTCAATCGGTATCGTCACATGTTGTTCGCCGAACGAGCCGGGCGCGACGGCGTATTTCGGGAAATAAACAGTCAACAAATAATCGGTGAAAGTGAAGTCGGCGAAATTCTCGGGCGACGGCGCGGTACCGGCGGTGATCATATCGGTTGGCGCATTGCCATTGGAATTGGTACTGAGTACGGCGATCAACTGCTTCCTTGATGTGCTGGCAATCTTGGCCAAATAGTCGGGCACGGAACCGAACAAATCGTCCAACGTGATAAATCGGCGATTGCCAATATCATAATTGAAAGTCTGCAAAGTGGAATTTTCATTTGCACCGCCGGTGTATTCGTCGAACCTCTCTATGAAGCTTATGTATTTGGAATTTATCTGCGCCGGCTGCCATGAAGCAATGAACGAATAGGAGCTCATCGGCAATACCGCGCTTGCGTTTTGATCTGTATTTAAGCTTACGCCCGTGTCCGTATATGAACCGATGTTTGTTTCGGTCGTTGCTCTGGCGGCCGCGTTTTGTTTTGTCTCGGCCATAAATTCGGCAAGCTGGCCGGTAACTGCTTGTGCGATAGTCTCGTTCAATTCCGAAGGCAGTCCCGGGAATTGCGGATATTCTATGGTTACCGTAGGGCTGGTCGAGGCAGTCTCTTCCACGGAAACGATCGACATCGGTATGACCCTGCTATTGGCCGGCGCGCCCTCGAGAACGGTGTTCACATTGTTATTCATACCATTTCCGGGCGCGTATTTATATCCGGCCCAGAATGAAACGCCGGCTAAAATTATCACCAGTGCAAATACCGATACCCTTTTCATAGTATAATCATACTATAACACACCTCTCACTTCACCGCGCGGCATAAATCGCTTACAATATGACAATGCATCCGACCCAAGGACTGACTAACGCTGAAGCAGAGAAGCTGCGCGCAAAATTCGGGCCGAATACCATAAGCGAGCGGAAGAAATCTGCTTGGCGCAGACTGATCAAAAAGGTTGTGTCGCCGATGTCCATGATGTTCGTGGCCGCCGGCGTGTTGTCAGCGATAGCCGGAGAAGGCGCCGATGCCGCCGTTATCGCGGCATTATTCATAACCAATATAAGCGTTTCCGTGTGGCATGAATCAAAAGCTGACAATGCCATAGAGCTCTTGAAGAAAAATCTCACCGTTATCGTAAAAACCATGCGCGATGGTGCGTGGGTAAAATTGCCGTCCATCGATCTTGTGCCCGATGATATAGTAGAGCTAACCGTTGGCGATCTTGTCCCGGCTGATATCGAATGTTTGGAATGCAAAAATGTTTCTGTAAACGAAGCCGCTGTGACCGGAGAATCGATGCCGAAAGAAAAAAACTTCGGAGACAAAGGTTATTCCGGATCCTTTGTAGTAACGGGTTTGATCCGTGCCAGAGTGACAGCTACCGGCGGCAAGACTTATTTCGGAACGGCCGTTTCGCTGGTTGAAGGGGATCGGCGTGCCAGTTCTTTGGAAAAAGATGTTCTGTCGGTGTCAAAATTTCTCTCGGTGATAAGTATTTTTTTGGTAGGTGTTCTTACCATAGCGTTGCTTGCCGCGCATCAGCCGATATTGAAGATCGCCACCCTGGATGTATCGATGCTTATTGCCGGCATACCGGTGGCACTGCCGACAGTCATGACTCTCGTAATATCCGTAGGCGTTGTAAAGTTGGCACGCCGGGCTATAATAGTGCGACGGCTGTCTTCTCTGGAAGACTTGGCGAATGTCAATCTTTTGCTTTCCGACAAGACTGGCACTCTGACCGAAAATCGCATAACTGTCGATAAGATGGTTCCGCTTTGTCCGGATTTTTCAGATAGGCAGATATGGTCTCTGGCCATTGCGGCATCTCCGGATCCGGAAAAAAATCCATTAGCGGTTGCCATACTGAACAAAGGCGGAGAATTGCGCTTCAGTGCGTGTCCGATCGTCGATTTCGTGCCAGGAGATTCCGAGCGCAAGCGCGCGACAATATTTTTCGATGACGGCGGCAATAGAAAAGCCGCTTCTCTGGGTGCTCCGCAAGTCATTATGGGATTGTCGGATGCGGATGTCGAACGCCGTGAAGCTTTCGTTAAGATAGTCGAGACTGCGGCTAAAGACGGCTTCAGGGTGTTGGCGCTGGCGGTCAGCAACACAGACAAGGAGGAAGCGATGAAATTGGCCGCGGTATTTTATTTGGCTGATGAAATCAGAAAAGACGCCAGGCAAACTATATCTTTTCTGAATGATTACGGTATTGCCGTTAAAATGGTTACTGGAGACGGATATGATGTGGCGGTCCATGTGGCGCATGATCTGGGCATAGAAGGCAAGATTGTCCGTAAGTCAGATGTGGAAAATGCCCCGGATAATATCAAAAACGAGTTCGCGCAAACCGCCGGTTTTGCAGAAGTGTTGCCTAAGGACAAATACGACATCGTGACATTGGCGAGGTCCGCGAACGCCGGAGACAGTTCGAAACCATATGTAGTTGCTGTTACCGGCGACGGAGTAAACGATGTGCCGCCGGTCAAGACGGCCGATGTCGGCATAGCGGTGGCGAATGCGGTTGATGCCCTGAAGGGCGCAGCCGACATCGTCCTGACTTCTGCCGGCATAGCAGTTATACGCGACGCCATCATCGAAGCGCGCAAAATATTCGTGCGTCTTTATAATTACTCCGTTTACCGGATATCTGAAAGTTTCCGGCTCATCATCACTATAGCCGTTATCGGCGTCATATTTGGCACTTATCCGTTGACACCGGTGCAGATCATCCTCATAGCGCTTTTGGATGATGTGCCGATAATTTCCTTGGCTTATGATCGTGTGGTGGTATCGCGCGCGCCGGCCGCCATTAATGCCAGAAAACGTTTTACCATGAGCACTCTTTACGGGCTTACTGGAGTGGCAAACAGTATGTTTTTGTTATGGATTTCATATTCATTTTTACATCTGCCTTGGGCGGTCATCCAAACAATGTTCTTTCTGAAACTTACTGTCTCAGGGCACATGCTTATCTATGTCGCACACACCGACCAGCCTTGGTACAAGTTTTTGCCGTCGAAGCAAGTAATCTGGGCGACTTCCGTGACACAGATCATCGCCACCATTCTTTCTGTGGCCGGAATCTTTGTTTCGGCGATCCCATTGTCGTATGCTCTGCTTGTATGGGTATGGGCGTTCGGCTGGATGCAGGCCGGAGAATTGGTGAAGAGGATGTTCGCCAAACACGGTTAAATCCGCATTTGGACCGCAGATTTAGTTGCGGGCGCAATATCGTGTTAATATTACCAGTACAACTTTCCCATAAGGACTAAAATATAATGTCGGACCATGCGATTTCAGTCAAAAACATTACAAAGAAATTTGGCGACTTGACGGCGGTCGATGACATCTCTTTCGGTGTGCCGGCCGGTTCGATCTTCGCCTTTTTGGGGCCGAACGGCGCAGGCAAGACCACAACGATAAAAATGCTCACGACATTGTTGCACCCGACTTCCGGCACGCTGGAATTGAACGGCATGGATCCCGTCAAACACCCCCATGATGTGAGGAAATCGTTCGGCATCGTCTTCCAAGATCCTTCACTCGATGACGAGCTGACCGCTTACGAAAACATGTTTTTCCACGCCGGACTCTACGGCTTGCCGCGCGCCGAGACGCCGAAAAAGATTGAAGATCTGATGAAATTCGTCGAGCTTTGGGATCGCCGCGACAGCCTGGTCAAGACTTTTTCCGGCGGAATGAAACGTCGGTTGGAAATCGCCCGGGGACTGCTGCATACGCCGGCGATTTTATTCTTGGACGAACCGACAACGGGTCTCGATCCGCAGACCAGAAATTATATCTGGACTTATCTGAAAAAGCTGAATGAAGAGCGCGGCCTGACCATATTTTTCACCACTCACTACATGGAAGAAGTGGAGCGTATCGCCAAAGAAGTTGTTATTGTCGACCATGGTAAGATCGTGGCCAACGACACACCGGTTAATATTGTGGCCAAGAACGGTTCGGTTTCACTAGAGGATGCCTTTATTTCGCTGACCGGCCGGGTTATCAGAGAAGAAGACGCCAGCGGCATTGACCATCTGCGCACCATGGCCAGAAGGTGGGGAAGGAGGTAATCGGCAAGCCATATTTTTCAGAGGTTCGGTGGCGGTAGTTTCTGACGATTTTGCAGATGGCGCTTTATGACATAATGAACGGTTACGGTTGCCGCGATGGCTATAACCGCACTGCCGACGACATCGGTTGTATGGTGAACGCCGACATAAACACGGGCTATACCTACGGTAATGGCGATAATCCAGAGCCACATGCCCAGCTTCTTTTCCCATATGGTGCCGATCATGGCTACAACCGATACCAACAAAGCATGATCGGAGGGGAAGCCATTGTCGGCGGCATGTGCTATGAGAGGCGTGAAATTGTCGACCACGAACGGTCTCGGATCGTAATAAACCATGCCGCACAGTTTGGCTACAATATAAGCCAACACGGCCGAGGCTATGGCGAGTATGGCCATGCGCATCCATTCTCGCCTCGGCTGCATGAAGAAATAGATGGCCAAAATAACGATAGGTAGAACGAAAAGATATTTTGCCGAAAAAATGAAGAAGGCGGTCATAAATATTATGGTATTATAATATCACAGGTTTCCAAACGGAAACAATATCGGATCTGATATAATGTCGTCAATGAACTCTTACGCCATATACATACTCTGGCTGCGTCAGATCAAACGCTACTTCCGCTCCAGGTCGCGACTGATAGGGTCGCTCGGTCAGCCTATTGTTTTTCTTGTGGCGCTGGGCTTCGGATTCGGGCCGGTCTTCGCCAAGGCCGGCGGGGGCAATTATATCCAATTTTTGTCGCCGGGCATCATTTCTATGTCTATTATGTTCACGGCTGTATTTTCCGGTATAGAGCTCATTTGGGACCGACAATTCGGCTTTCTCAAGGAAACCATGGTGGCGCCGGTCTCGCGGCTATCCATCATGTTCGGCAGAACATTGGGCGGAGCAACCACTTCATTCATGCAGGGGTGTATTGTTCTAATTATCACGCTTGTCATCGGTTTTCGTCCGGATCTCGGCATGGTGCTCTGGGGGCTTCTGTTCATGTTCGGTATCGCTATCGTCTTCACAGCTTTCGGCACAGCGGTGGCTTCGACCATGGAAGATATGCAAGGCTTCGGACTCATTGTTAACTTGGTCAATATGCCGCTCTTTTTCTTGTCTGGTGCTCTTTTCCCATTGAATGATGCGCCAGCCTGGATACGCTACATCGCCGACGCCAATCCTTTGACCTATGGCGTTGACGGCCTGCGCACAGCCTTGACTGGTGTTACGGAATACGGCCTAGGTCTGGATGCTCTCGTCATTGCCGCAGTGACGGTGCTATTTTTGTCTGTTGGCGCGTGGTTGTTCGGAAAGATTGAAGTATGAGTAAAATTATCATCGGCAAAAAGTCAAAAAGATCCAAAAAACCGAAAATAACGGTTGCCGTGTCCGGCGGCTTTGATCCGGTCCATATTGGCCATGTTAGAATGTTCGAAGAAGCCAAGAAGCTCGGCGATGAATTGGTAGTGATCCTGAATAATGACAACTGGCTGACCGCCAAGAAGGGTTATGTCTTTATGCCCCAGGAAGAACGCCGGGAAATCATCGAAAGTTTCCGCTTCGTTGATCGGGTTATTTTCACCAACCACGACAAAAAGCCGAATGACATGAGCGTCTGCGAAGAATTGCGCAAACTGAAGCCGGATATTTTTGCGAATGGCGGCGACCGTCACGGTGGCAATATTCCGGAGTACGGTCTGTGCGATACGCTAAAAATCAAAATGCATTTTAATGTAGGACACGGCGGCAAAGTGCAATCGAGTTCCTGGCTGGTTGACAAAGCCGGCAATAATTCCAAGCGGCGCGGAAAACGGAGGAGGAAATGATACGATATTTGTTCCTGAAAGAAAAAGTTGGATATTAATACGATAATGCCAGTAAAAAATTTGACGAAGCAGGTGCCGGCACGCTAACATGTGTAGACGCGTCAGTATTAATAGAAGCTAATTTTAAAATCCCATGTCAAAAATAATAGATTCCAACCAGTCAGATTTCGAGGTAGTTGTTATCAAGTCAAACACACCCGTCCTGGTGGATTTTTGGGCGCCGTGGTGCGGGCCATGTCGGGCGATGGCGCCGGTTCTGGATGAGTTGTCAGACGAATTGGACGGCAAACTGAAAGTGGTCAAAGTCAATGTCGATGAAGCGCAAAATCAAGGACTCGGCATGCAGTACATGATCCAAAGCATACCGAATATGAAAATATTCAAAGACGGTAAAGTCGTCCACGAAGTCGTCGGCATGCGTCCAAAGGAAATGCTCAAAGAAGAGCTTGCACCGTTTCTCGTCTAATCGCACACGATGTTACCACGGATATTTTTCTCCGTTATACCAGAATTTACCTGTCTCAGGATTTGAGACTGCCAGTTTGTAGATATTTTCGGCGGCTTCGGAGGGCAATGTCGGGGCTTCCTCGCCACCCATGTCGGTCCTGATCCAACCAGGATGGACTGAAGACACGATTATCTCCTTGTCTTCGTGTTTCAATCTATTGGCAAGAGTTATTGTGTACATATTAAGCGCACATTTGGATATTTTGTATGCCGGATAATAATAGGGGAAATGAGAATTCTCCGGATGCTCGCTGTCTGTGAGCGAACCGGCCGCGGATGAAATATTCACAATGTGCCCGTTATTATTCATCAGAGGGATTATACGCTCGGTAAAATCGGCCGTACCGATCAGATTGACTTCCAAGGTTTGGCGCAATTTGTTTGCGACAAGCGCGGTTTCATTCTCGTCAAATAATACGCCGGCATTGTTTATCAAAATGTCAATTTTTTCATTTGATTGTGAAATCAGCGCCGTGCAACGGACAATCGAATCCGGTTCCGCCAGATTGAGTTCCAATATTGCCAAATTCGGATGCTTATAAGGTTCGTTACCGTTGGTTGTTGTGCCTATAACCTTGAATTCTTCCGCCAAGAATTTATCCGCGAGCGCTCGTCCGATACCGCGAGATACGCCGGTAATGAGAACTGTTTTCATGGAAAAATTATATCATTAAATATTTGTTCTGGGTATATTGACGGAACAATAATTTCAGTTAAAATTTACGCATGAAACTCAATGATATTTTAAAACCAAATGTATTTTCAGAAATCAGTCGCGATATAGCGCAAGTATTTTTTGCTGCGATGGTGGTAGGACCGTTAATTGAAAGCCCAACTTTTTATATAACGGGTTCAGGGTTATTTCTATCATTAAGTTTTTGGCTTGTCAGTCTGCGAGTTGCGCAAATTTGAATTATCAACATGACGCATAATTATAATATCATCATGACTCAGGTATATATCTTGGGAGCACTGCTCCTGATAGCTTTCATATTGATGGGAATGTGGATTACCAGAGATTCGAAAAAAGGCGGACAGCAGTAATTTTTGCCCTACTCATATCTGAGCGCTTCGATCGGATTGAGGCGGGAAGCTCGCCGCGCGGGGTAATAACCGAAGATTATGCCGATCGCCGCGGAAACGCCGAATGCCAGAATGACTGAGGAGATGGAAATCGATGTTTGCAGGACGCCCAGTTTTGTGACCACATAGGCCGCCAGCCAACCCAAAGCGACTCCGATGGCGCCGCCCAGAACGGTAAGAGCGACTGCTTCCGCGAGGAATTGGATACTGATGTCATGGCGCGTTGCGCCGATCGCTTTGCGCAGGCCAATCTCTTTGGTACGCTCGGTAACCGTGGTAAGCATCATGTTCATGATGCCGATGCCGCCCACCAGAAGCGAGATGCCGGCTACGGCCGCCAAAAGGATCGTGAAGGTGCCTGTCACGCTCGATGCCGCCGAAACGATCGATGCTTGGTTCAAGACATTGAAGTCTGCTTGTGTAGGATCGGAAATATGATGTCGGTTAAGCAATAATGTCGTTATATCATTTTGGACTTGAGTCATAACTTGCGAAGAATTCGCCGAGATGCCGATGTTGGTTAGATAAGTCGTGTCGCCTAGGAGAAAGAGTTGGGCGTCCGGCAAAGGCACAAAGACGACATCGTCTTGGTTATTAAAGCCGCCACTGGCGCCTTTTGACACAGTTACGCCTACCACAGTGAATTGGATGCCTTTGATACGGATGACCTGGCCCACCGCTTCATTGCCGGCACCGAAAAGATCGCTTGCGGTAGTCGGGCCGATAACCGCAACTTTTGACAAATTAGTAATATCAGAATTAATTATAAACCGACCGTCATTGACTTGGAAATTATGTACCGTGGCGTACGCTGGAGTTACGCCCGTTACAGAAGTGTTGGTGTTAGTGCCTTTGGCAGTGACTTGATAGCGGCCGGAGATCTCGGGCGATACGGCAGCCACATTGGCGATTTCATTGCCGATGGCGGTTGCGTCTGCCGGCGTCAAAGTGTGCGAAGATCCGCGGCCGGTCGAGACCTGGTAACCGGGACCGCGCTCTGCGCCGGGGAAGACGATGAGCAGATTGGAACCGATCGATTCTATGCTGGCCTGGATCGAACCTTGCGCGCCTTGTCCGATCGAGACCATGGTGATAACCGAGCTGATGCCGATGATGATGCCGAGCATGGTCAAAGCCGTACGCACCTTATTGGTGGTCAAAGCGGAAAAAGTTTCGTGCAGCAAGTCTCTGGTAGTCATGTTATTTAACAACTCTTTTTTTATGCTCGTTTCCGTCTTCTACTATCAAACCGTCTTTTATGTGAATAATGCGATCGGCGTGTTCGGCGACATCGCGTTCATGGGTGATAAGGACGATAGTGCGACTCATTTCCTTATTTAGGCGCTGGAAAGTGCCCAGTACAATATTGCCGGTAGCGGTGTCGAGGTTGCCGGTTGGCTCGTCTGCCAGAATTATCGACGGCTTATTGACCAAGGCGCGGGCGATAGCAACGCGCTGAATCTGGCCGCCAGAAAGCTGATTTGACTTATGATCGAATCGGTCTTCGGCAAGTCCGGCAGACAAAAGCGCGGAGCGGGCATCTTTGTCGCGTTCGTTTTCGGCCACATTGGCATAGACCAGAGGCAGTACGACATTCCTGAGAACGGTGGCGCGAGGCAGAAGGTTGAACGATTGGAAAACGAAACCGATTTTCTCGCGGCGTATCTTGGCAAGCTCGTCATCCGATAATTTCGATACATCCTCGCCGTCCAGAACATAAGTGCCCGAAGACGGTGTATCGAGGGCGCCTACAATATGCATTAAAGTTGATTTACCGGAGCCTGATGGGCCCATTATCGCCACAAATTCGCCGTCTTTGACAGTAAATGATACACCGCGCAAAGCATGCGTTTCGGTGTCGCCGGTTATATATGTCTTTGTGATATTTTTTACTTCGATCATAAAGATAACTTACGAGGTTAGTCCTCGAGGACTAACCTCGTAGTCGGTTATCCGCCTCTGACGGCTCTGAACACCGCGCCTCCGGCGGGACCGCCTCGATTGCCGCCAAAACTGTTCAATATACTTGGCGCCGAAGTTGTCTGTGCGGCTGATCCTGATGTTGTACGCGTCACTACCCATTGGCCTACTTGTAGACCGGAGATAATTTCGGTATTCGAGTCGTCCGAATTGCCGACGGTGACTGTGACATTACGCGGCGCAGTTGCCGACGATATTGTGATGCCGGCCGATGTTCTGCTTGTTCCGGCTGCGCTCTGGCCGTAAAAAGTGTGTGTAGACGAACCGAATGATTGTGAACCGTTAAATTGCGATGTCGAGCTGGCTGATTCGCTTATATGATTGTCATAAGTTGTCGAACTTACAGCGTTATTGCGGATAATTGGCACCGGCAAAGCTGGTTTGTCGAACACTTGCACATAGTTTTGATTGCCCTGTGTTTTGATCGCGGTTGAAGGTACTACCAGCACACCCTTGTCTTCTTTGGTGATGATGGTCGCGTTTACACTCATACCCGGCAAAATTCTCGGATCGTCGGTATTTATAGCTATTTTTACATCGTAAGTTACTACGCCTTGGTTGACAGTGCCTACCAGGTCGACTTCAGAAACTGTTCCTGTAGCATTCAGGCCATTGATTGCGTCGAAAGTGATGTCTACCGGTTGGCCGGTTTTGACTTTTGCGGCGTCTATTTCATTCAATGAAATAGTGGCAATTTTCCGGTTACCTATGACAGTGGCGATGACAGTGCCATTGCCGGCTTGGTCATATACGCTGACAGGAATTCGTCCGACGATACCGTCAAATGGCGCGCGAATGAAATAATTATCATAAGTTTGCTGGGCCTGATCAACGGACAATTGTTGCGATTGTATATCGAGCGAGTCGGGGGCGGCTGTCAGGTTGGTAAGTGCATTTTGATCGCTCTGGATGGTATTTTGTGCCGAAAGCAAATTGGCAACATCGTTGTTGATCGTGTTAGACCAAGTGTTTATGCTGGTAGCCGCACTTGATGCCGTGCTGGTGAGATAGTCGGGTTGCACAGTAGTTATGAAAGTGACGGTATTTTGTGCGTTTTGTAGGGTCGCGGCGACATCTTTGGCCATATTGTAAGTATCGGACAACAGTTGTTCGATGCTTGAAGTGGCACTTGTCCGGCTCATGTTCTTGTACTCCTCGATGACCACCGTGTATTCGGCGTTCGCTTTGTCATAGCTGGCGCCTGTCTGGTCGCGGTAAGTGCGCGCAGACGGTATAAGATATGACGATTTCTGATCCGATAGGAAAGTGCCCTGGCTGTAAAGCATGTCTTTCATGCCAGATATAACCGCCGGCAAGTCTATAAAGGTCGACGATACGGTATTGAAGGCGCTTGAATATGATTGGGCAAGAATATTTTGTGCATTGGCGACATCCGTTGCCTTTGGTGACTCTATCAGTTTGGCATAAGCGATTTTCGCATTCTCTAGATTGTTCAAGGCCTGGGTATCGTCAATGGTCGCCAGCAATTGTCCCCGATTGACATGTTGCCCGACCGCCGCGTCTATCGTCTCGATTGTTCCGGAAACTTGCGAAGTGACATCCAATTGGTCGGCCGCGGATACTTGGCCGGTGCCGGTCACGGTTTGGGTTACGGAACCTAGATGCGCGCGCGAGATCGTATATTGTGTCTCGGCATTGGCGTTGCCGACAGAACGGAAAACGAGATATACAATGACTGCGATCAATATAATCGCGAAAACAGATATTACTTTGTGCGCCCCGAGTATCTTTTTGATTCTGTTGAACATGTCTTTAGCGTGTTATTTTACTGCTTGGCATTGTTGATGACGCCAACGGTTGCGGCAATATGCGGATAAACGCGGCATTTATACGACCTTTGCCGTCCGGTTCGCCGATAACAATGACCTGCTCGCCCGGTATAAGGTCGGTAGTCGAAGCCTCGGAGCGAAAATGGCGTATCGCGGTGCTGCCGCCGATAACGGCAATCCTCTCGACATTGCCTTGGTCTCTGATCATGATTGACGGCAACTGGACGGAAATGATTTTGCCTATGGCGCCGTGAGGATTGGAATCGTCGGTGTCATTCAGAAATGGCGCCAATGGCGATCGCGGCCAGCCGATCGAGTAATAATTGTTGTCGCGCTCAAAGCTGAATTTGGCGCGATAATATCCGGCCGCCATACCGATTGAAAATATGACCATAAGTACCAAAAGCATCCCTAAAATTTTTAAGAGGCGCGCGTATCCGGACGATCCGAAGAATTCTTTGTAATTCATTTTATTATTTATGATACGGTTTTTGGACTGTGGTTTGAGAGGCCGTCAAATGACGCTACTAATGATCTCACCGAATAAACAAATATAAGGACAATTGCTGTCAGCAAAGCGCTTTCCGCTATCGGCGCCGACTCGATGATCGACATTGCAAGCTCTTTCCAATATTGCAAAACTACAAGTCCGTCGGTCGACAACAGGGAAATATATTGGGTGAAGCCGGAATGGCTGGCGGCACCGAGCAGATAATCGATGGCAGGTATGAATGAAACAGATGCGGCAATGGCAAGCACTCCAAAAGTTACTGTGCTAAAGATTGCCTGTCTTCGTCTAGCCGTCGCGATGCGCACAAAAACAGCACTAATGATACGGTCTCGAGCGCCGTCGGCGGAATATGATTCGAAAATTTTGGAGTATGATTCTTTAGGATTCATGGTAATTAGCTTTTGTCCAATGGATTTTTTCTCAAAAAACCTTAAAAAATCAGTATAAATACGAACTTGATGGACTTAACGGTGCATTACCGCAAATGGTGTTGCACCAGCCTTTCTCTCATCTTCAGCAAAGCGCGCCTATGCCAACTTTTTACGGTATTCATCGGTTTTTTCAACACAACCGAGATCTCGTCGAATGTCATACCGTCACGATAGTGCATGATGAGTACTGCACCGTGGTCCGGGTGCAATACGCTCATGGCCTCGTCCAGCCGGTTGCCCAATTCTTGGTCGGCAAATACTTTATCCGGCAAAGGCTCCGGATCTTCGAGTGTATCCGCAAAATCTAGGTCAACATCGTTATTGTCCAAATCCGAGAAACTAAACGCCCTTTTTTTCTTCAAGTGATCCAGGGCGGTATTGCGCGTTATGGCGTAGATCCACGGCCTGAATTTGCCGCCGGTTTTGAATCTCTGTATGTATTTCCACGCCTTGAAGAATGCATCCTGGGCTATATCCTCGGCATCTTCTTCATTCTTGGCATATTGGACCGCGAAATGGTACATGCTGGATGTATAACGGCGCATCAATTCGCTGAAAGCGCCATCATCTTTCTTTTTGCAGGCTTCGACCAGCGATTCATCATCCATTTGGCTGTATGTCAACCGCACATCTTCATTTGGCGGTATGGTGTTGTCTTTATCAGGCTTTACAGCATTTTTTGCCATGCTCCGTAAGCATAACAAAATAGTCTCATTATTGCGATATTCTCGGTCAGTTTATTTGCGTGAATATTTGCCTGGCGAGGCGGCTCGTTCTGATTTTTCGAAGCGACATCGCACTTATCGGATCTTGCAAGATGCTTTCAGTTCATTTATATCATCGGCTGTAAGCGTTTCGTTTGTTCCCTCATTCAAGTAATACATAATCGCTTTTGGATTGCTCACATGTTGTAAACCGAGTGCGTGGCCGAATTCGTGTTCCAGTACTCTTTGCAACTGACCCAGGTCGTTGAATTGGTAAATATTGATACGCTTTCCAGAAGAGTCCTCGATATATTCACCCTCGCTGAATTGTTCGCCGGTTGAAGCGCCAACGGTATTGTACGCCTTGACATTCAGGTTCAATTCGCCGACCAGGCGGTTCAGCACCGTCACGACGGAATTCAAAGTGGTCACCAGTTCATTAAAGGTCTTTTGGCGATCGTTGATGTTTTGTGCCTCCGCATTCAACGCTAGCCGTGTTTTTTCCATGGCCTGGAATTGTGCCCGCGGTGCTCCGCCTTGGTTGTTCCAATAAGCGACATTCTGTTCATAAGCAGCTTTGTCGGCACTATAGGAGTCAGTGTCTTTTTGGATATCGGCTTTTTCGGCGGTATAGGTTGCATATAGGGAATCGTATCTGGTTTTGAGTGTGTCATAAGTCGACTTGTCATCCTTGATGACAATGCCGATCTTTGCCAATTGCGCCGTGGCTTGCTGGCGGTAATCGTAAACCAAATTTATTTTCAACGCGCCGTCGGGCGAGTATTCCAAGAGGTTTTTGCCTAACGCCGAATTCCATATGCCGGCGGCTTGATTTGCGGCATCGATGAATCGGGCCTTCGTTATGCCGAATCTGCCGTCGAAGCCTCCCAGTGAATATTTTATCGGCCGTGAACACGGTGCCGCCGGAAACAGTATTTCTTTGCCTTGAATGAAAGTCGCCGCCAATTGGGCGCGGTACTGGTAACCGGCGCCGGCCAGAACAGCTACGATAATAAGATCGGCCATTAGCCGAACCGCCTTTTTGCGTGTGGACATGCCATTCATAGATAAAATTGTAGCAGATTATGCGGCAAATGTTTGGTTTTCAGTCTATGAACACTTCAGCTGTTTGTCCGGCTTGATGCCGTTTCAATCTGATCCACCACGCTCCGAATGATCCGATTATGACAACCGCCGCCGCCGCGAAGAAGACCGTGCCGTAAGCAGATATTTGCGCTTTCAAGGAGATAAGGCCGATCGCTTTGGTGATATCCGACGGATTGGCGGCATTGATGGAACTGTAGCGTGTTATGGCGATCGCTTTGTCATAAGTGGCGTTTTGCAGAAGCGTGCCGAAGATGGCGATGCCGAAAGCACCGGAAATATTCCGGACCAGGGCGAGAATGGAGGAAGCTACGCCGATCTCATCGTGCGGTACCACATTGGCGATGATCGAAGTGCGCTGAGGCATGCCGAGTCCCATGCTGAACGCCATGATCATAAGCGGCCAGATAATGTCCCATGAAGTCGACCGCGGATCCAGCCACGAGAAAAAGTAAAGAGCGACGCCGGACAAAAGCGTACTGCCGATAAGCACATACCTCGGTTCGACTTTGCCGATCATCTTGCCGCCGATTGGCGCCGCGGCGATCAGACAGAAAGCCATCGGTATGAATAAATATCCGGACTCTGTAGCATCAAGGCCGAGGAAAGTTTGCGCGAAGATCGGTATGAGGAAAATACTGCCCATCAGTCCCATGAATATGACGAAGTTATTTATGAGCGTGTTGTTGAAAATGCTGTTCCTGAAGAATTTGAAGTCGACGATCGGCTCCGGATGTTTTTTCTCTATAATAACGAACGCTACCAGGAACGCGATCATGACGGCGTAAGTAGAAACGCTGTTCAAGGACAGCCAGCCCCAGTCGAGGCCTTTGTCCAAGACCAAGACCAGTGATGCCAGAGCGCCGCCTAGGGTGGTCGCGCCCCACCAGTCGAAGACGACGGTTTTCTTTTCCGAGACCGATTCGTTGATGAAAGCCAGCGCCATGGCCAGGCCGATCAGGCCCACCGGCAGATTTACCAGGAACACCGATCGCCAGCCGAAATTGTCGATGAGCGGTCCGCCGATCAGCGGCCCGAATACCGAAGCCGCCGCGAACGAAGATGACCAAATACCCAGAGCCTGTCCACGCGATTTCATATCCTTGAATGTGACCGCCAATATGGCCATAGCCGTGGGATAATCCGCCGAGCTCGCGACGGCTTGAATGACGCGGAATACGATCATCGACGATAAATTCCAGGCCAATCCGGCCAAAACCGATCCGCCGATGAATATGGTGAAGCCGAGCACATAGACTTTTTTGCGGCCGATGGTGTCGCCGAGCTTGCCCCAAATGGGCACGAAGACGGCGTTGGCCAATATATAAGCCGTGGCGATCCAGCCGGCGGCCGACACGGTGATGCCGAAGCTGTCTATCATCTTGGGCAAGGCCAAGTTGACGATCGTTTGGTCGAGCCGGCCCAAGAAGGTGCCGACGATAACCGTCGCCAAGACCAGCCATTGTAACTTCGAATTATTCACTGCTTGTATATCCAGACTTTGGCCGACATGCCGTTTTTCAGTTCCGGATATTCGATGGTGTTGAAGCGGATTTTGACATCAAATTGGTTGGTCGGCCGCTTGTCTGATATGTTGAATACGATGTCGCCTTGCCTGGCGGTCGGACTGATCTCGTCCACGACGCCTTGGTAACTCTTTGAGCCGAAAGCGTCGACGGTGAAGATTGCTTGGTCGCCGATCTTTATATCCGACAGACCTTTGTCTTCGTCTATGGTAGCAACCACGCGCAAAGTTCCGGGATCGACCTCTTTGACTATTACGGTCTGCGGAGAGACGAGACTGCCTATGGCCGTATTGGCATCGACTATTTCGCCGGCCGTTTTGGTCTTGAGCAATTCATTGCCCACTTGGGCCACGACCGTATTCGCCGGCACGACATCTCCGACATTTACGAATACCTTGTTCAATACGCCCGGAGCCGCGGGCATTATGGATGCAACCGGCGCTTCCACGACGGCGTTATCGGTATATATTCTTTGCGAAGAAATCGCCCAGTATATGATCCCGGCGGCACCGCCGAGGACGATCACTCCGACCAACATGGAAGTCACCCAGATGTTTTTGGTCAAGCGCCGGAACACGCTTTCTTTTGGTTTGTTTTCGGTTTCGATGCCGTTGTCTTTGTTTTCTTCAGCCATCTTGGTTTTGTGTCAATTCGCCGAGCCGAAATCGGCTACAGTATCGTTTGTGTTTAATCCCGATAGTATCTCGACATAACCGTCAGCGGACTCTATGCCGATCGTTACTTTCTTCTCGGCAAATGCCGCAGACTTCGGATCTTTTACCAGCACATATTTACCGGATCCTTTCGTGATGATGGAACTTGCCGGCACGGCGATGGCGCTCGATACACTTTTTGCCGTTATCGAAACATTGGCCGACAGCCCCGATTTTATTCTGGCATCGGCGGCATTATCGAATCGCAGAGTCACTTTGTAAGAATTGACGCCGTTCTGTACGGTTTCCGCCGGATCAATGAGCGAAACCGCGGCGGGGAAGTCTTGCGACGGGCCGTAAGCGTCCAAGGTTATCGCGGCTTTGTCGCCGACGGCGATTTTGCCTATGTCAGTTTCTGGCACCAGTATCTCCACCTTGAAATCTCCGGACGACATGAGCCCGATGGTTTCGTTGGATGATATTCCCGGCACGAATACTTGTCCGACCTTGAGATCCGCGTTAGTCACGATGCCGTCGAAGGGCGCAATCAGATACGAATGATACAGCTGGCTTTGCAGGGCTTCTACATTGGCCTGGGCCTTGGCTTCGGCCGCTTGGGCCGACTGTATGGCTTCCGGCGTAGAGCCGGCTTCTTCCAAGGCCAGAGAATCTCGAGCATTACTCCAGGTGGCTTCGGCCGCTTGTTCGGCGGTAGCGGCGTTGTTGGATTCTTGGGCGGCGCCATTTACTGCGGCGACCACGGTGTCGATGGCCGATTGGCTCATGCCGGAATTGCCGACGGACAGATTGCCGGCGATGGTGCCCAGATGGTCCGTGAATGATTTGACGGCTGACAGCCCCGCATCGGTAGCTGACATGGCGGGTTTTATTTGGTCGCTTGAAGTGGCCGTTGAATTTACGGCCGACAAGGCTTGTTTCCAAGTGTTCAATTTGTCACTGATCGAGATTCTCTCGCTATTTATGGATAATTGTTCGGCCTGGCTCTGGGTTCTTATGTTTATGGTCGGGTTGGCGGTCGGACCGTTGACAAACACCATGTCGGCTTTATTGAGTACGGCGTCCTCGTTTTCCAGGTAGGCGTTTTTCATTGCGGTAATAAAAGCGGACGATGCGTCGGAATATTTTTGTGCGTATATGGCAAGTTCTTCAGGTCTGGCGCCTTTTTTAGCCAAGGCAAGATTGGCTTGCGCGGACATAAGGTCGGCTTTGGCGCCGTCAAGCTGGGCAGATAGCGAACTGGCATCGAGGGATGCCAAAACCTGCCCTTTCTTGACGGTATCTCCGACATTGACGGACACATAATTGACCAGGCCCTGCATGTTGAACGCCAGAGACACTTGTTGGTCCGGTTCGACGGTTCCGTTGCCGGTGACGGTTTCGGTAAGATCGCGCAGCGAGACTGTCGCCATGGCGTAATCTTGGGGATGTTTCGAGAATATCGCGATCAGTCCCCACACAACCAACGCGAAAACGCCTGTTCCTGCCGCTATTTTTAGCCACATTTTCCTGTTCATATTCGGTGCTACCGATATTAGCGTTGCAAGGCAGGGAAGTCAACGAGATGATCGTCTTTGTTTTTTAGTTCGTCTGCCGAGCACGAATCTTTGCGAAGGACTTAACGGTTTGTCTGTTCGATGCATACAGCCGGGCCAACAACACGGTCTGCGCATGCCGTCTATGAGTTCGGATACGATTCTCCTTATGTGATCTTTGCGCGTTTTCTCCTGTTTGACTGATACGGCCCAACAAATCCACTCGTTGCGCGCGAGCGGAGTTATATCTTCCCACGCCGCCAGTGCCGCCTGATTGGAAGCAAGGGTCTTCCTCAAATCTTCCGGCAAGCTGTGCACCACACCCGCGGAGATTGCCTTTTTGAGCATAATGTTATTCTATCAGATTTTCTGTCAAATATCATAAAATATCTTCGATTTATGTTATTCTTCACATAAATCAGAGATAAAAATTATCAATTATCAATAATTTTACAAAAAACCAGCCGGCTAATGTCTACTAAATGTGGTACATATCACTTGCTCCGCTTGGTGACAGATATCACCACGTACTTCCGCACCACAAAAGAGCTGCATTACATACCGAATCTGAAGGATGGGATCTTTAAGCTCACGAAGCCGACGAGGGAGCAGTTGGCGGCGGTTGTATAAACATATTTACTAATATTTAAGAAATCAAGCCCACCGGTTGAACCAGTGGGCTTGGGGTCTAAACAGACAGAACTACATTCCGAAGAAGTCCATCTCGCGGCGCAGCGAGGAAAGTTCCTCCGGCGTCGGGCGTTTGGCGGGGCCGGCCGGCACCATCTTGCGCTTCTTGGCGACATGCACCTGGATAGCCTTGAGGATCTTGGGAAGGATGTCTTCCCAGTTGAAGAGGCTGTTCACCTTCAGGCACTGCAGGCTGTAGCCGTCAGTGTCAGAGGCGGACTTCAGGCCGTGGATCTTCGCCAAATCCTTGTAGAAGGGATGGATCTTTCCCTTGATGCCCCAGCCGGGCTTGTTGGCGTTCTTGACGACGGTCCGCAGGTCCAGACCATGATCGTCAATTTCGGGGAAACGAGTCCGGGTGTTGATCCGGATGCAGTCTGGGTTCGGACAGAACTCGACCTGGTAGATGAACCCACGTCGCGGAAGTTTCTTGTTTTCGGGCTTCTGCGGAGTGCTGCCAGGCTTAACCGTTTGTCCGTTACTTATCGTTCGGTTTTTCATAACTATGGTTCTTGTGTGCTGGTCTCCGTGAGAAGCCAGGTTGTTAAGCCACACAAAAGCTTTTTTCAAAACTACGCATAGTTTAGCACGTATAATATAAGCTGTCAAGCTCACTCTCAAAAAGCCCTATTTTTAAGGCCTAAGTTAGTAATTAGGGCCAAACATGGCTTTTGTTAACTATATTTGGCCGGATCTGCTGTTATCCCATTTTGTCCACTAATTACACTGTACTGTGCAAAAAAGGACATTTTATGCTACAATATCTCCGAAATATGTTAAAATTAACATGTTCCAGAGATATATCCATATAATATATGCAATACCTAGAGTTTAGAGAACAATTGAAGAATTACCCAGTTTTTAGCCTTAATGACATACGGAAGCTTGAGGCAGATTTTGACTTGCGCCGATTAAATGAGTGGCAGAAGAAGAATTACATAAAGAAGGTTCGCAAGAGCTTTTACATGTTCGCGGATCTACAAGTTAATGAGCAGATTTTATACACGATCGCCAATCGCATCTATGAGCCGTCGTACATTTCACTTCAGATGGTACTTTCACTTTACGGACTTATCCCTGAAGCTGTGTACGGGATAACTTCAGTCACTTCACAGAACACAAAGACCCTGAAGACTCCGATCGGAGATTTTAGCTACAGGCATATTCGCCCGGAGCTTATGTTCGGGTATGAATTACGCGAATATGAAGGTCACAGCCATCAAGTGGCAGAAATCGAAAAGGCAGTTTTGGATTATCTCTATCTCAACGCCAAGTTAGAATCCCGGGAAGACTTCGAAGGATTGCGTTTCAATGCTGCTGAATTCAAGAGTAAGGTAAATATGGAAAGGTTTAACAAGTACCTCGAAGTATTCAGCAATAACGCGCTTAGAAAGAGGGTCAAGAAGTTTTTAACATATATCGAACATGCTCAGTCTTAAGAACATCGAACAATACTATCCGGATAATGAGAAGCCTTTCAAGAGAAATATCTTGAGAGAATATTTGCAATACAAGATTCTCGAGATTATTTTCAACTCAAAGTATGCCAAGGACCTCATCTTTCTTGGCGGCACAGCGCTCAGAATCATCTATGGCAACACCAGATTCTCCGAGGATCTTGATTTTGATAATTTTGGTATTACCAAGGAACAATTTGCCGATCTGGCAAATGAGATTAAGAAGGGCTTGGAGCTACAAGGATACGAAGTAGAAATAAAGAATGTGTTTAAGGGTGCATACCGGTCCTACATCAGGATGCCGGGCGTGCTTTTTGATAACGAAATGTCGCCCCTTCGTGAGGAAAAGATTTTGATTCAGATCGATACAATGCCGCATGTATTCGATTACACAAAAGATGCAAAGATTCTGAACAAGTTTGATGTCTTCACACAAATTTTTGTTACCCCTATTGATATTCTACTTTCCCAGAAGATCTTTGCCGCACTCAATCGCTCCCGGGCCAAGGGACGCGACTTTTTCGATATTGTTTTCCTCATGCCAAAGACCAAGCCGAATTACGAATACCTTGAAAAGAAGCTTGGTATAAAGAATGGCAAGGAGTTGAAGGATAGCCTGCTTTCGAAGACTGCCGACCTAAACTTTGAGGAACTGGCCAGGGATATTGAACCGTTCCTGATCAATTCAGATGAGGGTAAGAAGGTGAGATTGTTTAGAGAATATATTCAATCAATAGAAATTTAAAACTATGAATCCTGTTGTGAACCAAAAACAAAAGAGCGTCGAAAAAGATTACTCAACTCTAAGCAAAGAGGATCTTGTTAAGATCGTCGAGAAACTAGAGTCTCGAAAGAAATATGGCCTTATCTGGGACGAAGAAAAGGTAAAGGAGCAATTCGAGAAAGATGCTCAAAATGCCCTGCCGGTGTTGAAGGAAATTAAGGGTAAGGAAATTGTTGATAAGGACCAGTCAAAGCCAATCAATATCCTCATCGAGGGTGATAACTATCACGCTCTCTCTGTTTTGAATTTTACGCATCAGGGTAAGATTGATGTGATCTACATTGATCCGCCGTATAACACAGGTTCGACTGATTGGAAATACAACAACGATTATGTCGATAGTAACGATACGTATCGTCATAGCAAATGGCTCTCAATGATGAGCAAGCGTTTGAGACTTGCTCGAAGATTACTAACTGAAGACGGGGTGCTCATTTGTGCTATCGATGAAAATGAACTGAGTCGGCTAGGAATGTTGCTCGAAGAAGTTTTTGAAGGATATGAGATACACTGTGTCACGATCGTTCATAACCCCAGGGGTATTCAAGGCACTAATTTTTCGTACACGAATGAATATGCATATTTCTGCTTCCCAGCCGGTAAGAAGGTTATCGGTCCAAGAAAGATAAAGCAGGAAGATATCGATTGGAGAAATCTTAGAGATAACGGCGGCGAATCTTTGCGAACTGATGCAAGAAATTGTTTTTATCCGATTATTGTTAAAGATGGCAAAGTCGTGGGATTTGGTGATGTTGTGCCAAACGAGACGCACCCAAAGAAGCAGACTATTAAAAAGGATGACGAGTATTTTATTTACCCGATTGATCCGAAGGGTATTGAGAGGAAGTGGCGCTACGCCCGACAAAGCGTGGATGAGATCAAGAATCTTCTTCGTGCGAAGCCATCTAAAGGAGGATATGAAATTGAGCTAGGTAAAGACTTTGGAACTGTAAGAACGGTCTGGCAAGATAGTCGATATGACTCAAATGAGTACGGCACAAAATTAGTACATACCTTGGTACCTGATGCGCATTTTGATTTTCCGAAGTCCGTGCATAACACATATGATTGCATCGCGCCTATTCTGTACAACAAGAAGGACGCGACTATCCTTGATTTCTTTGCGGGATCGGGCACTACCGGTCATGCGTTGATGCTGATGAATAAAGAAGATGATGGGCAGAGAAAATTTATCCTTTGTACGAATAACGAGAATGGTATTGCAGAAGACGTGTGCTATCCGAGAATAAAGGCAGTTATAAAAGGAAATAAAGAATATCCTGATCTGACTGGTATAGCATCAAGTCTAAAATATTTCAAAACAAAATTTATCAAAAATACTTCCAATCCGGATGATGCTAAGAGGAAGATTACCGAGGAATGCACTGAGATGCTTTGCTTACGCGAGAATGTGTTTGATGAGGTAAAAAGCAACGACGAATATCGAATATTCCAGCACGGTAATAAAATTCTTGCTGCGTACTACGCTCTTGAGCGGTCCGGTCTAAAGGATCTTAAGAAGGACCTGGATAAGTTCGATGGTGACAAAGTCCTCTACTGCTTCACGCTTGATCCGCTCGGGCTCGATAAGAAGGACTTCAAAGGTTGGGATAATGTGACACTCGAGCCGATTCCGCAGAAAATATTGGATGTCTACAAACAAATTTATGAGTATTGATTTAAAACCATATCAGGAAAGAGCAGTCGAACAGCTGATCGAAAATGCGATCAAGCTTCTTTCGTATGATGGTCCGGGCGAGCTCTGCGTCTTCCAGGCACCTACCGGCTCCGGCAAGACGGTGATGATGGCGAAATTCATCGAAGGGATTATCAAGGAACTTCCGCAAGAAGATCTCTGCTTCATTTGGATGAGTATTGGCAAGGGCGACTTGCATCTCCAAAGCAAGCATTCTCTTGAGAAAATATTCGGCGGCTTTCCGCGCGTCGTTTCTGTCGAGGAAGAATTTAGTGGCGGCCGAGAGAGGATCGTACAAAATGAAGTTGTTGTAGCAAACTGGGAAAAACTCCGCAGCAAGGACCGCACAAGTGGTGATTGGAAGAATATCGTCATGAAAGATGGAGAGAAGCTCAATTTCCGCGATGTTCTGGAAAAGACCCGTGAACAGCGAAAAATCATTCTCATCATCGATGAAAGCCATGTGAGTGCGGAAACCGCCCGGGCAAATGAACTTCGCGATCTTATTGGAGCAGATGTGACCTTTGAGATGAGCGCTACGCCACGACGTGTTCAGGAAGATCTTGGCTTCATGCAGAAAGTCCTCAAAGGCAAGGGCGAGGCCGGATATGTTTCTGTCGATCCGAAAGATGTGATCGACGAAGGCATGATCAAGAAAGAACTTATTATCAATGAAGATATCGCAAAGATCGCCGCTGATGAGGACGACTCACAGACGGCAGTACTCGAAGCCGCATATCGCAAGCGTTTAGAGCTCAAGAAAGCATTCGAGAAAGAAGGATCGGATGTAAATCCGCTAGTTCTTATTCAAATACCTACTGCTGAAGCTGGTGAGCAGAAAATTGCTGCAGTAAAGAAATTTCTGTTCGATAAAGATATTACCGAGAGAAGCGGAAAATCAGGCAACGGCAAACTTGCTGTCTGGCTTGCCGAAGAAAAATCAGAGCTCATTGATTGGATTTCCGAGCCAGACAATGAAATAGAATTTTTGATATTCAAACAAGCTATCGATACCGGCTGGGACTGTCCGCGTGCTCACATCTTGGTGAAATTCCGTGAGACACACAGCATTCCGTTCGAGATTCAGACCGTCGGCCGCATCTTGCGTATGCCGGAACAGATGCATTACCAAAACGAAATGCTTAATCGTGGATATATCTACACAAACCTCAAGTCAATCGAGGTTAAAAAGGAAGAATATAATCCGAATATCATCAAGCATCTCCGGGCTGAGCGTATTCCGACTTACAAGCCGATCAAGCTTCAGTCGTACTACAAAGCCCGTGCTGATTACGGCGATGTGACATCAAGTTTTAATCCGGTGTTCGCCGCTGTCGCTGATGAATATTTTGGCATCAAGAAAGCTGGCATAGCCGAAAGCGTAAAAACTATCGAAAAAGCAGGTATTAACCTCGATATTAAAAAATATCAGCAGGAATTGATCGCCGACACCTACATCGATTCAAAAGCATTTGATCAGATGGAAGGCAATCTATCAGCAGATGCGTTTGCGAAACTCTCTGTTGCAGCCGGTGAACTTCAGCTTTTCTTTGAACAGACTATCAAGAATAACCTTGGTTCGTTCAAGAACGTGAAGCGTTCGGTCCCGGCTGTTAAGACCGCTATTTATCTCTGGTTCAGAAAAGCTGTCGGCTCGAAAGAATGGGATGACGAAATGTTCATGACTCAAAAGATTTTCCAACACGACAAAAATCGCGGCATTTTTGAGCACATTCTGGCTACGGCTATTGATCGCTATAAGTTAGTCAAAGAGCAAGAGGTTCGGGATCGCATCGAGGAAAGCGAGCAATGGTACGATTTCGAGCTCAAGCCGGAACAGTTTTACAACGAATTTTCAGATGAGCGCGTAGAGGCCAAAAATTACGCGTACAAGCCTTGTTACCTGAATGTTGACCGTTCACAGCCTGAACGGGCCTTCGAGGCCTTTCTGGGCAAGAATTCGGCCAAAATCGATTGGTGGTGGAAGAACGGCGAGAGCAAATTGGACTATTTCGGCCTTAAATACGAATATCAGGCCGCTATTTACACTTTCTATCCGGATTACCTGGTCCGACTCAAAGACGGCCGTCTCGGCATTTTCGAGGTGAAGGAATCAAATGATCGGGACGGATTGAGCTACACCAAAGCAAAGGCCGAAACACTTCAAAAGTACATCGCGCAGCAGAAGAACAAAAAACTCTTTGGTGGCATTGTAATTGAGAAAAATAAAGCTTGGTTGATCAACGATAACTCAAAATACAACTGGGAGAAGTGCGAGAAGGATGATTGGGGTGAATGGGAGAATTTGAATCTTTAAGACTAAACAAAATGACTGTCAATCCTACTGATTTCAGAGAGGTAATCTATCCAGATGGACAAAAACTTTTCTTTAGTAAAAAGCATTCTTTTCATGATCATTTTGCACATAAGAGGAAAACAACAAAATTTCCATATCATAAAAATATCCTACTTTTTCTCAAAGAGAATCCTGCAATAAATATATACTTTACATTGGATGAGGAGGCCAAGCCATTCAAAAAAATCGAACAAGGGTTCCTTATAAATATGGTTTCTTACAGTGAATTCTGTAAGACAATTGGAACTAAAACTGGCGGCAGATCAAAAGCTTTTCTGGGACAAAATTTAAGTCTGAAAGACATTAATTTCACCGATAACGATAAAGACGAATTCATACGAGCTAATGCTTCTGAAAAGAATATTGTGGGTGCGGTCCAAAGCCTTCATCCGGATGTTCAAAAGAAGATTATGGATTCTTTAAGTTCGCTTGAGACCATAAATACATACACACCAAAAAGAGAAATAAATCAGAATGAATTCGTATCGGCGTTTACCAGGTTTCTCACTGATTCTTCTGTTCAGGCTGCATTTTATAATCAGCTTCCACATATCCAGATTGAGATACTCAAATCGCACATCAAATTTTTGAAGGAAAATCTAGATAAAAATGAAACCTTCATCCAAAATTGGATTGATGAGGATGATGGCAAATTCAGAAAACAGAGATGTTTAATTTTTGGTCTAGAATACGTTGACCCCAAGAGGGAGGGGCAGGTATCAGGCAAAAAGTTTGATATTTTAGCTGAACAAGATTTAGAGCACCACGTAATTTTTGAATTGAAATCACCAAAAGATGAAATCTTCAAGATCACGGAAGAATCCACAGTTGCAGGTGGTGTTACAACAGAATATAACATCTCTCCCCAGCTATCCCGAGCAATTCCAGAGGTTCTTGGTTATAAGGGACTTTATGAAAAAGCAAGTAACGAGGAACTGCAAAAGATTGGGGTCAATGTAAGAAAGCCTATAAGAAAATGTGTGATCGTTTTAGGTACAAAGAAGGATGATCCCGTATGGAAAGATAATTTTGAGCGCGTATCAAATTGTTTGAATGGAATTGAGTTACTCACCTACAATCACCTTATTGAACGTCTGGAAAATACCGTTAAAAATCTTGAAGAAAATACATCAGCTATTACCTAACACAAAAGCTATGGAGAATCTAAAATCTCAAGTATCGGATATAAATACTAAAATACGCGACTTTGTTAATGACTCTACAATAAAGAAGACAAATATCTTTGCGAAAAAACATGATGGCGACTGGAATCAGTTTTGTGCGGCACTGGATACGATCGGTGATACATGTTTAGCCGTTGAAGGGTTCCAGAGGGACCAAAGTGATTTTGTAAAAAATCCCTATCTTACTACATACGGAATTTTACAAGCACTTTTCATACAACAAGATAGCGTAAATTACTTGAAAACTGCATTATTTGGCAAAGACAAAAAAATTGATTGGTCCAGTAATAAATATTCAGAGTTGGCAAAGATTAGACAACTCAGAAACGAGACGATCGGACACCCAGTAAAAACCGAAAAGAAAAGAGGTAAGTCAAAGTATATGGATGGCGAAGTATCCTCTTGTATGATAGACCGGTCCTCTTTATCGAAAGAGGGTTTTAGTTACATGCTATGGATGAGCTCAGGGACCGAAACAAAGCACGTAAAGTTTTCCGATGTTCTAAATGCACAAAATCAAAATCTCAGTGCGGAACTTGAAGCTATTCTGAAGGAATTACAAAAAGAGGAAAAGGAACACAAGGTAAAATTTAAAGGGGAAAAGCTTGCTGATATCTTGAATGCCAGATCATTATACGAAATCAATCTAATTTATGGGGTGCACTGGGATGACCACCTTGCTTGGCCAAGTTTTGATCATTACCATGAACGATATAAGAAAATACGAGCAGGTCTTGAAAGTCGTTATGGTAAATTCGGAACAATTCTGAGAATCCCGGGCACTGAAGAAGTTGTAAAAAAGCTAGACTACGTTTTTTCTAAGATTGAGGGTTTTAAAATTAGTCGAAAGTTTGATGATTACGAGTTTGAAGTTTATGTTGACGCTCTTGATGCTGGACTAAAAGAACTCAAGACACACCTTGAAGAAATAGACAAAGAATTTGAAATATGAAAAGGGAACAAACTAGAACTAGGCACATTAACGAGAAGTATTTTTTCGATATCCCAGTTTTTCGTTGTGATTTTGATACCTGGGTTAAAGATCAAGAAGATAAGAGAAACAAGTTGGCTCAAAACCTTGCCGGGAAGGATAAGAAAGTTACAGAACGCGAGGTTGATTTTGCAGAAAAATGGCTTCGTCCAAACTGGTCAGCATACTATTACAGTGTGTACTTCCCCCATTTCTTCAGACACTGACCTTGTGTTGGGAATTGTACGCCGCCGCGGCCTGAATCGCAAACTGGGCTGGTGCCATATCGAGCGACGAATGTATCCGGGCGTTGTTGTAGATCCAGATTGAGCGGTAGATCTCGGCC